>CAZWSC010000028.1:0-12273 GCA_964636385.1 uncultured bacterium
CGGGGTGGGCGGGACGGGATCGGCATCAGCAATGCATCGGGGGCGACACTACCGGCGCCGGGACTCCATCCCCCGGCGCCGGTTCCAGTTCCCGAATGCTTGATCACCCCCGGCAGGAGCCGGGACAGGCCCCTGGTGAGACCTGGTCACTCAACTGCTGAGCAGGTGAAGTATCCCCTTTGCCCGATTGTGGAAAAGGTTCAGCATCTTCCCGGATGCGGGACTCGCAACCTGAATCCGAAACCTGCTCCGGCAGATCGCGGAACTCAGCAGGAAGATGCGGCCGAATTGAGTCCGGCAGACATACGTCCCTTGCAGGCGGAAAGTCCCACTGTTCCCGTTGGAGCTCTTCCTGCACCGGTTACTGGTGACGCCTGAATCGTGATGCTTCATCGGAGGTGTTCCATGTGCCGCATGATCATCTGTGCACTCCTTTCTCTGGCCTCTCTGGCACCGTCCGCTGCTCATGCAAAGACAGCATCCCGGCAGGTCATGGAGGGAGATCGGGTGCGCCTGTCTTCGTGGAGGTATAAGGGGACTTATATCGTTGAGGAGCTGCGAAGCGATACACTAACGCTGAGCAGGGTTTCACCCTCCGGCGAGCCCCTTGTACTGCCGCTGAGCGGGATCTCCTCCCTGAAAGTGGCGCGCGCACGGTCAAAGGGTGAGGGGGCAATGCGTGGGGGAGGAATCGGGTTCATCATCGGCTCAGCAGGCGGCGCCCTGATCGGTTTCGCGTCCCGTGATGATCCCCAGGATGGGTGGGAGCCCCTCTCAATGACCGCCGGGGAAAAGGCGTTTGCAGGCGCGCTCCTTCTCGGCACTTCAGGTCTTGTCGTGGGCAGCATCATTGGACTCAGTTCCCCCGGCGAGAAGTGGGTTCGTGTTGATCCAGGACCGTGTGCCGGTCTGTGCCGGGACAGGAATGGCGCCCTGGCGTTGACCTGTTCGCTCAGGCTATGATCCGGCAGTTCATACGTTCGAAGCCCCGCTCATGGCAACAGCACCGGCCCGCAGAGTGGCAGGAGCACGACAGGGGGAAGCAATCATCATCAGTCCATTGCTGCCTATCGCATTCTCAGCATCCCTGCTGTTGGTTCACGGTGACATCCCATCGAGTCCCCGGTCTCGTGAAGCGATCAACCGGGTGAGGCCGGCACTTGAGAAGGCGTTGTCCGACAGCGGCCTGGTATTCGGTTCGCCCGTGTATCTCCGGATCTTCAAGGAGGAAATGGAACTAGAGGCCTGGTTGAAGAGTGAGGACCGCTTCCGGCTGTTCAGGACCTATCCGATATGCTCCTACGGGAACGGCGGACTTGGCCCCAAGATCATGGAAGGTGACGGCATGGCGCCTGAGGGCTTCTACTCCGTACCGCCCCGGGCCCTGAACCCGGTCAGCAGATTTCACCTGTCATTCAACCTTGGCTATCCGAACAGCTACGACGGCCATCACGGAAGAACGGGTAGCGCCCTGATGGTTCATGGGCGGTGCGTATCGATCGGATGCTACGCCATGACAGACAGCATAATCGAGGAGATCTACACACTTGCCGATGCCGCACTCCGGAACGGTCAGCCGTCCTTCAGTGTCCACATCTTCCCCTTCAGGAAGAACGAAGAGAATATGCAGAGACATGGGGAGGGCGACTGGTATGACTTCTGGGCCAATCTGAAGGAAGGGTATGATGCCTTTGAGGCCGGCGGCTGGATTCCTCCTGATGTTGTGGTCCGTGAAGGAAGGTACTCACTCGTGGAACCGGTGGAACCTGCCCCAGAGGGGCAGTGATCACCCGACATCGCCCTCGCCCTCGCCATTCGTGAAGCGAGTGACGAGACGCCCGTGTCGCTGCAGAGGTTTCGCGAGTGATGTGGGCTCATGAACGGGCGTGGTCACGGCCCAGCCAGATCCTCCACCGTTCCCCCGACGTGACGGGTCATGACATCCAGCGCAAGCCGCAGGCGCTCCCGGATCCCGGAATCCGACTCGTCTGCAGACTCGAACAGGACATAGAGCAACCGCGTGGTCCCAGTGGTCACCATGGTCCTGCCGGAATCGGCGGAGGGGTTTCCGAAAGGTCCTTCCGTATCGAAAAGCCCCGGCCTGCCTGCCAGGTGGATACGGTCCTTCCGGATACCGTCGTATCCTTCGTCGTCCTTTCCCAGGCGAAGCACGACACTGGCCACCTGCCCTCCGGAATCTCCCGCGACGATGTGTGGCCTGATGTTGTCTGCGTCGTACAGTCCCACGCACCGCATGTGAAGCATCGATGTCAGGTTTCCCGCATCGACGGCAGTGTTAATCTCGTACAGATCCTTCCCTTGTATAACCCTTCGTACAAGCGCTTCCGATGACGGGCGCTTCTTAGACGGGTCGATACCAAGGGCGTGATACAGCCGGCGCGACGGTGCCAGAATGTCGGACGCCTGGGCAGGCTCGGGGCAGGTGGAGCGCAGATCCCCGACGCGGCGGGCGATCTCCTCCCTCAGGCCCGGCGAGGATGTCCGGACAGACGCCCCTTTCAGCACGAAGTGCGCCGTCAGAACTCTGTCAGGCACCTCGTTGTCGATTCTCCATCTCATGGCAGATCCTCCCAATGGTCGCGTTCAACGATGAGATCCCTGTTGCCGCCACGCGACCGGCCGCAGGCAGGCGCCCGATGACACGGTGTAGCCCGACTTGGGAGGGGAGTCAATGGCCGAAGGCAGGGAGAGTCTGGCGGCACATGTAACCGCAGGGCAGGACGCAGCCCCAGTTACGCATCCCAGATCCCCAGGCAGATACCCGGTTGCGCTGCCGCCGGCCCGCGGCTAGACTTCGCCCATTCGGGTCCGGGGGCCGTTGCCCGGGGCAGCGGCCTCAATCGTGAAGCAGGAATCTGCCGGATGGTCCATTTGCACGCGCATGCGGACAGGAAGGAGTGGGTACCCCTGGAACGGCTGTTCGTTATGTCCCCGTGCCGGCTTCTTCTACAGGCTTCGCTACTCCTGCTCTTCTTCGCGCTGGACACATCGCCCCCTGCGCACGCCCTGGCCGGAACCGATGAGATCCGGGCGGATCCGGCTTCATCCATCCGCTACTCACCCAATGAGTCGGAAGAGACCGAAGTGCCCTTCTCGCCGCCCCCCCTTCTCCCGCCTGCACAGATCGAAGTCCGGGACAAGCCCCTGGACGCGGGTAAGGCCCTCATAATCTCGTTCGACAGGTCGGCAAGCGATGGCATGGGACACGGCCCGGTTGCCGGGTACGAAGTCCACCGCAAGGGTCCGGCGGATACGGAGTACAGCCTTGTGCGCCGCTTCGACTCCCAGCTTCTGCTGGAGAGCTTTTCCACCGAAGACGGCGGGCTCCGGCCCGGTACGCCCTATACATACATTGTGCGCGTCATCGGCCACGACGGAGACCATGCCGACTCGAAACCCTTCGGGCCGATCGCTCCCAGGCGCCAGTGGCTGTACACCAACAAGATCAACACCCTGGTCGCGACTGCCATGTTCGTAGCGTTCATCCTCATATACATAGACATGGCACGGCGCGGTAAGCCGCTCTTCATCCGCAGGATTGCAGGTCTGGATGCGCTGGATGAGGCCGTGGGCCGCTGCACCGAGATGGGCAAGCCGACCCTCTACGTCCCCGGCATCAGCACCATATCGGATGTCTCGACCATCGCGTCACTGAACATACTGGGGCAGGTGGCCAAGAAGATCGCCGCCTACCAGAGCCGCATTCTCGTTCCCAACCGCGACCCGATCGTCTACCCGGTTACCCAGGATATCGTGAAGCAGGGCTTCACAGAGGCCGGGTATCCTCACAACTACAACGATGACGACGTCTTCTTCGTCACGAACGACCAGTTCTCGTACGCCGCCGCCGTGTGCGGGATCATGGCACGCGAGAAACCCGGTGCAAACCTGTTGCTCGGCATGTTCTACGCAGAGTCCCTGGTCCTGGCCGAGACGGGAGCGTCCATCGGGGCGATACAGATCGCGGGCACCGACTCCACCGCGCAGCTTCCCTTCTTCGTAGCCGCCTGCGATTACACGATCATGGGGGAGGAGCTTTACGCAGCCAGCTCGTACATCAGTCGTGAGCCGACACTGTTGGGGAGCCTCAAGGGACAGGACTACTATAAACTCATCGTCCTGCTGATAATCCTCGTCGGGGCTCTACTCATGACTCTGGGCGTCATCATGCGGGGCGAGCCGTTCGACTGGGTTGCTGATACGCTCAGGGTTCGGGGGACGGGCGGATGAAGATTCACGTGCCCCTCTTCATATGCGCCGCCGCCGGGATCTTCCTTGCCATTCAGTACTTCATCCCGGCACTACTCCCGGCCTATGAGAGGGTCAACGACTACCTGCAGATTGTCTACGCCTTTTCGATCGTGCTGGGGGTGGCAAGTGTCGTTCATCGTCACGGCCTGAAGATCCAGAAGAGGCACAAGGATACGATATATTCGCTGGTGGCCCTCGCTGGAATGGTCCTCATGATGTCCGCAGGCTTCATCGGCGGACGCGACCGCGAATCGCTGTTCCAGACTCTCTTCACATCGGTACTGCTGCCTGTCCAGGCCTCGATGTTCTCCCTGCTCGCCTTCTACCTCGCCTCGGCCGCGTTCCGGGCGTTCAGGGCGCGCAGCCTGGACGCCACACTTCTCCTCATTGCCGCGGTGGTGGTTATGATCGGCCGCCTGGATGAGGGGCACTTCTTCGGCCTGCCGAAGATCCAGCACTGGATCCTGGATGGACCCAACCTTGTCTCCAAGCGCGCCATCATCCTCGGCGTTGGACTCGGAGCCGCATCCACCGCGCTCAAGGTGGTTCTCGGCATCGAGCGGTCGTACCTTGGATCGGGGAAGGAGTAGACGATGGAGAACACCACCTTCCTCGAGCGCCTTCTCAATGTCGACCGGCGTATCATATACAGCCTGGTCTTCCTGGCCGTGGCGGTTCCCTTCTATGTGGACTGGCCGCCGGTTCGGGTGGATGTATCCAAGGAAGTCGAGGATGCATTCCAGACGATCGACAGGGTGGATCCGAACTCAGACCCCGTCATCATCAGCATCGACTATGACCCTGCCGCCGAGGCCGAACTCACCCCGATGGCCAGGGCGGTGCTGCACCACTGCTTCTCCAGGGACATCCGGGTCCTGGCCATGAGCCTGCAGTACACCGGCCAGGGGGCCGGTATCGCCAGCCAGATCGTTCCCGAGATAGCCGAGGAGTACGGGAAGGTCAGGAATGTGGACTGGGCATTCCTCGGCTTCCAGCCCAATGCGGCCGTCGCCCAGTTGCAGATGGGGGAGAGCATCCGCCGCACGTTTCCTGTGGACTACTACGGAACTCCCTACGATGAGATCCCCATGCTGGAGTCGGTGATCAACTACGATCAGATTCCGGCTGTCGTGACGTTTGCGTCGAGTGCGGTGGGGGAGTTCTGGGCCATATATGCCGGGTCCCGCTACGGTGTCACGGTCGTCACCGGCCTGACTGCCGTTTACACGGCTGACATCCAGCCCTACTACCAGAGCGGACAAATCGCCGGAGTACTCGGCGGTCTCAAGGGCGCCGCCGAGTACGAAGCACGCATCGGCAGGATCGGCTACGGCACGGCCGGAATGCGCTCCCAGAAGGTGGTCCACTACCTGATCATCGCCTTCGTGGTGCTGGGCAACATCGCCTACATCAACCAGAGGAGACGCGGCTAGATGGAACCTACCGGTATCGACATCTTCTGGACGATTCTGGCGGGGCTGATGACTCTGGCCATCTTCTCATTCCTGTACAGGGACAACCCCGCGTACAAGATGGCCGAGCACCTGGCGGTAGGCGTATCGGTCGGCTTCCTTGTTGTAACCTACTACTACAATGTCTTCAAGCCCAAGGTCTGGGACAATGTCCTGTACAACAACCAGCTTGACTACCTTATTCCGCTGGCGCTGGGCATCCTGCTCTTCACGCGTTTCATCCCAAGGATCGGCTGGCTCAGCCGCTGGTCGATCGCATTCTACATCGGCGGTTTCTCGGGGCTGAGCATCCCCCTGACCCTGGAAGGGCGTGTTCTACAGCAGGCGCAGGCCTCGGTCCAGTCATTCGTCGTGAACGACCCCGCCCGGGGGTTCCTCTCCAACTTCCTTGCCTCGGCCAACTCCACCTTCCTTGTGATCGGGACACTGGCCTGCCTGGTCTTCTTCTTCTTCTCAGTTGAACACAAGGGGGCGGTGGGAAGGTTTGCCTACTTCGGCAGGCTCTGCCTGATGGTCGGTTTCGGCGCTTCGTTCGGATTCACCGTGATGGCCAGGATCTCCCTGCTGATCGGTCGCATGCAGTTCATGACCCGCGACTTCATGGAGGCTGTGGGCAGCTTGTTCTGATCCGGCCGGATTTGTGAGGACGGATGGACCGCTATCGATCCCCGACTGCGCGCAGGGAATTCCCTTTCTGGACTCTGTATGCGGCGGCTGTGCTCCTCCTGGCCGCGCCTTTCATCCCATACCTGACGGACGACACCTTCATCTACCTGCAGTTCGCGCGAAACCTCGCGGCGGGCCATGGCTTCTCCTTCAACCCGGGCGAGCCGACCTACGGCTTCACCAGTCCGCTGTGGACCATCCTGCTTGCTGCCGCAGCACGCTGCGGATCCGATCCCCTGGCAGCGGCCAAGGTCCTCGGTGCGGTGTTCCTCGCTGCCAGCGTGCCGGCCTTTGCTTTCGCCTCCAGGCAGATCATACCTTCGCGCCGCGGACGCCTGGCTGCGCTGGCCGCATGGACCGCGAATGCATGGATGATCCGCTGGTCGCTGTCCGGGATGGAAACGGCAATGGCTGTCTTCCTGGTGCTCATTGCGATTGCCGCCTGGATGGATCATAGAGTCCGTGACAGGCTCCCGTTTCTCCCGGGAGCGCTTATCGGCCTGGCGGCGCTCACACGGCCGGAGTGCCTGGGACTGGCCGCACTTGCCGCGCTTGACGTGCTTCTGCATTCCGGGAGGAGGCGGGTGCAGGCCATGACTGCCCTGGCTGCCGGCTTCGGAGCCATCACCGTGCCCTGGGCACTCCATGCACATGCCCAGTTCGGCGCGATACTCCCGAATACGGTTTACGCAAAGGGGGGAAGCTGGTCACTTGGCATTGCCGACCTTCATTGGGCGACCGGGCGTGTTGCCGCGATCATCGCTGCAACCAGCCTGATCGAGATCTCGATAATCCTGGCCGGATCGATGATGGCCATCAGGGCACTGTCTATCCCGAAGATCCGGGATTGGCTGCGCATCCGGTTTCTCCCGGCTGCGTGGACGCTGTCCCTGCCTGCACTCTACGCGTTGCGGGGGGAATCCGCCCTCGTCTCCAGGTATCTCATCCCGGCGATCTGCTGGATTGTGATCTTCGGCTTCGCGGCCGTCGATGCCAGGGCCCTGCCTGAGTGGTACAGGATTCTTCGTGACAGACCGGCAGATACGAAGAGGAGGACCACCGGAGGCAGATCAGGCGGCGCATCCGGCATCAGCACCATCTCCACGGGACACGCGACCGCGCATTCGGCACTCAGTTCAGGTTCTGGCGATCACTACCCATCCACCATCCTGGTCTGGGTGCTCGCGGCCCTGATTGTCTCCCAGAATGCATTCATGCTCTACGGTGTCAACTATCCGTCTGCCATGCAGATCACAAGGGGACTGCGAGGTCCGCTCATGGAGGTCGCATGGTGGATACGCGACAATACTCCCACAGACGCTACGATCGGTCTTCTGGACATTGGCGTTACTGGGTATTACAGCGACAGGCGTGTCATTGATCTGCACGGGCATCTGGACAGAGGGATGCTGGAGGCCAGGGGTACCATGCGCATCGAGGAGTTCGTCGAGACCCTCGCATTTGCGTCGGTTGCCAGGCCTGACTACCTGGTCGACTCATCTGTAGATCCACAACGGCTCTCCCGTCAGGACCGCCATCCGGATGTCTGCGAGCCGGTTATTGTGCGAAGGTTCGGGGAGCGCGGCATTGCGAGGCGTGATGTGTTCCACTACACCTTGTACAGAATGCGGTGGGATCTGTATAACGGTGATCCGCCGAGGAGCGGACCTTAGGTGCGGGAATCCGGATGTCGTGCTGCCTTGAATCCATGGACATGCTTCTCCCCTGCCGTTTGCCCGGTGATCCTGCCCACGATCTCCCGGGTCAGGGGCGTCCTCACGGCTGCTTCTCCAGCTCTCTCCACCTGTCATCGAATGACGGCGGCAGCGGACTCTCTTCACCTATCCGTCTTCGGCGATCCTCAACGAACCTGAGGCGGTCCTCCAGGGCCTGGCGGCGATTCGCATCGGTCTCAAGGCTCATGGCACGGGTCAGGTGGTAACGGGCCAGCACATCATAGTCGGGAGAATTGGCATATATGAACCCGATGTTCGCATGTGAAGGAAGATGATCAGGGAAGATCTCCAGCATCCTGCCGAGTGCGACAACGGCTTCCTCATTGCGGTTCTGCTGCATCAGAATCAAGGCACGATGGTATTCGGCGCGGGCTTCAACGACCGCGAACTCGGGCCGGCCATCCGTCTCTGCAAGAGCGAAGAGAAACGCGCGCATGGCGAGCCCGTACTCCTCCTGCGTGAAGTAGGCATTTCCCAGGTTGACCCAGGCCATGGAGAACTCGGGGCGCAGGGCCAATGCCTCCTCGTACTCGGCCTGGGCTGCGCTCCACTGACCCCTGACCAGGTACAGGTTCGCCCTGTCGAAATGGGCTCGCGCACTCTTCGGGTAGTCGCGAAGCTGGGCCCTGACCAGAGAGTCTTCACCTTCGAACTCGGCCGCACGGGTGTGTGTGCGCATGCCGAGAAGGACAAACGCGGCCAGGCCCGCTGCCAGTAGAACCCATCGCACCGCCGTTACCCTGGATCTGTGTATGACGGCTTCGACCCCCATCAACACAAGACCGATCACCCCCGGCAATGCCATGAAGACCAGCCGCACCGGTGCGATGTCCCCGGGATCAGCCACCAGACCCATGGCACCTGCCAGGAAGAACAGCGCCCATCCGGACCAGAGGGCAAGACGTGCATCACCCCTTAGAACACCCCTCACAACCAGTACCAACAGTCCTCCCAAGAGCACCAGTCCGGCAATTGCGCCGCCAGTTCCTGGTCCATCGATGATCAGGTGGTCATGGACATACCCCAGCCGCATGGGGAGAAAGGTCTGCTCCAGCACTATTGGACCTGCAGGGAGCCCAAGCGATGCACGCTCGGTCCAGGAGAGTCCCGTGGTTGTCAGAACCGCGTGGCCTTTCTTCAGGTGCTCGGGGAGCATCTGGTACACAAGGAGCCTGTGTACGATGAACAGCAGGAAGGCAGCCAATGAGGCGATAACGGCCGCAGTCGCCGCCGGTACGCAGACAAGACACCTTGACAATCTGCCTGTGGCCCTCGGGTCGACATCTGCACCGTCTTCCGGTAGCCTTGCGGCACCCCGCCCGAACTCGGAAAGAGGTTTGTCTGGCCTGCGCGATATGCCGCTCCGCACAACTGCGAGCATCCAGACCACAATCACCGGCAACCCTGCCATTGCGAGTTCGTGTGACCACAAGGCGAGCAGGAAGCAGATCCCGAAGACCGCCACGTGACGGGCGTATGATACGTTCGATCCCCGTCCTGCCGGGTTGCGGAGCAGTGACTCCCTCAGCCTCACAGTCACAGGTTGGAGTATCAGAAAACCCGTGACCAGGAAGACGAGAGCGAGAAGCTCCGCTATTCCGGCAAGGGTGAGAACTGAACCAGTAGCCAATGGGTGCACAGCGAACAGGAGCCCCCCTGCAGCAGCCTCCCAGGTAGACTTGCCTGTGGCGTGAAACAGCAGCAGCAGCAGAATGCCCGTCACAGCCATCCATATGATCTGCATCCGCTGATAACCGGTACGGATCTGGTGAAACCAGCTGAAGTGGGTGCGCAGGGCGGTTGTGGAGACGGGGCGGATGGCGTTGCGCCACCCATCGCGGGAACTGTCGTGGAAGTGACCCATCAGGGCTTCCTTCGTACTCTCGCCAGTGACTGCCGGATTCGACCAGACCACGAGACGGTCTTCCGGAAGCCTCTGGTGACGCAGTGACTGGCCAAATATCACGAAAACCGCAGCGGCGATCGCCAGGGCCGTCAGAACCAGTGTCAGTATCCTCATCACACCCCCGGTAAGGAGTCTCTTAGCGCGAGATTCGCCCGGTGCTTCCCCGGAAAAGGAATCCGTGCGATCCCGCCGCCTCGCATTGGGTGTCGCACGGATCCGAAGTTCCAGCAGCTGACCTTCAGGACTGCCGGCTAGTTGAACTCCACATAGGCTGTCCGGAACCCGACTGTCGGATAGGTCTCATCCGGGATTGCGCTTGACCTCCGGGTTAGACGCACACTGAAGCGGGTGTTCAAGAAATGTCCCCCCCGCACCACCTTGTGCCGACCAAACAACGGTCCCTGCGGATCCGTTACGGTTCCGCTTGGATAACTGCCCCACCAGTCGCCCGTCCACTCGGCAACATTGCCGGCCATGTCGTACAGACCATAAAGGCTGCGCGAATCAATCGTCTGGAATCCATTTGCCATCCGGCCATCGTAGAATCCCACCGGTGTAGTGTCATTGTCGAAGGGATCACCGCTGTCCCTGTAGTTGACGCGGTGTCTGCCCTCCTCCGTCACGAACTCCTCGCCTCCCTCGTATGGGAAACTCAGGTTCTGGTTCGTTCCCCTGGCGGCTGCTTCCCACTCCGCCTCGGTGGGAAGACGGAGCCCATAGAACAGCGCATATGCATTCGCCCCATACCAGGACACTCCGGTGACTGGATGCTCGTCGTACCCATCCTGGATCCGGAACTCATCCAGGTCCAGATCGAAGAAGATCCTGGAGTCGCCGAACCTCAGGAACGTAAACCCGGTTTCCGCGCCAACTATCTGGTCATGCAGGAAACGGAGTGTGGGCTCGGCGGTGTCGGCAAACGCCGCTTCCAGGTAATCGAGATAGCGGGTGTTGGTGACCTCGGTCCTCTCAATAAAATACTCCGAACGCAACCTCACCTGGTGAATCGGCGACTCATCCTGTTCCGCAGGGTGTTCAACGCCATCCACGACAAATGATGTGTCTCCGCGTGTAAAGGTAAGAGGTGGAATGGCAATGTAGTCGTCGTGGGGGGGGCGTGGTTCGCCGCCAAGAGGTGTTACAACATGCTCCCGGGTTTCCGATCTCAGACTGTCGGGAATGTAGGAATTGCGCACCTGAAGCGTTACCCGAAACCGACCCGGCGACGCGAATCTGAACAACTGGATATCCATGGCATTGGCGCCATCCTCCCAGTTGACCTCCCAGTTGCCATCTCCCGTGAAATCCCATCTGGTCTGTACCTCTTCTGTAGGGCTGATCTCATCCGTCGTGCCGCTGGGATCAAACTCAAACACGGTCTCCACAGTCCCTTCACGTGGTGTTATCGTGAATGCGGGTACGGGAGCCCTGAGGTCCTCACCCATATTGAAGACCCGGATTCTGATCTTTTCCGTTGTCGCCAGACCATCCATGGTGTTCCGCGCAGTTGCGAACAGCTGAACCTCCGTACCACTGTTGATGGGTGTTCCCCCCTCCGACTCCGGATACGTGGGACCGGTGTACCAGCGCCTTGTGTACAAGCTCCACCCTGACGGCAATCCCTCAATGTACTCCAGGACGTCTTCGTCTTCCACATCTTCGGGATCAATGGGGTGCCCGATCGATCCGATGAACCGACTATCCACGCTGGAGGGGTGCCGGAACCAGAGGGAGACCTCGTCAATCTGTCCGGCCGGATCATCACCTCCCCCCTCGGAAGCCCCAACATAGACGTCGATCGAGTCTGATACGATCCAGACCCTGGGGCTCAGATCAACCGGATACAGAATCCTGACCTCGGGGGCGACCACATCTGGCGCCGGGGCAACGCCCTCGTCCGAACACCCGACAGATAGAGCAAGGATCAGAGTGACATAGGCAATCAGCAACCGCTTCATTGGATATCATACCCCCCAGGATTCAGACTCAACCCACCTGCCCAGCCACGGCCGATGCTGCCGTTCCATGGGAAACTGATGTGGGAACGGGATCGACGGATCCACATGATCCCAAAGCGTAACTTTAGGATCGGAGCTTCATGGCTGTCAAACGGAACCTTATGGACCCAGGACTGCATCTGCCAGACGATCAGCTGCATCCCTTGGAGATGGCTAAGCCTTTCCCCCATCCTGCACCACACGACACAGCAGTACGAGTCGCC
>CAZWSC010000029.1:0-47418 GCA_964636385.1 uncultured bacterium
GGTAGTTGCCACCCGGGCTGTCGGTGATCGCATGGCCCGGGCTGCGGAAGGTCACGCTGGTCGTGTCCCAGTCCTGACCACTGACAAGCCAGTTCCCAAGCCCGCCTTCGAAATCATCGAAGAACGGAAAGGAAATGGTCTGGACCCCCGACTCGCCGTGCCTGGCTTGGGCGTGAGCGAGCGGGATCGGCATCCCAAGGGCAAGACCACCAAGAGCTAGTATCGTCGCCAGAACCCCAAGACGCCTATGACTGTCCAACATGACATCCCTCCCTTGTAACACGTGCCTTGAAGCTTCGGAATCTCCGCTCAGAGCGCACATGATTGTGCGCCCCTGGATCGCCCCACCCATCTTGCCGCTTCGGACTGCGAATCATGGGGCGCCCGCTGAACTACGCTCAGACAAGCGAGTTCTCGCGACAGGCCTGTCTCTCTGAGCCTCTGAACAAGACCCGGACTCCCGGGCCGATGGTCAGGTTGACAGCGGTAATGTCCCCCACCATATGGCAGGGCTGTGTGGTGTCACGCCACTCTCCGGAGATCTGCCCCGACACCTCATGCGCACTGGCCACCTGAGGCAGTCCCACCGCCAGGCATAGAAGAGGCAGGATCACAGCCACGATACGCACCCACCTCAGCCCGGGTGCCTCCAGGTTCCTGTCCCCGCTTCCGCCCGTCCCAAAGACCAGTTCTTGAGTACTCACGATCCATTCCTTTCCCTGCATTCAGCCCCCGGCAGACATGGCGGCACGACGCTCCTGCCACCGGGTCGTCTGCCCTCGCGGGCCCGAGTTCTCGCGATCAGAACGACGGCACCACAGCACACCACAAGGCCAGCCCGCTATCTCCAGCCCGTTGATCCAAACCCAGGCGGGAGATCCCGGCATCCCCATCAAGGCGCGATGTGGCCATCAACGTAGAGAACGCCTTCCTGCGGGGTTGGGGGATCGCCTTCCCGGTGCACCCAGATACCCGTTGCGGACTCATGCTCGAAGACCACCGGGACACAGGTCGAGAGACTTCCCACGGGCGAGAACGTGATCCTGGCGAACGGCCCGCTTCCGGTGATACCGGTGAAGCCGCTCATCTGCCCCAAAGCTCCCACCCGCACCGTTCCGGTCTCGTTGTCGAACCGTTCATCCGACACGACCACGGAGGCCCCTGTGGAGCTCAGGATGTGCCCGGTAATGTTCACCTCAACCTGAGTCACCTCGATGCGGCTGTGGTCATAAGAAAGCTGGAAACGCCCCGAGTACATGGCTTGTGCATTCGCCACCCAAAGCTCGAGGACGCGGGGTTGCGATGCTTCCGAGGTACCCGATTTCCCCGCCAGGACCGGGCTCAGGCCGACCACAGTCGTCTCCTCAGCCAGCACGATCTCCGCCGTCGCAACGCCGGACATGTCGTCCTGGGCATTCCTGACTTGTGCATGCACCATCTTCAGGCCGTCTCCGGCCGAGAGCTGGAAGGGTACCTCCGGCTGGTAGTCAACCCACAGCGCTCCGCCGAAGGAAGGGTCCTCCGATATCCGGATGGCGCTGGGCGTTCCTCCGTCGGTGCAGATTGCACCAACGGTGATCTCCCGCGTCAGGGTGAAGGAGACTCCGTCGTTCAGGATGACCTGCGCGATAACCGGCCGCTCCGGACCGTTGTCCGGCCCCTTGCCGTTGTCCTTGCCACAGGCCATTACAAGCATCGCCAGGATGACGGTAGCGATTCGGAAAGCAGTCTGGTCTGCCAGCCGCATCAGGCACCTCCCATTCGGGTTGGAAGCTGACTGCCCGGAGCGGACGATGTTGGGAGTTGAACTTCCCGGCAGTCGCTCGAGGATTATCAGCCGAAGAGTCTTGAGTTCTCGTAGCCATCTATCAGGCGTCTCTGCAGTTCTCGCAACGAAACCGGCAGATCGCGCTTCATGGGGAGCATGCCGCCTGCACCCGTGCCCTATCTAACGATCGCGACCCGCTTCACGTCGGTGATACCCGCGTTGCTGAGCCGCAGGAAGTACACACCGGAGCTGACGGGCCGTGAGCCCGGCCGGAACTCCCCCCGGTACGGGCCCGCATCCTTGAAGCCGCTGTCCAGAACAGACACGACACGCCCTGATACGTCCAGGACCCGCAGGTCAAAGGCCCCTGCCGCTGCAAGCGTGTACTCGACGGTTATCCTATCGCGCACAGGGTTGGGGGAGACGATGCGGATTGCTGCAGGAGATCCCTCGAACATCGCTCCTTCGTATGGCATCTCCTCAAGCAGGACGGTGAACGTCCGCATGCCGCCGGAGAGCACGAAGCAATGGGATCGCGTTGAACGCATGTCGACGGCGGCCCCGCCATCCGAAGGAATCAGCGAGGCATGAAACCCGGCCGGAATCGCGTCGATACCGTCCCACGCAAGCAACACGACCGGATGGCTGCCCGATACGGCCAGCTCCCACGCATACTCTGACGCGCCGGGCGGGGAGTAGGCGCGCATGTACTCGCCCCACTCGCATCCCTCCTGGTGGACGACAATCCGCAGCTCATCCCCCAGAAACGGCGGACAGAGCACATCCCCGGGGCCGGCCCCGAACTCGCTTCCGCTCCTGGCGCCGACGGTCACGGACTGCTCCCAGCCGTCGCCCGCTGCCGCCGTGATCTGCAAGAGCCAATCGGGCTCCTCATCGCCGGCGACTTCACGCCTGCCATTGCTCCCGCGATCCTGCATGGCCGGCGATCTAGCGGTCTCCGGCCTCTCGTGAACAAGCGAGCACTCCTCGCGCACGAACACCAGGAACCCGCCCAGCCTGCCGTCCGTCGACATGGCATCGGCGACTCCCGCGTCCAGGTACCTCCCGTTGTTCCGATGATCCGGCGTGTGATCAACCCACCACCACACGTGCGGTGCGATGAACTGCGCTGCCTGCGAATCCCCGAGATACAGCGTATCGCCGCCTACGGCGAGCCGGACGTCGGACCATGCGAACGCCGGTTCCCGCCACGGGACACCGACGGCGTTCCACCCGGGCCGCAGGTCAACCGCGAGCGGTCCGGCAACAGACGTGCCCTCCACACGCAGGCTCTCCCGGGGAGCGGCGGTTGAGAGCCAGAAGGCGTGACCGGCTTCGACAGCCGGATTCGGCACAAGGCGCCCTGCCTTCATGCCATAACCCCGCCACGAATCCGCCCCGTACGGGCCGAGATCCGACATGACGTCCGACAGCCTTGTGTCCCCGGGCAGGTTCATCGGCAGGGAAACGAGGGCGTAGTATCCCAGGGGAAGCGGCAGAACCACGCTGGCAGACTCCGGCTGCACGGCCGCCTCTATCCGGAGGTTCTCCCACTGGGCCTGGATCACTGCATTGCCCGGATCACGCGCCAGGGCTTCACGGATCTCCAGCTCGCCGGCAGGGTCCTCGGACACCGCCTGCAGCATGAGTCGCAACAGGACCCCCTCACCCGACACGCCAACCGGACTGCCACCCCCGACCACCAAGTTCACATCAACCTGGCCCAGGTCATTATAAATGGTCGAAACGCCCATGATTTCCCCGCCATTTCGTACCAGGAACGGACCGGCTTCGACACTCCTCACGCGTATCAGCCGATTGTCGAAGCGCAGATCCAGGCGTACGCCCATGAGCAACTCATCGGATTCCACGTGAAGCGAGACAAGGAGAGTGTCGGCAACACCGACAGGCGGGAACACGGCGGGATTCGGGGCGAACGACAGGACAACTTCCCTTCCGACAGCGCCTTGTACTACACAGACAAGACACACGATGGCAAGGGCAACTGCGTGACGCAACTCGATCGATGCGCATGACACGGATCTGCCGGGTCGACGCGCGTCGCTCCCGATGCAGGCTCCGCTCAGAACATCTGTCGACCTGTCACCGCAATCTGTGTCGATCATGGCCGGAGACTCCCGTGACTCTCCGTCAGCGCCGTCGCCTGCTTACACACGTTGATCATCCCTGCTCCTCTTGCTGGTTTCCTGATCATCGCGATGGACGAGCAGTATGGAGGACTGGCCCAAGTCAGTCAACCGTGACAAGCCCCATGGACCTTGACGGACGAAAGGGGCGGGATTTACCAGGTCTGGCTCCTGCTCCCATGAACACTCACAACTCCCGCCGTGATCCTCAGCCAACTACGACCGGACCACATTGCCGGGTATTGCTGATCCAGGCCATCTACTCCAGGACGGGTCAGTTCTCGCGAGGGTGATTCATCGTTTCGTTCGCCACGGTCGGTTCATCACCGTCTTCGCTATGGTGCCCTGGATCTATACTCCCGATTCTGTGGCGGTTCAGCCTCTCCCGATATCCCGTTTACGGAGTGAGTGAGGGATCACGTCAGTCTCGTTCAAAGAGAAAGACCACCGTCGGTGGTTCCATGACCGGATCCGTGATGGTGACCTCCAGGTAATCCTCATCCACGGTGTAGGTGCCAAGAGTCTGAGGAAGGTCGCCGGGCTCTTCGTCAAAGCACTCGGACCCGACCCGGCTGATCATCCGCACTCCGATCAGCCTGTCTCCATCGGTCCTGTATTCGATGACCTCCGTGCAGTCCATGTCTGAGGTGATTGTCACGGTAGTCGCATTGAACACCCAGCGAAGCCACACACCTTCGACAATGGGCAAGCCATTGATGGCAATCAGATCCCATGTCCCGATTAGACTGGCATCTGGGGCTCCACCCGGTCCGGCAGGATCACTGTCGCCGCCACAACCCAGGCAGAGCGACAGGCCGGATATCATTAGAATAGGCAGAATGGCTCTCGCCAAATGGCGGGGTTCTTTCATGATCATCTCCTCAATCAGATCAGCACTTCGTACGACCGGGAACTCTGAGCAGACTACCCGAAGGTCCCCGAGTTGTCGCGAGGTATGTACCCGCTTTCGGATGAGATGTGAGGTTGACACCCAAACAGGTCTTTGCGAGTATACTTCGGATCTGAGAATGAGCCATCATTGCTGATTTCCGCTGTGGATTGAACGAACATAATGGTGTTCAAACCTTATCCAACGCAGGACCTTACACGCGAGCAGGAGCTTGCGCTGATACGCAACATGGTTGGCGGTGACAACAACGGATTCGAGCGGCTGATCGGCCGCTATCTCCCCGAGATCGAGAGGGTCGTCTCCTCCAGGCTGAGACGCGCAGACGGCCACAATCCCGAAGAGGCCGTTCAGGACATCCTCATCACAGCCTGGAAGGCCCTGCCGCGGTACATCGAGGCATATCCCTTCAGCAGCTATGTCTTCGGCATCACGCGCGAGGTCATCAGGAGGCGCCTGGCGGAGAGGCGGCGGGACATCCCCACGGACTGGGAGAGTGAGGAGTCGCCGCTGTCCGGAGAGCCGGATCCCCGCACCTATCAGGCGACAACCGGCAGACTGCGCAACCTGATCGGTGTAGACCGCTTTCCATGCCCCGACGGGGAACGGCTGCGCTCTGCGGTGCTTTCGGAGCTCCTCGGAGCCTTCTTCGGCTACGGCGGCTATCCGCATCAGCAGATCGCATTCGCCTACAGCATCATCCTCTGGGGAAAGCCGAAGACTTCCCGCAGCACCCGGCCGGCATCCAATCCGGGCGAACGTCCATCCAGGGAGAAGGTTCCGATCTGCGGAGATCCGGATCGCGTGGTCCGGGAACTGTCCTCCGCTCCCCTGGCGGAGTCTTCCGACGGGTTGCACGGAGAGCTGGTGTCGAAGAAGTCCCTGTCGCCCGAAGCGGCCCAACGGGTCTTCCTCCCCCTCGACTACCGTCTGGGTCTGAAGGGGAAGGAACTCTTCGCCAGGGACGGCCGCTCAGCCGCGCTGTTCGGCCATCTGGCCGGGACCGTAGTCGGAAGCTCGCCGCTGGAGCAGTACTTCGGCAAGGACGCCCGCAAATCGGTTGCCGACTGGACCGAGAGGGTGAAGATGCGGACAAGGGAAGCGCTCATGGGAGGCCCGGATGCGGCCAGATCCCCGCTCCCCTGGCCGCCGGGTCACGAGAACTCGCATGGTGGCGCGTAGCATGTCCGGGATTAGGCAAGCCGGATCGAGGTTCGATCCCGGACAACGAAAGGAACGCCATGCATCCTGACCAGAACCGACTCGTCAGGCTCCTCCAGGGGGCCGTACCTAAAGATGAAGCCATAGATGATCTTGGTCATGTAGCGACGTGCGGCAAATGTGCAGACCGACTCGCCGCACTCCGGGTTGTCCTCGAGGATTTCGACGGCGCTTGGGACAGCCTGGTCGACTGGCTTGCCGATCCGGCCGTCTGTGCTGTCGCCTCAGATGCCCCCGAAGCCTACTCTGTAGAAGGCGGCACCTTCGCCTTCGCTCTGCGGGTATACCTCGACGGCAAGCAGAGAATTGCAGCCGCGGCAACAGGACTCCTTGACAGCCTTTGCCCCGCTCACACCGGCGGGTCGCTCAGCCTCAACATGGCATACTCGGGGATAGGCGATGCCGATCAGGCCCCCGAGGCGAACCGTCACCGCATCGACGCGGCCGAGATGCTCGCCAGGGGGGATGTGCCGGCAGCCCGCGAGGCTCTTCGCGCAGCGGCCGGAATCTCTCCGGAGGCCGCTTCCATTGGCGATGTGCAGGGACAGAGCTCTCTTGGCGTACCGATCGAAGTTATCGTGGACGCGTCGCGGCCGGCCATCCAGGTGATTGCCCGCGTGGCCGGCTGCTCCGCAACGTTGAGGAACAAGGTCCGCAGGACAGGCGAAGCAGTGCTGATGCATGAGAACGGGAACCCGCTCCGCAGGGAGTCCTTCCGACAGGTCGAGGGCGCGGACTACCTGCTGGCGGAGTTCCTGAACGTGGACGATGGAAGCTGGATCATCGGCGTGGATCTCGAAGGCGGCGGCAATCCCCCTCCCAAGGATCCATAGCCCCTGCTGGACGCCGGTCGGGCGGAACTACGCCCGCAGCGCCGCCGCACGTGACAGAGAAGGGGGAGTTGACACTGCCGAAACGTGAACACACCCGGGGACCAGACCCCGTACATTGGGTGCCTGTGACCGTCATCGCGGCCGCGGCGCTTTTCCTTTGCTGCACTCCGGCCCACCGGATGAGCGGCGGGCAGGCGGCCCTCGGCCGGGGAGACTACCAGGAAGCCGTCAGCCTTCTGGAGTCCGAAGTGGCCGACAGGCCGCAGGACTGGGAGCGCGTCAGGGATCTTGGAGTGGCCTTATACAGATCCGGCCGCCATGAGGAGGCGAGAGCCCGGCTGGAGACGGCGTTTTCAGCTCTCCCCGGCGACGGTGTCACGCACTACTACCTGGGCGCCGCCTGCGAGCAGCTTGGCGATTACGATGCCGCAGTCAACGCGTACACGAGTTACTCGGATGAACGCCCCTCATGGCTGCCCGAAAGCACCATGGGGCGCAGGATCAGACAGAGGGCGGATCTCCTTGCACGCACAATGGCGGTCGACCAGGCACGGGAGCGGATCCGTAATGAGGCCCTTCTTGCACAGGAGACCCTCGACGAGCGGGTTCTCGCCGTCGTGCCCTTCGTGCCATCGGGTACACCCGAGACCACCCGGCCGCTGGCGGCCGCAATGGCGGAGTGGCTTGCCACCGATCTCGCGAAGATCAGGCACTTGAGGCTGGTTGAACGACTGCAGATGGACGCAATACTTCAGGAGTTGGATCTCGCCGGGGATGGGGAAGCGCTCGAGCCGGGAACGTGCCCGCGCATCGGGCGCCTGGTCGGCGCCGGGAGGCTCGTGGCCGGATCACTCCTGCAGGCCGGCGAGGACCGGGTTCGGGTCGATGTCAGCATCATCGATTCCCGGACCAGAGAGGTCGTTGTGGCGGAAACGGCGGAGGGAGAGACCGATCGCTTCTTCCAGGTCGAGAAGCGCCTCGTCTTCGGGCTGCTGACCAAGCTCGGCATAGAACCGTCGCCTGCCGAGCGAAGCAGCATCGGGGAGATCCCCACACGCAACCTGCAGGCGGCCCTCTCCTACGGCCGCGGGCTTCTGGCGGAGCGGAGGGGAGAG
Source organism: uncultured bacterium (assembly GCA_964636385.1). Lineage (GTDB taxonomy): Bacteria > Eisenbacteria > RBG-16-71-46 > CAIMUX01 > CAIMUX01 > CAZWSC01. Next base: position 7,992 of record CAZWSC010000029.1, read on the forward strand.
TACGGGGAGGCCGAACTCGCTTACAGGGAAGCGCTCGATCAGGACCGGGGCTTCCAAATGGCCGACCGGGCGTTGCTGGCGGTTCCCTCCGAGTCGCCCAAGGAACCGGACCGGATTGCCCCTGGTGTCGAGTCTTGGGCGCATGATGAGGATCCGTTTGATGCCGATTCCGACCGACTGGCTGCCACGGACGAGATGACCGGCGGGGACTTCTGGTCGCCTGAGCCGGTAGAAGGGGCATACACTCCGGCTCCGACCATTCCGGACCCCCCCCCGCTTCCGGACCCGCGAAACTGAGGCTGCCTTCAACGGGAAGGAGATGCTGGTTTGGCCACTGTGTACAATCCCAATCCTCAAGCCCGCCGGGCGTTCCGTGCGCGCAGCATCGCCAAGAGAGCCGCCCGATTCGCATCTGTCGTTGCGGTTCCACTCTCTCTCTACCTCGCGCTGATGACCACAGTGGCGGGGAGCGCTGCGGCCGATGCGCGGCTGCGCCTGGACACCACCTACGAGACATGGGGCTGGGACCGGGCGGACGACGAAGCCGTCCGTGCATCCGAATGGACAACCCGCCTGGGCTGCGATTACGAGCTGAAGCCGGGACTGACTCTTCAGCTCAGAACCGGATGGGTGTCAGCAGGAATGGAACCGGATTGCAGCGGCGGGAAGACCGCTGTCTCCTGCCCCCTGGCTCTCGGCGCCCGCGTCGCATACAGGGTTGGCGACCGCTGGCTCATCCGTCTTGGCATGAACGCCCCAACCGGCACCACAGGCCTCTCACCCGAGGAATCGCAACTCGCCCAAGTCCTGGGCTCACGCATTATGACGTTCGCGGGAGGCCGCCTCGGAGAAGGATCCGGCGTCGACTTCGGCCTCTCACATGCCTTCCGTGCCGGCAGGCTTACGATCGGTTCGGGCATCGGATACGCATTCAGAGGATCGTATGACGCAGTAGGAGGCGGGCCGGCATATGACCCCGGCAACCGGCTCTCACTGGCAGGGGGCTTCGACTTGGGCGGTACCCGCTACGCCCGCTGGCTTCTGCGTACGAATGTCCGGACTGTCTTCTACACAGTCGACCGACATGATGGATCCGATGTCTATCAGACCGGTGACCGATACGAGCTTCAGACCTTGCTTCGCCGCCGCTGGGCCATGACATCCGGCTGGGTATCGGCGTCATGGATCACATACGGCCAGGCACATGTTCTCGGAACCGGCGTACTTCCCGACCGGAATCTGCGGATGCAGGGAGATGAGTTCTACTTCGATGCCGGTATGTGGCGGACCATTACGCCGCGATTCTCCGCCAGGGTCGGATCAGGCATGAGGTTCATCGAAGCCAATGAGGATGGCATGCGCAAGGCGCGGAGGCACGACATCATTGCGGGATGCCGCTGGATCGCAGCACCCCGCCTGGGAGTTGAACTGCAGGCTCGGTACTCTGCGGGAAGCCTGACCCGGCAGACATGGGAACTGAACAACCGCCCAGGATCCGATCTGACGGGAGTCGGGATGACGGCGGCGATGACCCTGGACTTGTAAAAGGGATGCCTCTCTCCACGGAAGGACGGCGCGAACTGGAGCGCCGGGTTTCGGCCTCCCTCTCGAATGAGTACGATTGCCTTGAACTTTTCGCAGTCGGCGGAATGGCCGCCATCTTCACCGGAGTCAACCGGGGTCTTGGTCGCAAGGAAGCGATCAAGGTGCTCCCCGACCTCGAGAGAGACGGCCGGGATGTCTATGCCCTCTTCATGCAGGAGTGCAGAGCGCTTGCTGCATTGAAGCACCCCAACGTCATCACGGTGTTCAACGCAGGACACAGCGATGAACACCGTATTGCATGGCTTGCCGAGGAGTTCATCGAAGGCGGAACCCTCGACGAAAGATTGCGATACGGCCCATGCCGGCTGCAGGAGAGTCTTGAAGTGGCCCGTGGCGTACTCGCTGGTCTGCAACACGCACACGAGCATGGCATTCTTCATCGCGACCTGAAGCCGGAGAACGTCTTCCTCGAAACGAATGGCAGGGTGATTCTGGCCGACTTCGGAATTGCCCTCATGGCTGGTCGGGAACGCCCTCAGGAGGCAAGGCCGCCAGGTACGGTCGCATACATGAGCCCGGAGCAGTTGCGTGGAGAGAAACTGGATGCAAGATCGGATCTATACTCCTTCGGACTGCTCCTGTATGAGGCATTCACTGGACGGCATCCCTTCTGCGGCCCGGACCAGGAGATTGTCACACATCGCCAGATGAACGAGCAGCCTCGCGGGCCAAAGGCGATCCGGCCAGATCTGCCCGATGATCTGTGCAATTTGATACTGGAGCTCCTGAGGAAGGAGCCGGAGGGGCGACCCTCATCTTCCGCTGAAGTGCTGGAACGTCTCACTGCGATTCTACATACACTAGCCGCCCCTGCCGGACCACCGCCTGAATCGGTGCAAGAGATATCACGGCCATGGGCGATTCGCTGGATCGCCGTCGTGACCATCGCTGCGGGCGCCACTGCAGCTCTAGCCTTATGGTGGGGCCCGTGGAGGGAGGCCGACGACGGCAGAGGAGACGCATTTCAGGATTCCGCTCCTGCGGTCGCGGAAGCCGACTCGTCCAGGTTCACCCCGGGGCCAGCATGGGAAGCCGAGGCTTGTCTGCAACGCACAGAAGCTCCCGCTCCTTTGATTCCGGCAGGTCCCTCCTACGTGCGGATAGCTCTGACTGGAGCCAGAGATGCCGCTCACGGTAGTGTGGTTATCCTTGACGGCCACGAGCAGGAGACTCGAGCGCCAGCCGTGCTCCCCCTGCACGGAGGGACGCATACGCACCGTATCTCTCTGCGCAAATATGGGTTATCATTTGTGCCAGCCGAGCACCAGGTGGCGCCCCCGGACGAGGGTGACACTGTAGAAATCCGATTTGCTGCCACGAGAACTCCGGCTCAAGCCTGGTAGTACACGGGCAGGCCAACCTGAACACCGGACCACTGGGAAGAAGCGCATGCGTCCCTTCTCATCTGTCTGAGCGCCTGCAGGAGAAACAGCATGATTCATGCATTCAGCTATCGCCCCTCGCCACCGCTGGCTGCCGGCCTGGCCGCGTTGCTGTCGGCCCTTGTCCTCTGCGCGTGCATCGCCCATGCCGCAACGCCCGATCCCCACCTGGAGAATCCATCCGCAGCGGACACGTTGTCCGCCGATGAGCTTTACAGGAGGGCATCAGAGTGCTTCTACGAAGCCCGCTTCGTTTCCGCTGCGGGCAGTCTAGGGCAGTACCTCTCGTTGCCGGACCTTTCCATACCGGACCGCATACGCGGGCTCGAACTGAAGGGCGCGTGTCACATCGCCTGCTCCGAGCCGATTGCCGCCCGCAAGGCGGTTGAGGCCATTCTCGATCTCGATAACTCATACGTGATGAGTCCTGACACGGCGTTCCCCCCCCTCCTCAAGGTCTTCTTCGGGGTCCTCAAGGATCGCGGGGCACTCGCTTTGCCGCCGGGGATCAGATCGATCGCCGTCGTGCCGCTGGAGAACACGTCCATTACCGAGCACCACACCATGGAACCGCTCGGGTTGGGACTTGCACAGGCAATCATCACCGATATAGTTGGCGCGAGTGAAGTCTGGGTTGTGGAACGGGAACGCCTGGACTATGCGTTGGAAGAGATCAACATGCCGCCCGGCGCCATCGACCTGGAAACAGCGGCGAGGGCAGGAAGGCTGGTGGGTGCACAGAGTTTTCTGATGGGAAGCTTCACGCGCATCGGCGACAGGATGCGAATTGATGTGAGGCTGGTCGAGACCGAGACCGGAGTCGTAATCAAGACCCGCACCGTGGATGGCAGGATGCGTGACGTCTTCGAACTCGTGCATGAACTGACGAAGCTGGTGGTTGCCGACTTGGGCGATGTCTACACGCGGCCGCCATCGAAAGCGGACGCAGGTCTGAAGGCCCTGATGGAGTATGCAGCCGGTCTGGACCTTCTGGACCGCGGGAGATATGCCGAAGCCGAAGAGCGTCTGCAGGCTGCCCTGGCAATCTCGCCAGACTATGAGGAGGCCAGGAATCTTCTCAGGCAGCTAAGGCCGATGCTGGCCACGCTCGGGAACCACTGATCTGCACCGGACGCGGCATCACACCCCGGCCCTGGCTGTCGATGGGCAGTCCGGGCTGAGCGGAGGAGACGTCGATCATTGACTGCCGCAACATGGGCATGACCCTGGAAGCCGAACCTTGTACAGCTTACTCATTCGCGCTTCACCATGCTGGTCTGGGTCCGCTCGCCCTGATCACAGCCCGGAATGACACCCCCGGCGAGATGCCCGCAACCGATGCGTTCGCATACATCGATGCAGTTTCCGGCAGGTGGCGGATCAGGATCCCCGAGCTCGGCCCTGGTGAAGGGGCGGAGGTTGCTGTGGACGCGCTGGATCTGGACAGGGATGCCCTCGAGCGCATGGTCAGGCCGGCAGAGGCCTCTCTTCGGCTCGAGCTAGGATCGGCCAACACCTCCGCTCCGCTCCTTCTTCTGGCCCCCTGGCAATGGCCGGTCTTCTCTTCGGCCCTGCCTGCACTCGCAGCCTGCGTTCTGAAGCATGACGGAATCGTTCGGACGCTCATCTCCGAGTCCAGGCTTTGGAAGCCAGGCGGCGGAAGGAAGATGACCCCGGACAGGAGCCAATCCTCGGATCACGACGCGCCTGTCTCCATGCTTGAACGGATCTTCCGGCATCTCTCGGACAACCACCTCATCACCTATGCCGAGCCGCTGGTAACGCGCCATCCATCGGGCGCTGTCTTCCAGGATATCCGGCCCCCGCACAGGATCCTCCACAACCGGCGCGACTGTATCGGCGAAGCAACCTGCATCGACCTGACGCTCCTGATCGCCGGATGCCTGGAGGGAATGGGTCTGGCCCCCTTGCTGCTCCTGGTGCTGGACATCGAGGGTGTGCCAGTACACGCATTCCTGGGAGTGTGGCTCAGGGCGCAACCCCGCATTCACCCGGTCATCCGCGACCCGGCATTCCTGGATCAGGTTGCCGCGCGGGGGGATCTGCTCCTGATCGAGACGACGGCCGTGTGCGAAGGGAGCAGGAGGGCGGAGTTCGATGAGGCGATCCGTCAGGGACGCGAAAACCTGACGTCCTGCCGGAGACTCGTTGCCCTTGACATCGCGGCACTCCGCCCGCCGATGGGCATGGTCCTTCCGATGGAGACCCCGTACGAGTCGTCGGTGCTCCTGGCCCTTGCCGAAGCTGCGGAACTTGCCCGTGTTATGGCGAGCTCCCGCTTCGAGACGCTTCACCTGCTCTTCGGGCTCGTGAGGGCCGGGGGCGAGATCTCAACCCGGCTGCTGGACGAAGCCGGCGTTGCTGCAGCCGGCCTCGAGGAGGAGGTCCGACTCATCATGACAACACGCCGCAGGGACGGTCGGCGCGTGCCAACCGTGGGTTATGACCAGTGCATCAACGAAGCCACGGAGAATGCCCGCAGCCAGGGCTCGACGATCGTCCGCGAGTGCGATCTCTGGTGGGCAGTCCTGAGGAGCAGGAGCCGCTCTGTGGAGGCAGCCCTCGAGAACTCGGGGTGTCCCCAAACGACTCTTGTTCCTCTTCTGGATATCCTCTGTCCGCAGAGTCGAAGCACAACGACAATCGGCTGACGACTCCCCTTCCCACCCTTCCCCTCCGTCATGACGCCTCCGATCCCCTTGTGACGCCGCTCAGCCCATGCCAATCGGGTGTCCAAGGGAATCGGGGGCACCATAGTCGGGTCAGCCATCCTTCAAACTTAAGCTCGCCTCTCGGTTCCTCGCGAGAACTCCCTCGCCCGCGCCTAGAAGGAGCGGGTCGATCGAGTTCTCAGGCATGTCCCGCTCGGGGGAGGCCCGGTGCGGGGATGGATCGAAAGGAGAGGGGCATGAAGAAGCAGATGATCATCGCCGTTGCCATTCTGATGGCTGTTGCAGGAACGACCGCCGATGCGCAGACCAGCGAGCAGAGCCACAGCCGGATCAACTCCGGGGTCGGGTTCGGGATCCCCTACGGCGTGCTGGGGGCGAACTTGGATCTCGATCTGGGGTCGGGATTCAAGGGGTCCTTTGGACTGGGGAGCACCATCGTGGCCGGCCCGGGCTTCTCGGCTGGTGTGAAGTACTTCCTCGGCGCGCCGGATCGCGGCTTCCGCCCCCGGTGTGGGGTCTTCTACGGTACCAACGCCATCATCCAGAGGAGCGCTGGGATTGTGGACGCGTACGAGAGCTACAGCGGGCTGAACCTCGTATTCGGCTCCGAGGTCATGTTCGGTTCATCCAGGAAGCATGGTCTGGACTTCGACCTGGTCTACATCGCCACGAACGGATACGACGATGACGACTTGGGAGGCGTGGAGTCCGAACCGGGTAGGGTCAAGTTCTCTCTGGGTTACAGGAGAGCCTTGTAGCCTGCGCCATGCCTGCTTCGTCCGGCCGCTGCGAATCCGGCGAGAAGCGAGGAATCGAACGGAAGCAGACGCCCCGGGTCGAGAACCGGCCCGGGGCGATTTCATTCGGGTCGAGGGGTTGCCCTGCCATAGCGCCCCCGATTTCTCCACAGTCCTCCCCGCGGCGGCGGACGATGAAGTCGATCTATACACTCGCGCTCAAGAACATCCAAACCCCTCGATTCGAATGGCTCACCGTCGCCGGGCGTCTCCTCACGCTGGCCAAAGGCGCCACCCTGCGCCTTCCAAGCAGTCCAGGGATTGAAGCGTGCTTCCAGAAATCGGCATGAGCGGCCAAGAATGCCGGATTGGGGTTAGATAATGGCCTGGCAGGCTGTGTTCCTGAAGGGTTACGCCTCACTGTCGGTCCACTTGGGTGCCGGGGGTTGAACACCGCCCAACTACTTGGGACTGCCGCGCGCGCCCTGGAGCCCCTGCTCACGAGAACTCCCCCCCTCGGCAGTATTGGGTGTGGCGCCCGTCGGGCGCATGAACGCAAGGGGAATCGAACCGTGGAGGTGAGCGATGTCCGGACCGATGGCGATGAGAAATGTGGTTGCAGACTGGACCGCGGACGAAAAGTCGCGTGGTGAAACGGTCGACCGAGTGCATCCGGCCAGGTACTCCGGGGACTCGAAGCCGATGCGCATCATCGACGAGTTGCACATCCGGGTGGCCGATATGATCCAGGCAGCCGAGGATGAGGCCAAGATCCTGGGGGTCGTCAAGGAGAGGGTCCACGCGCAAGATCTGGCAAGTGCGCTGGTCGAGAACGTCCGTCAGGAGGCTGATCAGCGCCGACCCATTCCGCAGGTGCGGCAGCGCCTGGCCGGGCAGCTCGACACCACCCTTTATCATCGCGCCCAGCGACAGGCGCTCGGAGGACTGCTGTGGGCGGCCTTCGGAACGGCCGTGACCGTAGCGACCTACACCGCCGCCGAGCCCGGCGGTATCTACGTCATCATGTGGGGTGCCGTCGTCTTTGGCGTCCTCGACCTCTTCAAGGGGCTCATCGGCATGGTTTCGTACGGTGCCAACGGCGAGTACCGGGAATAGGCGAACCGACCTCACGCCCGACGCGCCACGGCCCCAACCCAGTCTGATTCGCAAACCGCAAGACGGTACGAGGGCAACCCGTTACGGAGCCGTCCTCGAGAGACGAAAGCCGACGCTGTAGAGCCAGTCGCCCGGGGGGTTGCTGTAGCGATACGCCGAGCGGCAGTACCGCGCGTAGTTGTCCCAGCTCCCACCCCGAAGAACCCGGAACGAGCCGGAAGCAGGCCCGGTCGGATCCGTGTCCGGCCCCGAGTAGGACCCATACCAGTCCCAGCACCACTCAAAGACACTCCCATGCATGTCAAACAGGTTCCAGGCGTTTGGGCTCTTGCCCATCACGACATTGGTCTCGCTGCCGCAGTACCAGCCCACCATGGTCAGATTCGGGTCGATCCCGCAGTAGAGCTCGGTGATGGCGCCGTTGCAGAAGGCCGTCGTGCTCCCCGCCCGACAGGCGTACTCCCACTCGGCCTCGGTGGGAAGCCGGTACCCGTTGGCGTTCTGGTTCCAGGTTACTGTGGCCGAGGTGATGTGGTCCCCGCTGTACGAGGCGCTGGTCAGGGTGTAGGCCGGGGTCAGCCCCTCGGACTGGGACTTCTTGTTGCAGAAGTCGATGCAATCGAACCAGGTTACTTGTTCCACTGGCCGACTGTCGCCACTGAAGTACGAGTCGTTCCACCCCATGACCGCTTCCCACTCGGCCTGGGTGACCTCGTGGTCGGAGATGTAGAAGGCCTTGGTCACGGTGACCTGGTGTTGGGTCTCATCGGAATCGCGTCCGGGCTCATCACCCGGGCTGCCCATGGTGAAGGTGCCGGGCTGGATGTGGACAAACCCCTCCGGACCCTGGCCCGGCCCAGGCGCGGTCGGGCTACCATCGTCATCGTCCCCGCATCCCGTCAGCAGATAGACACCAAGCATCAACACGACCGCCAGGAAGCTCAGCTTCCCTCCTCCACGGATCATCGTTCACCTCCTTGAATCGCCCCGATTTGTTCGGAGACCAGATTACGTGATTCCGGCCAGTTTGGAATATGTTTTTGGGCTCTTCCGGGAATCGTGTGGCTGATTTCATTGGGTGAACATGGTTGTACACGGGTATAGGTCGAGGCCGCCGCAATGGAAGTAGATGGCCATCTTGAAGCGCCTGGGGTTTCGGAAGCCCCGAGCCATACCCTTGACGCGCTGGATAGCGGCATTCAGGCCTTCAGCAGCGGCGTTTGTGATCGGGTGTTTGAAGTAGGTGGCGATGTTCTCGTAGTACCGGGCGATCATCCGGGCGACCCGCTTGACCGGCTCGAGGCGACTGCGGATAGCCCAGGCGTACCAGCTGCGGAAGTGCCGATCGGCGGCACCGCGGTAGCGGTAGTCCCAGAACCGCATGAACTCCTCTTTGAGAGACCAGGCTCGCGCCGTCTTGAGATCATTCCGCCGGGCCAGGCGAAGGAACTGACGCCATTCAGTGAGGCTGAATCGGTTGGGGTTGCGAAGCCAGTCGTGTTTGGTTCCCTTCAGCCAATCACGACCCTCGGCACGGAGAGTCTTGTGTTCTCGCCGACGGACCAGATCGAGGCTCTCGTGCTTGCGATCCTCTGCCACGAAAAGGACGCGAGACTTCTCGAGGTCGGAGACGACGGTCACGTACCTGTGCCGGCGCCGGAAGGATGTCTCGTCGATGCCGAGGTAGCGGACCGGCTCTGCTTTGCGACGAGCCAGCCCTCGACGAACGGCTCGTTCCTGGATGCCGGCGGCCTCGTCCCAGCTGAGATGAAGTTGCCCGGCGACAGCCGAGATGGAGGCCAGCTTCATCCAGTCGATCGCCAGAGCTTTAAAGAGGGCGGTGAACCGGGAGTTGTCCTCGGCCCACGGGACGCGAATCTGCCTGATGCCGTGGTTCGGACACTTCAGGCGAGGGATGCGGGCATGGAGAATTGTCCGGTACTGGAAGGTGTCGAGGTGGCGCCAGGTCCGTTCCCGGTGGTCGTGGATGGGGGCTCGTTCCAGACACTCCGGACAGACCCAGAGTTCCTTCGCAGGCAGGGCAACGAAGAGGTGAACCTCTCCCTCGGTGAGCTTCAGTTCCACCCTCTCGATCCCCCACGGCGCCGTCAAGCCAAGCAACTGCGCATACAGATTCTTGTCGTCCATGATCGGTTCCTCCCCGGGCACTCGCCGGGCGGGAACCTACCATCATCACGATCCGTCAGCAAAGCTGGCCACACGAAAGCCGGAAGAGCCCCATATTGTTCTCCCGGGGATTCGGTTCTGCCAGAGCCAAAACGCACCGCCATCAACTCCGACCCGCCGGCCCGGCTCAGTCCTGCTTCCGTTCTCCTCCCGGCGTTCCGAATCTGACGAAGCCGCGGTTCAGGATGCCGTCCGGGTCGTACTGCTTCTTCATGTTGTAGAAGTACTCCCACATCGGGCCGTAGTGCTCGCGCCACTGCGCCTGGTCGAAGTCGACGTACCCGGAGAGGTAGCGCTTGCCTCCCATTGCCGTGCCCAGAAGGCTCGCGCTCTCGAGGATCGGCCGCATCTGGTCCCAGAACCTGGGCGGGACTGCGGGAAGTATCCCGAATCCGACGAGGTTCTCTCCGTCAGGCCGCATGAAGAGGCGGGAGTTCGAGACTTTTCCTTTTGCCGGCCACAGGAGGACATGACCGCCCACCATGACAGCCGGTGGCAGGTCCACGAGAACCTGGTGCATGTAATCGGCCGCGGTCTCCCACGGCATCACCACCTCCATCCAGGGGTGTATGTGCTCCCAGGTCCCCGCGCGCCGCCACAGTTCGAACACGGGTACCATCCGCTCCGCGAAGTCGATCGACGGGATGTCGTCCGTGTACACATTGTCATACGGCCGCAGGCCGCTCAACATGGCCGCATCATCGGGAGGGGAGCCGGGATCGAACTCCACTGTGGCGTGAAAGGGGTAGAACCAGCGCGCGAAGACCTGCCGCCTGCCTGATACAGGCTTCGTCCCCTGCGGGCAGGGGGCGCACCAGCTCTCGATGAAGTCCCACCTGCCGGAGTCCATCGCGCTCAGGCTGTCGTCCATGAAGCGCTGCAGATCGTCGTAGAGGAGATAGTATGTGCGTGTCATCTCCTTCACTCTTCGCAGGCTCAGCCTTGCCCGCGTGATGATGCCGCACTGACCAAGGCCGGCGATCACCGACCAGAAGAGGTCGCCGTGGCGTTCCGGCCCGCATGTGACCGTATCGCCCGTGCCGGTCACCACGTCCATCTCCACGACGTTGTCGCCCTGGCTGCCGTACTTGAAGGAGGAGATCCCGATGCCGGCCATCGACAGGGTGCCGCCGACAGTAACCCCAAGGTTGTTCGTAAGGACCCGTGGCTGGAGATTCCAGCGAACAAGGTGGTGAACAAGGTCGCGCCATATCACACCGGCCTCTACATCAGCAGTCCCGCTCTCGGGATCGACTGACAGAACCCGGTTCAACGACTTCATGTCCAGGAGGATCCCGCCGTCGCTGATACCAAGCTGACTCTGGCTGTGGGCCGCTCCCCTTGTCGAGACGGACAGCCCGTTCTCCCGGGCGAAACGGACTACAGCCGCGACATCGTCCGCGGTCTTCGGGAGGACAAGGAACCTGGGGGTGGAGTGGAAGATGTGCCCGTAGTTGGTGCGGTGCTCATCGGTCATCTGGTCGGGGGTGTACACATCCCCTGCAATCTTTTCCTGCAGGGGCCGGAACAGGCGGTCCATGGCGGTCTCCCGGGTTCATCAGGTGTGGAGTGTACCGATCGTGCGATGCTGCCGATCGTGCGATACTACCGATCGCGTGGCGTCTGCCGCAAGGACCGGCCCTCCCGCACCGGGTCAGAATCCGCCTTGACACCCAGGCTTCCCATGCGGTCAGATTGTGAGTCCGCACGACGGCGGATGGATCGAACCCGGCCATTCATGAGACTCGTGACGAGCCATCGTGAAGCGTCCGGGCCAGGGAGTCAGCATGATCCACAAACGTCACACCGGCTTCACCTGAGTTCACGGGAAGGACGCTGCCCGTGACCGGCAAGCTCTGTCCGGCTGCTGCTGACGAGCCACCCATCTCGTACGTCGCCCGCCCCAGATATACCCGGCCCCGGGCCGCTTCCCCCATGGCGTGATCTCATGGTTTGACAGGATCGAAGTGAACCGGTTCGACGCAGTTTCACGTCTTGGACCTGCACAGACGACGGGGCAGGTATCGCATAGAGGCCTAACAGAGGTGGCTGCCGCATGGCGGGATATCCACGACACTGGGAGTTCGACGAAGTCTACGACTCGGTCGATCAGGGCTGCGGCGACTTCATCATTGACCTTGTCGGGGTGATGCGGGAACTGCCCGCCGGCTCAGTCCTCATGATCGCCAGCCGCGATGCCGGCGCACCCGTGGAGATTCCGGCATGGTGCCGCATGACGGGCCACACCCTCATCGAAGCTGTGCCGCCATTCTACCTCGTCCGCAGGAGGGACGGGTAGTTCAGTCAGGCAGTCCAACAGGGAATGGAGGATACGTACATGAGCAGCACATTCTGTGTAACCATTACCGAGTGCAGGACCAACGGCGACAAGGCCACCCTCGGTTTCGTGGTGGCGAATGCCGCCCTGGGCAGCGACAAGGACACAATGGTCTTCCTGAGCGCAGACGGTATCTGGGCCGCGGTTAAGGGCGAGGTCGACAAGATCAACGAAGGCGAGCCGTTTGCTCCCCTGAAGGACCTGGTCCAGAAGTTCACCGGCAACGGCGGCAGGATCCTGGTCTGCTCGCCCTGCATGAAGAAGCGCAGTGTCACCGAGGAGATGCTGGTCGAGGGCGCCTCGGCGGCCGGTGGCGCGGCGCTGGTCGAGTGGCTGAGCAACGGCTCCCCCTCGGTGGGGTATTGACCGTGACGGATCTGGGGAGCCTGCGCCCCGACCACGTCTTCGACGGCGGGGATCTGGACTGTGGCAGCGGCCTTGTGCTCCTGATCCGGAGGCACATGCAGGAGGTGCCGGCCGGGGGGATCCTGGAGTTGCGCAGCGTTGAGTCGACGGTCACGGATGATCTTCCACCCTGGTGCAGGATGGTGGGCCACGAGTACCTGGGCGCCCTTCCGGGCGAAGGAGCCCGGCAGAAGCGGTTCTTCGTGCGCAAGGGAGCCGGCAGGGCCGCTCAGGCTGAAGCCGAGGCGCTCGCAGCCGACACGGAGCGGGCCAGGAGCTACGAGTGGCGCCTGCGCGCCCGGGCCGGAGGGCATCTCGCCACGAAGATCTACTGCCGCAACTTCCAGTGGACGCTGGGCCAGCCTGCAAGTTTCGAGGAAAAGGATGCGCATCCGTCGGCCGTCGAGGCGCTGCTGGGCGCGCTGGCTGCCGACCTGGTGACCGGATTCTCGACGGCTTGCAGCCAGGCGAACCTGGAAGTTGACGACATCGAGTTGACGGCGCGCGGCAGACTGAACGACGTGATGGCACACCTCGGGCTGTCGGAAGGCGATCCGTCATTCGCGTCCATCGAGGTGAAGCTGTTTGCCTCCACGTTCGCGGACACGGACCTGGTCCGTGCAGTCTGGGAAGAGACGGTCCGGCGCTCGCCGATCGCCGCGACACTCGGCAAGGCAACCAACCTGACTGCCGCACTGGCTGTCATATGAGGCCTGACATGTTCACGGTTACACAGGTGGGAAGCTGGCCCAGATCGAGGGAGCTTCTCCGCGCCCTGCGGGACAGGCAGCAGGGGCGGATGACCCGATCAGACTTCGAGACCTTCGCCGATCAGGAGGTCCGTCGCTGCGTGGAAACCCAGGTCGAGGCGGGCGTCGACATCGTCGTCGATGGGGAGATGCGCAGGGATAACTTCTACTCGTTCGTCACGGACAAGCTCGAGGGCACGCGCCTGATGTCGCTTGCGGAGATGCTCGACACGGTCGAGGACAAGGCTGCGTTCGAGGAGATGCTGGCCACGCTGGATGTGCCCGCATCCGCCATCCGCAATCCGACGTGCACCGGAAAGCTGGAGCGGCGCGAGCCACTTGCGGTCGAGGAGCTGCGTTTCGTCCGGCAGTTGACCGACAAGCCGGTGAAGGTGACCCTGCCGGGGCCTTATCTGCTGACCCGCTCCATGTGGGTGGGCGCCTATTCGAAGGCCGGGTATGCGGACAAGACCGACATGGGCGACGATGTCGTGCGCATCCTTCGGGATGAGCTGACCGAGTTGCGCGACAACGGCGCTGCCTTCGTGCAGTTCGACGAGCCGGTGCTCACCGAGATCGTCATGAGCGAGGACTGCGACCGCCGCACATTCATGTGAGCTACGCTTGCCACCCGCCGTGATGCGGGTGCCGAGCTTGCCTACGCGGCTGACCTGATCAACCGCGTGACCGCGGGGATCACGGGCGTTCGCACGGGGCTACACGTGTGCCGGGGCAACTGGAGCCGCCAGGAGGAGGTGCTCCTGACAGGCGATTACAGCGCACTGGTTCCGGCCTTTGCGGCGATGAAGGTCGATCAGTTCGTTCTGGAGTACGCCACCCCGCGGGCAGGTGAACTGCGGGTTGTGGGCGAGGCGCTGGGCGACCGCGAACTCGGGCTCGGGTGCGTCAACCCGCGTACTGCCACGGTGGAGGATCCCGGGACAATCGTGGCGCGTGCAGAGGAGGCGCTCCGCTACTTCAGTCCGGAGCAGATCTTCCTGAACCCGGACTGCGGATTCGGGTGTTTCGCCAACCGCTGCGTGAACGATGAGGAGACCGCAGCGGCGAAGCTGCGGGCAATGGTGAAGGCTGCCCGAACTCTGCGGGAGCGGCACGGGTAGGACGGGCGGGCGCGCACCGTGCGGGACCGCCAAGGGGGCAGGCGATCACAGGGCGGGTGGGCATCTGAGTGGGGGCCGGAGACACTGGCCGTCACTCAGCGCGAGGCGCGACGCCTCCCAATCCCGCAAGGTCCAGCAGGAACGCATACTCGAACGCGATCTCGCGCCAGCGGCCGTACCGGCCGGCAGCCCCGCCGTGCCCGGCATCCATGTTGGTCCGCAGAAGGAGCCGGTTGTCCCCGGTATCCGCGGCGCGCAGCCTTGCCACCCACTTGGTGGGTTCCCAGAACTGCACCTGCGAGTCGTGCAGTCCGCTGGTCACGAGCATGTGCGGGTAAACCTGGTCGGTCACGTTGTCATACGGCGAGTAGGAGAGCATGTACGAATAGTACAGGGGATCCTGCGGGTTGCCCCACTCGTCGTACTCGAAGGTGGTGAGAGGTATCGATTCGTCCAGCATCGTGGTCACCACATCCACGAAAGGGACGCGGCAGACGGCCCCGTGGAACAGATCCGGCGCCATTGTGACGGCCCCGCCCACAAGGAGGCCCCCGGCGCTGATGCCGTCGGCGTAGAGCCGGCCTGGGGTTGTATAACCCTCCTCCACGAGGCGCACAGCAGCATCGGTGAAGTCGGTGAACGAGTTCATCTTGTTGAGAACTCTGCCGTCATCGTACCAGGCGCGTCCCAGTTCCTGTCCGCCGCGGACATGGGCGATCGCGAAGATCATCCCGCGATCCAGCAGGCTCAGGCGCTCCACGGAGAACCACGGATCCGTGCTCGAGCCGTACGAGCCGTATGCGTACAGCAGCAGCGGCTGAGGCTCGCCTCTCCTGTGTTCGCGGCGGTAGACCAGGGTAACCGGTACGCGCATGCCGTCCCTGGCCGGCGCGTTCAGCCGCACCGTGCGATAGTGGCCGGGGTCGTATCCACCCAGCACCTCGTCGCGCTTCAGGAGGGTGAGTTCGCGGCCGGCCATGCAGTAGTCGTAGGTGGATGATGGTGTAGCCATCGACTCGTACGATAGGCGAAGGAGCGTGCTTTCATACTCGTGGTTCTCGCCGAAGGAGACTCGGTATGCTTCCTCCTCGAAGTCGACCGTGTGATCCTCCCCGCCGTTGCGGGGCAGTATCCTTACGCCCAGCCGGCCTTCCGACCGCTCCAGTACGGCCAGGTGATCTTGGAAGAGCTCGAAGCCTTGGACCAGCACCCCGTCCCGCCCCGGGATGACCTCCTCCCAGTACTCCATGCCGGTGCTATCCGCCGGCGTCCGGGCGAGACGGAAGTCCTGCGCCCCGTCGTTGGTGCGTATGTAGAAGTGGTCGCCCGCGTGATCGATGTAGTGCTCGTGGTCGGTCTCCCTGGGCAGGAAGAGACGCAGGGGATCGCCCGGCCTGTCGGCCCGGACGAAGCGGAACTCGTCGGTCAGCGTGTGGGATGACCAGATCACCATGTACTTCCGGGACTTCGTCTTGTACACGGATGCCGAGAAGATCTCGTCCTTCTCCTCCCAGACCAGCTCCGCATCCGCGGGGTCGGAGCCCAGTACGTGGCGGTAGACGCGGTTCATCCGGAGTGTGACAGGGTCGCGGGCGGTAAAGAAGATGGTCCGGTTGTCCTCTGCCCAGGCCATGTTCCAGGAGACGCCGGTGATCACGTCATCCAGTAACCGGCCGGTGCTCAGATCCCTGAAGCGGATCGTGACGATGTTCCGCCCCACGGTGTCTTCAGCAAAGGCCAGGATATCCTCACCTGAGCTCACCTGCCACTGCACGTAGTAGTAAGGCTTGTCCCGGGCGCGTTCGTTGGCATCCAGGATGATCTCTTCGGGGGCATCCATGGTCCCCTTGCGCCTTGCGTAGACGGGGTGCTCACTACCCTCCTCGTACCTCGAGTAGTACCAGTAACCGCCCTGCAGGTAGGGGACGGATGTATCGGTCTCCACGGTCCGTTCGCGGAACTCCCGGAAGAGCTGTTCCTGAAGGCCTTCCGTGTGTGCCATTACTGCGTCGGAGTAACCGTTCTCCGCATGGAGGTATGCGAGGACTTCCTCATCCTCCCGGTCGCGCATCCAGTAGTAGGGATCGATCCTCGCATGCCCATGGGGCGCCCTGATCAGGTGGGGGCGCGGTTCGGCAACGGGGGGCTGCAGGCCGCGGTCGGCGGCTGGCGCGATGGCGGACTGTGATGCCGGCGCCTGCAGCACCGGGGCTGCGAACATGGCCGCGATCAGCGCGAAGAGCGCCGTGGCCGCGGCGCGGCCGCGGACCCGGAGGAGATGCTTGTACATGGTCATTACCGGGTCACCTCCGCCTGCGTCTCCCCGAGGACGCGCCGCTCCCGAATGTTATGATCACGCCCAGGAGAAAGCCGCAATCATACCAGCCTCCGTTGTTGTGAACGTTGTACATCCTGACGTTGTTCTTGAACAGCGAGATCACGAAGGTGATGGGGGAGATGATCCCGTTCCAGAGACCCCTCCAGAATCCCGCAACGACTCCGTCTTCGTCGGCGCTGTTGGCCAGCTTGTTGGGGCCGGGGGCACACCCGGCCAGAAAAGTGATCAGAAGTACGGCAACAGCTGCAGGCACAAGCATGGTTCTCATGTGATGGCCTCCCTCTTCCCGCCGTGAAAGGCACGGTATCGCCGCATCGTCACTCCGTGATCAGCCAGACTTCCACCCGTCGGTCCCGCTCCTGCCCGACCGGCTCATTCGCGTCGGCCCTGGCGAGGGCTGCCCCGAAGGTCGCCATCTTCATCCGATCCCTGGCGATCCCGTGGGAGACCAGGGCATCCCTTGCCGCCCTGGAGCGCTGCAATCCCAGGTTCGCTGCATTCACATTCTCGGTGGCCTTGTCACAAAAGGAAAGCAGGAGCAGTTCGACCTGTGGCCGTTCCTCCATCAACCCGGCCAGTTCCTTCAGGACGCCCCTCGCTTCTGCATTCAGGGAGTAGGATCCCCTCTCGAATACAAAGGATCTCAGCAGATAGGAGGGTTCAATGCCCGGATCGGGCGTGGGCGTGGACTCGTAGTTCCAGACGATCCTGTCGCCGGGTTCCAGGACGTGTGGCCCCTCTCCGTGGAGAGACTTTTCCCCATGCTGCACCGCTCCTGGTGCATCCGGCCTGGTTCTGGTCTGCCTTTCGGACCTGGAGCAGGATACGACGCCTGCAGCCACCAGCAATGCGAGGACCATGCATGCCGCCGTAAGGAACGGCGTAGATCTGCGCATCAGTCTGCTCCATTCAGTGTTCAGCAACTGTTTCAACTTCGACCTCCCCTCGGTACAATGCGCCACAGGTCTTGTCCCGGCTTGCAGGACACAGGCGGAACCGGAGAAGGGCTCCGGCGCCCGTCCTGAGTTTGCCTCAACGGGATCGGAACGCTGTGCCTCCGGACGGACATCGCGTTGCCGGCCGGCCCGCGTCGGAAGCCGCCCGGCCTGCTGACGGTACCGCAGGGGCAGGAGAGGATTCTATGCAGAAGCTCGTCGAGTGTGTCCCGAATTTCAGCGAGGGGAAGGATCAGGCGGTCCTGGATGCGATAGCGGCGGAGATCCGGGGCGTGGATGGCGCCACCCTGCTCGATGTCGATCCGGGAGCTGCCACCAACCGGACAGTCTTCACCTTCGTCGGTTCTCCAGAGGCGGTCGAGGAGGCGGCCTTCCGCGCCATCCGGAAGGGCTCGGAACTCATAGATATGCGCGGACATCATGGCGAGCATCCCCGCATGGGAGCGGCCGATGTCTGTCCCTTCGTTCCCGTCTCCGGTGTCACCATGGATGATTGTGTCGAGATCGCCCGTCGCGTCGGGGAGCGCGTCGGACGCGAGCTGGGCATCCCGGTCTTTCTGTACGGAAAGGCCGCTTCCCGCCCCGAGCGGGACTCTGCGACCAGTGTCCGGGTGGGCGAGTACGAAGGGCTGGCAGAGAGGCTCAAGGATCCCGACTGGGCGCCCGACTTCGGTCCGAACGAGTTCAATCCCGGGGCAGGGGCGACGGCGGTGGGCGTGCGCGACTTCCTCCTTGCCTACAATGTGAACCTCAACACGCGGAACAGGAAGATGGCGACGCAAATCGCGTTCGGCCTGAGGGAGACGGGCCGCGTAAAGCGCGATGAGCAGGGAAGGATCGTCCTTGACAAGGACGGGACCAAGCTTCGCGTCCCCGGGCGCTTCAAGAAGGTGCAGGCAGCCGGATGGATAATCGAGGAGTATGGCTGCGCACAGGTCACGATCAACATACTCGACCTGAACCTCGCACCGATTCACGAGGTCTTCGATGCCGCGTGCGAGGAGGCGGCGGCCATGGGCGTGCGCATAACCGGCAGCGAGCTTGTCGGCCTTATCCCGCTGCGGGCCATGATCGCGGCGGGGGTGCACTATCTGCGGAAACAGGGGATGTCGACCGGTGTGCCGGAAGCCGAACTCGTCCGTACGGCAGTTCGCTCCATGGGCCTGTCGGAGCTGTACCCGTTCGATGCTGACAAGAAGATCATAGAGTACGCCATTCGCGATACCCGCGGGTCCCTGGTGGAGATGACGGTTCGGGGATTCGCGGACGAGCTCTCCACCGATTCCCCGGCGCCGGGAGGCGGCAGCGTTGCCGCTCTATGCGGAGCGCTTGGCGGGGCCCTGGGCGCGATGGTGCCGAACCTGACCGTCGGCAAGAAGGGGCTGGAGGAGAACTGGGATGCGATGTGCGAGGCGGCGCCGAAGGGCCAGGAGCTGAAGGACTGGTTCCTGCACGCCGTCGACGAGGATACAGCAGCCTTCAACCGCGTCATGGACTGCATGAGGCTGCCAAGGAAGACGGATGAGGAGAAGGCTGCCCGTGACACGGCGATCCAGGATGCGACGAAGGAGGCGACTCTTGTCCCCTTCAGGGTGCTGGAGCGCGCGATCGAAGTCCTGGATCTCGCCGGGCAATCGGTGCACAAGGGGAACCCGAACTCGATATCCGACGCCGGTGTCGCGGCTCTGTGTGCGCAGACCTGTGCCGAAGGTGCCTATCTTAACGTGGTGATAAACCTCGGTGGGATCACGGACGAGGCATGGGCGGATGAGGCGCGCAGGAAGGCCACAGACCTGCGCAGTTGCGCGGTGGAGCGCTCGCGGGCCCTTCTGCAGGAAGTGGAGGCGAAGCTCAAGCCGGAGAAGTAGAAGCGCCCCGCAGGCCGGGGCCGTTGTGTCCGGTGTTCGCCGGTGCGGCAGGCCGGAGTCGGGTGAGGTCCTCGCCGCCGCACACCGGCGCAGGGAGGCGCTTCAGGGAGGTGAAACATGAGGCCGAAGGGATGGAGGCGAAGGGCCCAGCAGCCTTTCCGTTTTGCCGACTATGTCGGGCTCGTCATGCCCACAGGGTTGCGTGCGTCCAACCTGCGTGAGTTCCTGGAGATCCTGCGCGGCGTGGACACCGAGGTCCTGCACCAGCACCTGAACCTTGTCTACATGAACCCCAGGTTCGAGGCCTCGGACTACCCGAACGACTTCGCCCGATGGGCGGGAGAGGCGCTGGAAGACCACGCCCTGGCCGAGAAACTCTCTTCACTCGATCCCTACGCACATGAGAACCTCGAGGAGGCCCGAGAGCTTCTGGTCGATATCATCGAGGAGCACGCCGAAGACCTCCCGATGGTCCCCTGGGTGCGTCCCGGCTTTGAGTTCCACTTTGCGAGCGGGCACTACATGGCGCAGCCCAGCGGCCTCGAAGTGTGGACAATGGCCGAGCTCCGCGACGCCATTGCGGAGGTGCATATCGCCTCCATCTACTATCACTTTCACGAGGCGCGCCTGCGGGGCAGCGACCACGACGTTGACGACTTCACGCTCTGGATAGAGGGGCAGTTCGGTGAACATGCGATCGCTGCCGGTCTGCGCCAGGTCGACTTCTACTTCTACAGCCTCGAGGAGCTGCGGCGCAGGCTCGTGCGTGTCTTTGACGAGTACAGCGGGAGGAGGATGCCATGAACACGCCTGCCCCCAACGGTCCTCCTCTCGACGCCTACGCCGAGGCTGTGGGCGCGGAGAGAATAGCGCTGATCCGCAGGATGGCCGAGAGGCTCAAGGGGATGCGCCTCGTGCTCGTCAACTCCACCCGCACCGGAGGCGGGGTCGCGGAGATGCTGGTGCGCCACGTTCCCCTGTTCAACCAGCTCGGGATAGAGACCCGCTGGGAAGTCATGGAAGGCACCCCCGGGTTCTTCGACATGACCAAGTCGATGCACAACGCCCTTCAGGGGGCGCGCGAGGAGCTGACCGAATCCAGGAAGCGGGCCTACCTCGAGATCAACGAGCATAACGCAAAGAGGCTGAATCTCGATGCCGACATCGTGCTTATACACGACCCGCAGCCGGCTGCCCTGATCGATTTCGTTCCCAAGACCTGCCCCTGGATCTGGCGGTGTCACATCGATGCATCCAGGCCAAACAGGCACTATTGGATGTTCCTTCGCAGATTCGTGGCCAACTACGATGCCAGTGTCTTCTCAATGGCGCAGTTCTCCAGAAATCTTGACCACCCCCAGTATCTCATACACCCATCGATCGATCCCCTGGCCGAGAAGAACCGCACGCTCAGCCAGGTGGAAGAGGACGAAGTCCTCTCCCGCTTCAACCTGGACCGGTCGCGGCCGCTCATCGTGCAGGTCTCGCGGTTCGACCGCTTCAAGGATCCCGTCGGCGTTATCCGGGCGTTTCGGATGGTCAAACGCAGGGACGACTGCATCCTGGTCCTTGCCGGTGGTGCGGCCGACGACGACCCGGAGGGCACACAGGTCCTGCAGGAGGTGACCGAGGCGGCTGACGGAGATCCGGACATCCGCATACTGAACCTGCCGCCTGACAGCAACACGGAGATCAACGCCCTGCAGCGGGTGGCGACGGTGGTTGTACAGAAGTCCGTCAAGGAGGGGTTTGGCCTTACGGTGTCGGAAGGTCTGTGGAAGGGTCGTCCGGTCATCGGCGGGGCGGTGGGTGGTATCACACAGCAGATCTACAACCATCAGACAGGATTCCTGGTGCACTCGCCGGAGGGGCTTGCCTACCGCCTGAGGTATCTGCTCAACCGGCCCCACCTGGCGGAGATGATGGGCACCCAGGGCAGGGAACTCGTGCGGGCACACTTCCTCCTGCCGCGGCACATCCTGAACTGGCTGACGCTGTTCCTGACGTTGAGGGAGAGGTAGTGCGGTCCCGCCCGTTACGAGGCTGTGATGACAGCAGAGATGCGCCGATGTCATGACCGTCGGCGCCGCCGCATGCGCGCGCAGGACAGGCCTGTCGAGGCCGACATACCGGCCCTGCAGCAAGAGGGTGCCGAGTTGGCGGGTCATCGCCCGCACCGACGTCCAGCAGTCGGGGGATGTCGGCTGTTGAGTGCTTTCCGACCAATGCATACAGGTGACGGTTTCCCGGGATGGACTCGGTCGTGACATCCCTGTCCGGTCTGTACTCCAACTCCGAGGCATAACAACGCTCGGTGTTACGATACCGGCACCGCATCTCATGGATCTGGAAGAGCGTGGTGCAGTCATTGCACCGATTGAACGTACAGCCGTTTGTTTCGGCATGGAACCCGGTCCGTTGCCCCAGGCATGCCGGGCAGGACTTGCCTTGTACGCTTCTAATCATACGATGACGATCCATCCAGGTGCGGAGGAAAGGATGCGCGATTACCGACGCCGGACTTGTGCGTACCCCTCCCGCCACTCCCGGTTCAGCCGGGTCCGAACACGGTGCTGTCCAGCCAACCTCACTCCACATCTCCTCTCCCGGAAGCCCACCCCCCGGCTGGAAGTCCGGGCTGGATACTCCCCGGCAGCGGACGTATCGTGGCCCTGCGATCAACGGCCTTCCGAGAATCACTGGCTGGTCGGAGGTGTTGGCATTGGCCACCTGCTTCAGAACCCTGAAGGCGCTGCTGCTCGCAGGCATGTATGCGAGCCTCCCGATGGCGTCCCCGGCCCTCGCTTCTCCGGGAGCGGCCGGGCTCCTCGCCGTTCCACCCGATCACCCGGTCTACGAACACCTCGAACACTTCCGGGCGCTTGGTCTTGTGAGGGGCAGCCTGGAGCTGCGTCCGATGACACGAGGGCGCCTTGTGGAGATGGCGCGGGTGGTCATGGCAGACTCTCGCGCAGGGGGCCTGGGATCCGGCGATCGCGCGAGGCTGCGGGGGCTGTGCGCCTTGCTGGAGGAGTGGGGCCTGGAGTGCGTCGGCGACCCCGGGCTCTCTTCAGACGATGACGGCCGTGGATCCGGCGGCCGCAATCTGCCGCCGACCACCTGGGAGCTTTCCGCGGGGCTGGCCTTCCAGGGCGCTTATGCGGGCGTCGATTCTCTCCCCGACATCGACCGGCGCCAGCGGAGGGAGGAGGCGTTCCTCATCTCCATGGATGCGGCAATGGGTGAGCGGATCACAGCACAGAGCCGCTTCTACGAGGACTACAGCCATCTCAGCCCCCAGCCGTGCGACCGGGGATGGGTCGACAACATGCCGCGCGACCTTCGCGGAACCACACAGGACCCCAGCGCACGCAATCACCGCGCCACCGTCGGTATCGGGGCATCCTGGATCCAGGCGCGTCTAGGACGGGAGGAGCGCTGGTGGGGAACCGGAAGCAGGGGGACGCTCTTCCTCAGCGAGAACCCCTTTCCGATGGACGGGATCTCCCTGTCGTTCCGCACGCGGTACGTGTCGGGCGCATCACTCTTCGCGCAGACTGCCAGGGGGCCGGACAGGGTGGATCCTGCGCCTGCCGACAGGCGAGTGCAGGCTGGTGCCTCCGCCGGATCCCCGCCCGGAGAGTATCCGCAGACCGACGCCTACTTCGCAGCACACAGGTTCGAGTTCTCGCCCCCGGGCCCGGTCCGCATCGGGGTGTACGAGGCGGCGGCGTACGGCGGGAGAGGGATCGATTTCGGCTATCTCAACCCTGTTTCGTTCCTGGTAGCCGTCACGCAGGACATCTACGACAGGTCCGGCACTGATGACAAGAAGGTGCTCGGGGTTGACCTGTCGCTGCAGATGCCTCCCTTTCACATCCACGGTGAGTTCCTGCTGAATCGGCTGGTGAGCGGCGACTCGGCCCCCTTCGGCCGCGACTCGCAGATATCCAGCTTCGCGCAGCTTGCGGGCCTGCGCTGGGCGAACCCGTTCGGCTGGAGCGGGGCCGCCGTTGAGTGCGAGTATGTGCACCTGGATCCGGAGGTCTACTTCCACCACGACCAGGACCCGACACGGGCGATGCTGCACGAGGGGGAACTGATCGGGCACTGGGCCGGACCGAACGCGGATGCGTTCTTCCTCGCCCTGCAGCCGCCACCCATGGGACGCTCCGGAAGGCTGCGCCTGGAGTTCGAGCAGATCCGCTGGGGGCTGATCGACGGAGTACGCGGCGCAGAGGCCGGTTTCACAGGCATGCAGAAGCGCGACAAGAGATGGATCACAGGCCCGATACAGACCGAGCGGACGGTGAGCCTGGTGTGGAGCAGGCAAGGCTGGCGAACCCGCATTCCGGGCCGGCTCGGGACGTCGCTGCTCCTGGCGAGGGTTGACCGGACCGGAGAATGGCGGGAAGAGGGATGGTTTGTGGAGATGCGCCTGCGCTGGGAGTATGGGCGGGTGTTTCGGGATTGGTAAGGCTCTCTTCATGGCCGAGTCAACCCGCAGGGGGGTGAGTCGATGAAACTTCTGCTGTGTTTTCTATGCGCCGTGCTGGTGACAGGTCTCCTGACCGGCTGCGCCGATGACGACGGAGGGCCGACCGGCCCGGGACCTCCGCCGAGCAGCATGTCTGCCACTATCGGCGGTACATCGTGGTCGGCCAACATGTCGGCCGCTGCCGGCCGTTCTCCCGACACCCCTGAACTCAGCCTGACCGGCCAGGGGACCTACGGGAGCTCATCCGCCAGTGTGATGATCATCATCGCGCAGCCGTCGCAGGGTGCCTTCCAGCTGGGAGGCGCTTCCAACTATGACAACTTCGCGCGTGTACAGTATCTCGGGGACACGGCAGTCTACTCGACCATCGACAGCCGCGCGCAGGGGACTGTCAGAGTTGCGACCCTCACTGATGACAGGGTCTCGGGCACCTTCTCGTTCACTGCGTACAACCAGCAGGGGGCGTCTCTTGAGGTGGCGGAGGGGGAGTTTGACCTGAGGATCATCGTCATGGACAAAGGGGAGTTCCGGCCCTACTCACCCTTGTAGTTGGGTGCCTCCTGGGTGATCGTCACGTCGTGCGGATGGCTCTCGCGCACGCCTGCCTCCGTAACGCGGATGAACCTCGTCCGTGTTCGCATCTCATCGATGGTTCGCACTCCGCAGTATCCCATCCCGGCGCGCAGACCTCCCATGAGCTGGAATGCGACCGCGGTCAGGGTCCCCTTGTACGGGACCCGGCCCTCTATCCCCTCCGCGACCAGTTTCTTCTCTCCGTTCGCCATCTCCAGCCGGCTGTCCATCTGGAAGTACCTGTCCCGGCTTCCCCTCTGCATGGCGCCGATGGAACCCATCCCGCGGTAAAGCTTGTACGACCGCCCCTGATAGAGGATGGTGTCGCCCGGGCTCTCCTCTGTTCCGGCGAACAGGGAACCGATCATCACGGCCGAGGCCCCGGCGGCAATCGCCTTGCTGATGTCGCCCGAGTAGCGGATCCCCCCATCGGCGATGATCCGCCTGCCGTGCTTTTCCGCCTCGGTGGCGCAGTCGAAGATTGCGGTGACCTGCGGCACGCCGATGCCGGCGATCACGCGGGTGGTGCATATCGCGCCCGGCCCCATGCCGACCTTGATGACATCGGCGCCGAGGTTGCATAGTTCGGCGGTCGCCTCTGTGGTCGCGACATTGCCGCAAACCAGGTCTACATCCGGCAGGATGCTCCGGACACTCTTCAGGCAGTCGAGCACGCGACTCGAGTGGCCGTGGGCGCTGTCCAGCACGAGCAGATCCGCACCCTTTGCCGCAAGCTCCTGAGCACGTTCCCCGTAGTCGCCGGCAATTCCTATCGCGGCGCCAACGCGCAGGCGGCCTTTTTCGTCGACGCAGGCATTGGGGTAGCGGATCTTCTTCATGATGTCCTTGACCGTGATCAGCCCCCGAAGGTGCCCGTTCTCATCCACCACCGGCAGCTTCTCAATCCGGTTCTCATGAAGAATCTTCTTTGCCTCTTCCAGGGTGGTGCCGACCGGAACCGTGACGAGTCCAGTCTTCGTCATCAGGCGCTCTATGGGGATATTGGGATCGGGGTTGAAGCGGAGATCCCGGTTGGTGAGGATCCCGACCAGCTTTCCCTCCCTGGTGATCGGGACCCCTGAGACCCGGTACTTCTCCATCACGGCCAGGGCGTCTCCCACCAGCAGATCCGGGGGCAGGGTGATCGGATCGGCGATCATGCCGCTCTCCGATCTCTTGACCTTGTCTACTTCGCCCGCCTGCTCCTCGATGCTCAGGTTCTTGTGGATGATCCCGATACCACCCGCCCGCGCCATGGCTATTGCCAGCCTCGACTCGGTGACGGTATCCATCGCTGCTGAGAGGAGAGGCACGTTGAGGTGCAGCCGCTTCGTAAGCTCCACGCCTAGGTCCACTTCCGCCGGAAGCACGTCAGATCGGGCAGGCACAAGGAGGATGTCGTCGAAGGTAAGAGCCTGGCCAATCACCCGATCCTTCATCTCCATTTCCCCTCCTGATTGGAAGATAGACGAACGGCCGGAAGCGTTGCTCCGGCCGTTATGAGAGGCAGCTCGGACGCATGGGTGCGCATCATGGGATCATCCCTTCCCGGAAGCGCCCTCCGGACTCCTGGACCGTTACCCTCAATGCGCTTCGGAGTCATGGCGCATTGAGGCGAACCGCCTACCTCCCTTCCCTGCCCGACTCCAGACGGATCCTGGTCCGTCCGGTTCGCTCCCAAAGCATCCCTTCGTATGGGGAGAAGTGGTATGCGGCCCCGATGCGGAAGCTTAGGAAGGAGTGATCCTTGTCGAAGAGAGACCGGAACCTGTCCTTGTCGGCGGTCATCACATAGTGATGCTGCAGCATCCCCAGCAGCGTGACGTGGCGCGTCACGCGGCGCTCGCCCTCCAGCCCGACGTATCCGCCGAAGTCAATGCCGCGGTAGAACTGATGAGTCGGCTCGCCCGGGGTACGATCGCGGACGCTTCTGCCGTCGTACTTGTAGTTCCAACGGTACAGGCCGGCTCCGAATCCCATCCGCAGGTCCATTGAGAATGCCGAAGCGAACTTCCTGGCGGCGCCTATGGTGCCGAAGGTGAAGGTCAGAACCGTGTCTCCCCCGGCTTCGAAGCTGTTCCATCCGAGTCCGAACTCCCCCGTTCCGACCCAGTTCTCGTTGAAGCGGTAGCGGAAGACCGACTGACCGATGCCCCTGATCTCGGCCTTCTCGCCCAGATCGCCGCCAAAGACCTTCATCACCCCCATGCTCGCGCCCATCGCGCTGAAGTCCCTCAGGGGCTGAAAGACCCTCGATGCCCGATCTGCTTCTTCGTCCACGAAGAAGTCCGAGGCCCTTCCCTGCGAAAGTGCGGGCACGGCGAAGACGGCAATTGCAGCCACTGCGGCGGCCGCACGAACCAGGCTGGTCCACCTCATGAGCTCAATCTCTCCTCTGGATAGATGGGAACGGCCCCGCTCCCTCCCCACACATCCCCCAGAACGGCCGAAGCGGCACTGGCGGGGCCGGGATCCAATGCTGTCCCCCGGCTGACTGCGGCAGTATATCCAAGGCCTGTTGGGGGGTCAAGGAGGCTCAACATGGTCTTGACAGTCCGTGGGTGATGTGGTCTATCATTGCCCTCTCCCGATGTTCCAGGTGGCGGCGTAGCTCAGTCGGTAGAGCAACTGAATCATAATCAGTCGGTCCGCGGTTCAAGTCCGTGCGCCGCCACACCCTTTCCCCCGGTACAGGAGATGAGCGCAGACTCCCCAGGCAAGGAGGACTTCCAGGTTCGTGCCCGGTTCCGGCATGCCCTGAAGGCAGCGGGCGTTCGGGACGGGTCGACGCTGCTCGTGGCTGTCTCCGGCGGTTGCGATTCCGTTGCGCTGCTTCACCTGTGTGTGGGCGAGGCTGCGGGACGCTCCTGGAACCTTGTCGCCGGCCATGTCGACCATTCCCTCCGGCCCGAGTCCGCAGACGATGCATCCCGGGTGATGGCTATCTGTTCAGGTATGGGAGTGAAGGCCGAGACGTACCGAATCCCGCCGGAGTGCTGGAGTGCGCTCAGGTCGCGGTCGCCTGAGGAGCCGGCCCGCGTGCTGAGGCGGCGCGCACTTCGGGGGATGGCCGGCCGTCACGGCGCTGACTGGATCCTGCTGGGGCACACGATGGATGATCAGGCCGAGACGGTCCTTCTGAACCTGCTCCGCGGGAGTTCGTTCCGCGGCCTGTCTGGAATGGCCCGGTGTCGCCGACCACGGCTGCGGCCGCTGCTCGGGGTGCGCCGTCGTCAGCTGCGTGCATATGCGGAGCGGTGCGGCCTCGAATGGATCGAAGACCCGACGAACCTGGACAACAGGTTCGCCCGCAATCTTCTGCGCAACAGTGTCATACCGGCTCTCGAGGAAGGGCTGAACGCTTCTGTCGTGCAGGTGCTGGCGCGGACCGCACGGGCAATGCGGCCCTTGAAGAGGCATATCGCCCTGCTGGCCCGCGAAGCGTGGACCGAGGTTTGCATCCAGCACACGCCCCGCGCTATCCGCCTTGATCGTCACCTTCTGGCCGGGTATGATCGGGCGGTTGCGGAAGAGGTTCTGCGGAGTGCCGTCAGGCATATGCGCGGCACCGCCCGGGACCTGAAGCGAGCCCCCATCGCGAACATGGCCCGCTCCCTTCGCCGAGGCGGGCCGGCGTCCTTTGCCTTCCCGTCCGGAATTGAGGCGCGTCTGGACCGCCGGGAGGTCCGGTTTCTGCATCTGCTCAGTGAGGAAGATGGAGGAGAATGAGCCTGGAACACGGAGACCTGGTACGGCTGTCCTGCTGCTCGGTCAGAGTGCTGAGGACTGCCGATGAGATCCGTGGGCGCGTTGAGGAGATGGCGGGATCGTTGGAGAAGAGCCTTGGCGGCACTTGCCCTGTGTTTGTCTGCCTTCTTCATGGAGGGTTTGTATTCCTCGCCGACCTGATCCGGGAGTACAGGGGCCAGCATGAGATCGATTTTCTCAAGGTGTCCCGGTACGATCCGGCTCAGAAGGATCCGACCGAAGTGCGCGTAATGCACGACCTGCGGGGCAGCATCAGGAACCGGGATGTTGTAGTGGTCGAAGGCGTAAGGGCGAGAGGAACGAAGGTAGAGTACGTGGACCGTTTCCTGCGCCTGCATGCACCGAGGTCCCTGCGATACTGCGCCATGGTACGTCCCGCCGGGGCCAACCTGGATGTGCCCCTGGATGAAACCGGCTTCGAAGTGGATGATGAGTTTGTGATCGGGTACGGGCTAGACTACAGGGAGAATTACCGCAACCTGCCGTTTATCGGCCTGATGGAACCGTCACAAGATCCCGGACCCGAACCCGGACACAAACCCGGAGACAGACAAGGATGAAGTTGCAGGACAATCGAGACAGCCGCCAGGCGCCGCCCCCTCCTCCGGGCGATCCGCGCAACAGGGGGCCGCGCCGGCCACCTGGGCCTCCGCAGGGTGGAAGGCAGTTCCGCACGTTTACATTCTGGCTCCTGCTCGCCCTGCTGGCGGTGGTACTGGTGCAGTACGTGATCGGATCGCGCGGGAGCGACGTGGAGATCAGCTACACCGAGTTCCGGCGCCTGATCGCTGACGGCAACATCCATGAAGTCACGGTGGTGAACCGCGAGGTTCGCGGCGAGACGAAACACGAGATTATCTCCGAGAAGGCAAGGAACCCGTTCCGCAAGTTCCGTGTCTACCTGACAGCCGAGGATCCCGGTCTTCCGGAGGCCATTCTCGAGAAGAACCCGGATGCGTCGATCCGATCGAAGCCTGATTCCACCCCCTGGTTCACGCTCTTCTTCTCCTGGTGGATTCCCGTGCTTTTCCTGCTCTTCATCTGGATCTTCTTCATACGCCAGATGCAGTCGGGCGGGTCGGCGGCGCTCAAGTTCGGCAAGTCCAAGGCCAAGCTGCTCAGCGAAAACCAGGTCAGCGTCACCTTCCGCGACGTGGCCGGCGCTGATGAAGCGAAGGAGGAGCTGCAGGAGGTAATCGAGTTCCTGCGCGATCCGAAGAAGTTCCAGACGCTCGGTGGGCGGATCCCCAAGGGCGCGCTGCTCCTCGGTCCCCCGGGCACGGGTAAGACGCTCCTGGCCAAGGCAGTGGCCGGAGAGGCGGGTGTGCCGTTCTTCAGCATGAGCGGCAGCGACTTCGTGGGGATGTTCGTTGGCGTCGGAGCATCGAGGGTCCGCGACCTGTTCGACCAGGGGAAGAAGAACGCCCCGTGCATCGTCTTCATCGATGAGATCGATGCCGTCGGCCGTCACCGTGGCGCGGGCCTGGGAGGCGGACACGACGAGAGGGAGCAGACCCTGAACCAGCTCCTCGTGGAGATGGACGGATTCGAGTCGAACGACGGGGTCATCCTGCTGGCGGCCACCAACCGTCCGGACGTTCTGGATCCTGCGCTCCTGCGGCCGGGGCGGTTCGACCGGCAGATAGTGGTGGACTGGCCCGATGTCCGGGGACGCGAAGGGATCCTGCGCGTGCACGCCCGCGGCAAACCGCTGGCTGAGGATGTGAAACTGGAGGTAATCGCCCGCGGAACACCCGGCATGGCCGGCGCCGATCTCGCCAACCTCGTCAACGAGGCGGCCCTCCTCGCCGCACGGAAGAACCACAAGAGGATCAACATGCGGGACCTCGAGGAGGCGAAGGACAAGGTCATGATGGGCAGCGAGCGCAAGAGCCTGATCCTCTCCGATGAGGAGAAGCGCTCAACCGCCTATCACGAGGCCGGCCACGCGCTGGTGGGATGGCTGCTTCCCGACGCGGATCCGGTGTACAAGGTCTCCGTCATACCCAGGGGCAGGGCCCTCGGTGTAACGCACTCGCTGCCCACGGACGACAAGCATACGCGCAGCAGGAATTACTTCCTGGCGACCATGTGCATGACCATGGGTGGCCGCGCGGCCGAGGAGGTCGTCTTCGGGCAGCTGACCAGCGGGGCAAGCAGCGACATCCGCAAGGTTACACAGATGGCCCGGGCGATGGTCTGCGAGCTTGGGATGAGCGAGAAGCTCGGGCCGCTGCAGTTCGGCAAGCGGGACGAGATGATCTTCCTGGGCAAGGAGATCTCCCAGCAGAAGGATTACAGCGAGAAGACAGCCGAGCTGATAGACGAGGAGGTGCGCAGCCTCGTGCATGGTTCGTACGAGAAGGCCAGGGCCCTCATCCTGGAGAACACGCAGCGGCTGCACGCCCTTGCCCAGGCCCTGCTGGAGCGGGAGGTGCTGGACAGCGATGACATCGGGCGGATCATGAACGACGAGCCTCTCGATCCCCTTCCGCCTGATGAACTGCCGGACGAGCCCGGGCCGGATCCCTCTCCTGCCCGGGACGAGAGGAAGAAGCCGCTTCTGGATCCGAATCCCGGCGGCGCGCCGGCTTGAGCCGGTCCGTGACCAATCACATGAAGTCCCCGGACGATTCCTCCGCTCCCACGGGAGGGTCCGGGGCTTCTCTCTTTCCGCCAGCAAGGAGGTTGTTCACCCTGTGTGCCGGCTCTCATCGAATTGCCCTGGGAGAGCGGACGTTGGTCCAGGCGATTCTCAACTGCACTCCGGACTCCTTCTTCGACGGCGGGAGGCACCTGGCCGGCGATGCGCTCGCACGGCGCCTGGAGGAGATCGAGGCAGAGGGGGCGGACTGGGTCGACATCGGCGGTGAGAGCACAAGGCCTGGCGCCGCCCCGGTCGGGGAGGAGGAGGAGTGGCGCCGCATCGCTCCCGCCCTGGACCTTGCCCGCCGCCGGGTACGGCTTGCTGTGTCGGTGGACACCACCAAGCCTGGGGTGGCGCGCCGGGCGCTGGATGCCGGGGCGGTGATACTGAACGATGTGAGCGGCCTTCAGTACGCGCCTGAGCTGGCGGACCTGGCTGCCCGTTACGGCGCCGCCATGATCCTGATGCACATGCAGGGCAGGCCCCGAACGATGCAGGCTGCCCCGCACTACGATGATCTGCCGGGCGAGGTCGGCGGCTTCCTGAGAGACGCCGCGGCTGCCGCGGAGTCCCGGGGTGTCGGCAGGGACGGGATCCTGCTGGATCCGGGAATCGGATTCGGCAAGACAGTCGCGCACAACTGCGAACTGATCCGCCGCATTCCGGATTTCGCAGCACTGGGATACCCGGTTCTGATCGGCGCATCGAGGAAGAGCTTCATCGGGACAATCCTGGGGGCCGGGGCCGAAGACAGGCTGGAGGGAAGTCTGGCCGCCCACTGCGCCGCCGCCCTGGCTGGAGCGCACGTCGTCAGGGCCCATGACGTACAGGCCACCGTGCGGGCGATCCGTATAATCGACGCGCTGAGGACAACTCCCTGATGCGCTGATGCCGTGACTATTCTATAGTGTTCATCCAGCGCGGACTGTTCATGAATCATCTGCTGCGACACAGGCGCCCTGTCACGAGCTTCATGAATGGTGTGCGCCGGTGCAGGGAGGGATGAGATGAATCTGCAGGGGTTCCGCTGGCTGCTGGACGTTGTCGACGTTCTGCTGGTGGCATTTCTCTTCTACCACCTGATTCTCCTCGCGCGCGGCACCCGTGCCGGCCAGATGTTCTTCGGGCTGGTTGCGATCCTTGTGCTGACAGCCATAGCGGAGCTTGTGCACCTGAGCGCGCTCAACTGGATCCTTACCTCGCTGCGGACGGTGTGGGTGGTTGCCTTCCTGATCCTCTTCCAGCCGGAACTCCGCAAGGCCCTCACCCAGATGGGAAACAGCGCGCTGTTCCGCCGCCTGATCCGCTTCGAGGAGACCTCGCACCTGAGCGAGATCGAGAAGGGTGTGATCGACCTCAGCCGCCGCGGTATCGGGGCAATCCTGGTGCTGGAGCGCAACACGGGGCTGCGGACGATCGCCGAGACCGGCACCCCGCTGGAGGCGAATCTCTCGAGCGAACTTCTGGGCACGATCTTCACGCCGCCCTCTCCCCTGCACGACGGCGCTGTCATCATCCGGGGGAATCAGATCGTGGCTGCCGGGTGCATTCTTCCTCTGAGCCAGAATCCGAACCTGGAGCGCAGCCTGGGGACACGGCACCGGGCCGCAGTCGGGCTGAGCGAGGAGACCGATGCTCTTTGCATCGTGGTGTCCGAGGAGACGCGCAGCATATCCATCGCAGAGCGCGGAATCCTGGTGCGGAACATCGACCATACGTCCCTGAAGGGGATACTGTCCCGCTTTGCCGCCCCTCCGAAGAAGGAGAAGGAAGAGGCGGAAGGCAGGGACAATCCGGCTGACGGAGAAGGAAGAGCCGCACCCGCCACGATCGAGTCCTGAGAGGTGATCGGAGTCCGGGGAGCGGTCGGGTTCACCCGATGATTCTGAAGTACTTCCGCTTGCCAATCCGTATCAGCGTTTCGGGCGCAGGGCTGTACAAGGCGCCGGTATCCTTGACCGGCTCCTGGTTTACGTAGAACCCGCCCTGCTGCATCAGCCGGCGGATCTCGCCCTTGCTGGGGGCCAGCTTCCTGCCGTCATGCTCGAGAGATGTAAGAAGATCGGGCCATGTGAGGCTGTCGCTGCGCAGATCATCCGGCAGGTGCACCTCGGGGATCTCGTCCGGGATCTCCCTGCGCTGCACGGTGGCCTCGAAGTGCTGCGCCGCCGATGCGGCCGCCTCCGCGCCGTGATACTGCCTGACGAGGCTGGCTGCCACCTCCTTCTTCACCTCCATCGGGTTGGCCGAGGGCTCGTTCAACCGCGCCTTGAGCCTGTCCGCCTCGTCCGGAGGGAAGTCGGTTGTGAGGTCGATGTAGCTGCAGATGAGATCGTCCGAAATCCGCATGCACTTGCCGTACATGTCCTCCGGTGTGTCGAGGATGTTGACCGCGTTTCCGAAGGACTTGGACATCTTGCGTCCGTCGGTGCCGAGCAGCAGGGGGTATGTCCACACGATGTGAGGCTTCTGTCCGAACTGCTCCTGGATCCACCGGCCGGCAAGCATGTTGAAGTGCTGATCGTAGCCGCCTACCTGCACGTCGCACTCCAGTGCACAGGCGTCGTATCCCTGCATGAGGCAGTACAGCGTCTCGTGGAGACGCAGCGATTCCCCGCGCTCCATCCTCTCCTGGAAGTCCCGGCGGCTGATGACCCACTTGAGCGGGAAGATCGCAGCAAGTTCCACCAGCTCCGCGAATGTCAGCTTCGACAGCCAGTCGCCGTTGTGGCGGACCTCGGTCCGGTCCGGATCGAGCAGGCGGAAGACCTGGTTTGTGTAGTCCGCCGACATGGCACGAAGCTCTTCGTGCGTGAACCTTTTGCGCGTCGTGCTCTGACCGGTTGGGTCGCCGATAAGGCCCGTATAATCGCCTATGAGGAACACCACCTGGTGGCCGAGTTGCTGGAAGGTGCGGAGCTTCTGCACCGGGACGAAGTGCCCGATGTGCAGGCTGCTGGCGGTTGGATCGGCTCCCAGGTACACACGCAGAGGCCGGCCTTCCCTGCGGCAGATGTGCAGGCGGTCGCGCAACTCGCCGGTCATCTGGCGCCGCAGGCTGCCCTCCCGGGAGGATACTGCGCCCGTTTCCGCGCCTGCCGGGCCTCCCTGGGCATGAGCCAGAGAGGCCGCCCCCGTTCTCTCCCCGCCTTCGACCTCATCGGCGAACAGTGTGCCTCTGAGCAGTACCTGGATCTGCTGTTCGATATCCATCATGAGTTGCCTCTTGCCCGGGCTTTACGCCGCCCTCCTGAGTAGACAGGTTTCACTCAACCGTATGGAATGGTTGTCGGCGAGTCTGCCTCACGCCTGTTGCTCCTTCAACACGAATCGGGCGACAGGTCGCCGGGACCTGCATGCAGACTCCGGGATCCGTAAGCGGATGGTGGCTGATCAACAGCTTTCATCGACACCCCGCGTCGGATAGTCTTGCATCCAGGTTCGACGGGATCTGCCCCGTCCCCCCGGAAAGGAGCCCTCAAGATGGAACTCGGTGATCCCCTGAAGCATGCCGCCCTCTTCTCAGTTCTTCTCCTCATGACCCTTGCGACCGGCTCGGCTGGACAGACTCCGCAGCTGAGCTACAGGATGCCGCCGGATGAGATTGCCGACCTGGTCGATGCTCCCGGCACTCCGCTCACACGCCTGAGTCCCTCGAGGGAGTGGATGCTGGTGATCGAGCGCCCCGGGCTGCCGGACCTTGCGGAGATGGCCGAACCCGAGCTTCGCCTTGCCGGACTCCGTCTGAACCCCGCCAACAATGGCCCAAGCAGGAGCTGGACGTACAACACGATCTGGTTCCGGCGGCTCGAGGACGGGGTAGAGCGGCCGGTCACGGGCCTTCCCGCAACCCCCCGCATCAGTCAGGCAGACTGGTCGCCGGACAGCAGGGCGATCGCCTTCATCCTCACATACCCGGATCGCCTGGAGCTGTGGACCGCACGGCTCTCGGACGGCAGGGCGACGCGCGTGACTGAGCGGCCCCTCAGTGCCGTGCTTGCGGATCCTTTCACATGGTCGCCTGACGGCATGTCCATCCTCGCCATGATGGTTCCACAGAACAGGGGGCCAGCGCCCGAGGCACCGCTCCTGCCGGCAGGGCCTGTAATCCAGGAGAACCTTGGCCGCAGGGCTCCTGCGAGGACATATCAGGATCTTCTCTCGGACGAGCACGACGCCGACCTGTTCGAGCATTACACAACATCACAGATCTACCGTATCGACCTGAACGGCGGAGCCGTGCCCATTGGATACCCGGCCATGTTCGTGGAGATCGACCCGTCCCCCGACGGGCGGTACATCCTCGTCGACATGATCCGCCGGCCGTTCTCCTACGCACTGCCGGCAAGCAGATTCCCGAAGCTCACCGAGGTCTGGGATAAGGAGGGGAAGCCGGTCCACCAGGTGGCCGACCTTCCCCTTGCCGACGAGATCCCGGTCGCGTTCGGCTCTGTCCGTACCGGGCCGAGGGCTGTCGGGTGGCGAGCCGACGCCGATGCGGAGCTGTGCTGGGCCGAGGCGCTGGACGGCGGCGATGCGGGGTTCGAGACGGACGAACGGGACCGCGTATACCTCCTGCCGGCGCCTTTCACCGGAGAGCCGCGGGAGCTCATGACAACCTCGGTGAGGTACAGCGGCATCGTGTGGGGACGGGGCGATCTTGCACTGCTGAGCGAGTTCTGGTGGAGAACGCGGGAGACTCGAACCTGGCGGATCCGGCCTGACGAGCCGGGTATGGAACCGGAGCTTCTGGTGGAACGTTCCTTCGAGGACCGCTACTCGGACCCGGGGACGCCAATGACCACGCGCACACCCCGCGGCAGATCGGTTCTGCTGACATCGGAGGACGGCAACTCGATCTTCCTGGCCGGAGATGGCGCCTCACCTGAAGGTGACCGCCCATTTCTGGATCGCTACGACCTCGCGCTGAAGGAGCCGGAGCGCCTCTTCAGGTCCGAATCGCCCTTCTACGAAAGGCCCATTGCCCTTCTCAACCCACAGGCAGGGCTTCTGCTGACACAGCGCGAAGCGGTTGAAGAGCCGCCGAATCTCCACCTGCGCAATCTTCTGACCGGCGAGATCTCGGCGAAGACCGCGTTCCCGCACCCCACACCGGCGCTGATCGGGGTTCAGAAGGAGCAGATCCGTTACACGCGCGATGACGGAGTGCAGCTGACAGGCACCCTTTACCTGCCCGGCGGCTACTCCCCGGAATCGGACGGGCCTCTGCCGGCAATACTGTGGGCCTATCCAAGGGACTACCGCAGCGCCGACGCGGCAGGGCAGGTGAGGGATTCACCCTACCGATTCGTGCGCGTGGGGTGGTCTTCGCCCGTCCTCTGGGTACTCAGGGGGTACGCCGTTCTTGACAACCCGACCATGCCCGTTGTCGGCGAAGGGGATGTGGAACCAAACGACACATTCGTCGAGCAGCTGGTGGGCAGCGCCAGGGCCGCGGTGGACGAGATCGTACGGAGGGGAGTTGCCGACCGCGGGCGGATAGCCGTTGGCGGGCATTCCTACGGGGCCTTCATGGCCGCGAATCTTCTGGTGCACTCGGATCTCTTCTGCCTGGGCCTCGCCCGAAGCGGCGCGTACAACCGCACCCTCACCCCCTTCGGCTTCCAGTCGGAGGAGCGGACGATCTGGCAGGCGCCGGAGGTGTACGCCACCATGTCCCCCTTCATGCACGCCGACAGGATCATTGCGCCGATACTGATGACCCACGGGGCGGACGACAACAACAGCGGCACCTACCCGATGCAGAGCGAGAGATTCTACGAAGCCCTCAGGGGGCTGGGCGCAACCGTGCGCCTGGTGATGCTGCCGTTCGAGAGCCACGGCTACCGGGCGAGGCAGTCGGTCATGCACGTTCTTTGGGAGACCAGCGAGTGGCTGGACCGCTATGTGAAGGGTCTCGATCCAGCAGGGGAGGCAGGGAGCCGGAGTCTCTGACACAGGAGTCGCGACGGTGCATCCCCGGCCCACGTCTCCGGACAGCGTCTTATGGCTGCTCCGTGCCGGTGGCGGGGTCTGCTGATGGCGCATCGACTTCGTCCGGCACGAGCAGGCTGCCGGCGGCCTCCAGGGCATACCTGTCGACCCTGATGATCCTCTGCATCCACTGCTCCCGCCACTGTGGGCAGTTCGGGCCGTAGGTCTCGGGGTCTTCCACAGGCCATCTCATGACCTCCGCCGCCATGTCATCCTCCGGCCGGACGGAGATGGGGCTCAGATCCTGGTCGAGACGAAGTCGGAGAGCGTGATAC
Source organism: uncultured bacterium (assembly GCA_964636385.1). Taxonomy (GTDB): domain Bacteria; phylum Eisenbacteria; class RBG-16-71-46; order CAIMUX01; family CAIMUX01; genus CAZWSC01. Next base: position 45,242 of record CAZWSC010000029.1, read on the forward strand.
CCGGTGCCGACACTCACCGCGATGGTCACAGTGCCATCGGGGGCGCGCCTCGGCGTGATCCTGTGCGTGGCAAGGCGGGACACAGCCAGCCAGGCCATCATCTGCGGGTCGAAAGCGGTCATGACGATGCGGCGCAGCGAACCATCGCCCACATCGAGATTCCCGCCGGTGATGGGATCGACGGTGGCGCCGCTCCAGTGCTCGCCGTCCAGAATGAACACAGTCCCGCCGCTGTATGGCACGTAGTTGTTGTTTCCTGCGCAGATCAGGACCTGCCTTCCGTCACCATCCAGGTCGACCGCAGCAATGTCTGTCACATGCCCCCGGCTGACGTACTCGCCCAGAACCTCGCCGTCGCGGTTCAGGACCATCACGCTGGAAGGGAACTTGCGCATATGCATGAACGCCACAGCCAGCTCCGGCACCCCGTCCCCGTCCAGGTCCAGGTACTGGTGCTGGGTAGGGCCGAAGGACATCAGCCCTTCCAGGACCCCCTCTCCGAAGGCAGCCTCGGCAAGCTCCGGGTCGGGCGAGCGATCCCAGATCGTGTCGCCTGTCCCGCCGTCCAGGAGAAGCACCCTGCCGCCGTCAGGGGAATGAAAGTCCAGACCCACAAGTACGGTCCCGTCCCCCCAGTTCGAGGGTTCCGCCATCTTGACATTGCTGTTGAAGGCCCTGGTCCAGAGATGCCTGCCTGAGGCGCCGCAGGCTGCATGGATGGTGCGTCCGGATAGCTCTATCCGGGGTGGCGGGGGAGGATCGCGTCGGGGCTGCATGAGGAGATACGCAGTCAGCGCCAGGACAGCGACGATTGCCGGAACCGCAATCCGGATCGCTTGTCTGCGAGTCCGGCCCGGCTGGGTGTCGCCTATGGGCGCAGGATCTTCAGGCGCAGTTCCCGCCGTCACTGACCCTGTCGGTGCCAGTGGTTCAAGGAGATCCCGGAGCGGAGTTTCGACAGCCTCGGCGAGGAGCAGGAGGGTCTTCTCGATGAACCTCTCGCGGGAGCGGGTCTCGATCTGGTGGACCACCCTCCCGCTCACGGCCGCCTTCTCCGCAAGCTCGACCTTGCTCAGCCCCAGGGCGCGGCGGCGGGAAGCGAGGAGTTCGGGGAATCGCGTACCGGAGATGTCAATACTGTGCTGCCGCTTCATCAGGTCAATGCGCCCCGGGACTCAGGGCTCTGACGGCCAGGCACCATCGGGAATGGCTTCCTCTACACATTACTCTGAAGCACCGGCCGGATCAGACGCGGCGATCCCGATCAACTCGTACGCCGGCTCATCGGTCTCCCCACCGGCCCCGGCATACCTGTCGACCCGCACGATCCCCGTCATCCACTGCTCCCGCCAGGCAGCGGAGTTGGGGCCGAAGCTTGCCGGATCCTCCACCGGCCAGGTGGCAATAGCTCGAGCGACCGAATCAGTGGGGCGAAGCGCCATGGGGTTCAGATCCTGATCCAGGATCAGCTGGAGAGACAACTCGGCCACTCCGACCAGCACCATCACCTTCAGGGGACGATCGCCCGATCGGCACGCCAGTACCCTGAACGCCTCCACGCGGGGAGGCTTCCAGAACGCACCAACCTCCTGGCCGAACGAGGGGATGAGGATGCGGCGCAGCGATCCATCCCCCAGGTCCTGACAGCCGCCGTTCACGAGGTCGACCGCGGCGCCGCTCCAGTGCTCGCGGCCCAGGATGAACACCGTCCCCCCGTAGTCCTGCGTGGAGTGGTTGGCGCCCACACAGATCAGGACATCCCTCCCATTCCCCTCGAGGTCGACTACCGCGATGTCATGGACATGGCCGCGGCTCAGGTACTCCCCAAGGACCTCGCCGGCCCTGTTCAGTACCATGACGCTGCTGGGGAACCTCCGCGTATGCGTGAAGACGACCGCAAGCTCGGGTACTCCGTCACCGTCCAGATCCATGCGCCGGCACAGTATCGGGGAGAAATCCAGGCTCTCCTCCAGGACTCCTTCGCCAAACGCCTTCTCAACCAGCCCTGCATCGGGTGAGCGGCTCCAGATCGTGTTGCCTGTACGGCCGTCGAGCAGCAGAACCTGGCCTCCATCGTGGCCATCCGCAAGAAGGGTTGCCAGGACAGTCCCATCCAGCCAGGGACTGGGCTCGGCCTTGAAGACGGTGGAATCGAAGGCGCGCGACCAGATCAGCTC
>CAZWSC010000030.1:0-14156 GCA_964636385.1 uncultured bacterium
ATAAGGGCAGCGTGATCGGAGGTCCGGCATGTTCCGGACGGGAGAAGTGCGGGGTTCGGATGCCGCTCAGGCCCCCCGCGGTGGAAGCTTCCCCAGGCCACAGATGCAGTTCTGGGTCCAGAACCTTCCTGTTCCAATGCCCGCGTCGCTCCACTAGATTCGCGTGAGCGGGGATGATCCCGAGCGAGGAAGACCCCCCGGGCAGCACACCCGTCCGGGGGCCGTAGGGACCGGCAACCCCCAACTGAGGAGAACCGCAGATGGCAAGCGAGCATTCGGACCTGTTCGAGGCGATGAAGCAATCGGTACTCGACGGCGACGCGGAGTCTGCGGGACGCCTGGCGGGCGAGGCCGTAGGAGCCGGAGTCCCCGCGCTCGACGCGATCGAGCAGGGATTTGTTCCCGGCATCCGGGAGGCGGGCCGCCTATGGGAGGAGGGCGAGTTCTTCCTGCCTGAACTGGTGACAGCCGCCGAGGCTATGAAGTCAGCGATGAAGGTCCTTCAGCCTGTCCTCGGGAAGGGCGCCGGCCGGCAGTCCGCCGGAACCGCTGTCATAGGGACCATCGAGGGGGACATCCACGACATCGGGAAGACCCTTGTCGCGACCATGCTGTCCGCCAACGGATTCACGGTGATAGACGAGGGGGTCGACGTGCCGGTGGCACGCTTCGTGGAGCGGGCGAGGGAGATGAACGCCGACCTAGTCTGCGCATCGGCGCTCCTCACAACCACGATGGCAAGCCAGCGCAACCTGATCGAGGCGGTCAGAAAGCACGCCCCGAAGGTGCGGGTAATGGTCGGCGGCGCCCCGGTAACGGCGGAGTGGGCAAGGGAGATCGGCGCCGACGGATTCTCCGACAACGCCGTCAGCGCAGTCGAAGTGGCCAGACGGCTCGTTCGGAAAGATGCCTGAGAGGGACTTCGCAAAGCTCCTCGCCAGGAGGGTTGTTCTGCTGGACGGGGGCCTGGGCTCGCTGCTCATCTCGATGGGCCTCGGGAGCGGGCGTTCGCCGGTCTGCTGGAACCTCGAGCATCCCGCCCGCGTCCTAGAACTCCACAGGAGGTATGTTGAAGCCGGCAGCGATGTGATACACACGAACTCCTTCGGCGGCTCGCCTGTGAAGCTGGAGAGCGCAGGACTGGAAGGCCGCTGCCGGGAGGCAAACAGAACCGCCGCCCGCCTTGCGCGAGAAGCGGCCGGGGATTCCGTTCTGGTGGCCGGGGACGTGGGACCGACCGGCGAGTTCTTCCCTCCCATGGGCGGCACAAGCCATGAACGGCTGTTCGACCAGTTCCGCCGGCAGGTGGAGGCCCTCTTGGAGGGAGGAGCCGACCTCATCTCCATAGAGACGATGTACGACAGGCGCGAGGCGGAAGCGGCCCTCAAGGCGGCCCTCGACCTGGGAGCGCAGGCGATGGTCTCGCTCACCTTCGAGGCACGGAAGCGCGGTTTCTTCACCATCGTCGGTGACCGTCTTGCGGACACCATGGCGGATCTCGGCGCATCAGGAGCGATTGCGGTCGGGATGAACTGCAGCGTTACACCCGACATCATGCTGGAGATGGTCAGGGAGGCGGCCGGCGAGACCGGCGCCCCGGTATCCGCACAGCCCAATGCCGGACAGCCGAAGCTGGTTGACGGACACGCGGAGTACGATGCCGACAGCACAGAGTTCGCGCGGCAGATCGGCGAGATCATCGACGCCGGGGCGCGGATCGTGGGCGGATGCTGCGGGACCGACCCCGGCTTCATTGCCGCGATGCGCGGGCTGATCGACTCCGGGAGGGGATGAGTTGTCCGGGCGATCCCAAAGTCCCGGCCCTCACGGGGCTTCCCCCTGCATCCGCGACGGCGGGGTGGTCACGCTGCGTGTCAATGTGGAGCGGTGCGAGGTTCTGCGCCAACTGGGATACAGGGACGGGAAACCACCGAGGGAGTCGGTCGACGCGCGCATCGATGCGCTGTGTGATCAGGCAGCAGGCATGGTCAGGCCCGGGGGGGCTGCCCGCCGGATCTGTGAAATCGACGCCAGGGCTGCGGGGGCACCCTGCCCCGAAGGTGGAGGCTGGGCGGCCGTCGCGACCATCGGCGCCGGGCTCGAGGAGGCGTCTGCACGGCTTCAGGAAGACGGCGATCTCCTCGGAGCCCTGATCCTGGACAGCTACGGATCAGCCGCAGCGGAAGCCGCGGCTGAGGCTCTCGAAGCCATCGTGATCGAGAGAGCACGGAACCTGGGGCTCGCAACCAGGAGACGCGTCAGCCCGGGATACGGAACCTGGGATGTAGCCAGGCAGGCCGACCTCCTCGCGCTGCTGCCTGTCGGGGAGCTCGGCATCAGTCTGACAGATGGGATGATGATGATCCCGCGCAAGTCCGTGAGCTTCTTCGCAGGCGCGGCAGCGAAGGCACCATCCGTGGACGGCAGGGCCGCCTGCCGGGAGTGCGAGAGCGGCGACACCTGCCGGTACAGACGTGAGGAGTGAGGAGAGCGGCGACACATGCCGGCACAGGAGTGAGGAGTGAGGCGAAGCGGCGGCATATCAGCTGCCGCGTGACGCGGGAAGGAGCCACGAAGAGATGACACGGCCCACAGTGGAGATGCTGACTTCGGAGCGGATCGACTCGATCATCGACGATGCAATCCGGGTTCTCTCCCGCACAGGGGTCTTCATTGAGAACGACGAAGCCCTCTCGCTTCTCAAGGAGACCGGAGCGGGAATGAGCGGGGGACGCGTCCTCATGGACGAAGGGCTCATCCGCAGAAGCCTCGATACTGCTCCCGGCAGGATCCTGATCATGGATCGCGACGGGAAGGAGGCGCTCGACCTGGGCGGCCAGAGGGTGCACTTCGACCCCGGGTCGGCTGCGATCCACATCCTGGATCCCTCGACCGGACGGCGCCGTCCGCCGACCCTGGACGACACAGCCGCGCTGGCAAGGGTGACCGAGGCATGCCGCCACATCCAGGGTCAGTCCACCGGACTCGTACCGGCGGATGTCCCGGGCGAAATCTCAGACCGTGTCCGGCTCTTCATCGCCCTGACCAACTCCCGCAAGCCGGTCATCACCGGCACCTTCCGCAAGGACGGCTTTCCCGTCATGAAGGCGATGCTGGCTGCGGTAAGGGGGGGAGAGAAGGAGCTGAGTGAGTCACCGCTGGCCATATTCGACTGCTGCCCCACGCCGCCCCTGAAGTGGAGCGACCTGACCTGCCAGGCGATGATCGACTGCGCCCGCTCCGGCATTCCCGCGGAGATGGTCTCGATGCCCCTTTCCGGGGCAACATCGCCCGTGACCCTGCGGGAGGTGGTTGTACAACACACTGCCGAGTGCATGTCCGGCGTGGTTGTACACCAGGCCGCGGCGTCAGGCGCGCCGATCATATGGGGAGGATCCCCCTCCGGCTTCGACATGCGTCACGGCACCACCCCGATGGGTGCCATCGAAACCATGATGGTGGACATGGCCTATGCCCAGGTCGGCCGGCGTCTCGGGCTGCCGACCCATGCGTACATGGCCCTGTCGGACTCCAAGGGTGGCGACTGGCAGGCAGGCCTGGAATCGGGGGTAGGGGCGGTTCTGGCCGCGCTGGCGGGGATCAACATGGTCTCAGGCCCCGGGATGCTGGACTTCGAGAGCTGCCAGTCTCTCGAGAAGCTTCTGCTCGACAACGAGGCGTGCGGAATGGCGCTGCGCCTCGTCGAGGGGATCAGCGACCGCTCAGCCTCACAGGCCGCAGACCTCATACATGAGGTGGTGCACAGCGGCCACTTCCTCGGGCACAGGCACACGCGGGAGAACTTCCGCAGGGAGCTTCTGATCCCGTCACGGCTTATCAACCGCGCCACTTACGGCGACTGGGAGGGATCCGGAGCGAAGACCGCATTCGAGCGCGCTGCTGATGAGGTTGCGAAGATCCTGGAGAAGGGGAACCCGGCGCCCTTGCCCGACGGAACCCTGGCGGAGCTGGAGAAACTCATGCTCGCCGAGGCGAAGAGGCTCGGGGTGCACGAACTCCCCCTGCCGCGGGGGTGAGTTGGAGTACGAGCCTGAGCAGGAGTGGCGTCCTGAAGCCCGCCAGACACCGGACTGCACAGTCCACCATGGCATCTTCACCGGGACCTGCCGGAAGGGAGACCCTTGGACACCTGCATCCTTAAGCAGTGCCGCGCCGGGGTGCGATCGCAGATCCTGACGCCGACCTGGATCGCAGGCACGGCGCGGCCATCGCACTCCTGTCTGGAACTGACCCTGGAGTGGCCGGGAAAGGATGACAGGCGCTGCCTGATCCTGGATGTGGATCCTCTGCACCCAACAGCCCACACTGCGCGCCGCGGAAGAGGGACGCAGAGGCCTGGCGCTGGATTTGCGGACAGGATCTGCGGCTCGCGACTGGCCGCCATCGGGCCCGACACGGGCGGCCGGAAGGATGAGCCCCGCATCTGGAGCCTGGATCTCTGTGACGCGCGGGGCGAACTGCAGTGGCGCCTCTTCGCCGCCTGGACGGGACGCACGGGGAACATCCGCCTGACCGACCCGTCGGGCCTGGTCCTGGAAGCCCTCCTGCCCGGAGGACCCCGCCCGGGCGATCCATACTCCCCCCCGCCGGAAGACACGCGCGTCCCGGCCGGCGAAGCCCTGCCGCATCTTGCCGGGGCGTTGCAGGGCACAGAGCCGGGGCGACGGCACCACGCACTGCGCAGGACTGTGCGGGGAGTCGAGCTTCCCGCCGCGCTAGATGCACTGCTGACCGCCCTGGAGCTCTGCCCCGATCTCGCAGGGGCCATCACCGACAGGCATACTGCAGAGCGCGCTGCGGAGGAGATCCTGCGCGCATTGCGTCTGCCCCATGGTGGGCCGGCCAACCGGCGATCTCACGGATCGCCCTTGCCTGACGGAGCGGCCGTCGGTACCGGCATCCCCTCCGCTCATGGTGACACCGGTTGTACAGAGCATCACCTGTACATATTCCCCGCAGGCGGGATGAACCTCCCTCCGCACCTGGACACAACCTCCCTGCCCACCGCCTGGCTCAGCAGTGTCCGCTTTCCCTCCCTGGAGCGCTTCCGTTCCGCAGAGGAACTCCCGCTGCGCGATCTCCTGGAGAGGGCGCACCAGCTTCAGTGCAGGGATGCGGAGCGGGAGAAGAAGCGCGGTGAGGCGCTCCGGATCCTGCGGTATGAAGGAGGACGGCTGAGACGCCTGCACACAGCCCTGATGAAGGAGCGTGTCTCCCCGGCAGAGGGTTTGCGCCTGAGACGTTCGGGGGAGGCGATCCTCGCATCCATGAAGACAATCCGGAGGGGCCAGTCGGAGCTGTTCCTTCCTGACTGGAACGACCAGGAGGGGAAGGCCGGGTTTCGGATATCCCTCGATCCGGCCAGGTCTCCGGCGGACAACGCAGCTGGCTGCTTCAAGGCTGCCAGGCGATGGGACCGGGGTGAACCGCACCGCACCAGGCGCCTTGCCGCCATCGACAGGGCATCGGCCAGACTGGCCAAACTCGAGGCCCGCATTGCGGAGGGATCGCAACCCCTCTCGGGTGCAGGGTTCGTTCGCGAGGTGGAGCAGGCGCTCGGCTTTCTCATCTCACCACGCGCCCGGGACATGCTCAGGGCATTGGAAGAACCGCATGCGAGCCCGGCGCGCGCGGGCGGTGGACGCGCCGTGCGGTCCGGCCGGACCGGCGGGAAGGCCCGAAGCGACGCTGGACGCACGGTGCAGCCCGGCCGGTCGGGCGGGAAAGCCCGCGCCGCCGCCGATGCCGACTCCCGCTTCCGCCCCCGCTCCTTCCGCACCCGTGAAGGCTGGACCGTGCTCGTCGGCCGCTCGAACGAGGAGAACGATCACCTTACACACCGGATGGCGCATCCGGAGGACTACTGGCTCCACGCCCAAGGAGTGCCGGGCAGCCACGTTGTGCTGCGTCGGGAGGGGCGAAGGGACAACCCCAGCGCGAAGACCCTGGAGGAGGCTGCCGCCATTGCCGCCTTCTTCAGCAAGGCGCGTCACTCGCGGAAGGTGCCGGTGCTGTACACCCTGAAGAAGTACGTCCGCAAACCCCGGAAGGCCCGGCCGGGCCTGGCGGTCTGTACAAGGGAGAAGACGCTGATGGTTGCCCCGAAGGACCCGACTGAAGGGATGGCGCCGGAGTGGATGGAGGAGGAGTGAAGGGATCTGGACACGGCCCGCGGCCTGCATCCCCTGCCGGGAACCCACCGCCGGAATGCGGGACCGTGCCGAGGTGGGCTATCTTCTCCGCACTTGTCCTGCTCTTCGTCTTCTGGTCCAACTCCTTCCACGCGATCAGCTATCTCAGGCGCGACCTGGAGCTGTCGGCCTTCGCGACTGTGGCCATGCGCTTCGGCCCCGCGGTTCCCTTCTGCCTCATCTACTGTCTTCTGAAGTGGGATGCGCTCCTCAGAATGCTGCGCAGGGACTGGTGGGCGGTCATCCTCATGGGCGGCCTCATGGTTCCCGGTTACAACCTGTCGCTGAACTGGGGTCAGGGGCTTGTCCCTCCCCCGACCGCAAGCCTCATCATCGCGGCCAACCCGGTGTTCACGCTCATACTCGCCACCCTGATCCTTCACGACAGGCCGGGGCGGATGCAGATCCTCGGCACGGCAATCTCCTTCCTCGGCATATACCTGTTGATCCGCTCGCAGCATAAGGAGTTCGGAGATCTGTATCTCCCGTATGCTCTGGTCCTGGTACTGGCCCCGCTGTCATGGGCCTCGGCCACGGTGCTCGGCAAGCCCGCCACTGCACGTTCCGATCCCCTGCTCCTGACATTCGCGGCAACTGCAGCCGGAAGCATCCCTTTCATGGTCTGCCTCATGATAAACACCGCCGGGTCGCGCGATGCGATGCTCTCCCTGGACGCAGCAGGATGGGTGTCGATCCTGCACCTGACGATCCTGTGCACCCTCGTAGGCTTCGCCATCTGGTTCTGGGCCCTGCGCAGGCTGCCCGCTTCCACCGTCGCCGGGTTCGTCTTCCTGAACCCGCCGCTCACCTTCTTCTTCGGAGCCCTGTGGGGAACGTCGCAGATGCGCCTCACTACTGCGCTCTTCGGATTGCTGACACTTGCGGGAGTGGCGATCAGCACGGGGCGGGTCCTGCCACGGCCGGGCATGCGTCGGGGCAGGGCTCTGCCATTGCCGCCGGACTGATGCGATCCGGGTATCAGTGAAGAGAGGTTGCTTCGCCGCCGCCCGCACATGCCATCAGATCTCGCGCCTCCTCAGGACACGTGCGATCACCGAGGTAGCGAAAAGCACGCTGGACACAATAACTATGCTTGCCCCGGCGGGCCACCCGAAGAGGAACGAAATCCAGAGGCCGCATCCGCTGGAGATGACACCGAAGAGCATCGACAGCAGAAGGGCCAAACGGAAGCGCACCCCCAGCTGCAGGGCTGCGGCTGCGGGATTCACCAGCAGGCTGAAGAGCATCAGGCCGCCGATCGTGTAGAGGTTCACCGTTATGACTCCGCCGGTCACGACCAGCAGGACGTAGAAGAGCAGGTTCGCGCGTATCCCTGAGGCGGCGGCCAGGCGCCTGTCGAAGAGGATCGCCTTGAACTCCTTGTAGAACAACCCCACGACGAGCGCTGCCACGAAGAAGGCGGCGCCCATGCCGATGACATCCTGCCTTCGGACGAGGAGAATGCTACCCCAGATGAGGCTCAGGATCTCGGACTTCGGGCCGGGCATCAGGCCTATTCCCAGGAAGACAAGGCCCATCGAGAAGGTGAAGAGGATCGCCGTCACCGTGTTCACGCTTGCCCTTGTCGCGTCGGAGATCGGACCCAGGAGGATCGCGGCCAGCAGGGCACCCGCAAACGCCACCGGAAGGGGGGGCAGACCCAGAAGGGTTGCCGCGACCGCACCGGCCATAGCGGCATGCGACAGGCAGACGGAGAGGAAGGGGAGCTGCAGGTTCACAAGGAAGAACCCGACCAGGGCGCATCCGGCCCCGCCGAGCACCCCACCCAGCAGGATCTTCAGCAGAAACGGGTTCACGGCTTCGCCCCGAGCGGAACGACGTGGTAACGCCCATCCCTCTGTACAACTTCGAGCGGAACCCCAAAGGCCTTCGACAGCAGGGGGGCCTGTATCACCTCCTTCGCGGAGCCGGATGCCAGCAGGCGTCCGTTCCCCAGCAGAAGGACCCGGCTGCAGCCCTCTGGAAGGTGGCGAAGCTCGTGTGTAACCATGATCACAGTGAGGCCGGTCTCCCTCCACACCCGCCCGACAAGCTGTGTCATCTCCTCCTGCCACCGCAGATCCAGGTGGCCCGCGGGTTCATCCAGCAACAGCAGATCGGGCTCCTGGGCAAGCGCCCTTGCCAGATGCACCTTCCGTCGCTCACCCCCGGAGAGGCGGGAAAACGGCCGTGTCCGCAGGGGACCAAGGCCCAGCCGCTCGATCCACTCCGAGCAGATCAGGAGATCCCGGCGGCCCAGGCGGCGGAACAGCCCCACCTTGCCCGTACGGCCTATTGCAACGACCTCCTCGACAGTCAGAGGAACCGTGGGCGTCGTTTCGCCCAGCTGTGGCACGATACCGAGGCGGGTCCGGAAGCGGCTCCGTTCCTGCGGTCTCAGGGAGGAGACCTCCCGTCCGAGGACCGTGATCCGGCCTGTATGGCGAACACCGCCCGAGAGCGATTCCAGGAGTGTGGTCTTGCCTGCTCCGTTGGGGCCGATGACCGCCAGGAACTCCCCGGCCGGGATCTCGAAACCCAACCCCTGGAGTATGGACCGCTCTCCCCGACGAAGGGTGGTGTTGTACAGACTGACCGCGGACATCAGTCGTCCTCGATCAGGGAGAGAAGCAGTTCCACATTGCCGCGCATGAGATCCTCCCAGGCTCCCGCCCGGGCCAGGAATGGATAGCTGCTGAGAACAACGCCGGGAACACGCAGATCCTCGGCCATCGCGTGTACCTCGCGTTCCCCCCACTGCAGGTTGCCGACCACTCCCTGAACGCCGGCTTCGCGTGCCGCCCCGAGGAGGTCACGGATCTCGCGCATCGACATGTCGTCGCCACGGGGGAAGCCCGCGGCACTTGTGCCTCCCGCCCACTCCACGAACTCCGACTGGTATCTGGCCGTGAGCAGAGGCATCCCCTTCAGCAGGGGGCGTGACCTTGCCGCCGTCGCCTCAGCGAAGGCGGTCAGCCTGACGGCCAGGGAATCCAGAGAAGCGTCGATAACCCGGGTCCGGCCGGGAAAGCGTGCCTTCAGGGCTTCCGCCACCTGTTCGCAGAGATCCAGATAAGGACCGGGCAGGGTCTGGGAGCCCTCCGTGGCAAGCATGACGAATCGGTCTCCGGAGTCCTCCCCCTCCGCCAGCCTTGCCCGCAACTGCCCCTGGTAATCATGGTGGAAGACCGCCGCCGCTCCCTGCAGCGCGGCCAGGACCTGGGGACCGATGTCGAAGTAGCCCGGGCATCCCGCAGGCGGAATGAGCACATCCACCCTGCACCAGTCGGAGGCAAGATCGGACACGGCAGCGCCGATCATCGTCGTCGTCACGACAACCCTCGCGTTACCGGGCTCCATCGGCTGCGCGGTGCTTTTCATCGCCGCCGGCAGGATTCCTGCGTCGCCGTCGCCACCGTACCGCGCACCAAACCCGGCGCATGCGGATGGCCCGCCATCGCCGCTGAAGCTGAGTGGCCCGCGCAGCAGCTGCAACCGGCCGCTCTCCATGCTGCCGGTGTAGAGGTAGACCGAGCGACGCGGGAACATGTCCGCCATGCGCCTGTTCACATCCCCCAGATCCTTCGCATACACAACCCCGGCTCCCCTGAAATCGGGCTCCATCCTGGCGAAAGCCGATCCGAACCAGAGGTGCTCCATCCGGGGAAGGGGGAACTCCGGTTCCAAAAACCGCGTGAAAACCAGCGCAGGCTTCCGGACCTGCTGTTCGACAAGCTCTCCCAGGTAAGGGCTCACGCCCCAGTACTCCCGTCCGAACCGCTGGAAGTAGGAGGCCATCCGCGGATCTGTACCCGGCTCGGATGCCGCAGCCTCGGGGCTCATCCTGAACAGCGCGGGAATCCTGACGGCCCCGGCGTACCCGCTGAGCAGCAGGACGAGCACCACGGTGGGAAGGATCCGCATCCACCCCCGGCCGGCCGGGCATGTCAGCCTCGCCAGCCATCCGCCGGTCGTCAGGAGCCCGAGCGCCGACAGGATCAGCACAGGCGCAAGCGATTCGTACAGGTATCTCGGCCCGAAGGACAGATCGTGATGCCAACAGAAGATGTTCAGAAGGAGCAGACACAGCGGCCCTGACAGAAGGAGTAGCCGGAGCGGCATCGCCCTGCAGGTAGCGGCCGGAATCAGGGCCGGGATGAGAGGCCACAGGGAGCTGACCGGCCACTCGAAGAGCCGCCCATTCAGAGCAACGACGCTCTGCCCTGCAGCAGCAAGGCCGCGGGCAAGTGTGTGCGGCGGACCCCAGGATCCCGATCCGAACCCGGGTCCATGCGACTCGCCGCGCAGTCCGGCATACCCCGGCAGAAACGGATCGCCGGTGGTGCCCCAGTTGTACAGGCCCAGCAGGATCACCCCGGCAGCTCCGCCGGCCGCAATCCACAGGCCCGCCGGAAGCAGACTCCCCCGCCGCAGGACCGACCACGCGGCATGCAGCAGAAACGGAGCGGCAACGCCGAGCGCCGAGTAAGGCCTGACAAGCACAGCCAGGCAGAGAAACGCCCCGGCCGCGATTCCGTGCGACTGCCTGCCTGTCCGCATTGCACGGAACAGGAAGACGAGAAACCAGGTCGCAGCGAAGAGACCGCCCGAATGCGACACAAACTCCCCGGCCATGATCAGGAAGAAGGGGGACAGAAGGGACAGAAGGCCGGTCACCCTGGCAACGGCCGCGCCGAAGAGATCCCTGGCCAGGATGCACGCGCCGGCAACAGTGAGGCCTGCGAGAAGGGGGTTGATGATCCATGGCGCGCCCGCCCACACTCCCGGCACCAGCAGCATCGGATGCCCGGGTGGATGCTGCGAGTACCAGCGGCCGTCTTTGAGGCTCATTTCCGCGTACTCGAAAAACTCCATCAGGGGCGGCGCCGGCCACCACAGACGACCGGCTGCAAGAATCCGCGCCTGGAAGAGCTGAGCGATCGAGTCCGGCACATGGGGAATCCTGCCGAACACCTGGTCCGATATCAGGACGGCCAGAAGGGTCGCCGCCAGGCCACAGATCCAGGGCCAGAGGCGATCGACGGAGGAGGGATACGCGGCAGTCTGCGGGGAGCATCCCTGGTCATGTGCATGCGACTCCCACACCCCGACCTGCCTCCCGCTCACTCTTCCTCCGCGAGCCGCCGCCCGGCCGTGCGGACATCCCCCCGTCTCTCTGTCCACTGCACCCGGTCCAGGAACTCCAGGATCGGCACGGCCTGCTTTCGCGAGACGCCCAGGACCTCCTTGATGTCGCCGACAGCCATCTCGCTACCGGACTCGAAGTACTCCCGGACCCTCTTGCGGAGGTCCCGGTACAGGCCGCCGTGCAGAAGGATGTCGGGCGGGATCCTGATTGCCTTCTCTTCAACGAGAAGGAGCTGGAGCAGATCGGCGGCATCCGGTTCGGTTTCGAAACCCGCCAGAAACGCCTTCTGCGAAGGTCCGCCATATCCGGCCCTTTCCAGCCCGGACAGCATGCGGTCACGCAGCGCCGCGTGCGACGGCCCGAGCTCCAGTGTCGGGCCGCTGCGCCGCAGCCGGTCGCCGCGTGCGAAAACACGCCCGGCCGCGATCGCCTCCTGGATCCATGCCTCGGCAGTCTCGGGATGGATCCTTTTCTCGAAGCGGCTCTTGATCTCGCTCTTCGAGGGACCGAAGCGAAGGGGTTGTGCCTTCTCCTGTTCGAGTATCGCCCCTTCCAGGACTCGCCCTGCCTCTTCCATGGCAGGCCTGGCCACAAGGCGGCTCCTGCCCACCCGCCGCAGTTCGCCGCGTTCCGTCAGCTCGCCGACCGCCTGGCGGATCTCCTGGGAAGGCTGCCCGAGGATCTGTGTAAGCTCGGCCTCCGGCAGACCCCGGCCTCCCTGCCGGCTGATGCTCTCCAGGATCCGGTCGTGGATCGTCCCCTCCTCAGCCACGCGAAGGGCATCCAGGTCCTCCGTGCGAAAACGGCGGCGCCGGCTCCCGGATACATCCAGGACCGTTCCGCCCCCGATCGTGCGCATCGGCGAGTAGCTGCGGATCACGAACCTGTCCCCTCTCTCGGCGACTGTCGGGCTTTCGAGCTGAACCTGCGCCAGGCACTCGCCGCCGGGGCGCAGCTCATCCGACTCGAGCAGCAGGATCCGGCCCAGGAGTTCGCCTGCACCGAGATGGAATCGTATGCGCGCACGGTTCTTAAGAGGCTTCTTCAGCCCCGGGACCAGGCTGAGCCGGACATCCAGCTTCTGCACCGGCCGCAGATCCCCGCGCGGCGCCAGCCAGTCGCCCCTCTCCACCTGGTCCTTCGAGACACCGTGCAGGCACACGGCCACCCGCTGTCCTGCCTGGGCTTCCGCAACGTAGCTGCCATGCACCTCGATCTGCTTGATCCTGGTCTCCAGGCCCCGCGGCTGCAGCATCACGGGGGATCCATCAGCAAGGGAGCCTCCCCAGAGGGTGCCTGTTACCACTGTGCCGAATCCCTCCATCACGAAGACACGGTCTATGGGCAGCCTTACGAACCGCCCCCTCTGGGCCACTTCGAGCTGCTCGAGCTGCTCATCCAGGGTCTTCAGCAGGAGATCCTTCCCCTGCCCGTTTACGGAGGAGACCGGGATTATGGGCGCGCTCTTCAGTGGAGTAGCACGGAGATACTCCTTCACATCCTCCGTGACCAGCTCCAGCCAGTCCGGGTCGACCATGTCGATCTTGGTGAGTGCGACAACACCCCGGGAGACCCCCAGGAAGCCGAGGATGTCCATGTGTTCGCGGGTCTGGGGCATGACCCCTTCGTCCGCGGCGATGACGAAGAGGATCACATCGATTCCGGCGGCCCCTGCCAGCATGTTGCGGATGAAACGCTCGTGGCCGGGCACATCCACAACGCCGCAGTCCCTTCCCGAGGGGAGTTCGAGGTGCGCGAACCCCAGCTCTATGGAGATCCCGCGCTTCCTCTCCTCCTTCAGCCGGTCTGTGTCCATCCCGGTCAGGAGCTTGATCAGCAGGGTTTTACCGTGGTCTATGTGTCCGGCGGTTCCAACGATTGCGGCTGTGGTCATGGCAGGGGAAAGATATCAGAGTATCGCTCCCGGTGTCGAGGCGATGGTGGTGACGGTGTTCCGGCTCCAGAAGCTGCCGGACGCCACTTGCGTCTGGTACTGCCCGCAGGCGGTACGGGGGCGGCCGCCGGCCAGCCCCGGTGGGGAGACGGTCCCGAAGACGACTGGCCACACTTACTAGATTGCCAAGCAACGTGTTACGTTAATGCGCAGGACTCCGGCTCCGGCAGAAAGTGCTCAGGTTCTGGCCTAAGATCTTGACTGGACTTGGTATTCGTGGCATAATTCTCTCACTCGGGCTGAGAACACATGACCGACCCTCTTCTGCCCTCCCGCATCCCGGAGGGGAAGGTTGGTTGGTCTGTTTCCTTCAGCCCAGGTAGGTAATCTGCCTTTCCCCCTGGTCCGGTGAGCGGCTTCTCTGCGAGGCCGTGAAGTTGTGCCGGTAGCCAGGGGAAGGGCATCGGGCGGGAATCCTCCTGTACGGAGATCCCGTGAGAGTAAACCACCTTTTGGCGTCTCCCGGACGATCGGGAACGCGCCTCTAAAGGAGTCAGAGTATGCGCAATCTGTTAGTGGCTCTGCTCGTGATCGGTGTCGCCGGCGTCGCTTCTGCCGCCAGCCTCGATTCGACCATGCCCCTCGACATGAAGGGTCAGACCCCCACAGGGCACGGATCCTACGAGCGTCAGGGTGGCGACACGATCGCCGACGCGGTTGTCATCCCATCTCTGCCCCACACCGCCTACGGCGGCACGTGCGACTACGTCAACGACTACGATGAGGTCTGCCCCTACACCGACTCGACCGCACCGGACGTTGTTTACGCTTACACCCCGACGACCAACGAGTCGATCACCATCGACCTCTGCTACTCCAGCTACGACACCAAGGTCTACGT
>CAZWSC010000031.1:0-12210 GCA_964636385.1 uncultured bacterium
TGGAGGAGACCTGATCAGATGAGGGAGTCAGTAGAAGAAAGCGCTTGAAACTGACAGCCGCTTCATAGACGGCAGACACGTCGCGCTCCGGGACGCCCCGACTCCTCGGGTGTTTGCGCGGCTGCAGCGGTGGCTCGGGAGTAGGCGGTGCTATTCGGGCTGTCTTCGTGAGTGCGACGCAGCAGATGCGGATTGACACCTCCTTGAAGCAGCGAGCTGTCCGTTTCCACGTGCGTCGAGCGGAGAGACCGCATGACCAGGAACCACGCCCCCCTGCCCTGGCCGCTGGCACGGTGCCTGCGCAAGCCGACTGAGGAATGCACACGACGACAGGCGGCTTGCCCACGACCGAACGCCACCCGACTCCTCGGGCTTCTGCGCGGCCGCAGTGGCGGCATGGGGTTAGGGTGCGGCGTGCATGCTTCGTGCGAAGACCCCCTTCGTGTTCTTCGGTGCGCCTTCGTGGTGAAACGCCCCCTTTGCGGTGAGACTCTTCCCCCACGAGGGCGTATGCGCTGCCAGCTTGCCGTGACGCACCCGGCCGATTATCATTTCGGGCATGGCTTCCGAGTTCACGGCCGAATATGTCGCTGCGCTGCGCAACCTGAGTGGCGAGCAGAAGCTTCGCACAGCTTTCGCTCTCTACTGGTCGGCGCGCGAGCTCAAGGCCGCAGCACTCCGCGAGCGGCATCCGGACTGGTCGCCGGAGGAGATCCGGCAACGTGTGAAGGAGATCTTCCTCCATGCCGTCACTTGAGCCCTTCCTGATCTACATCCGCAAGCTGGAGGAGCTGGGACTGCGCTACATGGTCAGCGGCAGTGTCGCTGCCATCTACTACGGTGAGCCGCGGCTGACGAACGATGTGGACATCATCCTGTTCCTCTCCCGCGATGACGCCAGCCGTCTCGAACAGGCCTTTCCGAAAGACCAGTTTTACTGCCCGCCGCTCGACATAATCCGGCTGGAGGCTTCGCGGCCACAGCGCGGTCACTTCAACCTCATCCATCATGAGACGGGTTTCAAAGCGGACATCTACCTGGCAGGGAGCGACAGTCTTCACGACTGGGGCATGGCGCATGCAAGGCCCGTAACGATCGACAGCGACCGCATCAGTCTCGCTCCGCCCGAGTACGTCATCATCCGCAAGCTCGAGTTCTACCGCGAGGGCGGATCGCCGAAGCATCTGCGGGACATCCTTGGGATCGTGAACGCGATGGGACCCGACTGGAACCGCGAGCCCCTGCACGGCCTGGTTGAGGCGCGCGGACTGGATCCTGAGTGGCGGGCAGCGTTGGCATCTGACCGGTAGCCGAACACTCTGAAGGGCCGGCGTGTCTCTCCTACCCGGGACGCGGAAGGATCTCACCACGAAGGACACGAAGAGCACGAAGGGGTTCTTGTGCAACGGCATGCTCCCCACTCCATCCTGTGCCGGCGATGCGGCCGCCCGCCCCGTCAGTCCCGGCTTGCCGCAGAGCGTCCCGGCGTGTCATCGTGAAGCCCATGCATGACACAGAAGTTGCGCATGCGCAGAGGCCTCGTGCCCGGGGAGCGGGGGAGTGGCGGGTGGCCGGCAGGCTCCCGGCGGCGGTTCGTACAGCCGCGTCCGCGTTAATCCTCGCCTGGGTGCTCACTGCACCGACCAGCCTGTCCGCCGCGAACCTGCCGGAGGAACCAGCAGGTGACAGCGCCCCTGGCGCCACCGAAGAGATGACCGGGTCGAGCCTCCCACCCGCCCTGCTCGAATCGAACCCCTTCATCATCGGGCCGCCAGACTCGATCCATATCGGGCTCCCCCCCGTCCTGGGCAGCGCAGACGGAGTGAAGGACCCACTCTTCGCCATACTGATTGGGCTGGTTTCCGACGGGCTCTACGGAACCCTGACCGGCGACAGGATCCGCGGGGAGCTGAAGAGGCAGAAGGCCCGCAGCAACCTCCCGCATCAGACCGTCAGGGAGGTCACACGGTTGCCGGTCACTCCGGGCCGCACGGCGGTTGTGCGGGTGGAGTTCGAGAAGGATCTGAGGCTTCCGATTCCGTTCAGTATCCTCGGGTACCGCCCCGGCTCGTTCTCGGTGTCGAGCGTCAGCCTGTTCCGGGAGTGGATTCTCGACACGGTGACGCTGGAGTTCCAGGATGACCCCCGGGATCCGGACAGCATCTGGCAGGTGGAGTTGACCGATGTCCACATCCTCGGGCTCGTGGACGGCGAGGTCGAAATCGACATACATGGCTGGCTGGACTTCCTGATGGGCTCGAGACTGGGGGACACACGCATTACAGGCCTCATGCTGTGCCGGCACCACGGCCGCTGGATCGGGATCGCAATGGGCTACAGCCCCGACAACCAGGGCCGCTCAGGCATCTTCGATTTCGAGAAGGACTCCATCTTCTTCCCTTCCCCCGCAGAACTCAGGCCGGTCGGCCGCCGGATGCGCAGCCGCATGGAGGCGCTCATGGCGCGGTGGGAGTACGACAACATGCCGCGTGCCGTAAGCGGGGGGAAGATGAGGCTGATCGAGGGGCTCGTGCATGAAGGGGAGAGCACCGGCGACGATGATGATCCACCCGCTTCTGACGGTTCAGACGGTTCCGGCGACCCGGGTGATTCCGCTGAGGATCCGTGACAGACTCCCCAGGGTGTCTGACCCCATGCCGGCAAAGCGGCATGCGATCGCTGAGCCCATCACTCTTCGCAAAGCCTCAGCCCGTCACTCCGCGTACAGCCTCAGCCCGTCACTCCGCGTACAGCCTGACAGCCCACTCCCTGTCGCCTCTCCCGACCGCGAAGTGCGCCCCGATGCCGACGCGGGTCAGGCCGGGCAGGCCGAGTATCCTGCTGCATCCCACACCCAGGCAGGCGCGGACCTCGTCGTCACGATGGATGAAGGCGGCGGCGTTCCCTGGTGAGCCGTCCGCTGACCCGTCCGCATCTGTGTGATCACGCCATGCGCGCCTGATGTACCCTATGTCCCCCGAGATGTGCGCCTCGAGCCCGAGGCCCCTGGCCGGAACGCCCGGCAGCCATCCCACGATATCCCTGTTTAGGTGCAGCTCTGCCCCGAGGTGAGCGCCTGACCTGCCCTCAATGGTCCCCGCGGAGTATGCCCGCAGCGTCGTGATCCCGCCCAGGAAGAGGTTCTCCTGCCTGGGCAGCCCCGCGGATGAACCCTGGAACTGGCCTCTTACCGCAAGGCGGCGTCCGCCCGGAAGCAGAAGCCGCACGGCCGCATCCCCGCGGCTGACTGAGTACTCGAAGTCGCCGCCCAGGCCGTGGCCCGCGGTCTCTGTGTATAACCGGGATTGTATGCGGTTGAAGAGCCGCCTGTACTCCCACGTGATCCCTGCCCCGGCGGCGCGGAGAGGGCCGGGATCAGCCTGGAGAATCGGATCCCCCGGGACCTGGCCATGCGCGACCGTCCAGATCGACCGCGGAGGAAGGAGACTGTACTCCGCCCCCCGCGCGGTCAGGAAGATGCTGGAGCCGAGCATCGGCCCGACTCGGAAACCTCTCTGGAAGACCCCCTCGGCGCGGCGCGATGGATCGGGTGGCCTGCCTGCGAACAAGGTCACTGTCGCTTCCCGAGCTCCGTAGTAGTCCGATGGATCGAGTCCATCCACCACCGTCAGTAGACCCTGGGCCGGCAGGCGCCCGGCCCCGAATGTGTCGGACTGGTCCCTGACCTCGGCCTTCACGCCTGAGATCAGCGCAGGGGCGGAGCGCCTGCCGCCGGATCCTGCAGATCCGCCGGTTCTCCTCGCCAGCGACACACCAGCCTGGCCGAACCCGCGCTCCCTTCCGAAGGAGTATCCCCCCTCGATCGCGAGAGAAGGGTTGATGCTTCCTCCTGAGAAGGCGACACCTGCGCCCGCTGCGAGACGGTCGACACGGTTGTAGTGGGCCACGGGCCGCACGCCGAGGTACCGGATCGCAGGAGGCCCGGACCACGCGCCCAGCAGGGAGTCACCGGCCGCCGAGGCCAGGGAGAGATCCTCCGCGGCAGGCTGCAGCATCTCGGATGCGATCCTGGCGTCTTCGGCAGACTGCAGGCTGTCCAGAACCGCCTGCACTTCCTGGTCCCCCATGTTACGAAGGTTCATCAGGCGCAGCACGGGAGCGGGAAGATCGGGGAACTCCACGTCGTGGAAACGGATGCGCATCTCCACGGTCTCGGGCAGCCCCAGCGCCGTCATCCGCAGCCTCACCTTCAGGTAGAAGTCGTCCTCCAGCCACAGCGGCCCGTAGCGGGTGCGGCCCAGGCGGAAAGCCTCGATCTGGTGGATGAACATCGGCATGGGAACGTTATTGGTAATCGATCCGGTCTGGCGCAGGACGACGAAGTCCCTGGTGTCGAGCCACGCCTCTCCTGAAGGGAGGGAGGAGAAGCGGACAGCCGGCTTGTATGCGATCCGCAGAAGCGCGCGGTCGCCGATCGGGCGGCGGTCCAGGATCTCGTACTCGAACAGGCCGCCCCGGACCGCGAAGGGCAGGTTGCGGTACCCCTCGAACTGGGCATCGTACGCCTCGGCCGCCTTCCTGTCGGTCTCCACCTTCACGAGGGAGTCACCCCTGAAGGTCTCGACCCGGTCCCAGATCCGGATATCCCGCCTGCTTCGGCCCGGGCCTGTCTCGATTCGTGAGACCGACTCCACAACGGTTTTCTTCCGCCTCTGCGGCTCCCCGGAAGCGCCCATCATGACAACCCGGACGTGGCGTGTGTATCGGTGCGGGATGTCGAGCTCGCTCGACTCGTCGACCCTGCGCGCAGCCAGTTCGATCAGCTCGGCGAGTGTCAGGCGGTCGCCCTCCACGTCCACGGTGGGCATGCGGTAGGTGGGGGTGTGTTCATTGGGATCTGCGCGGGCGTCCGGCGATATCCCGAACGCCATGCACGCGAACAGGATGGCGGTTGCGACCAGGGCAGGCCCAGGGCACTGGCTGGATCCTGCAGGGCGGTTGTACCTCACGCTTCGGATGCCCCGACCAGGGCCATGGACTTCCTGATCTCCCCGGACAGATCCTCGACACCGGCGTTCAACTCGATCAGGGCCCGCGGCATGGAGCGTACCTGCCTTGTCGTTGCTTCGAACTGCAGCCGTTGGAGGGTGTGCAGGCCGAGATGTCGCGTTTCCACCGTGGCGAGATGCATCGCGTACTTGTCGTAGTCCTTCACCCTGCGCCTCAGACCATACTCCCCTGGCCGCTTCCAGAACGGAGTGCCCGGATAGCATACAAGCACGCCGAACCCGACGGTCGCAAGGTATCGTTCCTGGATCTGGAGGCCGAACTCGATCGTCCGGTTCACCGCGGATGCATCCTCCCATGGTAACCCGAGGATGAATGTGCAGACCGGCGTGATCCCGGCCCTGTTTGTTGCCTGCAGGATCCCCTCAACGCCGGCTTCGTTCCGCCCCTTTCCCACCCTCTCCTGGGACCCGGCAGAGCCGCTCTCGATCCCGTACTGGATGCCGTGGCAACCCAGCCGGGCCATTCTCTCGAGCAGGGCCGGCTCAACCGCCTCTATCCTCGACTCGCACGTCCACCCGAACCGGAGCCCGGACCTGTCCAGCCTGTCCAGAAGCCGCTCGAGCCTCTCCCGGTCGCCTGTGAGGGTGTCGTCGAGGAAGGCGATCTCTTCCATCCCAAGCTCGCTCAGGTAGCGGATCTCATCCATCACAGCGTCCTCATGCCGCGGCCGGTAGCGCCCTCCCGCCATCGCTGATGCGGAGCAGAAGAGGCACCGTCCGGGGCATCCGCGCCCCGTCAGCAGGGCGCCGGGAGTTCCGTACCGGTCCAGGGGAAGCAGGTCCCTGGCCGGCCACGGGATGGTGTCGAGGTCGGCGATGAGTCCCCTCGAGGGAGCCTTCACGACCCTGCCTCCATCCATGTAGCTGATGCCGCGGATGCCCTGATTCGGCACTCCGCCGCGGGCAAGGAGGGGAAGGAGCTCCGAGACCGTTTCCTCGCCCTCGCCGCGCACGACGATCTGGAACGCTCCCGTGTGCAGCGACTCTTCGTCCAGGAAGCTCACGTGGGGGCCGCCGGCGACAACCCACGTGTCCGGGCTCGTCTTCCTTATCCATGAACCGAGGCGGACGGCATTGCGGTATGACTCGGTCATGCACGACAGCCCAACGATACGCGGCCTCTCGAGCTCGAGGCACCGTTTCAAACGGTCGCGTGTCCAGCCGGGTACATTCAGGTCAGCGATCCGGACGGTCAGTCCTTCGCGTCTCAGCACCGACGCGAGGTAGGCTGCTCCCAGCGGAGGAAGCCCGATCGCCGAGGAGATCCTCCCCGCAGTCGCGACTCCCGTGCCCATGGCGATGAGAAGGGCATCGAGACGCCTGGCATCGCCGGCGCCGCCGGGGCCGGACGCCGGTGCTCCCGGGATGGGCTCCCGACAGCCATTCATGCGGTTCTTACCTCCGGTTGATTTCACACTGGCCATGGCGTTTCGTTGAAGAGAAAGACCGGGTCGCCCCCGGGCACGATCCAGCCGGATTTCCTCCAGTCCTCAATCAGGGTCTCCAGATCTGCGCGGAGCCTTTGGTCGGTCACTCCCCCGTAGCGTCGGCGCATCCACCGGAAGAGCGACTCCATGTCCCTGGCATCCTCGATCACTTCCCATACCCAGCCTGCTACGGGATTCAGGCGCCCGACCGCACCTCCGGCAAGAACCAGGACATCGGGGTTGTCATGATCCGAAGCGCGGCACCAGTGAATCCACCTTCGCACAAGTCGCAATGACTCCTCCTTGAGTACAGGTTTGTATAAGTCTGACCGGACGAGCCGTGGCTGATGCGGTGACCGGCCTTGTCCGCAGCTGCGCCGGATCCGGGAGCCGGCCGGATGCCTGGTGCGCCCCGGGCATCCCGCCGGTCCGGGTCCGGCTAGGTCTGGCTGGTCTTCAATGTCTGGCCCACGGTAATCAGCACAACGCCCGCGACCGCAACCCAGTCGATCCTCAGGATGGAACCCCCTGCGTGATCGAGCAGGGGTTCCAGGGTGTACAAAGGTGTCAGGTATGTCTCCATCCTGCTTCCTCCAGGTGGTGTTAGTGGACCTGTGGCTGTGATTCGGATCAGTCTAGACAGGATACGGCATGGCGACGTACGTGATGATCGACCGCACAAGCGAGAGCCATCCGAACCAGACGAGAGAGCCGCCGCAGGCAAGCAGCGGCGCCGTGTTCACGGCGGGCGACTGGTATTCGAGCATCGTGTTCACCTCCTTCCGGGTTGCAGGGTCTTCAGAAGGACTTGAGTTCAGCAGTTGGCCACCACACCACGGACCGCGGTCACCCGATCATGTCCGCGCAGGCCGGATCTCTCTTCGCTGCCGACGGCCGCGGCCGGTGTTCCGCCCGCTGCGGATGAGAGAACGGTCCGCACGCGATCGGCAATGGTCGCGCATGAGACCTCGGGTGTGATGACGACAACCGGGGCCCCGGCCACCCGTGTTGCCTCTGCCAGCGGGCCCCATGCCGACCACCTGCCGGCGGAACTGTCGTCCGGTTCTCCGGCGATGACGAGGAGCAGATCCCACCGCATCCCGGATCGCCACGGCGGATTCCGCCAGGGCTCATCCTCCCAGCGGAGAGCGGATGACAGGCCGAGGCGGCGGAAGCACTGTGCCGCGCGCATTGCAGGCAGCGATCTTCGCCTGGCCAGCCAGTGGATTCGGAGGCCGGGCAGTTCCGCAGACAGCCCGACCATGCTCCTGAGGGCCGCCTCGTTGGCCGTGGCGTCGTGTGCCGAGGCGAGCACCGCGACTGCGGGGCCTGGAGAACAGAGCCTGGCGCCGCGGGTCCCGGGCCACTCGTCAAACGCCCGGACATCAACATCCGCGGGGAGCACACGCCTTCCGAGAGCATCCGCCACGTCTGTCGTTGTTGTCTCGACATCGACAGCTCCGGCGGTTATCCAGTTCTCGAGTGACGAGAGTCGGCGGAACTGGTTGTCCATGCGTGCTCCGCCACCCGGGGCCCATGAAGCCGGAGAGGTCAGGGCAGCCTTCAGAGGCATCTTGCTCGACTCGGCGAGCACCCTTCCCAGGACGCCTGCGCGCAGACCGAATGAGCGCACCGATGATGGTGCGGTCTCCTCCATTGCGGCTGCCAGGAGCATCAGCGACTCGATCCCGTCGAACAGATCAGTCGGGAAGAGCGGAGATCTACCGTGAAGGCGGCCATCAGCAGGGGTGAGTATGCGCTCGTCCGGCATGAGGCCCTGCAGGCAGCGCCGGATCCTCTCCTCGGTCAGCACGCACAGAGGGGTACCGGCCTCCTGCCCGGCTTCAAGCTTCGCCACAGAGAGCGACCATGCGCCCTCCACGGCTCCGCGCTCGTGCGGGTCGACCAGGGCAATCCATATCTCGTTGGACCAGTCCACGCCTGTGCCTCCATCTCTTCTTGTTGATAGGGAAGGTGCCGGGAGGGCCGGAGGGCGGCTGCCAGCCGGACATCGACACACAACCCGAGATGAAGCCAGTAGCGTGCCGGGAGGGAGCGGGAGATGGCAAAGGTTGCAACATGCAGCGATGCAACAGACTGCGGCAGGCCTGACACCCGGGCGGGCGGGCGCCGGGTGTCAGGGGATCGACGGCTGAGCGATCGCAGGATTGCCCTGGCGCGCTGTGGCCGGGAGCGACAGCTGTGCGGGCAATGTCGGACCGGTGCGCCGGTCCGGGAGTCTCCCTACTCGAGCATGACAAGGCGCCGGGAAAGTGTCCTGTCGCCGGCGGTCAGCCTGTAGAAGTACACACCGGGGGCCGCCCTGCGGCCAGGCCCGGTCATGCCATCCCAAGCCACGTGATGCAGGCCTGCCTCACGGGTTCCATCTGCGAGCAGGGCCACCTTGCGTCCGGCTACATCGAAGACCTCCAGCCTTGCCGGCCCGGCTTCGGGCAGCACGAACGCGATGATCGCCGAGCCGGTCGTCGGGTTCGGGCGGGCCTTGTACAGATGCAGCGCAACAGGCGCCGCGACCTCGGGGACACCGACGGGACTCATCGTGCCGGTGACCTTGAAGTCGTCCACGGCGGCCTCAACCAGGGCGCCCGGACCCTCATCGGAGGCGATGAACCGGAAGACAACCTGGGAGGACGGCGTGATGTAGTCCTCCAGCAGGAACGACCTCTCCATCCAGTAGTTCGCCGACGCCGTCGTCCTCTCGAGATCGACCCAGGTGGAGCCACCATTGGCCGAGACCTGTACAACCCACCAGTCGATGCCCGGGTTGGCGCCGAGGTTGTTGGTATACCACCGCCAGTACGTGACCCTCGGGTTCTGGACCAGTGACAGGTCGAAGGTTGGGCTTGTCAGTGTCGTCTTGCCGTTATCGATATCGTTGTATCCCGCGCTCTGCCCCGGGGTATGCTGGCCCGTTATGAAGCAGTCTGTGCCCGGCGGCGGGGTGTGGTCCTCACTGGGCTGAACCGGCTGTCCATTTTGCGTCGTCCCGACCGGATCGTCGCGCACCCAGCGGCCGGTGGTCGCATCATCATCCGGATCCTCGAGGCTCCAGGCGCCGTCTTCCTCGATGTCGTCGAAGAAGGCCGCCCCGATCATCAGCTTGAAGCCGGATTCCGATGTATAACCGAAGGGATCCTGGGCCGTGAGGTGGGCAAGCAGTATCTCGCCCTCCACCGCATCCGATGAAGCCGCGATCCGGAATGCGGCCGGCACCTCGACTACGGCTCCGACAGGAACGGCGCCGGCCACAGCTGACCCATCGACTATGGTGAGATTGCCGCTTCCGCTCACAAGCTGGATCTCGATCCCGGCGGCATCCTTGCCGCCGGTGTTGGTCACCACGACATTCAGGTCCAGGACCTCGCCCGGATCCAGAACACCGTTGGCGTTTCCGGCAGCCGAGGCATCGTCGAGGCTGTGGAAGTGGTAGGCGACCCTGGGCGCAATGATCGGGAAGGAGAAGTTCAGATCCCTGGAGCCTGAATCGTCCGTCATGGTCAGGGTGAATGCAACCTGGCTGCCGTCAGTGGCGGCGCCATCGATCGCGAAGACGAACGGGGTGGAGTTGGTCCCCTCGCCTCCTGCGGGGATGTTGGCCCAGGATGCGGAACCGGTAACTATGGTAGCATCGCCTCCGGAAACCGCCAGGGATCCCGAGACGCCGATCGCCGTGGAGGTGCCCACGTTCTCAACCGTCACCCGGAGTTCCGCGACTTCGCCTGGATTCAGTGTGCCGTCACCATCGCCCTGTGAGGGCGGTACGTCGTCATCATCGATCGCGGTGGAGCGCAGCACCAGGAACGGCCCGTCCGGGCTGATGGGACCGGCGGCGACCGCAGCGGCGGCCATGTTGGCCTGCGAACAGTGCACCACGTAGTCGGTCGGGTAGCGCCAGATCATGTCGTCACAGGTGTGATACCAGGGGTTGAAATCGCTTCCCCAGGCTTCCTCCTGTATGGCGCAGACCGCCTTCCAGCCCCTGGCCCAGAAAGACGCGTGGTCGCTGGCATTCAGGGCCTGGACGATCACCACCGGATCCAGAAGCCCCGGCGTATAGGTATACGTTGCCTGCTGCAGTATCGCGGCGAGCGACTGGGAGTTCGAGTTGGTGTAGATGATCATGTCCGGCGGGTAGGGGTCATAGCCGCGGTAGGCGATCATGTCCATGTTGAAGGCGCCGATCACATCCTCGCCCTGGTTGTAGATGTCGGCACAGTATGCGGCAGAACCCAGCAGCCCCTGCTCCTCGCCGTTGAAGGCGACGAACTTGATGGTGTGTTCGAAGAAGTACTGGCTCATCACGCGGGCCGCCTCGATGACCGCTGCCGTGCCGCTGGCGTTGTCGTCGGCGCCGGGGGCGCAGGCGTACGGCGTGGGTGAGGTGGCGTCGAAGTGCCCCACGAGGTAGACGACCTTGTCCGGATCGACCAGTCCCGGAAGGGTGGCCACCACGTTCCTGCGCTGTCCGCTCTGGTTGTAGTAGTGGAACTCGGCATCCAGGCCGAAGGATTGGAACTGCTCGAGCATCCACTGGCTGGACTGCGTGTTTTCCGGGGCGAGTGTGTAGCGGGTCACGAAGTCTTCCAGAGTCTGCCATGTGGACATGAAGTTGGCTTCTGTCATGGACGCCACCATCGACTCGATCAGCGGGTCGGCACTGCGGTCGGGCGCCTCCAGCGGATCCTGGGCGGTCAGGATCCAGGGGATCGGGTCGCCCGTGATCCTGACTGGCCGCCTGAGGCCCCACATCGCGTCAGCCGACTCAGGCGTAAGCCCGGGCGTGTCTCCTGCCGTGGCGAGCAGCACTTCCCGGCCGTCGCGAACCAGGACCCGGACAGGCGGTTCGAACTGCGCCGCCTGTGCATCCTCGCAGAAGTAGACGTACAGAATCTCTCCCTCGCGAACGCGCACGCTCCGGGTTCCGCGCGTTGCGAGATCGGCCGCCACTTCGGGTGATGCCAGGACGAGGCGTCCTGCCATACCTTCGTAGAGAAGGGTTGTGCGATCTGCCAGCTCTTCAGCGGCAATCGAGACGGGTGCCCACAGATGACTGGCTGCGAGTGCGTTACCGGATAGCGCCGAAAGCATCACGAGCAGGAGCGCGCAGAGGAAGCCGGCCGGGAGAGATCCGCGAGGGAGCATGATGTCCTCCTTGTGAGATGAGCGAGAGGCGGGCGCATACCGATCCTGTCCTGATGGCCCGCAACTGAAGAATGATAGCATAGATGCAGTAGTTTCGCCATGGCGGAGGATGTGGGGTCGGATCCTGGCGTCGAGGGAGCGACACTTTCGCCCCCAAGTGCCGGCAAGCCAGTGGACCGAGCATTGCATCCGCCCCTATCTCCTTGACAGACCGTCAAGTCCTCCCTAGCATCTCGTCCCGAAGCGGGGAACCAGGTTTCCGCCGATGGAGCAGCGGAGGGTTTTCCTGCCCGGATCGCTCGTGAAGGCTCTGCGGAGAGACCCGGTGCAGAGGCGGTGGGGCTTGCTGCACACGGGCAAAGCGAGCGGCCCGGCCTTGGGACTACAAGGAGGTACAGAATGAGGTATGGAGTTCCTCAATTCCGCGTCGGATCAGCCCGGGTCGCCTTTGGGGCGTTGACCGCATTGGCCCTTCTCGCAGCCACCTTCATCCCGGCCGTGTGTCAGGCCGAGGGAGCTGTCAGCAGCTCGACGGATCTGAAGTTCTGGGGGCGCATGGCCTTCAACATGAGCTACGACACGGCGAAACG
>CAZWSC010000032.1:0-1713 GCA_964636385.1 uncultured bacterium
GAGCAGGGCGCCGATGACACTGGCCCTGTGCTGGTTCCGGCAAGGGAGCCCGGCTACGATCGGTTGCGGGATCTGTCGCGGGCACTGCGGGGCGCGAAGCGTGGAGGAAAGCGGGGCGGAATCCCCGATGGGGAGAACGGGCATTCGGAGTCTGTGCGCGAGATCCCGCGATGGATCCAGGAGATGCTGGGTTTTCCGGACCGCAACATGCTGTGGATCAGGCACGCGGTCCGCGCCGGGCTTGCCGCAGCCCGCTACGGCAATCCCCGCCTGGTGTATGCCTCCGCGCTCCCTGCTTCCACGCTGGTTGCCGGCCGGAAGCTGGCGCGGCTGCTGAGGCTTCCTCTCGTCAGCGAGTTCAGGGACCTGTGGGTCGACAATCCGTTCACCGGTTACACATTTCCGGTGCGCAGGAGGATCGACCGCTCCTGGGAAAGGGGTATCATCCGGGATTCGGCCGGAGTCGTGGTAGTAACCGAACCGATGCGAAAGGTGTTGCTCGAGGCTCATGCGGGAACGGATCCCGGACGGGTTCACGTTGTTCCCAATGGATTCGACCCGGAACGTCTGCCGGTGTTCCCCGGGGAGAAGGCCGAAGACTGCGCTTACTCTGCCGGCTGGATGCGGGGGACCGGCCCCGGGAGAGAGGAGACGGGCAGGGCTGCTCCGGGGCCCGACAGTCCGCCTGCCCTGGTCTACGTGGGGCATCTTTACGGACGCCGCAGTCCACGGGTGCTCATGCAGGCGATCGAAGCAATGCGGGTGTTACATGATGAGCGACCGCCGTTCCGATTGCGTCTGATCGGGCGTGTCAGCCCCGCATTCCTTCCCATGCTGGCCGATGGAGAGCGTGAAGGCTGGGTGGAACGGTCGGGGCCGGTGTCGTATGACGAGAGCCTGACGGAGATGCAGTCTGCGGATTGCCTGCTGCTGCTTGTCGAAAACAGCCCGGGTGCTGAAGGGATCATGACAGGCAAGATCTTCCCCTATCTGGCCTCCGGGCGTCCGATCATCGCCATGGTTCCCCCGGGAGGCGTGGCGGCTGATCTGATCCGCAGGTCAGGAGGGGGCACTGTCGTGGATCCCGACGATCTTCAGGGGATCTGCCGCGCATTGAAGCAGTGGACTGACGGGACTCTGCCGTACTCCTCTCCGGAGGAGAGAGGTGGCATCCTTCAATCGCATTCCTGGCCCGTACTGGCCTCCAGGCTTGCGGGGATTCTCAGGGAGGTATGCGGGCAGCATGGGTGATGTACGCCTCATCCCGGTGCAGGAGGAGCAGTGAGCCCGCCGGGCATCGGAACCAGATCGGAGGTGCGCAGTCTGCGCCCCTGGACAGCCCTCCTCGGAGGAGGGCTGGTCGGCACGGCGGCAGCGCTTCAGCCGGCATTCACCTGGCTTCTGATCGCGCTTGGCGGACTTCTGGTGATTGCCGTGGCTCAGCTGTCCGCAGCCGTCGCGGCTCTCCTTACACTCCGCTCGGCGCTTGATCATCTCACCGAGACCGGCCTGGGGGTCGGCTCACTGCTGATCAACCCTGCAAGTGCGATGGGACTGCTGATCGTCGGCATGACCGCGGTCTACCTTCTCGACCGCCGCCTGCGCGGATCGCGGCCTGATGCGGGGGGATGGCCGGCGGCCTGCTTCGGGATCCTTGCCGTCTACGCCCTGATCGGAACTCCCGTCGGGGTCTGGGTTGTCGGCCAGAACATG
>CAZWSC010000033.1:0-49907 GCA_964636385.1 uncultured bacterium
CTCGGCCGGTCGCCCGAGCCTGAGGTGACACTCGGCCATCTTCAGGCGAACCTCGTCGGCTGCCCGCCTGTCTCTCCGGACCGCGCTGTGCCGGCGGGATCTGCCGCTGTCCCGGGCGGGACTTTCAAGCTGATCCAGAACCTGTTGATAAGCCGACAGCGCATCCTCACATCGATGCAATCTCTGGGCCAGGATGTCGGCTTTCTCAATACCGGCACGGCTTCCAAGACGCCCATCCGGGGCTACGCCTGATGCGGCCTCCAGTGCAGAAGCCGCCTCCTCGTACCTGCCGGACCTGAGCAGGATTTGCCCCGTGCGGTAATGAATCTCCTCGGCCACCACGGGCTTCGGGTCGGATGCAAGAACCGCGTCGTATGCCCTGAGGGCAGTTTCGTCGCGGTTCTTGTCCTCGGCCAGGCGGGCGAAACGGAAGAGCACGCCCGAACTCCCCTTCGACTCCGACTCAAGCTGCATGGCCAGACGCAGGGCATCATCGTCCCGGCCGATGTGCAGATAAGCCGAGGCCAGTATCTCGCGAAGCCGTGGATCCCTGCTCCGCTCGCGGACCGCCTTCTCCAGAAAGCCGACAGCCTCGGGACCGAGGTCGTCAGAGCTGATCATCGACTCGATCTCGTTCGCCACCCACTCCCGCCCGCCGGGCACCCGTTCCAGGACATCCAGGCAGACCTTGAGCGACTCGATGAACTGCCCATCGAGCCGGTACTGGCGTGCCAGCTCCATGAGCGCGGGGCCCGGGGCGTCCATCCGCCCTGCAGCCTCGCGGAACACCTCGATGGCATCTCCGGTCCGCCCAAGGGACTCGAGAGTCCGGCCCAGGGTCTGCACAACCCGCCAGTTATCCGGGTGCCTCTCGACAAGTGTTTGCAGACGCTGAATGCCGTCCTCAATGCGGCCCTGGCGCATGAGTGCGCCGGCCTCCCTCAGCAAGGGCTCGACGTCGGCAGGCTCACGCCCCTGCACACCCCGCGGAGCGGGGCGCGTCTGCGCCAGCGCCGCATGTGGCGACAGAAAAGGCAGCGAGGCCGAGACATATGCCAGGCTGACCAGAAGGGCAACAATGGCCGGTCTCACCGGGATCCTCCAAGGGTTCTGAAATACTGATCGACGAGGCGGCGGTACTCCCCTGGCACCGGGTCCTGGCTGCCGCGCAGGATCCCCCTCCGCAGGCTCTCCTGCCACGGCTCTTCGTACTGGAGAGGCGCCGGGTCCGGCCTGTGTTCCGGGTTCCGGCCGGTGCGGGCAACACGCTCCTCCCGCTCTCCCTGCCGGCGCAGAGATCTCTGGGCCGTCAACAGGCGCGACAGCACCCGCTGCTGCCTCTGCAGAATTCGTTCATCCACATCCTGGCTTCGCAGGTCCTCGATGACCTCCTCCATCTCGTCACCTATGTCCCCGAGGCGCCCCAGGACATCGGACCGGTCGCCCATCGACTGCTCGACTTCGCGAAGCCCGCGGCGGATGGCCTCCTGGCGCGCCGCCATATCCATGATCTGGCTGCCTGCCGAACCGGACGAGGAAAGCCTGTCGCCCTGCATCTGGCCCAGCATGCTCTGCATGTCCCTGTTCAGCGTTTCCTGCTGCCCGCTGAGACTGCGCATCCTGGCCAGGGGATTCCCCCCGGCCGATGGACAGCTCGAACTGGACGCATGCTGGCTGGTGTTCAGCAGGGCGATCACGGTACCGTCGAGGGCCTGGATCGAGGCGACGGCGGCCCTGGTCCCCCTTCCCCTGTCTCCCAGCTCGAAGAACTGGCTGCCCTCCTGGAGATGGCGGATAGCCTCACCCATGCTTCGCCCAAGCTCGGGTGTTATGAACTGGCTCTCCCGTCCCAGTTCGAACAGCCTGTCCAGAGTGCGCCGGGCAACCTCGCCCAGTTGCACCTGCTCAACCGCCATGTCCCGCGTCGACCGTGAAGGCGCGGTCCGCAGGAGTTCCTCCTGTTCCCTGCTGAGCTGCACGAGAGTGCCTGAGAGCCGGTAGAGCTCCCTGGCCAGCTCCTCCTGGTCCTGGCCGCGCATCGCCTGCTGCGATTGTCGCATGGCCATCGCGAACTGGTTCATCTCCTGCTCGGCCTCGCGGCCGAACCGAAGCGCATCTCCCCCGCTGCACTGGCTCATCGACTGCGATGCGCTGTCCATGCTCTGTGATGCCGCGCAGAGGTGCTGCTCCGCCCGGTTCTGCTGCATCTCATCACGCAGAGCCTTCCAGTTCTCCTCCGCCTCCCTGCGCAGCTCCTCCATCTGCTCCTGCAGCCTGCCCAGCTCCTCGCGAAGCGCATCCTGCCGGTCCTGAAGCCTTGCCGCCTCCTCCTGCGCAAGATCGCCCGACTCTCCCGGGTCATCCTGACTGCCCCCTTCGCAGAGTTCTCCAGAGCCCGAATCCTGCCCCTCTTCCGAAGCCTGACTGTCCCCGGAATCCTGTGTGTCACCGGATGCCTCTCCGTCCTGCTCCTCTCGCGTTGCGGGATCGATCCCGGGCTCGCCCTCGCCCGGCTCGCCGGCCTCATCCTGCCGCTGCTCATCCGTCTGATGCTCCGCGAGCTGCTCGTTCAGCCGGCGCTGTTCCTCCGTAAGCCGCTCTGCCTGGCGGATCAGGCTGTCGAGGGCCTCCTCCCGCTGAAGCTGCTTCAGCATCTCCAGCGTCTGGTCGAGGCTGCGCCGGATCTCCTCCTGCGAGATCTGAAGCTCCTCGAGCGCCCTGTGCACGGCATCCCTGTCCAGGTCGCTGATCGCATCGTGGAGCTTCTGCATCGCCGCGCGGAATTCCGGGCTCTGGATCTCCTTCGCGAGCTGGTTGATCTGCTGCACCTTCTCCAGCATCTCTGGAGTGAAGAGGCTGGCCTGCTCCATCCTGTCCAGGGAGTTCTCCATCGACTGTGCGAGCTGCTCCACCGAGTCGGCAACCCTCTGCTGGCGCTCCGCCATCTCCTTCAGCTGTTCCTGCTGCTCCCAGCTCAGATCCCTGGTCTTCGTCAGCTCCTGCCGGATCTGCATCAGCTCATCCCGCAGCTCCTGCTGACGCTCCATGACACTGCGGGCATCGGCCATCTGATCCATCCGGTCCTCGCGGACCGCAGCGTACATCTCCTCGAAGGACGGGAAGCGGATTACGCACTCGTGACCGATCGTGGTCTTGGGACCGGAAACCGCATCGTTGTCCGTCAGCTCCAGGCGGTAGCGGATGATGTCTCCCGGAATGAGAGCCACGCCCTCCAGGTTCCACGGATGCAGCACGCGAGCCTCGCGCATCCCCCTCCAGTCCGCGAGCCGGACACGTTGCGGATCCCCGTCATTCCTGCGGTAGACGAGATCAAGCCTCGTGAGCCCGAAGTCATCCAGGCACTCGACATCCAGGATCACCTTCATGTCGGGGGGCAGGATCGCCTCCGGCTCCGGATTGAGCTGGAGCAGGGTCGGCATCCTGTCAGGTACCGCCTCGAGCGCGAACCTGCCCGACTTCCATGCTCCGGGTACAGGCGCATCCGCCTCGAGGGCGATCGCAAACTCCATACTCTCCCGGACCCGGAACGCCGCGAAGAGATCGCCCGAGTCCTGGGCTTCAAGAACCAGCGAATCCCCGTCGGCCCCGACCATCCAACCACGCGCCCCGGGACGGCTCGGCAGCACTGTCAGGCGCACGGTAGAACCGAAAAGGGCGGCCAGGTTGGCGTCAGCCCGCGTCTCACGGACAGGGGAGAGCCCGGTGTAGGCAGGGAACTCGACCGAGGTCTGGTACCCGTTTGCCCGCAGCAGCTCCACAACAGCCACTGTGTAGACGGGGCTGCCGGACCTGTCGACGACAACAGCGTACTCCAGCGGATCCAATACGGAGCGGATGGTCCCCGTGAAGACTGCTGCAGTGTCCGCGGGATCGCCCTCCTCCCGGTACATGGGAAGGGAGTTCCACGCGGCGCCCGCGGGTCGGTACATGAGCCTGGGCGAATCGGACGGATCGATACGCGCCACCAGGGCGCGAACCGGCACGGGGGAACCCCGCTCGACTGTGACATCCCCCGGCTCGATCTGCAGGGTCAGGGAAGGCGGAAGATCATACGTCCCGGGACGGATGAGGCGCGATGCGGATGAGGTGAAGGCAGGCGGCCAGATGAGGTGGAGAACGGCGAGGACTGCAATGCTGCCCAGCACCGATGCCAATGGCCGGCCGAGGCTCAGGGAAGGCGCAAGTCGCCTGAAGGAGAACCCCGAGAGTGCCTCCTCCCCGCGCTGCACCGTCAGCCCTGCCAGGCCGGCGGCGAGCGGATCGTCCATCCCGCTCCGGCGGCGGTCCATCTCCTCCGCCAGGACCAGCTCGTTCTCCGACAGCCCGACACGCCCCTCGACGTACCTCAGGAACTCCAGGAACCCGAGGCGCCGGCGCACCAGGAAGCTGACGAGGATCCCGGCGCCCGCCATCACGCCGGCTGCCGCCATGGCGGGAACGACCCATCCTCCGAGCGGGGAGTATCTCCAGATCATCCCGAGGCCAATGCCCAGAACAAGCACGGGAAGGAAGACTGCCGCCCCGAGTGAAACAGCCTCCAGCAGACGTCTGCCCCTGAAGGCTCCATGCCCCCGTTTGAGGACCCTGCGAAACTCCCCTTGATGCATCAGGCGGCCTCCTGGGTGCTGTCTCCTGTACGTCACTGCAGTATGTCGAGGAGCGGGAGCAGGCGCAACGCAGCATTCGCGCGCACTTCCGGTGCCGCAGCAGAGAGTTCGCGAATACTGCGGGCTAATGGGTCAGCGCGTAGATGACAACGTTGATCGCCATCCGCAACGCCTGTTCCCGCACTTCCGGAGGATCGTCATGCACATCCTCGTCCTCGATCCCGTTGCCGATGTCGGTCTCATATGTGTAGAAGACCATAACCCGCTCCCCGTCCAGAATCCCGAACCCCTGCGAAGCCTTCCCGTCGTGTTCGTGCACCTTGGGAGGGCCGTCGGGCAGCCCGTAGAAGATCTGGTAGATCGGGTGGTCGTACGGCAGCTCCACCAGCGGACGGTCCGGGAAGACGAGTGCGATCTCCCTGCGGAACGACTCGTCCATGCCGTAGTTGTCGTCGGCGAAGAGAAAGCCGCCGTTCAGTAGATATGTGCGCAGCCTCTCCCTCTCCGCGTCTGAGAATCTGATGTTCCCGTGTCCGTTCATGAATATGAACGGGTAGTTGAAGAACTCGGGATCCGGAATCGACACCCGAGCCTCTTCCGTCCTTCCGACCGGCACTGTCGTGCGTTCCTTAAGGGCCCGCATGAGATTCGGCAGCGCTGTAGGGGCGCTGTACCAGTCCCCGCCGCCGTCATACCTCAGGCGCGCCGCAACGAACTCCGGCGGAAACGCCGTCTGGGCCCGGGCGGATGCTGCAATGGCAAGGATGAGGGCCCCTGTCACCACGAGCCTCAGCATCGCCTGTGGCGCAGCAGGCCCCGGGAGATCCCGGAATCCGCAGCGTGCCGGGTGGGTCTCAGGCCGACAGGCCCGGGATTGGCGGACTCGGAGTGTGCTTTGCCTGCAGAGGACCGGTATCATCAAACCCCTCCAGACCTGCTGAAGACTGGGCCTAATCGAGGACATGGCCAGGAATGAAGAAAACCAGGGGAGCGTGCAGGTTCCCGACTGTATCTCACGGGAACCTGCGCGCGGGTCAGGCGTGCGCTTCCACCTCGGCCCTCTTCCTGTTGATCTCCATGGCGATGGCGGAGGCCACAAATATCGAGGAGTAGGTCCCGATGGCGACACCGATCAGCATGGCGAGGGCGAAGTCCCTTATCACCTCTCCCCCCAGGAAGAAGAGGGCGGAGACTGCGTAAAGAGTCGTGGCCGAGGTGATCAGGGTCCTGGAGAGGGTCTGGTTCACCCCAACCTCGAAGACCTCCAGCGGGCTGCTCTTCTGCAAGAGCTTCGCCTGCTCCCGGATCCGGTCGAAGACCACCACGGTGTCGTTGATGGAGTAGCCCCCGATCGTCAGCAGGGCCGCAATGGTCGGAATGTTCAGCTCTCGGCCGAGAAGTGTGAGGATCAGCAGGGTAATGATCACGTCGTGAGCGAGCGCGGCGATCCCGCCGATGCCGAAGGAGAACTCGTAACGCCATCCGACGTAGAGCAGGATCCCCGCCAGGGCTATGAGGACCGCCAGCGTGGCCTTGCCGCGCAGTTCACGGCCGACCTTCGGCCCGACCAGCTCTTCCCGCCTCAGCTCCACGCCAAGACCGGGAATCCTCTCCTCCAGGGCCGTCTGGATCTCTTTTGACGGGCTCTTGTCGTCGGCCAGCTGCTCATCGGTGACGGGAAGCCGGACGAAGAGAAAATGGCGCCCGCCTTCGTGTGCATCCTGTATCCCCGCCCCGCTCAGTCCCGCGGCCTCGACGGCCTGACGCGCCTCATCAATCGACACCAGCCGGTCCAGCTCGTACTCGACCATTCGCCCGCCGGCGAAGTCGATGCCGAGGTTGAAGCCCCCGCGGAGCACAAGCCCCACGAGCCCGAGGAATATCACCGAAAGCGAGACGATGTATGCGTACCGCCTGTACTTCATGAACGGGATGTGCGTGTCCTGCATTATCTGGAGCATGTGCCTCTGAACTCCTCCCGGTTCCTCACACCACCGCTAGATCGACAGATTCCTGGGGCTCCGGCCGGCGATGAACAGGCCGAAGACCATGCGCGTAACAAGCACTGCGGTGTACAGGTTGGCGACGATTCCGATCGCGAGGGTGACAGCGAAGCCCTTTATCGGCCCGGTGCCGAACTGGAACAGCACCGCTGCGCTGATCAGAGTCGTCAGGTTCGCGTCAAGGATCGTCCGCCAGGCACTGCTGTAACCCGCGTCGATGGCTGCGCGAACCCGTTTGCCGTTTCGCAACTCCTCGCGGATCCTCTCGAAGACCAGCACGTTCGCGTCAACAGCCATTCCTATGGTCAGCACGACCCCCGCAATCCCGGGAAGGGTCAGGGTCCCGCCGAGGAGCGCCAGCCCGGCCATCAGGAAGACGATGTTGAGCAGCAGTGCACAGACGGCTACCAGTCCGCTGAGCCTGTAGTAGAAGAGCATGAACAGTACCACTACCACGGCGCCCACTATGGCGGCGGAGACCCCGGTACGGATCGAGTCCCGGCCAAGCGTAGGCCCGACCGTCCGTTCCTCGGCAATGTGCATCCTGGCAGGCAGGGCGCCGGCCCTGAGGATGATCGCCAGATCGTTCGCCTCCTCGGGAGAGAAGGTGCCCGTTATCTGGGCCTGTCCGCCGGGGATCCGGTCCCGTATCACGGGCGCGGACGCCACCCTGTTGTCCAGCACGATCGCCAGCTGCCGGCCGACATTCGCGCCGGTCACGCGGCGGAAGTCCCTGGCACCGGCGGCGTTCATGGTAAGCGATACACCCGGGAGATCCGGACGCTGCGGATCCAGGTTGAAGCTCATGACAGCATTGGCTATCGCCCGGCCGGTCAGCTCGGGGTTCCGATTCAGTACGTAGAGGACCTTGCCCCCCATTCCGCCCTCGAAAATCTCATCACTCATCGAGAGGGAAACCCCGGCGTCCCTGGGCAGCACCTCGTCCAGGTCCGCCGACTCGAGCAGGCTCTCCACCATGGGAACATCGGCCCTCAGGATGGCAAACCCGCCATAGCCGGTAACGTCCGGATATCCGTAGAGGAGATCGATCAGGGGGCTGTCGAACATGTCCAGCGAGTCAACACCGGCCGAAAGCGTGTCATTGCCGCCGGCCTGCTGCCGGGCGAGGAAGCTGTCCAGCCTTTCAACGACCTGCCTGGACTCGGCGGGTTGCTTGACCAGGCGGAACTCGAGCTCGGCCATCTGCCCGATCAGATCCACGGCCCGCTGGCGGTCCAGAAGCCCGGGCAGCTGGATGAGGATGCGATCATCGCCCTGTCTCTGGAGGATCGGCTCGGCCACACCGAACTGGTCGATACGGTTGGCCAGAATCTGGATCGCCCTGTCCATGGCGTCCGGGACCTCTTCCTCGCTGAGAGTGGACTTGTCGATCTTCAGCACGAGATGCATCCCGCCCTGGAGATCCAGTCCCAGCTTCAAAGCCTTGCTGCGAAGGTCCTGCAACTCGGCGTCAGTCCCGAACCACCGCTCCTCCGGAAGGCTGTAGAGGCGGATGCTCGGGATCAGGATGTATATGGCCGCCCCGAGCAGCACGATCAGACTGAGCGCTTTCCAACGGAAATTCTTGTCCATTCAGCAGACCCCCAAGAGTCCGTGACAAAGAAAAACACACAAGGAGGCGAGATTACGGAATCGGCCCTGCGACTGTCAACGGGAAAGACCAGTTTGGCGGCAACCCTGCCGGCAGGGCTCAACCAGACGGACCTTGAGGCTGCAGGGCTGCCGCATCCGACAGCCTGCGGCAGGATGAGAACCGGACTATTGCGGGCTAGACCGGTGGGCCGGCCTTCACCGGGCGCTTCTTGCCCAGGGGCTGATCCTCCCAGCGCCAGATCCTCCAGAGGGGCTGCCCGTCCGAAGCGGTCTCTTCCGGGTACTCCTTGAAGTAGAAGGTGGCGAATCCGCCGGATACCTTCAGCAGAAGGTACTCCCCCTCTTCGTTGCGCGTGTGGACCCGCAGTTCCACCTCGGTCACACCAACCTTCCAGGTGTCGGGGAACTCGTGGTCGGACGTGTCTGCGACAGACTGTGTGAATCCCAGTTCGACACGGTCGACGATGTCCGAGGCGAACATGTTCTCGGCGAACTCGCGCTCCTCAGCCAGGCCCCACTGCTGCGGAATGGAGGGATCCTGGGTGATGTCCTCGGGGCTGAACACGAATGTGAAATCCTCAGGGAAGAGCTTGAGATACTCGTCGATATTCCGGTCCACGTAGGCTGTGATCAGGTTCTCCAGGCAGGACGCCGGAGATGACTGGGGTAGATACAGCGTCGGTGGGGGAGTGTCGCCGTTCTCCTTCTTGGACGGACTCCACGGGCATCCGGCCATCAGGACGAGGACCGCCGGTATCAGCAGCAGCAGTATCTTTCTTTCATGTGTCTTCACCGCTTCGACCTCCCTCGCAATGACATTGGCAGAGGGCTGGACCCCGCCTGCGTGTACCTTCCAGGACCTGACATCAACATGTCCCTGCGGCACGAGTTCCCGCATCCGGCCCCATTCTACTCCCAGGTGACCGGTCCTTTCCATCGGCGCATTCCCAGCGTTTCGTTGCCTGAACCGTCCATTATGTCGTCCCACCTGTAGATCTCGTATAGCCCATCAACGTAACTCATGTATAGATCGCATCTTCCGGACATCGTAACCGTCCTGTTCGCGTGGGTGAACCTCATCTGGTAGGCCAGTCCTTCGTAGAATCTGTCGTCGGGATCACCATCGGGAACTGCAATAGGGTCTCCGGCAGGCGTCCACGTGAAGACCACCGCGCCCTCGGACGAGAGGACTGCAGCCATTCCGGCGATCTCCTCGGACCTGCCCCAGTTGTCGAAGAATCCGGGCGGGATGTCGTCCGAAGGATCGGGCCGGAACTCGAACTCCCCGAACAGGGAACGGTCGTAGTTGGTTATCGATTTGGCGACGAAGGTGCGGCGTACGTTGTCCAGAACGAGCCTCGGCTCGGTTGGCGTGTCGAACTGAACCTGGTCCGTATCGGGAGAGTCCTCAGGCTCACGCGTGCTGAAGAGGCATCCTGCGAGGGCGGCCAGAAGAACCCCAGCCATCAGGCCGGCCATCACCGGCACTCGGCCGGCGGAGACACCGGAATACCAGCCCGGGTTTCTGCCAGACATCAGAACCTCCTGTTCGCAGAAGCGACTACGCGCCAGTAGTCATCCTCGGACATGCTCTGTGTTCTGTCCACCCGGGCGTTGACCGAGAAGTCGGGACTGAATCTGTGGATCAGTTCCATACCACCGGTGAACTCAAGCCTCTCTGTCCGCCTCGACTCGCCGGTTGCAACCTGCGTGGTAGTACGCGTTTCCATTCTCTGCGTGGCGCGGACGTCGAACCCCGTAGCGAACTCGTAGCTCGTGGTGACCGCCAGGTTCTGGAAGTTCTCCTCCGAGCTGAGACCGTACATGCGCGGTTCGCCCGGCACATCACTGGTGTACCGGCCTGAATCCCTGAACCGGAAGCTGTGATCCAGCTCCAGCTTCGCCCTGGATCCGATGGTACTCCTGAGCTGTGTCCGGACCTCCGTAGTGCGCACAAGACCGTTGTTGTCCTCGTTAAAGCGGTAGAAGGAGTAGTCGGCGGTGATCGTGTACCTCTGCGATATCTGCAGAGACGGGTTCGGCCTTGCAGTGATCTCGGCCCCGATCCTGTAGCTGTTCTGCGTGTTGCTGTTGCGGGCATTGGCGGCCGGGATGTTGATGGTCTCACGCTGTTGCCACTGGGCGGTCAGGCGTGTATCCAGATTCCTGGTCGGCCTGTAGCCAAGAGCGCCGTCGAACAGCCACCGAAGCTCGTCGCGATCGTTGGACCTGTTGTCGTAGAACGATTGGGAGATGCTGCCTTCCATGGTACCGAGGAAGACCAGCTTTCTGGTGAGGGGCCGCCTTATGCCCTGGCGTATTCTCTGCTGCACGTTGTCGAAGTCGGCACTGGCCTGGATGGAGTTCCTGGTCTCCTCCCATCGGTACTCCGTCGTCAGCTCGGTCCCACGGAGAATCCCGAATGCCCGTCCCAGCGTGAACTTGGTCTTTCCCTCCGCGAAGTTCCTTCGCCTGCCCCTTCCCTGGGTTGCGATATCGTAGGTAATGTCGGTCAGCGA
The DNA here is from genome assembly GCA_964636385.1 of uncultured bacterium. Lineage (GTDB taxonomy): Bacteria > Eisenbacteria > RBG-16-71-46 > CAIMUX01 > CAIMUX01 > CAZWSC01. The sequence goes on from CAZWSC010000033.1 coordinate 10,765, forward strand.
GGTCTCCGCCTTCATTGTGAGCTCGATCCCCCAGAAGGGGGTGAGTTTGCCGTCCAGGCCGATCCTGTGGTCCACGCCCTCCTTGGTATCCTGCGCCTGGACAACGGTGGAGTAGTACTGGCTTATCTCCCGGTTGTGGTGCGCGCCGAGGTTGAAGCGAGTCCTGGAGTTCGGACTCCATGTTGAGGCAACACGGAACCTGCGGGTCCTGTTCTCGTTGGTATCGTCCAGCCGCTCGGTGGTGTCGGCGGCGGCGGAGAACCTGTCGGTGCTCGACTCCTGGGATTCCCGCACCACGCGGGCATTGGCCGTCACCGTCAGCGCCCCCTGGCCGCCGTAATTGAGTTGTGACTCGAGCCCGTACATCGTTCCGGATGCGTCTGTGGAGTCGGACCGGGTCAGACCCGCAGCCTCGCTCTTCGTCTGGCTCGTCTTCAGATCCGAGACTATCCCGGCCAGGGCGGTCACAGTCCAACTGGTGCTCGCCTCACCCAGGCCCAGGCCTCTCTCCATGGCATTCCCCAGAAGGCCTGATGTCACGAAGAGATCCCCATCCTGGCCGTTGTCGACGGTCCGCCTGAAGCTGGAATTGGAGAAGTTCCGCCAGAACCTCGTATTGACCCCGGTCGACACGCCCCCAATCGATTCCGTGGCATACTCCACCCGCGTTCTGACGGTGCCCAGACGCTGCCGGTAGTCGTTCTGAGCGGGGTTCTCCTGCGTTCCAAGCCTCCAGTTGCTGTCGAAGAGCACGGCGCCCTCCTGCTTTCTGGCGCGAAACGTCTGATCCCACCTGCGCTGCGTCCGGTTGATGTCGACCACGCTGTTGTACTCGGGGTTGATCCCGAGGAACGAGGAGGATGAGGAGGCTTGCTCGTCTCCCGGGGCCCCGGTGCTGCCTTCGGCGCTCCCGACATGCAGGCCCGCAATGGAAAGGCTGAGCAAAGCGAGGGAGAAGACCAGCCTCACTACAACGGCCGTCACTCGCCGGATCAGGCAGTGCCCGGTCATGCTCAGGATCAAGTTGGCGCTCCTTCAGGGCGTTCCCCACGGCTTGCGGCAGCCGGACATTCGCTACGCTCGTACGCCGGATATCCGCCGCGGTTCAGCCGCCCTGATCAGGGAACCAGGACCCGCGGCACGGCTTCAACCATATCACCACCCCTGAGCGGCGGGCAAACCCGCCATGCCATTCGCTCGTTCAGGACTCCAATCCCCGGCCGGTCACCCGGATTGACCGGAACTCCGGCCGCATCTACAGTGTCGGCCATGCTCTCAACAACCGGATCTGTCCCAGTGTCCCCGCCCTCTTCGATCCGGGGTCCCCGCAGCCTCCGCCGGGCGGCCGGATAGCGCATGCCGACCACCGGTCAGAAGGTCAGCGGGGCCCTTGCCTGGACCCTCATCCCCCGGATCGTCCAGATGGCGGGCGGGCTGTTCACCTCCATCCTTATCGTCCGCACACTGGGTGACTTCGACTACGGAACGCTGAGTGTCCTCCGTACCGTGCTGGTCTTCGTGGTGGTCGTGTGCGGGTTCGGGATGGGCCAGGCGCTCAACCGGTTCGTCCCCGAGCTCAGGGTTGTCGACAGGCGCCGTGCGGGCCGCCTGCTGCTGTATCGCGCCCTCCTCGTCCAGTCCGGCGTGTGGCTGGCGGTCTGCCTGCTGATGATGGCGGCCGGCCCCCGGATACGGGAGGCTTACCCCACGTACGGTGACCTCCTCCTCCTGGGGGTGGGGCTTTCCATCTTCCAGGTCGCCGCCGGGACATTCACCCAGTATGCCGTCGCCTCGTACAGGACCCGGGAGATGGCACTCGCCACCGCTCTCGGAACAGCCTTCCTCGCCGCCGCCACCGTGGTCGTTCTCAGGATCGGGATGCGCGTCGATGGAGTCCTCGTTGCGACCGCCATCGGCTACGGCGCCACCATCCTGGGCATGGCGGCCCTTCTGGCGCGCAGCCGTCAGCCGAGATCAGAGTACAGCGGCGGTCATCCCGCACGGGAACAGGAGTCCGCTGCCGCCTCCCCTCCGGGCCCGGCTCCCCTGCGCTTCCCATGGCGGCGCCTGATGGCATACGCCGTGCCCTGGATTCCCAACAACCTGCTGAACTTCGTGGTCTGGAGACAGTCCGAGACGCTCCTCCTCGGGATCTTCAAGGGGCGCGAGCTCGCCGGTTACTTCGACCTCGCGTACAAGCTCCCCCAGATGATCCTGGAGTTCATACCCGGGTCGGTCTACCCGGTGGTTCTGGCAGGTCTCGCAGAGACCGCCACGCTGCGGCGGGAGAGGATGCGAAAGGCGATCTACACCTACTACCAGCTTCTCTTCTTCGTCGTGGCGCCGCTGTGTGTTCTGGGTCTGGCCATGGGAGATGTGCTCCTCGTCAGGATGTACGGCGGCTCACTCGCCCAGGCCGGGCCGTATTGCCAGGCCTTCTTCGTGATCTTCACGATCAGCTTCTTCGGCACGCCGCTCAGCATGGCGGTCTACGTGATGGAGAAGGTGTGGCTGAACCTGCTCCTGAACATCGCATACGGGGTGGTGACGGTTGGGCTGGACCTGATCCTGATCCCGAAGTACGGGCTCCTCGGGGCCACCATCCCGACAGGGATAGTGACTGCGCTGACCCCCTTCGTCCGCTACTGGATAGCCAGGCGGTACATGGGCGACCTCCAGATCCCCTGGGCATTCCTGGGCAGGGTCTTCCTGGCCTCTGCGCCGCTGCTCGGGCTCTTCTGGCTGAAGCAGTACGCGGACACCTGGCGGATGGTCTTCGTGCTCATGTTCGGATCTGCCGTCGTAACGCTGCTCTTCTACAGGCTCCTCCGGGTGCTCGGCCCCGAGGAGCGCGAGTTCCTGCGGAACTCGAGAATCCCCATGAAGGATCACCTGCTGCGGATTCTGTAGCCGGGTCTTCACAACCCCCGTTTCTTCACAACCAGATTCGTGGCCCGGTAGAGGCTTTCGAAGGTCCCGGCGTCGGTCCACCATCCCTTGAGGTAGTCGAACTGCATCTGCCCGGCGGCGATGTAGGCGTTGTTTACATCGGTGATCTCGAGCTCGCCCCTGTCCGAGGGGCGCAGTTCGCTGATGATCTCGAAGACACGGGCGTCGTACATGTATATGCCCGTCACGGCAAGGTTCGACTTCGGCTTCTTCGGCTTCTCTTCTATCCCCACGACCCTGTCGCCGTCCACCTCGGCCACACCGAAACGATGCGGATCGGGCACCTCCTTCAGGAGAATGCGGGCTCCGCTCTCCTGCCTGCGGAATGCCTCGACGTAGGGGGCTATGTCGTCCTCGATGATGTTGTCGCCGAGAACCACCGCCATCCTGCTCCCCTCGGCGTAGTAGCGGGCCAGGCCAAGCGCTTCGGCAATCCCTCCCTCGCCTTCCTGGTAGACGTAGTCGATATGCGAGAGCCCGAACTCCTTGCCGTTGCCAAGAAGACGCAGAAAGTCGCCGGCACTGTTTCCACCGGTCACGAGCAGGATGTCGCGGATACCGGCCTGGACGAGGGTCTCGATGGGGTAGTAGATCATCGGCCGGTCGTAGACCGGCAGCAGGTGCTTGTTCGTGATCTTTGTGAGAGGTGCGAGGCGGGTTCCAAGCCCTCCCGCCAGAATGATGCCGCGCATTGTAGCCCTCCGTCAGTCCGGTCAATCCGGACAGGTTCATGACCTGAGCGTGTGGTTCAGATCCGGGGGTGCAGCCCGTGGATCTTCGTCGTCCCCCGGTGCCCCGGACCGGCGGAACCCGGCATGGCCCGGACTGCTCGCGAAACTCGTGACGAGCGCAGCAGAGGAATCATCGGAGGTCCGGCCTACGCCATCTTCAGTATCGCCGTCACGGCGGCCTCGACCCCTGCCGCCACTTCCGATATGCGGCCGGCCGACATGTAAGCCGGGCTGGTGACGATCCTGTGCTCCTCATCCACAACCGCCTCGTGAGGCGGACACTCGACGTGGGTCTGGCCCATCGCCTGTATCGCCCCGGCCGTAGCCTTGTCGGCTCCTATCGTCATGCGCGCCGAAACCCCGGCCTTCTGCAGGATGCGCGCTAGGGCGGCGGGTGCGATGCAGATCGCCCCGACCGGTTTCCGCAGCTCCACCATCTCCCGGACAAGGCGCTCCAGGTCGGCGTTGACCCTTGCTTCAGACCCGCGCATGGCGAAGTCGCTCAGGTTCAGGGCGGCGCCGAATCCGCCGGGGATCACGATCGCGTCCAGTTCGGATGTCTTGACCTGGGCCAGGTCCCGTATCTCCCCCCTCGCGATCCGGGCCGACTCCAGGAGCACATTGCGTGTCTCGTTCATCTCTTCCTTCGTTATGTGGTTCGTAACCTTGGTCTGGGGAATGCTTGGGGCGATGCACACGGCCCTGGCGCCGGCCTTGTCTATGGCCAGCAGCGTCAACACGGCCTCGTGGATCTCTGCGCCGTCAAAGACACCGCACCCCGACAGGACTACACCAATCTTCTTCATCAAGAGCCTCCTGATACCTTGCGAGGTCCCGCCCGGCGGAAAGGGCCGGACCGGACCCCGGGCAACCCCCGTCCCTGGGAGGGATCACGGGGCGCCCCGGAACAGGCGTTCCAGGGCAATGCAATTGGCGGCATTCTACACTATCCTGTTCTCCGATGTGTAACCCAAAGCCGGCTGCGGCCCGGCTTCTGCCGGGCGCCTGTCCCGGATGTTCCGCATCTCCGGCAGGGATGGCAGATGCAGCTCGGGTTGGAGCTGCCGACCGGGAGTGATCATGGACAGAGGCTTCATCCTCCATCCCACGTACTTCGTCGAGAATGGCCGTCCGGTGGTCCATCTCTTCGGAAGGCTGGACACCGGAGAGACCTTCGTCGTTCGGGACAACCGGACCAGGCCTGAGTTCTTCATGCGCAGGAGCGAACTCCCCGCTGCCCTGCGGATTGTCTCCCTCCATTCCGGAGACAGCAGCTTTCGGACCATCGACGGCGACCAGGCATGCAGGATCCAGACCCGTATCCCGGCGGACGTCCCGCCCCTTCGCGACCGCCTGGAGGCCGGCGGGATCCGGACCTTCGAGGCGGACATCCCCTTCGTGACAAGGTTCCTGATGGATGCCGGGATTCGCGGATCCCTGGAGATCGAGGGGGAGTTCCGGCCCGGCCGCAGGGTAGGCCGAATCTACACCAACCCGGTTCTGCGGCCTGTCGAGTGGATCCCCGAACCGGCCACGATCTGCCTGGACATCGAGACCGACCCCGAGGCAAAGCGAGTCTACTCGGTTTCGCTGTGCGGCGAGGCGGTCCGCGAGGTACTGGTATGGCTGCCGGATCCCCCCCCTGAGGGATGGAATCCCGGCGAGGTACGCGAGCTTCACGACTGGCCCACAGCGCCGGAGGACGCGAATACGGCGGACCTGGCGGTCGCCGCCGCATCGGCCCCGGAGAAGAACGCCGGAGGTCCGGCCTGTCCGGTCGTGAGGACATTCGCCGATGAGCGTTCCCTCCTGCAGGGTCTGGCGCTGCGCCTCGGCGAGATCGACCCGGACGTCCTGTCAGGGTGGAATGTGATCGATTTCGACCTGCGCGTCCTGCAGGCGCGATTCGACGCACACCGGCTGCCGTTCCACCTGGGCCGCGCCGAGATCCCCGGGCGCCTGCAGATCGATCGCTCCGCCTGGGGCGCATCCCGGGCCATCCTGCCCGGGCGCGTCGTACTGGACGGGCTGGCCCTTGTACGCGGGGCCTTCATCCGGCTCGAGGACTACAGGCTGCAGACTGCGGCCGCGGAGATCCTGGGCCGCGGCAAGAGCATCGACGCGGAGGACCGGGCGGAGGAGATCCAGAGGCTGTACAGGGAAGACCTGCCGGCCTTCCTTGTGTACAACCTGAACGACTCGATGCTCGTCCACGAGATCCTGAGGGAGAAGGGTCTTGTGGAACTTGCCGTGCGCCAGTCGCTCCTGACCGGCATGCCGATGGACAGAACCGGGGCCTCGATCGCATCCTTCGACTTCCTGTACCTGAGCGAGCTCCACCGCCGCGGCTTCGTTGCCCCGACCGTGGATTCAAGCCGGCCGACCAGGACGACGACAGGCGGCTTCGTGCTGCCTGCGGAGCCGGGTTTCTACGAGAACGTTGCGGTGCTCGACTACCGCAGCCTCTATCCCGCCATCATCCGGACCTTCCGCCTCGATCCGCTGTCCCTGGTGCGCGAAGGGGAGGATCCGGGCGAGCTGCCGATCCGCGCGCCGAACGGGGCGCTGTTCCGCCGCAGGGGCGGGATTCTGCCGGAGATCCTGGACCGCCTCTTCCCGCTGCGGCAGGCTGCCCTGGATGCCCGCGACAAGCTGCGTGCAACGGCGCTCAAGATCCTGATGAACTCCTTCTACGGCGTGCTCGGCACACCTTACTGCCGCTTCTACTCGCCCGACACGGCGAATGCGATCACAGGTTTCGGCAGGGAGATCCTGCTGTGGACGAAGGAGGAGATCGAGTCGGTGGGTCACAGGGTGCTCTATGGAGACACCGATTCGATCTTCGTGGAAACCGGCGCTCTGACATCCGAGGATGCGATGGCCATCGGGGGCGCCCTCGGGGAGCGCATCAACGGCTCGCTGGCCAGGCGGCTTCGGGCGGAGCACACGGTGGAGAGCCGGCTGCATCTTCAGTTCGAGCACCTCTTCCGCCGACTGATGCTCCCTTCCCTGCGCGGCTCTGCTGAGGGAAGCAAGAAGCGGTACGCGGGGATCCTGGGTGAAGGGACGGACCAGCGCATCCACTTCGTCGGCCTCGAGTCGGTACGGAGGGACTGGACCGACCTGAGCAAGCGGTTCCAGCAGGAACTCCTGGCCCTGGCATTCGATCGGAAGCCTGTGGATGCTTACGTCAGCGGCTTTCTGGAGCGGTTCCGCACGGGTGAGATGGACGACCTTGTCGTTTACCGCAAGGCGCTTCGCAAGCAGGAGGATGAGTACCATGGCACCCCACCCCCGCATGTGCAGGCGGCGCGCAAGCTCTCACGGCCGGCAGGGCGGATCATGCGGTACGTGATCACGACCGACGGCCCCGAGCCCGCGGATGACCAGCGCCATCCCCTCGACCGCGAGCACTACGTCGAGAAGCAGCTGAGGCCTGTGGGCGAAGCGATCCTCTCGCTGCTGGGGCTGTCATGGGAGGATGTCGCGGGCGGACAGGGTACTCTGCCGCTGTAGTCCGCGCGGCGCGTGCGGCCGCGCAAGCCACCCTCGTCGGGGGCATCCCTCCGCGCGCCGTTTGCGCCACACCCGGTCTTCCCGCCGGCCTTCTGCTGCAACGGCGGATCCGGCCGCATCCGCTGCAACGTCCCGGGCTCGGGCAACAACAGACCCCTTCGTGTCCCTCGTGCCCTTCGTGGTGAAGCTTCCCCCTTCGTGCCCTTCGTGGTGAGATCCTTCCGCGCGGCCTGCACGCTACAGCAGATCCGACAGCGCCTCCGTCAGCGCGGCGAATGCGCCAAGATCCAGGGTTTCCGCGCGCACCTGCGGATCGACGCCTGCGGCGAGGATCCGCTCCCGCACGAGGTCCTTCGGAATGCCCAGGACAGACGCCAGGCTGTTCTCCAGGGTCTTGCGTCTCTGGCCGAACGCCCCGCGCAGAACCCTCCCGAGCCTGCTGCGATCGCCGGCGTAAGGCACCGGCCGCGGGAAGCGCAGCTCCACGACCACGGACTCAACACCAGGGCGCGGCCAGAAGGAGGACCGCCCGACCCGCAGCAGAGGCCGCACGGTCGCATGCGCTGCGGTCCAGACTGTGAGCGAGCTGTAGTCCCTCCCGCCCGGCGCCGCCGTCATCCGCTCGCCATACTCGCGCTGTACCATGAGGACCGCCCCCTCCACGCCGGGAGCGAGCAGGTCCGCACCCGCCTCCAGTATCCGCATGAGAATCGGCGTGGTCGCGCCATATGGCAGATTGCCCGTGATCCAGGCCGGGACGGGATCACCGCCACCCGGCCGCTGCAGCAGCTCGTCCACGAGTTCGCGAAGGGAGAGGTCCAGCACGTCCGCCTCCACAACGCGCAGACGGCCTGACTCGACACAGGATGGAAACCGTCCGCGAAGGAGATTACACAGAGCGGGATCGATCTCGACCGCGGTGACATCACGCCTGCCATCCAGCAGAAGCGAGGTGAGGGCGCCTCCGCCCGCGCCGATCTCGATGACCGGAGAAGTCTCCTGCCACGATGCGCGTTCCAGAATCAGCCGCGCGGCGTTGCGATCCAGGAGGAAGCACTGCCCGAGGCGTTTCTTCGGCTGGACTCCGGCCGACTCGAGCCACCCGCGCTCGCCCATCGCCGCTCCGGCGCGGGCATCATCCAATGCCCCGGGCGGGCCGGAGAGGCGGCTTCGTCCACCAGTGCGGGAATGTCCTGTGCGCCCGCTGCTTCCCGTCCCTTCAGTCCCCCTCTTCGGGCGCGATCGGCCGCCATGCGAAGCCCCGGCCACTTCTCACCCCATCCGGTCGAAACCGAAGAGGCGCAGGGCAGAGGCGGTTGTCTGCTCGAGAACCTGCTCTTCATCGAGTTCCAGGTACCCCGCGAGGGCGGCAGCGACAAGCGGAAGTCGCGACGGTTCGTTGCGCTCGCTGCGATGGGGCATCGGCGTCTGGTAGGGGCAGTCGGTCTCGAGGACGAAGATCCCGGGGCCGGTCTTCTCCGCGATCGCCTGCAGCAACGGACCGGTCTTCCCGGGGTTGTACGTGATCCCTCCGCCCAGGCCTATCAGAAAGCCGAGCGAGTGTGCACGCACTGCAATCCCGAGATCGCCCGAGTAGCAGTGAAGGACCCCGCGCACATGGCCTCCGCCTTCTGCCTCGATGATGTCGAGGACCTCGTCATTTGCGGAGGGACCGCCCTTTCCGTCCCGTGCATGAACTACGAGCGGCAGACCGGACTCCCTTGCCATCCGCACGTGACGGCGGAAGAACTCACGCTGTGTGTCCCAGGGCGCGTAGTTGCGGTAGTAGTCGAGGCCGGTCTCCCCGAGGGCGGCGACCCTCGGGTTATCCAGATCCCGCATGAGGCGGTCGAAGTCGCGCGCCCCCGCCCTGCCCGTATCGTGCGGGTGGATCCCCAGGGCGGCAAAGATGCGGGGATCGGATTCGGCCAGGCGCCGCACCCTGGGCCAGCCCCCCGCGTTGATGTTCACCTCCAGCAGGCAGCGGATCCCTGCCTCGAAGGAACGGGCCACCACCTTCGGCCTGTCGTGGTCGTAAGCAGAAACGTGGAGATGGGCGTGGGTGTCGATCATCCCCCGGACGTATCCTCATCGAGCAGGCCGTTCACCGAGTCGTCCCCCAGCGGGCAGCCCGGGGGCAGGCCGGAATCCGGAAGCTCCCCTTCGTCTTCATAGGTGAGGCAGCAGAGCAGACGGCCGCAGACCCCGGAGAGCCTGGAAGGGCTGATGGAGAGTTTCTGATCCCTTGCCATCTGCAGTGTCACGCGCCCGAAGTCCCACATATGGCAGCTGCAGCAGAGGCACCGTCCGCAGGGGCCGAGCCCGCCGATCCTTCGCGCAGCCTCCCTGGTGCCGATCTGGCGAAGCTCGATCCGCGTGCGGAAGATTCCTGCCAGATCCCTCACGAGCTCGCGGAAATCCACCCGGTGCTCCGCTGTGAAGTAGAAGGTGACCCTGTTGCGGTCGTACTGGTGCTCGGCGTCTATCAGATGCATCGGAAGGCGGAAGTGCTCCACCCGCTGCTTCACCGTCTCCAGCGACTCCTGGTCCTGAGCCCGCAGTATCTCGAGCTGGTGGATCTCCTCCTCGCGAGCCGCCCTGATGATCCTCCTCGGCCCGCCGTCCCGTCGCCGGCCGATTGCGGGGGCATCCGGCAGGAGCACCTCGCCCATGTCCTCGCCCCTCTCGACCTCGACAAGAACCATCATCCCTGGAGACAGCGCAATCGCCTCAGGATTGGAGAAGCACTCCACCCGCCGGCCCTTGAACAGCACGGCAACCAGCCCCCGCGCTCCTCCAGACGCCCCCTGACCCGGATCACCCCCTTCGGAAGCTGCCAGGGGCGACCTTTCAGCGGCCTGGCTCACGAGTCTTCTCCCCCCGAACCGACCTGCCTCAGAGCAGCCGTCAGTGACAGCGCAGGGTTCACATTTCCATCCGCATCCGCCGCCATCTCCCCGATTATCCGCACGCGTCGGCGAATCTCCTCCACGCTCAACTCAAGCTCCTTTCCGCGCGCCCGCGGGCCATCCCCGCAACCGGTCGACCTGCGAAGAAGCCGATGGTGCCAGACCAGCAGCAGTTCTGATGATAGACGCACGGCATCGGCATTCCAATTCCGTTCCAGGCTCTTCACGCGCTGCTCCACATCGGACGCAGACAGTACCTGCCCCTCCGCGACCCGGAACGCGGACAGGAGCTTCTGCCACAGGGCCGGGACAGCCGCCTCGTGCATCTCCAGGGCCCGACCCAGGCTCCCCCTGGACAGTCCGCCCAGTAGCCCGGCCTCGTCGCTGTCCGCACCCTGCCCGGCCAGGATCTCCGCAATCCGTTCCTGAGGAAGGGGCAGTACCGAGAGCCGCTGGCAGCGGGAGACCAGGGTCGGCAGGAGCCGGGCGGTGTCGGCCGCCGTCAGCACCAGGGTCGTGTCGGGAGGCGGCTCCTCCACCAGCTTCAGCGCAGACTGCGCCGCGGGCTCGGTCATCTGGTCGGCGCCGGAGATCACAATCACACGGCGGGGACCCTCGACCATGGCCTTGGCCACCTCCTCCTTCAAGGTGCGGATTCGGTCAATACCGATCGACGCAGAGCCCGACGCAAGCCGGCCATGATGGTGATCGGACGAGTAGGCCTCGAGAAGCGCGGCCAGACGCCCGGGCTTCTCGAGCTCTTCCCGCGAGGCGGGGAACACGAAGTGCAGATCGGGATGCGACAGGCGTGCGGTGTGACGGCAGCCCCGGCAGACTCCGCACGGCGGATCCGCCTCCGTGCAGAGCAACCTCTGGGCAAACGCCAGAGCGGCGCGCGTCCGGCCCGAACCGGCCTGGCCGAGGATCAGGTAGGCATGCCCAAGCCTCCCTGTGGCCATGATCCTGTCCAGCCTCTCGAACAGCTTCTCCTGGCCCAGGAGCCGGTCACGAATGCGGTGAGGATCCCTGCTCATCGCTCCAGCCACTCCCTCGGATCCAGCGCGCGCTGGCCTTCCCGCACCTCGAAGTGAAGGCAGGGCCCCTTGATCGAATCGGTGTCTCCCACCCGGCCAAGGATGGTCCCCGTATCCACCTGCTGCCCGCGCCGCACCTCCACGGCAGATGCGTGGGAATAGAGGGTAAAGTAGCCGGAGCCGTGACTCAGGATCACCGTCCTCCCATACCCCGGCAGCCAGTCGACGAACTTGACTATGCCCGGCGCTACCGCCCGGAACGGAGTGCCGTCCGGGGCGGCGATGTCGATCCCATTGGAGGGAACGCGGGTTCCGTACCGGGGATTCACCTCGTAGCCGAACTCGCCGGTGACGCGCCCCCTCACAGGCCAGGGCAGCCGGCCCTTTCCCGGTTTCAGGCTGCCGTCGAACTCGGGCGCCTGCCCCCTTGCCTCGTCACGGGCGCGCTCGCGTTCCAGGCGCTCGATCATCCGCCGGATCGCCGCCTGGGACTCCTCCAGCTCCCGAATCCGGCCTTCCCTGCCTGTGCGCTCGTCACGCACCTCGGCGATCCTCGACCTGGCCTCCGCTCCCTGACGGCGGAGGCGCTCCTCCTCCCTGCGCTTCTCCTGCTGCAGGCGCGCCACCTCGTCCCGCCTTTCCGCCAGCGAGTTCGCCTCGCGTGCTATCAGCGCACGCTCGTCGGCGAGTGCGGCAAGCTCAACCCGCTCGCGATGTATCATGCGTGACAGGAACTGCCCCCTCGCGAAAAGCTCGGCGAACGAGCGGGAGGAAAAGAGAAGCTCCGCCCCCGTCACATGGCGGACTCTGTAGTAGCGGATGAGGCTCTCGCGAAGCCTGCCGGCGGACTCATCGGCGGCCGATTCCTTCGCCAGCAGGTTGACCTGGCGCGAGGCGAGATCCGCCCGGATGAGGCGATCCTGGTTCTCCAGCTCCCGGAGATACCTGCGTGTCAGCTCGCGGTCGCGTTCGATCCGAACCTGCAGGCGGGAGAGATCCTTCTCCTGCAGATCCAGATGCTCGATCTCCCTCCTGTTTTCGTCGATCTCGGCGCGAAGCTGCTCCATGCGGCGCCTTCCATCCGCCCTGTCGCTCTGGCCGGGCACACTCGAGCCCGCAAGCGCAGTCACCAGGATTGCCCACGGGATGAGACGGAACACGAGGCGGAACGGGCGCCGCCGCTTCAACGCAGGGTGAACGCTAGCGCACCAGGTCATCTCCCCTCCGTTCGAGGCCGCGAAGGGCGGGTTCGATCGAGAACCAGGCTGCGACGGTTCCTACCATGAGAACACCCAGTACGAAGAGGACCTGCCATCCGACGGGGAGAAACCGCGTCCCCGGCATCAGCTGGTCGAAGACCGCAAGGGCCGCAGCCAGGAAGGCCAGGGCCGCCCCGGCGGAGATCGCTGACTGCAGTGCCCCGAGGATCAGGAACGGCGAGCGGATGTAGGACTCCCTGCTCCCCACGATGATCAGGATGCGGATCGTCTCGCGGCGGCTGAGAAACACAAGGCGCATCGTCGTGAGCAGGACCACGAAGACCGCCGCAGCGGCCAGACCCCCCACCGCCATGCTCGCCGTGTAGACGGATCGCAGGCTGCGGTCGAGCGACTCAACCCACTCCCCCCCGAAGATCACATCCTCCACATCCTCGTATCCACGGAACTCGGCCGCGAGCTCCTGAACCCCGCCTGCGCGCGAAACCACATCCGGCGTGAGTCTCACGACCAGGCTGTGCGGAAGCGGGTTCTCGCCGAGGGTGGAGGCCACCGGAAAACCACCCAGATCCCGCTCAATCTCCTCCAGCGCCTGTTCCCTGTGAACGAAGGTGATCCCGGCCACCTCACCGAAGCTCTCGAGGAGCGACATGAGCTCGCGGCCCCGCTCCTCGCTCACGCCCTCCGCCAGAAAGACCGTCAGCCCTTTGCGGGCCTGCAGGTGGCCGGCCAGGATCCTGACGTTGTAGGTCACAAGGAGAACCAGGGCCAGCAGGAAGAGCACCGCGGTGAGAGCCAGGACCGAAGCCACGGTGACGGCACGGCCCCTCACCATGTACTCCCAGGCTTCGGCAATGAAGAAACGCAGGTGAGCCAAGACCATCCTCCCCCTGACAAGACGGCGTCCGGCCCGGGCCGGACTAGAAACGCCCCCCGGGCCGCGGGCGGATGCGTTGATCCGAGACGATTCTACCGGCTTCCAGAACGAGGATCCTCTCCCCGAACATCCGGGCCAGATCCTCGTTGTGAGTCGCTATGAGCACCGTTGCTCCAGCCAGGTTGAGCCTGCGCAGGATCTCCATGATCTCCCGGCCCATCTCCCGGTCCAGGTTTCCCGTCGGTTCATCGGCAAGGAGGATGGAAGGCTGATGCACCATGGCCCTGGCGATCGCTGCACGCTGCTGCTCCCCGCCCGACAGACTCTGCGGATAGGCATGCCGCTTCGCGAAGAGCCCCACAGCACCCAGTGCCCTGCGGGACTCGGCAATCAGGAACTCCCGGTCGAGGACCCCGCTCATCCGGAGGACATACGAGATGTTCTCCTCCACGGTCTTCTCGCGCATAAGACGGAAGTCCTGGTAGACCACACCGCACCTCCGGCGCAGTTCGGCGACCTGGCCCCGGCGGACCGAGCCTGAGCGGAACGCCTGCACACGGACCTCCCCCTCGGTGGGACGCTCTTCGAGCGTGATCAGTTTGAGAAGGGTGCTCTTGCCGGCTCCGCTGGCCCCGTGGAGGAAGACCATCTCCCCCACCTCGATGTGCAGGTTCAGATCATCCAGAACCCAGGCATCCCCCTGGCCCGGATATCGCATGCATACCCGTTCGAAGCGGATCATCCTGGGCCGGAATCTCGCGAGTCCAACGCATCGGTGATCTCGCGCCTTGAGACCGTGCGGTACAACCCGCGCGCTGCCTCCCTGGATACCGGACCTTCCGGAATGCCCAGTATCTCCACCTCCTGCTCGGTGCGCTCATACTGATCGCGGAAGACGATCATGTCGCCCGTTCGAACCTCCCTGGACGATCGGGCAATGGCTCCGTTCAGCCTGACCCTCCCGGCGTTACATGCCTTCCCCGCCTGGGATCTGGTCCTGAAGAGGCACAGCCGATTCAGCAGGAGATCGATTCGCATGGCTTTCCCGCCTGCCCTACCAGCTCACACGGACCTCGACATAGTGCTTCTTCCTGAGCTCCTCGAGGTAGGAGCTCAACTCCCTCTCCATCTCGGCTTCGGCCGCGTGGTGGCGGATGACGTCAGCGATCTCGTCGTACGTGTAGGTCCCTTCCGCCTCCTCTCCGAGCACGCGGAAGATGTGATATCCGCCGTCTCCGCCCACCGGGCCCGCCAGGCGCCCGACTCGCAGTGTATCCACCACGGCTCTCATCTTCCCGAAGATCTGATCGATCGGCATCCAGCCCAGGTCCCCCTCTGTCTCCTTCGCATTCGGGGCCTCCGAGTACTCAAGGATCGCATCCGTGAAGGAGATCTCTCCGGACTGAATGCGGCTGAAGACGTCGCCGGCACGGTCCTCGGCCTTGACCTCGTCCGACCTTGTGGGGGTCGCAGCACAGAGTATGTGCCGCAACTCCACCCACTCCCCGTCCGGATCGCGCCCGATCAGCTTCAGGATGTGGTAGCCAAACCCGCTGGAGACCGGGCGGCTCACTTCCCCCGTGGCAAGTGAGAAGGCAGCCTCCTCCATCTCCCTGTCCAGATCCTCCCTGCCGAACCTGCCGAGCAGACCCCCCTCGCTTCCGCGGGGATCGTCGGAGAACCTCCTGGCGGCCTCCTCGAAGGGCATCCCCTGGAGTATCCTCTCGTGGATCTCCTCCGCGCGCTCCCTGGCACGTTCCTCCACGACGGGATCCGGCCTCGTGCGGATAAAGAGGCTCTGGATACGAAGCTGTCGAGGCTTCGGAGGGATCGCGGCCCGGTTCTCCTCGAAGAACTGACGCGCCTTATCCTCGGTCACCACGACCTTCGGCCGGACATCCTTCTGGAGCAGGCGGTTCACGAGTATGGTCTTGCGCGCCTCTTCGCGGTACTGCTCCCGCAGTTCGGACTCGGTCAGGCCTTCCTGTCGAAGCTGTTCCTCGAAGCCCGCCCGTCCGCCAAGCGCCCTCACGTTTCCCTGGACAGCCACATCAACCTGGCGGCTGATCTCCTCCGGGGTCACATCCATTCCCTGTGACTCCGCCTCCAGTACCAGCAGCTGCTCGTTGATGGCGCTTTCCAGCACCTCACGGTAGACCCTGTTGTAGGTGGTGCTGTCGGATGGATCGACCCGTGAGTACTCAGCCAGGATCTGAGCCTGCTGATCTATCTCGGAGCGAAGGATCGGCGTGGTCCCGACCACGGCAACGATCGAATCCACGGTTCGTTCCGCGGAACTCGATGGCTCACGGGCCTGGGCATCCGCAAGGGGCCTCCCTGCAGACCCCATTACCGCAAGCACCCCGAGGGCGACCAGGATCCGAACCCATCCGGCTATCTGGATCATCTTCCCTTCCTTTTCTGAACGCGACCCGTGTCATGGAGCCTGGGTGATGAGCACACCCACCCGCGTTCGGGTCCAGGCCCCCCTTCGATGAAGGAGACCGCCTGCCTGTCACACCCGCTCAAGGTAGCGTGATGACGGCCAACTGGCAACATGCGTTGCAGGAAGCGCACGCCCGGCCCCTCCGGAGTGCCGTTTGCACGCCGGGCATGGCCCCGTACCCCTTCCCGGATTGCCCGGATCCGCATCACGGCCCTGCAACCCCTTGCAGTACGCCCTGCCACGGTCCCTCCCGCCTGATTGGCGCGACTCTTGCGTGAACCGTGTCGTCGAGAGCCAGAACCGAGGGGAGATCCGGGCATGATACCGATTCGCGTCATCCTTGTGGAAGAGGCGCCGCCTCTGCAGCGGCGCATCAGGGACGAGATGGAAGCCTCGGGCAGCTTCGAGGTCTACGCCGTCTCCTCGGGTGCGGCCGGGATGCTCAGCCTGGCCCGGATGCAGCCGGATCTCGCCGTGATCTACCCCTATGCGGGCAGGAGCGCCCCGGAAGAGTGGCGGCGGGCAGTGAACCGATACCGGCAGGGACGGGCCCTGAGTCTGCTGGTTCTGCTCGACCAGGCCTCATCCCGGGAGACCGAGGCCCTGGGGGACGTGGCGGACCTCGGCATCATGGGCAGACCCCCCGCGCACGGAGAGATCCGGAGCGTGCTGTTGAACTGGGCCGGCCAGGAAGAGGTCCTGGATCGTGCCGCATGAGACACTGCCGAAGACGATGCGGAGATGAGCGTGAAACCGGAAACCATGTCAGGCCTGTCACGCGAGGGATTCCTTGCGCGCACCGGAGAGTTCCTGAAGAGCGCGGGGCGGATGGCAGACCTCGATCTCAGCCTGTTCAGCGCCGACCTGGAACAGATCTGCCCCGTCGGCGAGGGGCCTCGCGGGCTGATCAGCCCTCCGCCCCCCCCTGCGGGGGAGTGCCTCACTCTCCTGAAGAGACATGCCCGGGCCGCCCTGCGCAGAAGCTGCGCGGAGTCCTGGTGCGACGGGCAGGGGTCATTCTGGACGGCTGTGCCCGTTCCGGGGCCGGACAGGCCGGTTGCGCTGCTCCTTGCCCGGGACGCGGGGGGCCGGATTCCCCGCATGTATGCGGATTGCGATCAATCCGACTTCCTTAGCAGCACAGCGCGCCAGCTCGCCGATGAGCTATACCTGCTCAGCCGCGACGAGGATCTTTCCTGTGAGCTGTCCAGCCGTTGCGACCAGCTGCAGATCCTGTACACGGCTGCGGGAAGGCTGGTCAGCCCTGTCAACCAGGTGGAATCATTCCGGACACTTCTGGGCAGGCTGCTGGATCCATTGGCTGCAGACGCCTCCATTCTGAGCATCCCCGGACGCAGACTCTTCGAGGTTGCGACCCGCCGCGGCCTGACGGGGCTGGAGCCGCCCTCGAACCGGACATGGTCCCGTGTGATCCGACACCTGGACAAGCGTGTGCCCCGTACCGGCCGCTCGTACTTCTCGGGCAGTCCGTGGGATCCGTCGGATCAGAGTCCCGCTCCGATGGACAGGGAGGCGCAGGTCCTTGCCCTGAGGATCGAGAGGGATGGATCACCATGCGGTCTCCTGGCCCTTCTGCGGCTTGACAACGCCGCACCCTTCCGGTCGGGCGACATGAGGCTCGTGGAGTCTCTCTCGGAGCACGTATCCCTCGCGATCAAGAACACCGAGCTCTACGAGGACCTGCAGGCGTTTCTCATGTCCACGGTAAAAAGCCTCGTCAACGCGATTGAGGCCAAGGATCCCTACACCAGCGGTCATTCCGAACGGGTCCATCTGATCTCCATGCTTCTCGGGCGCAGGATGGGACTGCCTCCCGCGGAGATGGAGAACCTGCGATGGGCTTCGATCCTGCACGACATCGGCAAGATCGGAATGCCCGAGTCGGTTCTCTGCAAGGCGTCCTCCCTCGCGAGAGAGGAGTACGAGATCATAAAGAAGCATCCGGAGCGGGGGTTCCGCCTGTTGCAGCCGATCGCTCAACTGGCCGGCGCCGCCCGGATCGTCCGCGCACATCACGAACGCATGGACGGCAGCGGTTATCCCGACGGGCTGAGCGGAGATGAGATCCCCATGGCCGCCAGGATCATAGCCGTCGCCGACACCTATGACGCGATGACCACCACCCGGCCCTACCGCAGGGCAGCCTCAGCCGATTCGGCTGTCGAGGAGATCCGCCGGTGCGAGGGGACCCAGTTCGACATCGAAGTCAGCCGGCACCTCGTGCGCATTGCGCCATTCCTGCGGGAGAACCGGATCATGTTCCACGCCGACTCCGAGATGATCGTCGACGAGGCGGCCTGAACCACCCAGCGAAAGGGGGAAAGCGAAGATGTCCACACGAAAGTCGGTCTGCGTCCCGGCCACACGGGCGGCCTGCCTCGGAGTCGCGTTGTTTACCTGCATGCTGATGGTGTCCGCCGGATGGTCTCAGGCTGAAACCTGGACGGTCGGAGGAGGCTCGGGACCCCGGGCTCTGGAGACTCTTGCCAGTGCGGTTCTGATGGCCTCGGACGGGGATACTGTTCTGATCTACCCGGGCACATACGACGGGGGTGTCATCTGCTCGAAGGCGCTGACCTTTACGGCCAGCGGCGGCCCCGGCAGCGTAGTGATCGACTCCCCCGGATGCGCCGGCATACACCTGCTCACGGTCCAGGGATCAGTCGTCTTCGAATCACTTCGCTTCAGCAACGGAAGCGCGGCTCGCGGTGCGGGAATCCTGATCGAGTACGTTACCGGCGGTGAAGTGCTGATAAGGGACTGCATCTTCGACCAGAACGCGGCCACCGGATCGGGTGGAGCCGTGGACGTAACCGGTGCGGTCGTCACGATCGAAGGCTGCCTCTTCCACGCGAACTCCGCCACCACGATCGACAGCTATGGAGGCGCCGTCGTAATGCGCCCAACGGCGACCGGATCGGTGATCAGGAACTGTGTATTCTCGTACAACTGGGCTCCGATCGGCGGCGCGATCTACCACTCGGGCAACATCACGATCGCCGACTGTGTGTTCACGGAAAACGGTGCCGGATACGAAGGAGGAGCCATCGCAAGCGACTCCCCGGAGGGCGGCCTGATCGAGGATTGCCGCTTCACAACAAACTCATCCAACACCGAGGGGGGAGCCATACACATCCAGGGCAACTACACGACGGTTCGGAACTGCATCTTCGACGACAACAGGAGCGGAAAGGGCGGCAGCATCTACGTCAGCGGAGTCCAGAGCCAGTTCCTGCGCTGCACCTTCTACAGGGGAAGGGGCACCACAAACGGCGGAGCTCTCTACTTCGATGGTGTGGGCGGTTTTGTGCAGAGGAGCATCTTTGCCAAGGTGACTGATGTCTCGGCCGCGGTCCACGTCAACGGTGCCGGGGAGCCGGGTTTCGAATGCAACTGCTTCCACAGCAACAACGGTGGCAACTTCAGCGGCTATGACAACCAGCTCGGCATGAACGGCAACTTCGAGCAGGACCCCGAATTCTGCGGAGCCGAGGTTGACGGCGAGATACGAGACGGCAACTTCAACCTGCAGTCGGACTCACCATGCGCCCCGGGCAACGTGCCGGCGGGCTGCGTCGGACCGATCGGGGCATGCGACGTTGCATGCGGAACATCGCTCGTGGAGACCGGCTCCTGGGGACAGATCAAGGCACGGTTCAAGTAGCAGTCAGGCCGGGCTGTCCCGGCGGCCATCCAGAAAAACAGGGCCCGGGGCTGTCCCGGGCCGGCTGACCGACACCGCCCGCGCTGATTCTGCGCGGGCGGTGTCGTATGAAGGAGGGTGAGGTTTTCACCTGGCGGCAGAGGTGATAACCTGCACGCATGACACCCGGACGCAGAAAAGTCCTGTGGGGCTCGATAGTCGTAACTGTCGGCGTCCTGACCCTGATCCTCACTCCCAACCGTCCACACAGGGCGGACCCTTGGGCTCCGGAAGGCGAGCCGTTCGATGCCTGGAACATCCTCCTCGTCAGCCTGGACACCACCCGGCCTGATTATCTCGAGGCATGCGGCGGCGATCAGGTTCCGACTCCCGGCCTTGACCGCATTGCCGGCGGCGGGTTCGTCTTCGAGGAGATGATCGCCCCCACGCCGGTGACATTGCCCTCCCATGCCTCCCTGTTCACCGGGCTCAATCCGCCTGGTCACGGGGTACGCGAGAACACCGAGTACGCACTCCCCCAAGGAAGTACAACACTGGCGGGAACCTTCCGGGACGCTGGCTACCGCACCGCTGCATTCGTCGCCGCATTCGTCATGGACTCCCGCTTCGGTCTCGGCCAGGGGTTCGAGGAATACCACGACCGCATGGACGGTCCGGAACCCGGCCTCGGGCCGGCCTCGGTCGAAGTTCCGGGCTCCATAATGGCATCCCGCGCCAACCGGTGGATCAACGAACACACAGCCCGCAGGCGCGGCGGACAGGAAACAAGACCGTTCTTCCTGTTCCTGCACTTCTTCGATGCCCACGCGCCCTACAGGCCCCCCAGCCCGTACGACAGGGAGTACGCGGACCGCCCGTACGCGGGAGAGCTCGCCTACCAGGACCGGTGCCTCGGCCTTGTGCTGGACGCGCTGGAGTCGACTGGCGAGGCGAGCCGCACGCTTGTCTGGGTTGTCAGCGACCACGGCGAGTCGCTGGGCCAGCACGGAGAGGCGACTCACTCGCTCTTCATCTACGAGGCCACACAGAGGGCGGTATCCGTGCTGAGATTCCCGCCACAGGACGGATCCTATCGGGCCGGGCATCCAAGGATGCGGATCCGG
Source organism: uncultured bacterium (assembly GCA_964636385.1). Taxonomy (GTDB): domain Bacteria; phylum Eisenbacteria; class RBG-16-71-46; order CAIMUX01; family CAIMUX01; genus CAZWSC01. Next base: position 31,232 of record CAZWSC010000033.1, read on the forward strand.
CCCCAGACGGCGCTGGTGGACGTGCCGGTTACGCTCCTCGCCCTTGCCGGAGAGGCGGCCGCCCTCGGCCCGGTGGAAGGGGTATCGCTGGTCCCCCTGCTGATGGGGCAGTCATGGGATGAGCGTCCTGTCTACCTGGAAACCCTGAGCCCGTGGGTCAGCTATCACTGGTCGCCACTCTACGGCATCAGGACAGGTGGGTGGAAGTACATCCGGGCGCCGTTCCCCGAGCTGTACAACCTCGCTTCAGACCCTGATGAGCTGCGGAATGTGGCCGGGACCAGGCCTGATGTGGCAGCGCGCCTGAGCACCGAGCTGGATCGCCTGATGCAGGCTTCGGTCTCCGGTGGACCCGAACCTGCATCTGCCCGCAGAACGCTGTCTGAGGATGAAGCCGAGAGGCTGCGTTCCCTCGGCTACCTGGCCGGATCCGGCGGACCTGCGGGGACGGGCCCGGACGGTATCGAAGTCAGCTCCCTTCCGGATCCCAAGCGGATGGTGAAGTTCTTCCACGATCAGTACCAGTCCGCAAAGAGCCTTCTCCACGCCGGACGATTCGAGGAGGCGGTGACGGCCCTGCGGCGCGCGCTCGAGGTCGACCCCCTGAACAATTCCCTGCACCTGTACCTGGCGGGAGGGCTCAGGCAGACCGGCGAGTTCCGGGAGTCGATTGCCTCATACCGCGAGGCGCTGCGGATCGCTCCCAGATCGCCCCGGGGGGAATACGGCCTGGGCGAAGCCTTCCTCGGCGCGGGGATGCCCGACAGCGCGGCGGCGGCATTCAGGCGGGCGGCGGATCTTCTGCCCGGATCCCCTGACGCATGGAGAAGGCTCGGTGCAGCACTGTGGGCCGTGGGGGACCGTCCGGGCGCCGCAGTGGCCCTGGAGAAGGCCCTCGACGCCGGCGCAGAACCGATCAGGACAAGCGGTCACCTGGCCAGGCTGTACCTGGAGATGCCTGGGTCGGAGCATCAGGCCCGCGTCCATCTGGAGCGATACGCGCGACTGCGGAGGATCCCGGCGGAGAGTGCGCAACTGCACCTTCCCCCTCCACCGATTCCGGATCCCGAGCCCTCTTCCGGCGAGACTCCGGACTGACCTCTCATCCGGATCCACGCCGCTGCTGCAGCGGCAACTCCGCGCGACACCCAAACCGGCTGTCTCCCACAATGCGATGACAGCTCCACGCCGTGGTCAGCCATGACCGAACGAGGAAGCAGCCACTCCTCAGGCTTCAGGCTGGGGACCTGGCGCCGCAGCAGGAGTCGGAGGCGGCCCGGTCGGTTGCATCCTCATGTTGCCGGGACGGAAGGTTGGCGGTATGACGACGCCGCCGGATACCACCATCTTCAGAGCCTGGTCCACGGTCAATCCGGTCTCCATCGTGTCCGCAACAGGAACCAGGAGCAGGAAGCCCGAAGTCGGGTTGGGTGTCGTGGGAAGGAAGATGGCGTAGTGGAGTTCCCCGTCCGCCGTCGTCAGCTCGCGTGTTACGAACCCGATCGCGCGCATCCCCGGACGGGGATACTCGAAGATGACCACCCGCTTGAACCCGAAACCCGTGGGGTTGGATATGGTCTCCATGATCTGCTTGCTTGCGCCGAAGACATCCCCCACCACGGGCACGCGCGCCAGGACGGTCTCCAGCCAGCCGATCAGGGTCCTGCCTCCCAGCCGCGTGGCCAGGAAGCCGGCAAGGTAGAGAAGAAGTATGGTGGCGAGAAGTCCCACTCCGGGGATGCTCCGGCCGAGAGTCAGGCTGACGATCGGTTGCAGCCAGCTGTCGAAGAACAGGAACAGGATGCGCACGACAAAGACGGTCACGGCGACCGGCACAATCACAACGAGGCCGGCGAAGATCCGGGCCCGAATCGAACGCCCGGCGGCCTTGATCTCCTCACGCAGGCGTCCGGAGGTCGAGCCCCCGTACGTGCCTTTGCCGGATGTTCCGCGACCACGCGCCCATATTGGTATCCGCCACATGGCCATTAGGAAAGACCCTGGATGACCTCAAGGTCAACACCAATCCGTTTCTGCGCGGGGTGTGGAGTCCATCGCGGCTTCGGAGCGGCCGGGCCGGTTCATTTGACATCCAGCCGCGGGCCGGACACAATGTCACCGGTGCTGTGACTCAACGAGAGGGCGAGCCTATGAACCAGGATGGCGACAAGACACTGCCGCCGGCCCCGGATCCGGGGAAGAACTCTGCGGAGACCAGGGACGACTTCCGTTTTCTTGTCGAGACAGTGAACGACGGAATCTCCGTCATAGCCACGGACGCCACCATACTCTACGTGAACCCGCAGATCGCCCGGATGATCGGTGTGGATCGCGACTCTGTTCTGGGGTTGCCCTTCTTTCACTTCCTGGACCGGGAGGAGGAGGAACGTCTCAAGGAGTACAACGCGGCGCGAAGGGCCGGGAAGCCTGCGCCGGACCGCTACGAGGCGAGGGTACTTAGTGCAGCAGGGCGGGTCATGATCTGGGAGATCAAGGCAGCGATTTCATCCTGGAAGGGGCAGCCTGCCACGATCGCCGTGATACGCGATGTTACGGAGAGGAAGGAGATTCGCGAACGGTTGACCGAGGAGCAGGACGCGACCGCCCGTCTGCGCAGGGAGGTCGCGCGCCGCAAGGAGATTGAGTCGGCCCTGAGGGCCAGCGAGGCGCGGTACAGGAATCTCCTCGAGGGAACAGACCTGATCATCGTCCACCTCGACTCGGGCGGGGGGTTTCGGTTTGCCAACACCGCGGCGGGAAGATCTCTGGGCATGCGGCCCGAGGAGATTATCGGCCGCCGCATGGAGGAGATCTTCCCGGCGGAGAGTACCAGGAACATCGAGAACATCAGGAGGGCTCTCTCCACCGGCCGGCCGATTGTTACTCAGGACCAGTTCACGATACGGGGTCAAAGGCTGTGGTTCGAGGCCAAGATCCTTCCCCTGCGATTCCCAGGCGCGGCCGAAGACGAGGTCCTCGTCGTGATCGAGGAGATCCACGAACGGAAGATGGCCGAGGCCAGGATCCTCGCCTATCAGCAGCAGCTTCGGACCCTGGCTGCAGAACTGTCACTCACCGAGCAGAGGGAGCGCCGCCGCATGGCGGTGGAGCTTCACGACACGATCGGACAGCAGCTCGCGCTCTCCCGAATCCGGCTCGGAACCCTGCGCGAAGCCCTGAAGGATCCGGAACACTCCACGGTCCTGAAGGAGGTACGGGAGGCGCTCGATGTCACCATCCGGGATACGCGAAGCCTGGTGTTCGAGCTGAGCCCCCCGGTGCTCTACGAGCTCGGCCTGGCCGCTGCGCTCGAGTGGCTCGTCGAGGAGTTCTCAAGACGCCACTCCCTCAGGATCACGTTTGCTGATGATGGAGAACCGAAGCCCCTGGATCAGGACCTGCGTGATCTCATGTTCCAGTCGGCCAGGGAGCTTCTTGTGAACGCCATCAAGCACTCGGGCGGAAACAACATCCGGATGGAGATGCGGCGAAGAGAAGGTTGGGTGGAACTCGTGGTCAGCGACAACGGCATAGGGTTCGATCCCGAGACGAAGGTGGCGGGTGACAGGGGCCGGACGGTGTTCGGCCTCTTCAGCGTGCGGGAACGCCTCGCGGTCTATGGGGGCGAGCTGAGTATCGCAAGGGGCAGCTCCGGAGGGACCGATGCCGTACTCAGGGCTCCACTTCCTGACCACCCGGCAGGAACGCCCGGCTGGAAGCCGGAGGAGCCCGCTGCGGAGGAGGGAGAGTTCCAGTGAGCTGTCGCATTCTGCTTGTGGAAGACGGCGAGATAGTCCGCACGGGATTGCAGTCCCTCTTCGGGGCTCGTACTGATCTGAGCATTGCCGGTCAGACGGACAACGGCCTGGGAGCAGTCGGGATGGCAGCCCGGCTGAAACCGGACATCATCATCATGGACGTAGTCCTGCCTGGGCTTATGGGCTTCGATGCAACGAGGCGAATCCTTGATGCCGACCCAGGGGCAAGGGTCCTCGGGCTCTCGATGCACGTAGACAAGCGGTACATCAGGGAGATGCTGAGCGCTGGCGCGCGCGGCTACTGTGTGAAGGACATCGATTTCGACGAGCTCCTGAAGGCGATCGAGACCATCCGCGCCGGGTTATTCTACCTGAGCCCCCAGGTCACCGAGGCTGTCGTCCAGCTGGCCCTTCAGGGGAGCATGCTCCAGCCGACGGGGGCTGCGTCCGTTCTGACCGAGAGAGAGCGGGACGTCCTGAAGCTTCTGGCCGACGGACACTCAACGAAGCAGAGCGCAGCCAGGCTGGGGATCGCACCGAAGACCGTCGAGACCCACCGCAAGAACATGATGGAGAAGCTGAACATCGAAAGCATCGCGGGCCTGGTCAAGCTGGCGATACGCGAGGGGCTGACGCTGTTGTGATACTTGTTCTCGAACCGACGCTTCACAAGGTTGCACCAGACCATGACCGCAGGCATACGCAGAATCCGGGACCACATGAGGTGCTCTCCAGGGTTCGGGAGGTAAGGAATACCGCCGTTCACGGATAAGGAAATCAGCCAGGCAAACTGCGGCATAGCCGCATTGTCAAGCATTCACCAGTATAGTCCAATTTCTTCTGTGGGGGGCAACCCGCCCGGTCCTGGAAGACGGTGGACCCGGTCAGTCAGCGAAAGTTGATCTGCTTTGCGGGGTGTCCGCCCCTGATCGTTGGCATCGGCGCACATTGGATGATCCGGGAGTGACGAGATTGCCGCAGCGACTGTTCAGTGATCTGTGAAAGGGATGATGATGCCGGCAGCGTAAGCTGAACGATTCGGGGCGACAGATGCCTGCGGGGCGAAACTGAGTGTCGGTGGCCGAACGACGAAGGAATCAGGTTGCCCCCCATACCAGCCTGGCAGCAACACCCTCGATGCTTTCTGGAGCCCACACTCACATCAATCGCGATTCATGAGGAACAGAGCTTCCGATGCCGCAGCGAGCCGGAGGGAAGTGGCCTCCGCTCAACCGATGGTGCGAAGCCTGTTGCGGGCCAGCACTGCCTCATCGGAGTCCGGGAAGCGTGTCAGCACTTCGTTCAGGTACCTGCGCGCCGCCGCCCGGTCCTCGAGCGCCTGAAAGCTGTAGGCAGCCTTCAGCAGCGCGGCGGGGACCTTGTCGCCATGTGGATAGCGCTCTTCCACGGTCAGGAACTCTCGAATGGCCTGATTGAAGTCCCGCTGCGCGTAGTAGCACTCACCAATCCAGTACTGGGCATTGTCGGCCAGGTCTGATCCCGGGCTGATCCTCAGAAACTCCCGGAAACCAAGGATGGCCAGCGAGTAGTTGCCGCGTGTGAGATCGAGATACGCCTGATCGTACAACCGCCTGGCCTCAGGGTCCCGGGCGGGGGGACCAGGGGCTTCGGGATCCTGATCCCCGGGGGCACCGGGTGAGAAATCCGGGTCCATTCTCTCCCCGTGGACTCCTTCATCAAGTTCCCGGGGAGAACGATCGCCGACCGCGTCGTCCACCATCTCCTCATCGGAAGGCGCGTCGACAGGATGCCCGTGCTCTGTCTCTCCCGAAGCAGACCTGTCTGACGGCCGGGTGCCGGTACGGGGGGCATCCGCGCTCCAGATCGGAATGTCGGCATACCGCCGCCGGTCGGAAGCTCCATCCCGGAACCTGGAGTCGATCGCCAGAAGCCTGGACTCCAGCTCCTCCCAGCGCAGAGACTCGTCGGCCCTCATCTGGCGAAGCAGGTCTGTCTGATCGGCGATGCGACGTTCCAGGGCCTGAAGCCTCTGCTCCAGATTCCCCTGCACCTGCCGGAGAGCTTCCAGATCCCGGGCAGTATCGTCAACGGTAACCGGCTGCCTGAAGACCTTGGCCCCATAGCACCCCTGGAGCAGCAACCCCACGGAGATGAAACAGACCACAAGAGCTCGGTTCACTCAGATCCTCCGGCAGGCCCCTCACTTCGGGATGCCTGCCCTTCCGGTCGAATGCCAGCTACTTCTTCACGAAGTGAACCCGGCGATTCAGCGCCCACGCCGACTCGTTGCTGCCCATCGCGAAGGGTCGCTCCTTGCCGTAGGAAATGGTGCTCAGCCTGCCGGGATCGACTCCGTACTCGATGAGGTAAGTGCGCACCGACTGAGCCCGGCGATCTCCCAGGGCGAGGTTGTACTCCACCGTCCCCCGCTCATCGCAGTGTCCCTCAAGCTGCAGGCGAACATCCGGATTCTCGGAGAGAAGCCGGGCATTCCTGGCAAGGGCCTCCCGCTGGTCGGCGCGGACGATATGCCTGTCGAAATCGAAGAAGATGTCCTGGAATACGACCTCGACCTGTTCAGCTGGAACAGCGGGCTTTTCGGGCTCGGTCTCCGCAACGGGAACCGGTTCAGGAGGGGGTGCCATCGCCGGCTTCGGCTTGCGACCGCACCCGGATACCACGGCAACGATCAGGATGAGCATCCAGACAACCCATTGGCCGCGAACTCTAAAACACATCGAGGGATCCCTCCTTCCGGACCAGCCTCCGCCGGACCGGGTTCAAAGGTCACAGAGCACGATTCTAGCGCGAAGCGCTTCCCAAAGGCGGCGACCAGGCAGGATTGTATTGTTCGCCCCGAGACCAGGTCAATTGGCGAATCCCTGTCCCGTCAGCCGCCATGATGAACAGCTTTCGCTGTCCGTCAACTCTATTCGCATAGACTATGTGCCTTCCGTTCGGTGCCCAACGGGGGTTTTCGTGACTGCCCGAGTTTCCCGTGAGCCTCCTCAGGTCGGTTCCGTCCGGACGTATCGTGCAGATGTCGAACACTCGGTCGATCAGCGAGACGAAGACGATCCTGTCCCCCTTGGGGGACCAGTCGGGGGAATCGCTGTGGGAACCGACATCCGTCAGCCGCCTCAGATTCGCACCGTCCAGATCCATGACGTGAACTTGGGGGATCCCCGTGCGGTCGGAGGTGAACGCCATCCTCGTACCCTCCGGATTGAAGGTCGGCGAAGTGTCGATGGACGGCTCCCATGTCAGGCGGACCAGGTCTGCCCCGTCCGCATTCATCATGTAGATCTCGGCATTCCCCTCGAATGTCAGACTTGCCGCGATGCGCCGCCCGTCCGGATGCCAGCACGGTGCCGAGTTCGTCCCGCGCCGGTTCGACAGGCTCCAGATCCTGCCCTGGGCGAGGTCCAGTCCCGCCAGCTCGGGGGTTCCATGGGCATACGTTGTGAAAGCCAGCCTGGTACCGTCGGGAGACCAGCGCGGAGAGACCGATATCGAGTTCAGGTTGGTCTTTCTGGATACGCGGGCTCCGTCGTAGTCGACCAGGTAGATCTCCTTGTGTCCCGTCGCATCCCCCACGAACGCGATCCTCGTCTGGGCGCAACCTCTCTCACCTGTCAGGTACAGGACCACGTCGTCGCTGAAACCGTGGACAACCCATCTGTCAGGCGGGTCTCCCAGGTCGTAGTTCTGGCGGAAGATCAGGCCACCGGTGGCCGCGTCGACCAGTCTGCCCTCAAGCTTGACCTTCCCCCGCTGTGTACGGACCGTGCCGGTAACGATCGCCTGCACTTCACGGACCTTTCGTGACGAGTCGCGCGCGCCGGCAAGGAAGAACTGCTCCCTTCTCACCTCGAAGAAGCCGCTGTGCCCGAGATTCCGGATGAGCACGGCCTCGCAGGATTCCCCTTCCTCGAGAAGCCTTCGCGGAGTCTCAACGTAGTCCCATTCGCGGACCTCGATCGGCACCTTGAACAGAGTACCCTCCCTGATCTCGCCCCGGAACTCGGTCTGGGCTCCGGCCTGCCCGGCGGCAAGACACGCGGCAAAGACTGCGGCAGCCGCCAGAAGGAACATGACACTGGAACACGGCAGGTTTGCCGATGCCCTGAACCCGGGCGCACGTGATGTCCCGGACCCGGAAACCCGCTCCGTGACCAGCACCGCACCGAAGACTGCTCCTGACCTCTCAGGAACCATGAGCCCCCTGGACACACATGACTGACCGCGAAGCTGGTTCACCGCCCCCTCACTCGCTGTAGACAAAACGCAGGTGGATGATCAGGTGATCTCCGGAGTACTCCTCCGGAAGCGGCGGGAAGGGCAAGGCCATCTCCAGAGCCCGCAATGTCGAATTGTCGAAGAAGCTGGAGCCGGATTCCTGCTCGACGTACCGAGTCCGTACCCTCCCGTCCCTCTCGATCCGGAACCACACCGTGGCTGCGACCTCGCCGCCCGGAACCTGTATACCCTGCGGCGGCTCCCAGAATGAAGCGATCTTCCTCTGGACGATCTGAAGATAGTAGGCATAGGGCAGGATCTCGCCCTCGGCGCGCAGTTGCAGGGCGCCGCGCACGTCACCAACAGCGGGCAACTCTGACCGGACTACCTGGGTGGTGTCAACGCTCCCGACCTTGGGTTTCTCCGGTTCCTTCGGCTTCGGGGTCTCGCGGGGGCGCTCCGGCTCGGCCCTTCTCGGCTCCTCCCTCCTGCGTACAGGTGGCCTGGGCGCAGGCTTCATGGGATCCGGGACGACTTCCGGAGGCTGTACGGCCGGGGTTTCCTCACGCTGCGCGATCGCGGGCGCAGGGGCAGGAAGGGTGACCAGGTCCACAGGGATCGCATCGACAGGCCGGGGGATGTGAAACCGCGGCCGCGCCAGAACCGTCGCGGCTATGAAGAGCAGAACATGGATCCCGACCGACACCGTGATGGCCCGGCTCAGCCTGGACCGACGAAACAGGGCCGGTTCGCCGGAATGAGCTGTCTGTGTGCCTTTGGTCATCACCTCTCCACCTTCCTGTCTTCTCCCTGGCGTCGGGAAACAGCCTTGAAGAGTGACCCAATCCACCCCCGGACCGTTTACTCCCGCTCGATGCCCCAGTCCGTACCCGGTGCGGGGCGTTCGCGCAGACGGTTCACGGTTGCGAGCATGTCAGGGCACCTGACAGCCGCCAGATCACCGCGGAGGTCTCTGTCGAACGCATCAAGTCCGGCACTGTTCCATGCGCTGCGGATCGATTCCCTGAGATCCCCCACCGAACCGGAAGAGTCTCCATTACCCGCCCGCTGCGCAAGCGGTTCCACAATCCACCACTCGAGAAATCGCGCCAGAAAGCGCGTCTGGGAGAGATCCCGCAGTGTCTCGAGCCCGTCCAGTTCCAGGGATACCCGCCCGACGAGAAGCCGTCGCGGTTCCACGGCCCTGACCCGCCGGTTGCGGCTGTCCCTCCCCGGGCCCGCCGGGAGAGGCCGTCCCGGTCCTGTGGCGCGGCGAAACTGCGCGAGGGATGCCGGATCCAGGGGCAGGGCGCTGCGTTCGGAAGCGATCCGGCGGGCCTGCTCCGTCCTGTCATGCGGGCGGTATGTGTCCAGCAGCAAAACTCTATCCGCGACGCGGAAGTACTCCCCCGATCCTCCGATCACCAGGATCGCGGACACGCCGAACCCCTCGTACAGGGTTCTGGCCTGGGCCAGGAACGGCGTGATCGGCTCCTGGTACGATTCGAGCAGTGCCTCCATCAGCGGGTCCCGGATCATGAAGTTGGTCGCCGAGGTGTCTTCGTCGATAAGCAGCAGGCGGGATCCCCCCTGGATCGCCTCCAGAATGGATGCCGCCTGCGACGTCGAACCGCTGGCGTTCTCAGTACTGAAGCTTTCCGTCGGCCGCCCGAATGGCAGATCGTGCAGGAAGGGACTCAGGTCAACATTGCTGATGGCCCTGCCGTCCTCTGCCCGGATCGCGGTTGCGTCTGCCCGCACAGCCGTCAGCTCCCGGCCGTCCCCGGGAACATGGGGGACAACACCCGCGGCCAGGGCCCGCAGCAGTGTGCTCTTGCCGTGAAAGCCGCCCCCGCACAGAAGCGTAACGCCAGGCTCCACGGCCATCCCGGCAACGCGGCCTGAGTTGGGCAGGTCGACCTCGCGCCGCATTGAACCGGGGGAGGCGAAGGGGATGACCTCACCTTCCTCCAGCGGCCTGTCATCATTGCCGGCCCTCCTGGCGAGCCTCGACCCGTCTGCAACGAAGGCCAGCCAGTCGTTCTCGCCCAGGATATCCTGCAGCCGTGCGAAATCCTCGGCTGCGTCGGCATGTCTGCCCATCGCCGCAGTGTCGATCGCGCCCGGTCCGAGACAGTCGCGGACCAGCCGTTCCGGAGTCTCCACCAGGAGGCGGAATGCATCCCTGCCCCGGATCCGGCGGCCGTTGGCCGGGAGATCGGCAGAGAGGCGGACCTCGAGCATTCCGGGCTGCAGGAATACCGCGCTGCGATCGAGCATCTGCTGGCCATGCCGCACCATCGAGAGAGCAGACCTGCGATCACCGGCCCGGTTATGCAGCCAGAGCCCGATCCACCGGCCGAGGTAGTCCCTGATCCCCACTGCACGGCTGGATGGCCCGTCCACCAGCCCGGGCTCTGATGCGCGGAGTCCGCCCGGCATCGCTCCAAGCCGGGGGTCAAGAGCAGTGGACCCGTACGGGATCAGCAGCCGCACCCGTGATGGCCCCGCAAAGGGATCCGGCTGGACGCGCAGAACCTCCAGCTCGAGGCCCTGGACAGCGAATCTGCCGTACAGGTCCCTGTAGGCCGGGTACGGTCCGCCATCCATCCTCCTGGACCAATCCTCCAGGAAAGCCCGGGGGCGAGTGCCGTGTCTGCCTGATGCGCTCTCTCTGCGGTCCATCATCGATCCTCTCCATGTTTCCTGTCCGTCTGACACGAAGGTGTCGTATCCTTCCCAAAGTGCGCCAGACGCCTGGCACTGGTTCATCGGAGCACGAGATCATGACGAAGTCGAGCCCGGTTCGCATATGCCTGTTCGGATACGGATTCGCAAGGACCGTGATGCTTCCCTGCATCCGCAACGTCCCGGGCGCCGAGGCCGTGGGCATCGCCGGACCGAACGCCGCGAAGGCGCAGGAGGCCGCCAGGGAGTTCGGGATCGGACACGCCGCGAGCGACCACCGGGCAGTCCTGGAGTCGGCAAAGCCTGACCTGGTTCTGGTCGCCACTCCCCCGCACCGTCACGCCGGGATGACGATCGACGCACTGAATGCCGGATGCCACGTGATCTGCGAGAAGCCGATGGCGCTGGATGCCCCGGAGAGCCGCTCGATGCTGGAAGCGGCCCGCGCCCGTTCCGGTCTGCTCTGCCTGATCGACCATGAGCTGCGCCTGCTCCCCACCCGCGTTGCGCTCCGCAGGCTGATCCGCGAGGGGAGGCTCGGGCGTATCCTGCGCGCTGAGTATCTGCTGCACTCAGGAAGCCGCAGGGACCGGGCCCGCCGCTGGACCTGGTGGGACGATGTGAGCCAGGGGGGCGGAGCGCTCGGAGCGCTCGGTTCTCACGCGGTCGATGCCCTTCGGTGGCTGGTGGGCGAGGTCGTCGAGGTCTCCGGCCGCCTCGCCACCCTCTCGGCACATCGCCCGGACCCCGTCACGGGCGAACCGCGCGCGGTCACCTCCGATGAGGCCGTTACGGCATGGATGGGTTTCGCAGGCGGCGCTGAGGCATCGGTCACGATCTCGATGGTCGAGGCAGGCCGAAGGCACGAGATCCTGGTCACCGGCAGCGATGGCTCCGCCAGGCTTCGCGAGCAGGGGGAGTTGGAGGTTTCGCGCGCCCCCGGCGAGTGGGAGAGGATCCCGGTTGTGGACCTGATGCCGCCATCATCGCAGCTGTCCATACCCGACACCGACTGGGCCCGCTCATTCCTCCGCCTCATCCATCTGGTCGTGAGACGGATTCAGGAGAGCCGGGGTGACGGTAACGCGTCGCCGCTCCCATACGGCCTGGAACCGGCGGACCTCCGGCTTGCAGCAGGCTTTGAAGACGGGCACTCCACGCAGGTTGTCCTGGACGCAATCCGCAGGTCGGCGGATCAGGGATGTCGGATCTCCTGCCGAGATTCCTGACAGATCCGTGCGGCAGCTCAACTCCAAACCTCGCCGCTCCGATCCACAACTGATACTGAGTCTGCTCGGCCCGCCCTGAGCCTCGAAGACAGGTTATCGACGGACCATCGGAAGAGCGCCCGCCGATCCGGCTATCTTCTTTCGGCATAAGCCTCCTGCCCGACTCAAGCTGCATTCGGGCACTTCCGATAGAGGAAGAGCCAAGGTAGGGGAACACCTCTCCGCCTGGCCCCGTGGTCTCATTGGGGTGTGCATGGACAAGTCTTCCCTAATCGGAGTGGTTGGGGGCGTAGCCCTCATTTTGATCGCGATCTTCCTCGGGGGAAGTCTGGCCATGTTCATCAACATCCCCGGGGTTCTGATCGTGATCGGCGGCACCGCCGCCGCCACGGCGATCGCCTTTCCGGCCTACGAGCTGAAGAATGTGATGGCGGTGACCAGGCGCGTCTTCAACGACCCCGGCAATGAGATGAAGCAGATCATGGAGCACCTGCTCGAATCCAGGAAGGTGATGAAGAAGGAGGGGATGCTCGCCCTGGAGCGAATGGCCGAGGCAGCGCCCACCCCGATGCTGCGGCGCGGCCTTCTCCTCCTTGCGGACGGGGCTGACGCGAATGCCATACGGCAGATCCTCCAGACTGAGCAGCGCACCCTGGAGGATCACCACAAGACCGGCCAGAAGATGTTCAGCGAGATGGGGAAGTTCGCCCCTGCATTCGGGATGGTCGGAACGCTCATCGGTCTCGTACAGATGCTGGCCAACCTCTCGGATCCGTCCAGCATCGGACCCGCCATGGCCGTGGCGCTGCTGACGACGTTCTACGGAGCAGTGGCCTCCAACCTTCTCTTCCTCCCCATGGTCACGAAACTTAGCCGGAGGATCGAAGTGGAAGCCACCCAGACCCGGCTGATCATGATCGGAATCGATTCGGTCCAGAAGGGCGAGTCGGGCACCATACTCCAGGAGAAGATGGAGGTGATGTTCTCGGTGAAGAGGCCGCCTGCAGATGGGGAAGCAGGAAAGGAGGCTGCATAATGGCTGGTCCTCCCGGCTCGTCGCGTTCACCAGCGGACGAAGAAGCCGCCCCCCCGGAGCCGGAAGAGCGAAAAGAGGAGGTCGAAGAGGGAGCTCCGGCGTGGACCACCACCTTCGGGGACCTGATGAGCCTGTTGCTCACCTTCTTCATCCTGCTCTACGCCATGTCCGAGCTCAAGGTGGAGCGCTTCACCATGGCCACCCAGTCTCTCTCGCAGGCCCTGAGCGGTACAGCCGTGATCCCTCCGGATACTCCGACCGGGCTTGTTGCGGACACCCCGGGCATGTTCCACCCGGAGGACGGGGAGCAGGAGGAGGGGATCACACAGGAGGAGCGCGAGATCCTGTCAGCTGCCGAGCTCGAGATGGATGAGCTCATCGAGCGCCTGGAGGAACTCATAGAGGAACAGGGACTCCAGGATGTGATCTCAGTGGACCGCTCGGACGAAGGAGTCCGGCTGAGCATCGTAGCCAGCACTCTCTTCCCCCCGGGCTCCGCCATCATGATCGAGGACAAGCGGTGGGTGCTGCGCTGCCTCGCGGAGGTCACATCCGGGCTGGAGTTCCCGGCGGTCGTATCCGGCCACACCGACAACGTTCCGATCAGCACGCCGCAGTTTCCATCCAACTGGGAGCTCTCGGCGGCCAGGGCCGGCGGTGTTGCCCGGGAGCTGGCCGAGTCCGGCCATTCCCCTGACTTCCTCAAGGTGGAAGCCTTCGGAGAGCACCGCCCGATCGACACGAACGCGACAGACGAAGGGCGCGCGCGGAACCGCCGGGTCGAGATCCTCTACAGCAGGACAGAGATCATCGCGAAGGTTGAGAGGCGGCTGAGGAAGGCCTCCTCGTGACCCACTGCGCAGGGCCGATAAGCCACTCGTCCCGGCAAGATCCGAAGCCCGCGCTGACCTGATGGCTGCCCTGTCGGGACTGCCACTCTCACTTGTGGTACCCGACTGGCTGGAGCTGCCCGGACCGTATGCGCGCTCTCGTTCTGATGCCACAGCGGCCATCAGATCATGTGGTTCGGGCCAGAGGGATACGGTTCCGGCAGAACTGGCAGATGCAGACTGGCCGTAATGCATGGTACAATCCCCGCACCATGAACCGGCAATCGAGACTGCTGTGGACCAGCCTGGTTTCGGCTGGTCTGGTTCTTGCGCTCGCTGGATCCAGCGAGGGACGCAACAACATCCGGAACTCCTTCCTGTCACTGTACCCTCATGTCGACGGTACTCCCCTGGACGACCTCCCAAGCAGGACGAATCACTGCGGGGCCTGCCACTTCGACTTCAGCGGAGGCGGGCCCCGAAATCCTTACGGGCTGGGGATCGAGATCGGGTTGAACGCAGGCCTCACAGTGGAACAGGCACTTCTCGCAATCGAGGGGCATGATTCCGACGATGACGGCTACACGAACTGCATCGAGATCACGGACATCCTGAACTTCGGCAACACTCCGACCTTTCCCGGGCTGAGCGCTGCGAACATCGGCAGCGTCAGTGCCATACCCCTGCATGAGATCGAGCCGTACCTGACGCCGTCAGGAGGAAACGACACGACACCTCCGACTGTCATCATCATCTCTCCGAACGGCGGCGAGATACTCCAGGCCGGAATGCATCACGTGGTGAGCTACATTGCCGAAGACGAGAGCGGGATCACAAGGATCAACCTCTACCACTCGGATGACGGCGGCGCCGGGTTCAAGCCGGTCGCAAGGAACGAGGCTCCGGGAACCGGGTTCGAGTGGTTCGTCCCCAACCGTCCCGGCGCATCCAACATCATCCGCGTCGAAGCGGTTGACGGTGCAGGGAATGCCGGCCACGCAGACAGCGATGCGTTCTTCACTATCCTGCCCGTTCAGGCAGGGTTCGTGCCCACCACTCTTCGGGACATGGACCTGCCCGGCACGCAGCCGTTCGAGGGGGCGGTGCTGGAAGATCCTTCCGTCTCGTGCGTCTCATGTCATGGCGGATACGACCAGCACGTGGAGGCATGGCACAACTGGGGCGGAAGCATGATGGGCCAGGCCGCCCGCGACCCGATCTTCCTTGCATGCCTGGCGATCGCCGAACAGGACGCTCCTTCCGTCGGCGACCTCTGTATCAGGTGCCACTCCCCCGGCGGATGGCAGGAGGGACGATCCGTCGACACCAGTGGAGGCCAGCTCACCGCCAGGGACCGCCACGGTGTTCAGTGCGACTTCTGCCACAGGATGGTTGACCACATCTACGTTCCCGGAGTCAGCCCGGACGAGGACGTAGCCGTGCTGGATGCCATCGACCCGCTCCCGCTGCAGTACGGCGGCGGCCAGTTCATCAACGACCCGGTCCCTGTGCGAAGGGGTCCTTATGACGACGTCGAGGCCAGCCACGCTTCTCTCAAGTCCCCCTTCCACAAATCCAGCGAGCTGTGCGGCGTCTGCCACGATGTCAGCAACCCCGTATTCATGAGGATCGGGCCCGACAGGTACGTCCCCGCGCCCTTCGATCAGCCGCACCCCGACATGGACCACCGGAACATGTTCCCCATCGAGAGGACATACAGCGAGTGGTCGGTGAGTGAGTACGCTCTCCTTGGCGTGTACGCGCCCCAGTTCGCCGGGAACAAACCGGACGGAGTCGTCTCAAGCTGCCAGGACTGCCACATGCGTTCCGTCAGCGGATACGGCGCGTCCCAGGGAGATCCACCACTCAGGGATGATCTCGGGCTCCATGACTTCATGGGGGGAAACACGTTCGTCCCCGACCTGCTCCCGCACTTCTTTCCCGACGAGGTCAACCCGGCACAGCTCCGGGATGCGAAGGCCCGCGCCGAGAGCATGCTCCAACTGGCGGCCACCCTGGAGCTCACTCCCCACGACCTTGGACTGACCGTCCGTGTCATCAACGAAACAGGCCACAAGCTGCCCTCAGGATATCCGGAGGGCAGGCGGATCTGGCTGAATGTCAGGGCGTACGACGAGTCGGACGATCTGGTGTTTGAATCAGGGGGGTACGATTTCGACACGGCGACACTGACGCACGACGGGCATGCCAGGATCTACGAGATCCAACCCGGCCTCAGCCCGTCGCTCGCGGCAGCCATCGGTCTTCCGGACGGCAAGTCGTTCCACTTCGTCCTGAACGACACGATCTACCTGGACAACCGCATTCCACCACGCGGCTTCACAAACGCGACCTTCCAGGAGATGCAGTCTCCGGCCGTGGCGCACGTATACGAGGACGGCCAGTACTGGGACGACACCGATTACGAGCTTCCCGCAACGGCAGTTCTGGCCGAGGTCACGCTGTACTACCAGACGATCAGCAGGGAGTACATCGAGTTTCTCAGGGACGAGAACTACATGAACTCGGCAGGCATCGATCTGTACAACGCCTGGGAACTGCACGGCAAGGGAGCTCCCGTCGCGATGGCCTTCGAGTCCGTTCCGATCAGCATTGTCCCCTCGGACGCCAGGGAGACGAGTGGACCTGCTCCCATGGTCGTTACGCTCAGGGTTGCCGGAGCGAACCCATTCCGTGACAGGATCGGTTTGAAGTACGCCGTACCCCGTCAGTCCGAAGTGCGTCTCGAGGTCTTCGATGTGGCCGGCCGCAGGACCAGGGCGATCGACGACGGCGTAAGACGCGGCGGCTGGTACGAGGCGATCTGGGACGGCCGGGACGAGTCCGGCCGGCCTGTTCAGTCAGGGATCTTTTTCGTGCGCCTTGAGGTCGGAACCGAGGTTCGGATTGAGAAGGTCGTCAGGATGCGTTAAGTCCAGGGAGGCGCTGATCATCCTGCTGGCGATTCTTGCCGCCGGATTCGGCCTTCGCATGGCCTATCTCGGCGAGCTCCGGGGAGAGCCCGATTACTCTCACCCGCTGGTCGACAGCCATTACCATGACTACTGGGCCAGGGCCGCCGCATCGGGGGACTGGTCGCCGCCCCGCCACGAGCCGGATCCGCAGATTCCGGCCAATCCGTACTTCCGCCCCCCGGGTTATCCATACTTCCTGACAGTCGTGTACAGGCTGTTCGGAGACGATTACACCACGCCAAGGGTGGTTCAACACATCCTGGGCCTCGCAGGAATCCTGCTCGTTTTCGTGCTCGGCCGGCGCATCTTCAGCACAACCGCAGGCCTGGTCGCCGCCGGGCTGCAGGCCTTCTACTGGATCTTCATCTACTTCGAGGGGGAGTTCCTGGAGCCGCCGCTTACGGTGCCCCTGATCCTCGGGTTCGCCATTCTCCTGATCGCCTGGAGTGACAGGCGCGCGGTGTGGGTCGTCGCGGCCGCGGGCCTGGCTCTGGGCGCGCTCTCCATCACGCGCCCCAACGCCCTGGTCCTGGCACCCGTCGGCTTGTGGTGGATCCTGCATCACAGCCGCGGCTCCGCATTCCGTCTCCGACTCCTACGGGATGCGTGCCTCTTCCTGCTGGCCACCGCGGTCGTGATCCTTCCCGTCACAATCCGCAATCACCGCGTCTCGGGCGAGTTCGTGCCGATCTCGACCAACAGCGGCATCAACCTGCTGATCAGCATCCACGAGCGGGCGGACGGCCAGGTGCGTGGGACCCTCCCGGGCATCGGCACGCTCGACACATGCTTCGACTGGCCCGACGTCGTCCGGAGGATAGGCCGGATCGAAGACAGGGACCTCTCACACAACGAAGTGTCCGGCTGGATGACATCCCGGGCGGTTCAGAAGGTGACGGAGGACCCGCTGCGCGCCCTCGGTCTGCTCGGGCGGAAGACGCTCCTCTTCTGGGGACCTGGCGAAGTGGCCGACAACAAGGTGATGGAGTTCGAGCGGGCGAACTCCCGGATCCTGCGGCGCATCCCCCTCACCTTCCCCGTCGCGCTCGCGCTCGGACTCATGGGCATCGCGGCGGTCTTCTCACGCAGGCGCCTTTGGGGATCGACCGCACCCGACCCGTCCGTTCCACAGGCCGCGACGGGAGGAATCCGCGTTGACCGAATGGCGGTGTGGCTGATGATCGCGATTGTGGCTGCATGGTTCGCATCGCACCTGCCGTTTGTCATCACCTCGCGCTACCGCGTACCGATAATCCCGTTCCTGCTGGTCTGCGGGGCAGGGTTCCTTGTACAGCTCGAGCATCTGCTGAGAGCCGGGCGCAGGCGGGCCGCTACTGCTGCGCTCTGCCTGGCAATCGCGATTGCCGCACTTGCCCACAAGAACCCGGTCTACGAGCCAAGCTCCGCGCGGTGGCACTATCAGAGGGGAATCGCCCACGTCCGCGGCGGGAACCTCGACGCGGCGATCGGACAAATGAGGCTGGCCATCGCGGAGAATCCCAGCTACACGGCCGTCTACAACGACCTCGGCGCCGCCCTGGGCATGAAGGGTGAAGTCGCCGAAAGCGTCAGATACTTCGAGCAGTCACTGGCGCTGGACCCGGAGCGGCCACTTACACACCGCAACCTGGCCATGGCCCTCGAATACCTGGGAGAGCTGGGACGTAGCCGGTACCACTATTCCGAGGCGCTCCGCATCAACCCGTCAGACCGCCTGGCGAGGCACGGACTGCATCGCACCACCCGCTTGCAGGAACCGGACGCACGGGAACCCTGAGCCCTCCACTGGGGCCCTCCTGGCGGCCCGCCCCCACGGCCCGAGAGGCCGGGGGCACGCCGGGAGGGGGGGGGGGTTCCCCCGCGAGGCCCAGCCTCTTTGGCCCGACCGCCGCGTCGGGGTTCCCGCCGCGGACGTGGGCGATTCCCCTCTGATAGTGCC
>CAZWSC010000034.1:0-15311 GCA_964636385.1 uncultured bacterium
CCTGATCACACCGATCGCCATGGAGAAGGAGCTTCGGTTCGCCATCCGCGAGGGCGGGCGGACCGTGGGCGCCGGCCTCGTCACCGAGATCCTGGAGTAGATCCTGGAGTAATCGACCGCCGCCGGGTCCGGCCCGGCGGCCGGTTCGGCCCTCTCCATGCCGGGAGGCAGGCCATGAGAGAACGGGTCGTGCTTTCATGCAGCGTATGCAAGTGCCGTAATTATACGGCGGACAAGAACAAGGCTTTACATCCGGACAGAGTGGAGATCCGCAAATTCTGTCCCACCTGCCGAACCCACACAGTGCATCGGGAAACCCGCTGAACTCGGGCGGCTGGGACGTGTACCGGGGCCGGATGCACCGCTGGGATCGAGAGGTCCTGTCGGGAGGTTCCTAGATGAGCGCAGTCCAGCGACTGAACGGCTTCCTGAAGGAAGTCCAGGTAGAAGCACGCAAGGTAACCTGGCCCAGCAAGACCGAGTTGCGGGAATCCACCGTTGTCGTGATTGTCACCGTTGCAATCGTGTCGGTCCTGATAGCAGTGATCGACTACGTCATCGGGCAGATCGTCACGAGGATCCTTGGTTAAGAACCGGTCATGAACGCCTTTTGCCGAGACAGGGGGCGTGCGGAGGTATACCGCTCCGCACATGGTTCCCGGCACACTCCCGGGCGCGCCAGGCCCATGCGGGCGGCAGGCCCGAGGTAAACGAGATGACCAAGAAGTGGTATGTGATCCACACTTACGCCGGCCATGAGAACAAGGTCAAGGCGAACCTGGAGAAGGCGATTCAGTACGCCCAGCTCCAGGACAGGTTCGGGGAGATCCTCGTCGCAACCGAGGACTTCGCCGTGATGAAGGACAGGAAGAAGACGATCACCCAGCGCAAGACCTTCCCGTCCTACGTTCTGGTGGAGATGGAGTTCAGCAACGAAGCCAGGGCCCTTGTCGTCGGCGTTCCCGGGGTCACCCACTTCGTCGGCGGGGACAAGAGTCCGGCTCCGCTGAGCGAGGCTGAGATCAACAGGATCCGGGGCCGGACCATAGTCGACAAGACCAGGGTGACCACCGAGGTCCCCTTCAAGGTCGGCGAGAGCATCAAGGTCATCGACGGGCCTTTCAGCGATTTCGTGGGCCAGGTTGACGAGATAAACCTGGAAAGGGGCAAGGTGCGCGTCATGGTCTCGATCTTCGGCCGGGCGACACCGGTCGAGCTGGACTTCGTCCAGGTCGAGGCGATATAGCGGCGGAGGCATCATGGCGAAACCGATTACGGCAAAGATCAAGCTCCAGATTCCGGCGGGACAGGCCACTCCGGCTCCTCCTGTCGGTCCCGCTCTGGGGCAGCACCAGGTGAACATCGTGGACTTCACCAAGCAGTTCAATGCCGCCACTCAGAAGCAGGCGGGCATGATCATCCCGGTGATCATCACGGTGTACAAGGATCGTTCCTTCTCCTTTGAACTGAAGACTCCGCCGGCGGCGGTCCTTCTGAAGAAGGCGGCCGGCCTGGCCTCCGCATCGGGGGAGCCGAACAAGAAGAAGGTCGGCACGGTGACCGAAGCACAGGTTCGGGAAATCGCCGAACTGAAGATGAGGGACCTTAACGCCAACGACGTAGAGGCGGCCATGCGCATGGTCATGGGCACGGCCCGCAGCATGGGCATCGTGGTGGCCTAGGAGGCGGCTGTGAAGGTTGGTAAGAGATTCCGGAGGATTCAGGAGGCGACGGTCAAGATGCAGGGGCAGCCCTCGCTCGAGACCGCGCTCTCCTTCGTCAAGGAGCACGCCACGGCGAAGTTCGACGAAACGGTGGAGTTGGCTGTCCGCCTGGGAGTCGATCCGAAGTACGCCGATCAGATGGTGCGCGGCACGGTCGTTCTTCCCCACGGCACGGGGAAGACCGTCCGCATCCTCGTTCTCGCCAAGGGCGAGAAGCAGAAGGAAGCATCGGATGCGGGCGCGGATTTCGTCGGGGCGGAGGATCTCGTCGCGAAGATCCGGGAAGGCTGGCTGGATTTCGACCGCGTCATAACGACTCCGGACATGATGGGCGAGGTCGGGAAGCTCGGCAAGATTCTGGGGCCGCGCGGCCTGATGCCCAACGCCAAGATCGGCACGGTGACATTCGACGTTGCCAGGGCGGTCGAGGAGTCAAAGGCAGGCAAGATCGACTTCCGCGTCGACAAGGCCGGGAATGTCCACGTTCCCCTGGGCAAGGCGAGCTTCGAGCTCCCGATGCTCCTCGAGAACGCCCGGACAGTCGTGAACGAACTGCTTCGTCTTCGCCCGGCATCGGCCAAGGGGCAGTATGTCCGGGGCATGACGGTTAGTTCGACCATGGGGGCAGGGGTCAGGGTCGATACGGCCGAGGCCACCTCTGCCAAGGCCTAGCCCACATAACAAGAGGCTCGAGACGAGACGGCGGAGTGTCGCGCGGGACCGGGAGCGCGCAGCGGACGCCGGAGGTGACAGATGCCATTGACCAAAGAGCAGAAGCAGACAAAGGTGGATGAGTTGTCCGGCAGGCTTGCCGGGAGTACCTGCGTGTACCTTACGGACCTCTCCGGCATGTCGGTGGAGATGCTTACACAGTTCCGCCGCACCTGCCGCGACAGCGGGGTGAGCGTCGAGGTCGTGAAGAACACGCTGCTGCACCGGGCAGCCCTGACGACGCAGTACGAGGCCCTGGATCCATACCTTAACGGGCCGACCGCTCTGATGACGACCACGGGGGAGGACATTGTCGTTCCGGCCCGCGTTCTCGAGAAGTTCATCAAGCAGTTCAAGTTTCCCCAGATCAAGGCAGCCTGTATAGATGGGGATCTCTACGATGAGCAGGGTGTCAAAGACCTTGCCAAGCTACCCACGCGCGACGTACTGCTCAGCCAGTTCCTGAGCGTTCTCAACGCGCCCTTGACGCAGTTCATCACGGTTCTGACGGCGCCGCTACGCAATCTGGCCAGTGTGCTGGAGCAGGTCGCCAGGCAGAAGGAAGACGCGTAGCGGGTGTCCGTTCCGCGCCTCGCCTCCGCCCCTTCAGGGGAGGGGGAAGACAGGTAGACGAATCGCAACGATATCGTCGCAACCGGGCCGGCAGTCCATGCCCGGCTCTTGGGAATGATGGAGGGGACAATGGGAGAGTCGACGATCACAAAAGAACAGATCCTGGAGTGGGTCCGCGGCGCCTCCATGCTGGAGATCTCCACGGTTGTGAAGGAGATCGAGGAGGAGTTCGGAATCACAGCAGCGGCTCCGATGGCCATGGCGGCGATGCCGGGCGCGGGCGGCGGCGAGGCTGCCGTCGAGGAGCAGACGGAGTTCGACGTCATCCTTGCCGAGATCGGTGGTCAGAAACTGCAGGTCATCAAGGCTGTCCGCGAGTTGACCGGTCTGGGCCTCAAGGAGGCGAAGGACCTGGTTGACGGCGCGCCGAAGCCGATCAAGGAGAAGGTAAGCAAGGAGGAGGCCGAGTCGGTCAAGGCGAAGGTCGAGGAGACGGGAGCCAAGGTCCAGATCAAGTAGCCGGGGTCGATTGGCGTTCTCCCGCCCGGCGCCGCCGTTCAGTGACGGAGCGGCGCAGGCGGCAACTCATCAACATCCTCGGGGAGAAGTCACTTGAGCCAGACCGGCCTTACGACCAGGAGTTTCTCCAAGCTCAACGAACGCTGGAGTATACCGATTCCGAACCTGCTGGATGTCCAGCTCAGATCGTTCCGGTCATTCCTCCAGGCGGATGTGCCCGAGGGTGAGAGGGCGAACGAAGGGCTCCAGGAGGTCTTCAACTCGGTCTTTCCGATCACGGACGCGAGGGAGGTCTTCTCGCTCGAGTTCGTGTCTTATTCGATCGGGAAGCCGAAGTACTCGGTTGAGGAGTGCCAGGAGAGGGACCTGACCTACGCGGTTCCTCTCAAGGTCAAACTCCGCCTTCGTATACGCGAGGAGGTGGACGGACAGCAGATCGAGAGGGGCGTCACCGAAAGCGATGTCTACCTCGGCGAGCTGCCCATGATCACCGACAAGGGTACGTTCACGATCAACGGTGCCGAGCGGGTCATTGTCAGCCAGCTCCACCGTTCACCGGGCGTGTTCTTCGATTCGATGATCCACGCGAACGGGAAGAAGCTGTTCACGGCGAGGATCATCCCCTATCGCGGTTCATGGGTTGAGTTCTCCATCGATGTGAAGGACATCCTGTATGTCCACATCGACAGGAAGCGCAAGCTCCCGGCGACGATACTGCTCAAAGCCCTCGGGATCGTGTCCGACCAGGACATCCTCGACTTCTTCTACCAGCGTGAAAGCGTCACGATGGGCGACCTGCGGACCAAGCGGATGCAGGCCCTTGTGGGCCGCGTGGCAGCGCAGGACGTGGTCGACCCGGAGTCGGGCGAGATCCTGCTGGAATGCAACGAGGAGATAACGACAGAGAAGCTGAAGGAGCTGAGCCGGCACCACGTCGACAAGCTGGTTGTCTACGCGATCCCACTGCAGGAGGAGGCGGATGTCATCCGCAACACCCTTCGCAAGGATCAGACCCGCTCCGAGGAGGAGGCGCAGACGCGCATATACGCGTTGATCCGGCCCGGCGAACCGAGCCGACCGGATACGGCGCGGGAGATACTCGCGCGCCTGTTCTTCAACCCGAAGCGGTACGACCTGGCCGGTGTCGGCAGGTACAAGCTGAACCAGAAGCTCGACCACGCAAGGCTGCTGGGCAAGGCTCAGATGAAGAAGTGGGGGCTTCAGCCTCCTGATCAGGGCTGCGACACCCTCTGCAAGGAGGACTTCGTGGCGATCCTGAAGTACCTGCTTCTTCTCCGCATCGTCGAGGATGGCGGTTCGGATGCCGAGACCGACGACATCGACCATCTCGGAAACCGGCGCGTGAGGTCGGTCGGCGAGCTTCTCGCCAATCAGTTCAACACCGGCCTGGCCCGCATGGCCAGGATTATCCGCGAGCGGATGTCGCTTCAGGAGCCCGAAACGGTCACCATCTACGATTTCATAAACGCCAGGACCATTTCGGCCGTTATCCAGAGCTTCTTCGGATCCAGCCAGCTATCGCAGTTCATGGATCAGACCAATCCCCTTGCCGAGCTGACTCACAAGCGCAGGCTCTCGGCCCTCGGCCCCGGGGGGCTGACCAGGGACCGGGCCGGCTTCGAGGTCCGCGACGTTCACTACACGCACTACGGTCGCATGTGCCCGATCGAGACGCCGGAAGGTCCGAACATCGGGCTCATCTCCTCGCTGTCCTCGTACGCCCGT
Source organism: uncultured bacterium (assembly GCA_964636385.1). GTDB lineage: Bacteria > Eisenbacteria > RBG-16-71-46 > CAIMUX01 > CAIMUX01 > CAZWSC01. The sequence continues at coordinate 5,274 of CAZWSC010000034.1, forward strand.
GTAAACGAGTTCGGATTCCTGGAGACTCCGTACCGCAGGGTCAAATCCAATGCGGTTACGAAGCAGGTGGAGTTCCTCTCCGCCGACCAGGAGGAGAACTTCTACGTTGCGCAGGCGAATGAGCCGCTGGACAAGTCCGGCGCTTTCGAGAACAGGCTGATCGCCACCCGCTGGAGGGGCGAGTTCCCGATGGTTCCGCCCGAGCAGGTGGATTACATGGACGTCTCACCGATACAGGTGGTCAGCCCGGCCGCGGCACTCATCCCGTTCCTGGAGCACGATGACGCCAACAGGGCGCTGATGGGCTCCAACATGCAGCGCCAGGCGGTGCCCCTGCTCCTGTGCGATCCTCCGCTCGTCGGCACAGGTCTCGAGCGGAAGGTTGCCGAGGATTCGGGTGCGATGGTCGTGGCGCGACAGACCGGCACAGTGGTCTCGGTTTCGGGTGACGAGATCCTCATCGATCCCGACCGGGACGAGGCCGAGATGATTCAGGACTTCTCGGGGTCGCGCGGTCTCGATGTCTACCGCCTGACGAAGTTCAAGCGCTCCAACCAGGATACGTGCATCAACCAGCGCCCCCTGGTGGAGGAAGGTCAGCGTGTTGAGGCGGGACAGGTCATTGCGGACGGCCCCTGTACGGATTCGGGCGAACTGGCCCTTGGATGCAACGTGCTGGTGGCTTTCATGCCCTGGGCCGGCTACAACTTCGAGGACGCCATCATCGTCAGTGAAGGCCTGTTGAAGCGCGACAAGTTCAGCTCGATTCACATCGAGGAGTTCGAGCTGCAGGTGCGCGATACCAAGCAGGGGGTCGAGGAGATCACCCGCGAGGTTCCAAACGTCGGTGACGATGCCGTCAGGAATCTCGACGAGGATGGGATCATCCGGATAGGCGCCCCGGTTAAGGCCGGCGACATCCTGGTCGGAAAGGTCACGCCCAAGGGGGAAACCGACCTGACTCCCGAAGAGCGCCTTCTCCGCGCCATCTTCGGGGACAAGGCAGGGGATGTGCGTGATGCCTCCCTCAAGGCGCCTCCCGGCATGGACGGGGTCGTGACCGACATCAAGGTCTTCTCCCGGAAGGAGAAGGACGAGACCACCAGGAAGCAGGAGCGCCTGAAGCTTGACCGCCTGCAGCGCGCATTCCGCAAGGAGAGGCTGCGCATCATAGAGGCCCGGGACGACGAACTGAAGCGGATCCTGGACGGACAGATCCTGGAGCGGTGGGACTCGAAGTCCACAGGCAAGCCGCTAATGCGGGCCGGTCGGAAGGGATCCTTCCAGGCCCTGGCGGGGATCGACTTCGACGACCTGGTGCCCGGCGCTCATGTGTCCCGGGACAGGAAGGCCAGTTCCCGTTTCTGGCGGCAGATGGATGCGGCGGAAGAGGCTATCAAGGAGCTGGAACGCCAGGTCGCCAAGGACAAGGAGCGGGTCCAGCGCGGTGACGAGCTTCCTCCGGGTGTCATCAAGCTGGTCAAGGTCTACGTCGCCAGGAAGCGCAAGCTGTCCGTGGGTGACAAGATGGCCGGCCGTCACGGCAACAAGGGTGTCGTATCCAGGATAGTCCCCGAAGAGGACATGCCCTTCATGCCGGACGGCACCCCGGTGGAGATCGTCCTGAATCCCATGGGAGTGCCATCGCGCATGAACATCGGGCAGATCCTCGAGACACATCTCGGCCTTGCAGCCCACAAGCTCGGTTTCCGGGCGGCGACTCCGGTCTTCGCCGGCGCCGATATCGACGAGATCAAGGAGTGTCTGCGCGAGGCCGGTGAACCCGAGGACGGGAAGACAGTCCTTTACGACGGCCGCACGGGCCTCCCGTTCGACGACAGAATCACGGTCGGATACATCTACATGTTGAAGCTTTCGCACCTGGTCGACGACAAGATCCACGCCCGATCCATAGGCCCCTACTCGCTCGTCACCCAGCAGCCGCTCGGTGGAAAGGCGCAGTTCGGCGGGCAGCGTTTCGGCGAGATGGAGGTGTGGGCGCTCGAGGCCTACGGCGCCGCTTATACGCTCCAGGAACTGCTGACCGTCAAGTCCGACGACGTCCAGGGGCGGTCCCGCATCTACGAGGCCATCGTCAAGGGCGAGAACCCGCCTGAGCCGGGCATTCCGGAGTCCTTCAACGTACTTGTCAAGGAGTTGAAGTCCCTCTGCCTGGATGTCATTTTCGAGTAATCGCTCTATCGGAGGATGGACATGATCGCAGACAGCCCGAACATCGGTCTTCCCACCGAGGAGAAGAGCGTACTGCCGCCTTTCGCTCCCTTCCGCACCGAGCGGGAGTCACGCCGCAGGTTCGACTTCGACTCCATCCGCGTCAGGCTGGCCTCTCCGGAGGTCATACGCAGCTGGTCACACGGCGAGGTGATCAAGCCCGAGACCATCAACTACAGGTCGTTCAAGCCCGAGCGGGACGGCCTGTTCTGCGAGCGGGTCTTCGGCCCGGTCAAGGACTGGCAGTGCGCCTGCGGCCGCTACAAGATGATCCGCTACAAGGGCGTGATCTGCGACAAGTGCGGTGTGGAGGTCACCCAGTCCAATGTGCGCCGCGAGCGTGTCGCCCACATAGAGCTGGCCGTACCCGTGTCGCACATCTGGTACTTCAAAGGGGTGCCCAGCCGGATCGGGCACCTGCTGGATGTCTCGGTGCGCAACCTGGAGCGGATCCTCTACTACGAGTCGTACGTGGTGATCGACCCCGGCAATACGCCCTACCGCGCAATGGAGCTCCTCTCCGAGGATCAGTACCAGGAACTGCGTTCCAACCCCGACATGCGCTTCGAGGCGGACATGGGGGCGCAGGCCATTCGCACACTGCTCGAGCGCCTGGATCTGGACGACCTCTCGAACGAACTGCGCACACAGGTGCGGATCGAGACTTCCGTTCAGCGGCGCAAGGATACGCTGAAGCGCCTGAAGATCGTCGAGGCGTTCAGGCAGAGCGGCAACAGGCCCGAGTGGATGATCCTGACGGTTGTGCCGGTCCTTCCTCCGGACCTGCGCCCGCTCGTTCCGCTGGAGGGGGGGCGGTTCGCAACATCTGACCTCAACGACCTCTACCGCCGCGTCATCAACCGGAACAACCGGCTGAAGAAGCTGATGGAGATCAAGGCCCCCGAGGTGATCCTGCGCAATGAGAAGCGGATGTTGCAGGAGGCTGTGGACGCCCTGTTCGACAACGGACGCCGCACCCGCGCCGTGCGCGGCCAGGGGAACCGCCCCCTGAAGTCCCTCAGCGACATGCTGAAGGGGAAGCAGGGTCGCTTCCGCCAGAACCTCCTCGGCAAGCGCGTCGACTACTCCGGCCGTTCGGTCATCGTGGTCGGCCCGGAGCTTAGGCTCAACGAGTGCGGTCTTCCGCAGACCATGGCCCTCGAGCTCTTCAAACCGTTCATCATCCGCAAGCTCGAGGAGTCCGGCCAGACTGTGAAGAGCGCGAAGAAACTGGTGGAACGGGCTCACCCCGAGGTATGGGAGATCCTGAGCGTGATCATCAAGGATCACCCGGTGATGTTGAACCGCGCCCCGACGCTGCACAGGCTCGGGATCCAGGCGTTCCAGCCGGTGCTGGTGGAGGGCAAGGCGATCCGCATCCACCCGCTGGTGTGCAGCGCGTTCAACGCCGACTTCGACGGCGACCAGATGGCTGTACACGTTCCGCTCTCCTTCGTCGCACAGATCGAGTGCCGCGAGCTGCTGATGGCGTCAAGCAACATCCTGCTACCGGCCAGCGGCCAGCCTGTAGCCACGCCAAGCCAGGATATCGTGCTCGGCTGCTACTACCTGACCAAGCCGAGGGCCGGGGCGAAGGGCGAGGGACGGAAGTATCCCTTCTGCTCCGCCGACGAGGTCCGCCTCGCCCTTGGTGGCGGAGAGGTTGAGCTGCATACGAAGATCAGGTTCCAGGACAGGGGCGAGATCATCGACACCACGGTGGGCCGCGTTCTCTTCAACGAGGAGCTCCCCGCCGAACTGCCCTTCATCAACAAGACCCTGAACAAGAAGCAGCTCGCCGAACTGGTGGGAGACTGCTATCACAAACTCGGACAGGAGGCGACCGCGAAGCTGCTGGACCATCTCAAGGACACCGGTTTCGGCTACGCCACCAGGGCCGGGATGAGCATCGGGATCGACGACCTCCTGGTTCCCGCCAACAAGGACCAGATCATTGCCGAGGCAACGAAGGAGGTCGAGAAGATCAATCGGGCTCACAGGGATCAGACCCTGTCCGCCACCGAGCGTTACAACAAGATCGTCGAGACCTGGACCCGCGTCCGCAACCAGATCGAGGAAGTAACCATGCATGGTCTCCGCGAGGAGGCAGGAAGGTTCAACCCGATCTTCAGCATGGCCGACTCCGGAGCGCGTGGTTCCACAGAGCAGATCCGGCAGCTGTGCGGGATGCGCGGGCTGATGGCCAAGCCGCAGAAGAAGATCACCGGGGGCGTCGGCGAGGTCATCGAGCAGCCGATCCTGTCGAACTTCAAGGAAGGGCTGACCGTTCTCGAGTATTTCATCTCGACGCACGGTGCGAGGAAGGGACTGGCCGACACGGCGTTGAAGACCGCCGACGCGGGTTACCTCACGCGGCGTCTCGTCGACGTGGCCCAGGATGTCATCGTCAACGAGCCGGATTGCGGCACCATTCTTGGGGTGGAGAAGACATCCCTCAGGGACGGCGAGGAGATGGTGGAGCCTCTGCACAAGAGGGTTCTCGGGCGTGTGGCCGCCGAGGACGTGTGGAACCGTGCGGGTGACGAGCTTGTCATCGAGGAAGGCTCGATGATCAACGAGGCCATGGCCGCCCGGCTCGAGGAGCACGGCGTTGACAGGATCAGGATCCGCTCGGTCCTCACCTGTGAGTCCAAGCGGGGTGTCTGCGCGAGGTGCTACGGCCGCGACCTTGCCACCAGCAGGGAGGTCTCGATCGGCGAGGCTGTCGGCGTGGTCGCCGCACAGTCCATCGGTGAGCCCGGTACGCAGCTTACACTGCGAACCTTCCACATCGGCGGCACGGCCAGCCTCATAGTGGAACAGTCCACCGTTACGGCCAGGGCCGACGGGGTTCTTCGCTACGAGGAAGGGCTTCGCACTGTCGCAACGGAGCATGAGGTTCCAAGGTACGTCAACATCGGGCAGCGGGGTGAGCTGGTCCTGTACGCCCCGGATGGGGAGACTGTGCTGGATCGATTCACGCCGCGCTACGGGACCGTCATTTTCTTCCCCGACCGGGCGGAGGTGAAGCGGGACAGTATCCTGTTCGAGTGGGATACCTCCAATACGCCTATCGTGGCGTGGGAGCGCGGCACCGTGCGCTTCATCGACGTCATCGAGAAGGTTACCCTTCGCGACGAGGTTGACGAGATCACCAAGAAGCGCGTCCCGATGATTGTCGAGGACAAGGAGAAGATCCGTCAGCCGCAGATCCAGATCGTTGACAGCCGCGAGAACCTCCTCAACAGCTACCCCCTGCCTACAGGTGCGAGGCTTCTGGTCCGGGATGGAGACGAGGTGGGAATCGGCGACGTCCTTGCCAAGATCCGGCGCGAGTCGTCGAAGACCCGGGATATCACGGGGGGACTGCCCCGCGTGTCCGAGCTCTTCGAGGCCCGCAAGCCGAAGGAGCAGGCGATCATCAGTGAGATCGACGGGACCGTCCGCATCAGCAAGGGGTCCCGTGGCATGAAGAAGATCACGGTGGAGAATGACTCGGACAAGAAGGAGTACCTGGTTCCTCACGGCCGCCACTCCTATGCCCAGGATGGTTACGACGTGGAAGCGGGCGACCGCCTGACCGAGGGCCCGATCAACCCCCACGACATCCTGCGTGTGAAGGGGATCAACGAGGTCCAGGAGTATCTCGTCGACCAGATCCAGGAGATCTACAGGATCCAGGGTGTGCGGATCGACGACAAGCACATCGAGGTGATCGTTCGCCAGATGCTCCGCAAGGTCAAAGTGGACGACCCGGGCGACACGAACTTCCTGAGCGGCGAGATCGTCGACAAGATCATCCTCCGCGATGAACTCGAGCGGATCAAGACCGAGGGTGGCAAGCCCGCGACCTACCAGCCGCTGCTGCTGGGGATAACGAAGGCATCCCTCTCGACCCAGTCGTTCGTGGCCGCGGCTTCGTTCCAGGAGACGACACGGATCCTGACCGAGGCTTCGATCATGGCCAGCGTTGATCCGCTGAAGGGCCTTAAGGAGAACGTTGCCATCGGTCGGCTCATCCCTGCAGGCACAGGACTGCCGGAGTACCGGAGAATCCGGACCTATCCGCAGGATGAGGTTGAGGAAGAAGGTCTCATGGACAATCTTCCGCCTGTCGAGGAAGAGGGAGACGAGGATTCGATCCGGAGCGCATAGCCATAACTGGCCCTGCAGAAAGTGGTTATGTCGTGAGGCCCTCCGGGCCGGCAGATCTTCCGGGCGGTGAAATCGGTGCATTTTATGAGTTGACGTCTGCGGCGCATATCCGTAGACTTCACGATCTGTGCGAACTACGGGCATATGCCCGGTTCCCTCATCCGGCTCGCCACTCCAGGGCGATGCGGGTCTGGGTCACAGGGATTGTCCAATCATCGGGAACAATGTTGGGAGTAGGTACGTGCCGACGCTGAATCAGCTGGTCCGCAATGGCCGCAGGAGAGTCCTGTCGAAGACGGACGCCCCGGCGCTTCGCGCCTGTCCACAGAAGAGGGGTGTCTGCACAAGGGTTTACACCACTACCCCCAAGAAGCCGAACTCGGCTCTCCGCAAGGTGGCGCGTGTCCGCCTGACCAACAACATCGAGGTGACCTGCTACATCCCCGGCGAGGGGCACAACCTGCAGGAACACTCGATCGTTCTTATCCGCGGGGGCCGCGTCAAGGATCTGCCGGGTGTGAGGTATCACATCATCCGGGGGGCGCTGGACGCCAGCGGCGTGGACGGTCGTAATCGCGGCCGGTCCAAGTACGGCACAAAGAGGAAGAAGAGCTAGCAGGGTTCGAAACGCCTGCCTCCGGAGATTGTTGAATGCCGAGGAAGCCAAACTTTCAGCGCCGGGAACTGGTCCCTGATCAGAAGACAGACAATGTTCTGGTCACCAGGATCATCAACGCTGTCATGAATGACGGCAAGAAGAGCACCGCCGAGCGGATCGTCTACGGCGCAATCGATATCATGGCAGAGCGGACAGGCCAGGACGGGCTTGCAGTGCTGCGCCAGGCGATGAACAATGCGCGGCCCACCCTCGAGGTGAAGAGCAGGCGGGTCGGCGGGGCCACCTACCAGGTGCCTGTCGAGATCAAGCAGGAGCGCCGGACGGCACTTGCCCTCCGGTGGCTGATTACCTACGCCAAGCAGAGGCCTGATCACAGCATGGCCGAGAAGCTGGCGTCAGAGTTGATCGCGGCCTCGAAGAACGAGGGATCCACGATCAAGAAGAGAGAAGATACGCATAGAATGGCGGAGGCCAACAAGGCCTTCGCGCACTACCGCTGGGAGTGCATCATGAAGGCTTGTCGAGGGTCATAGCCCGGCAAGCCCGATTCACAGGGGTCCAGCCATACAGGTTGTCCTTCGGGATCTCACCGCAAGGCAAGCAGATATCGGACCACCGGCCTTCACGCCCAGGCGGGGAGGCAGCCTCTGTGAAATGAGGGCCTGATGGCCCTCCCGGTCCGGAAAAGCTTGGGTAGTCGACCCTCGCGTTCTGGAAAACGAGCTTAGGCAGGTTGCTTCCCTGTGGGAGCACCCTGTACACGAGGCTGGCCTGCGCCGGTCAGGGAGTAGTTTTGTCGAACAGCGTCCCGACAAGGAACCTTCGGAATATTGGGATCATGGCCCACATCGATGCGGGCAAGACGACCCTGACCGAAAGGATTCTGTTCTTCTCCGGAAGGCTCCACCGCATGGGGGAGGTCCACGATGGGGCCGCCACCATGGACTGGATGGTGCAGGAGAGGGAGCGCGGGATCACGATTACCTCGGCGGCCACCACCTGTTACTGGCGGGACCACCAGGTGAACATCATCGATACGCCGGGCCATGTCGACTTCACGGTTGAGGTTGAGCGCTCCCTGCGGGTTCTGGACGGGGCTGTCGCCGTGTTCTGCGCCGTAGGCGGGGTCGAGCCGCAGTCAGAGGCTGTATGGCGTCAGGCCGACCGCTATGGCGTTCCCCGCATAGCCTTCATCAACAAGATGGACCGTGTAGGGGCCGATTTCTGGGGCGCCGTCCGGATGATACGGGAGCGGCTGGGTGCGCAGGCCGTTCCTGTCCAGGTGCCGATCCTGATGGGTGACTTCTTTCACAGCATCATCGACCTGGTCGAGATGAAGGAGGTCGTCTATGTGGAGGAGCGTGGCCTTGTGACATTCCGCATGCAGGAGATTCCGGAAGACCTGATGCCGATGGTCCAGGACTGCCGGGTGAAGATGCTGGAAGCCCTGGCTGATTACGACGACGACCTGCTCGCCCGGTATCTGAACGGAGACTCCCTGGATGCAGCGATCATAAGGCGCTCCCTGCGCGCCGGGACCATCGCCGGACGGATAACCCCTGTATTCTGCGGGTCGGCATACAGGAACAGGGGGATACGGCTGCTCCTCGACGGGGTCGTCGACTATCTCCCGTCGCCTTCGGACCTGCCGGGTGTCGAGGGGGAGAACCCCGAGAGCCTGGTGCGCGAAGAACGCGCCCCATCCGATGACGGTCCGTTCAGCGCCGTGGCGTTCAAGATCGCTTCGGATCCGCATGTCGGCCGGTTGACCTACATCCGGGTCTACTCGGGCAGTGTGAGCACCGGCGACTCGATCCTCAATGCCAACACCGGCAGGTACGAGCGGATCGGACGCATCTACGAAATGCACGCGAACCAGCGGAGGGAACGGCGGACGGTGTGCGCAGGGGACATCGGCGGGGTTGTCGGGATGAAGCGGGTGTCGACCGGCGATACGCTGTGTGATGCCGGGAGCCCGATCGTGCTCGAGCAGATCACATTCCCCGAGCCGGTCATACACGTGGCGATCGAGCCGGCGAGCAAGGCCGACCAGGACCGCCTGTCGCTGAGCCTGGAGAAGCTGGCGGAGGAGGATCCGACCTTCCACATAAGGACCGACGAGGAGACGGGGCAGACTCTGATAGCCGGCATGGGCGAGCTGCACCTGGACATCCTTGTCGACCGAATGCGCCGGGAGTTCAAGGTACAGGCAAAGGTTGGGCGCCCGGAGGTTGCCTACCGGGAGACCGTTACGGCATCGGCCGAAGTGCGCGGCCGTTTTGTGAAGCAGACGGGGGGACGGGGCCAGTTCGGGGACGTCCAGCTCAGGCTGGATCCCGCACCTGGTCAGGGCTTCGTGTGGGAGAACAGGACAGTGGGCGGGGTGATCCCGAGGGAGTTTCTCGCCCCGATCGAGCACGGGGTTCGCGAGGCGCTCCAGAAGGGGCCGCTGGCCGGGTTCCCCGTTGTTGACGTGAAGGCCAGCCTGCTGGACGGGTCCTTCCATGCCGTCGATTCCAGCGAAATCGCCTTCCGGATGGCCGGATCGATGGCCGCGAAGGAAGCGGCGGCCAAGGCGGGCCCCGGGCTTCTGGAGCCTGTCATGGATGTGGAGGTTGTGGTTCCCGAGGTCTTCGTTGGTGACGTGATGGGAGATCTTTCGGCCCGACGCGGGCGGATCGGGGGCATAATCGAGCGCAATGCAGCGCGGGTGATCGCGGCGCATGTTCCCCTGGGCGAGATGTTCGAGTATGCCACGCGACTGAGGTCGATGACCCAGGGGCGGGGCATTTACACCATGCAGTTCTCCAGGTATGACTTCATGCCTGAAAAACTGGCTGACGAGGTGATCCGCAACAGGAACAGGAAGATCTGAGCAGGTTTCACCGGGGCTGCGGCAGGCAAATCAAGACTGAGGAGGCGGACGCAGGGCTATGAGCAAGGAGAAGTTTCAGAGGACTAAGCCGCACGTGAACGTGGGGACGATCGGCCACGTTGACCATGGCAAGACGACGTTGACGGCGGCGATCACG
>CAZWSC010000035.1:0-4525 GCA_964636385.1 uncultured bacterium
CCGAACCGTCGACCAGGCGGAAGCGTGCGTAGACGGTCTTCAGGCCGTCGTCCGGGCTCAGCGTCCACTTGATGGCGCCCGCGGTAGACTGCCACGGGGAGTCGACGTCATCCGGGTCCTCGGACAGCCGGATCGCCTGTGCGCCGGGGAGCTGGAAGTCGACGGAGACTGTGCGCTCGCGCGTGTGTTCGCTGCCGTCGGCAAGGCGGAACGAGAACAGCCCCGGGGTGGCCTCTATCCTCTCCGTCCTCCGGCCAAAGCGTCCGTCGATACCCGCCGCGATGCGGTACTCATAGGTATTGCCGTTGCGAACCCGTCTGTCGGTGAACCTGGGCTCGGTCACGCGGTCCTGGAGCGTCTCCCTGTCGTCATCTGAGTCGATGCGCCTGCGGAAGACCGCGTACTCGTCCGCGGTCTCGGCGTCGGGGAGTGACCATGACAGCCGGACAGTGTTGTCCCCGACCATCACGGCCACCGACTCTGGCACGGGAAGACCTGCACCCGCGACCGGGTCGAATGGATTGTCGAACGAAGGTTCATCCGTGTCGGTGCTGCAGCCCGCGGGGATCAGCACCATGGCAAGCACAACTGCGGCGGCCCCGAAGATCATCGACTTCTGGATCATGGCATACTCCATGTAGCGCTCATGAGGACTCCATCTGGTGTGGGTGCCGCGGAAAAGGCGAGCCCGGGGATCCTGGCGCTCTGCCCGAGGCCGAAGGCGTCGACGACATTCCATGCATAGATGCCGACGGCCGCTCCCGCGATTGCCCAGCGAAGAGTGTTTCTGTTGTCGGTGCGTTCGGCCGCCTTCTCGAGATCCCGGCGGGCCCGGTCTACGCCGGTTTCGTCATCCAGGTCATCGAAGAGGCGCTGTGCCCTGGCCTGCTCCCTGCGGGCCTCCAGGAATGAGTCGTGGGCAACGATGGAGGCGGCCGTCAGCGCGGCGGTGGCGCTGAAGAAGAAGCTGGCCCTGTTCGTTCGGCCCATGTACCGCTGTCCGCCCCCTGGGATCAGAATGCTGCGCACCGCCGCCTCGGCACCGCCGGCGCGGGGCAGCTCGGCAAAGTGGGTGCCTCCCTGGTCATACTCCCGGAAGGTCGGCTGCGGCGTGAGCAGCACAGCCTCCATGGCCGAGCCGAGCCAGGTCGCGCCCAGGAAGCCGATCCAGAGATTGCGGATCTCCCTGCGGTCAGAGAGCTCCCGGGAGGCAGCCAGCAGCGAGTGCCTTGCGTTCTCGATGCCCTCCTCCGAGTCCGCCTGAATGTAAGTGCGCTGAGCCCGATCCACCTTGTCCTGGGCCCTGCTGAACGAACCCTGACTGGAAGCCGTCATGGCCAGGCCGCCGGTCGCCGACGCAGCGAGGGCCCAGCCGCGCCCGTCCCCGCGCTCGAGATGCGTGTAGCCGGGCGGCAGAAGAGCAGTCCATGGCGCTGCCCATGGCCTACGGCTCATGCCGTCGGGCCCGAGGACGAACCGCCCCCTGACAGCGGGCAGACCGGGCCCCTCCGCCGACAGGGTGTACTCCCCGGACGGAAGGCTGGATATCGGCAGCGGCGCGGCACCGGCCACAGAAACGCTGCCGTGGATGGACAGGTGCGCGTCCGGGGAGTCGGCCTGCAGCAGCAGGGGCTTCCCGGCTGATGCGGACGACGCCCAGAGGGCGGCCGCAACGGCACAGGCGGAAGTCAGCGTCAGCCTGGCAGGACTCATCAGTTCTCCTGGTCCGCCGAAGAGCGGACCTTGAAATCGCCTGGGTTGATTCCTAGCTTAGAGAGGTGCTCGTACAGGCTGGGCCTCGCGATTTCCAGCACCTCCGCAGCCTTCGACACATTGCCTTCAGTCAGCCGAAGCGCCCGGCATATCGTCTCGCGCTCCGACTCCAGCCTGGCATCGCGCAGGGAGAAGGGCCTCAGCGACGGACCCTCGCTGAGGTTCAGGTCGTCTGCGTCGATCACGCTACCGCTCGACAGGGCCACTGCACCCCTGATCCTGTTGGCCAGTTCCCGCACGTTGCCCACCCACTCCTGCTTCTGCAGCGCCATCCTCGCCTTGGAGGTGAATGACAGGCGCCCGTGGCCGAACTCATTGGCGCACTGCTTCAGGAAGTACTCCGCAAGAACAATGATATCCTCGGCGCGCTCCCTGAGAGGCGGCAGCTTAATATCTACAACGGCGAGGCGGTAGTACAGGTCCTGCCGGAAGCGTCCGCTTCGTATCTCCTCTTCGAGGTTCCGGCTGGTCGCGGCGATCACCCGGACATCCAGCTTGATCGTCTCCCTCCCCCCGACGCGCTCTATCTCATGCTCCTGCAGGAATCGCAGCAGCTTCACCTGCAGGGTGGGCGGCATCTCCCCGATCTCGTCCAGGAAGACGATGCCGCCTTCGGCCAGGGCAAGCCGGCCCTGGCGGGTTATGTGGGCGTCTGTAAAGGTCCCCTTCTCGTGCCCGAAAAGCTCGCTTTCCAGGAGATTCGCCGGGATCGCCGTGCAGTCGATCGTCACGAACGGTTTGACGGCCCTGGAACTCAGCCTGCGGATCTCCCTGGCAACCAGTTCCTTGCCGGTGCCGCTCTCCCCGAGGATCAGAACCTCTACATCCACCCCCGCGACCTTCCGGATCTTCTTGAAGACAGCGCGCATCTCCGGGCTCTGCCCTATGAGCGTGCCGAGGCGGTCCTTCTCGGCAATCTCCTCGAGGATGCCCGCGTTCATCCTCTCCAGCCTTGCCCTCTCGGCGCTGCGGCGCAGCAGCACCTTGAGTTCGTCCACATCGACGGGCTTGCCGAGGAGATCCGCCGCACCCTGCTCGATGGCTCGGCGGGCATTCAGCTCGTTGTCATTGCCGGTGATCAGGATGATCTTGACGAAGGGATCGAACAGGAGCGCCTGTTCGAGAACCGAGAAGCCGAGTTCCTGGTTTTCACCGTCCAGGGCGAGGTCCAGGGTCATGATGTCCGGACGGAACTTCCTGATCGTCTTCCACGCGGCGCCTGCGTCCAGGGCGGTGACAATCTCGTACTCATCGCGCATGGCCAGCGCCAGCTGCGTGACGATGTCCGGGTCATCGTCGACAATGAGCAGCTTCACCTTGCGCTCTTCACTGGGACTCTGATGCGACTTCATCTGCTACCCTGCCCGGCGCCTCACTACGACGCCCGGCAGCTCCCTGCCGGGTTGGGGCCTCTGCAGCCCCGCCCAGCGCTATGTTGAATACCGTGCCCTCGCCGGGGCGGCTCTCTGCGGTTATCTCCCCTCCGTGCGCCTGGATGATCATGCGGCACTGCCACAGACCAAGGCCCAGGCCTTTGGACTTGGTTGTCGCGAATGGCCGGAACAGCCGTTCGCGCTGGAACTCCTCTGTCATACCAGGGCCGTTGTCGCTCACCGTTATGTAGATGCGGCCCGATCCCTCTGCCGGGTCGTCCAATGTCGTGAGCCTGAGCAGGCCCGATCCGTTCATCGCCTCGATCGCGTTCGTGACCAGGTTCTCGATGACCCGCCGCAGCATCGCCGGATCTGCCATGACATCCCGCTCTGCATCGAGGGAAAGCACTACATCCAGGCCCGGGCGCTTTTCCACCTGAAGCCCGTGCAGGGCGTCCATGACCACCCCGTTCACACCGACGGGGCGGAAACTGACGTGGGAAGCGGCCCTGAACTCCCCGAGCGTATGTACAAGCCTCTCCATCCGGTCGGCCACGCGGCTGATGCTCGCCGAACAGGCATCGACGACCTCGGGATCCCCCTTGGACCTGGCCAGGTTCGACGCGGCGAGGCGGAGCGGCATCAGGTGGTTCTTCAGGTCGTGGAGGGTCATGCTGCTCCACTGCGAGATCAGCTCCATCTCGCGCGCCTCCGCCAGTTCCGAGGCCAGGCGGAGATTGCGCAGTTCTGCCGCGACGTGCATGCAGATGCTGTCGAGGAGAGATGCGTCCTCGAAGGTGAACCGGTCATCCTCCGAGCCCCTCTGAAGGCCCACCGTGCCGATCAGCTCGGATCCGTTGATCAGGGGCGCGACAATACGGCCGGCAGTCGCGTCCAGCCAGTCCTGGTTCTCCGCGTAGATGCCGACATAGACGAAGTCATTCGGATTGCCGTCCAGGATGAGCGCCTTTCTTTCGCGGAGCAGGCGCTCGACAAGCGGGGTGTCGGGAGGAAGCGCCAGGGAGGGGTCGCCGGTCCCCCTGCCGCGAACGGGGCGGATCTGGTGCGTCGCTTCGTCCCGCAGGGCGATCGTCACCTCTTCGGCGGAGAAGACCTCGGCGAGAAGCCCTGACACGCGGTCCAGGATGGTGTCGCGGCCGGCAGAGTCTTCAAGTGCGGCCGTCAGCCTGGACCACTGCGTGCGGTAGTCGTAGAGGTTCACGTAGAAGTTGCGGTCGATGAAGCGCCGGACCCGCCGCTGGAAGCGGTTCGAAACCGCGAGCAGGGCCGCCATCAGGAGCGCGAGAAAGCCGAAGGCGAAGATCAGGATCTCGTCGGGTGACCAGCCAGTCAACGCGGCGAGCTGCGCGGCGGCGGCG
>CAZWSC010000036.1:0-45160 GCA_964636385.1 uncultured bacterium
AACCGGCGCATCTTCTCAGGATTCTTCGGCGCGGCAAGATCGACTGCAGCGCGGTAGAGGCTCAAGGCCCTCGGCCAGAGGGCATCCGATGCCTGTCCCGTCTCAGGGTGTCCGGAGGCAGCGCCTGTCGCTGCCCTGTCCGTGGCCAGCCTTGACTCTGCGCTGGATCTTCCGAAGAGCGCATCGGCCATCTCGCCGTACCACGGCAGGTCGTTCAGAGATGTCGCCTCCGGTCTCGACAGCAGCGATTCCAGGTAGGCCTCCGGATCAGGAGTCACGCGAGAGAAGTCGTGGATCTTCCGGACGATCTTGCGGAGGACCTCTCCCTCTGCGTCAAAGCCAGCCATCTCCACCAGGGAGATGAAGCGCCTGCCCTCCTCAAGCCCGCTTCTGCGGTACCAGGAGTGGAAGACCCGCCTGAGGGCGTCGTCGAATGCCTCCTCCTGGCCGTGCTCGGAAAGAACCCGGAAGCCCGGCTCCACTCCGGCCTCGAGGAAGCGCTCGCGGAGGAGACGACCGCAGAAGCCGTGGATCGTCGATATCCATGCCCTCGGAAGCTGCGGCAGGAATCTCCTCAGGGACGGATCCTGCAGCATCTCCCTGTACAGGCGATTCTTCATCTCCTTTGCGGCCTTGTCCGTGAATGTGACCACGAGCAGCCGGTCAAGGGAGTCGACATCACCCGTGCGCAGCTTGTACACAGCCCGCTCGACCAGCACGGTCGTCTTCCCTGTTCCCGCGCCGGCGGTCACCAGAAGATCGTGCCCCTTCAGTTTGATGGCGCGGATCTGCGCGTCGTTGAGCATGGGTGGGCTCATGGGATCTCCTTGATGGGCATTCCATCGGCGGGCTTCAGCCTCACCGGATCCCGGCCGCGGCGGAAGCGGCAGATCGGGGCAAAGTCGCAGTAGTCGCACGGGAGGCGGCCGGGTGGGTGCCCGAGGGGATGCGCCGCGATCCAGCCGGCTCTCTGGTTCAGTGCATGCGATTTCAGGTGCCCCCTCGCCAGGTCGAGGAGGCTCTCCAGCCGGCTCTCGTGCAGCGCCTGGTCCGTCCGCGCCATGCCCGCCAGCATGCCGGAGCCTGCGTCGATCTCCTTCCAGTGCGCCTTCAGGGCGATTCCGTTCGCGCGCAGTCCCATCGGGTTCGGACTGTCCTTCCTCAGCCTTTCGGCAGCGACCGGTCCGGGCAGCACCGGCAGGTAGAAGCCTCCCGCAGCTTCGAGTCCCAGCACGTCGCGTATGTACATGAGGTAGACAGCCAGCTGAAGGTCGAAGCCTTCCTCGATGTTCTTCGGAACGCGCGACTGCGGAGAGCGCTTGTAGTCCAGAACGAGGATCCTCCTTCCACCCCCGGACTCCGCGGCGTCGAGGCGGTCGATCCTGCCGTTGAGGAGGAGTCGGCGTTCTTCATCCAGGGGGATGATGACCGGGTTCCCTTCGCGGCAGCCGAACGAGGCTTCGGTTGCCTCCGGCTGGAAGGGGGAGCGTGCAAGCCTCGCCGTCTCGAGATCCAGAAACCTGCGCAGGCTGTTGCGCGTGCTCTGGAGCCGGTACCGGCTGGCCTCGTCCACCTCGAAGGCGCGGTAGGCCGGGTGCCCCTTCAGTTCCTCGAAGATCCTGTTCAGGCGGGCTCCAACATCCGCAGGGTCGGGTTCGAACCTTCCCTTGAAGAATCGCTCCAGCACATCGTGGGCCAGGCTGCCGGTCTCCAGTGGCGAGATCGTGGCCTGGGGCCTGGGTTCCAGGCGCAGGAGGGAGCGGGCATAGCTCTGGAAGGGACATCGCGAGAAGCCCTGCAGGCGGCTGACGCTAGACTCGATGTCCGGGTGTGGAAAGAGCCTCCTGAGAACAGCTTCAGGCAGGCGGGTTCCCGGCGAGTACAGGAGCGCAGGAAGGGACAGGTTTACCGTGCGGCTGATGCTGTACAATGCCGGGCCGCTGCGTGCCCCGGCGGTCCCTCTTCCGCCGCCTGCCGATCTGTCCCGCAGTGTGCCGGCATCATCTTCCATGCGGCAGGAGCGAAGCCGGTTGTACAAAGCCTGCATGAAGGGGCCAGGCGGTGCTTCCGGAGTTGCCTCGGCCGCTGCGCTCACCGCAGCGTGGGCAAGCTCGTTCGGAGTCTGCCAATCCCCCTCCGCTTCGCCTCCGGGAGTGGGGGATGGAGGGATCCCCGGGCTGCCCGGGATTGCCCGCAGCGCCTCCTCCAGCAGAAGCGACTGTTCCGCGGCCTTCCCGTCGGATTCGCTCTCCCGCCAGGTCAGAAGCATCCTCCCGGCGGCACGCGTCAGCCCGATGTAGAAGAGGTAGACCTCCTCTTCCTGGCGGTCGGAGGCTGTGGGTCCCAGTGGAATGCCGAGCTGTTCCAGAGTCACACGGTCCTGTTCCGCCAAGACCGAGTCGCCTTTGACAGTGCGCGGGAACTCCCCGTCGTTCAGGCCGCCCACTACCGCGCACTCAACGCCGCCGAGTCGCGAACGCTGGATGTCACCGACGACGACCTGGTTCAGGCGGATCGGTGTGACCCCGATGCGCAGGGAGCGCAGGGCCAGCAGCAGCGACCTGGCGAACTCGTCCAGACCAACGCCCACATCCGGCCAGAGGGCCTCCATCTCCTGCAGGATCCGCTCCAGCGATGCCTGAACGCTCGTCGTCCATTCCGGATCCGGGTCCGCCTGCGAGCCTTGAGCCTCCAGCTTCGATAGCATCTCCCTCACTGCCGCCACCGCATCGGATCCCGGAAGCTGACCCATTGCGTCGTCCCATCGCTGCTGGAGATCCCGCACCGGGGACAGG
This sequence comes from uncultured bacterium, assembly GCA_964636385.1. Taxonomy (GTDB): domain Bacteria; phylum Eisenbacteria; class RBG-16-71-46; order CAIMUX01; family CAIMUX01; genus CAZWSC01. The sequence goes on from CAZWSC010000036.1 coordinate 2,796, forward strand.
GCAGCCAGGCGAACCGGCTCGACATAGGCCATCCTTCCGTCGGCCTCGCTCTCCGGATCCGGGTCATCTTCGTAGACCACCAGCGCCTCACCGTCGTCATCGGATTCATCCTGCGCATCATCATCGCCCCGCCGGTCGGCTCGCTCGCGGCGCTGCAGAATGAACTCCTCCCACTCCGTGTCCAGCCAGGCTTCGTAGTCCCGTCCGTACTCGAGCGAGAGGTTCTCGAGAAGATCCAGTGTGGCGGGCGCGATTCCCAGGAGCGGGTTCCGCAGGAAGGAGATCACGGCGACCCTTCGCCACCCTCCGAGGCAGATCTCCAGCGCCTCCAGCAGAAGGCGCACGCGGGGGTGGACGAGTGCGCTCCTGCGTTCATCCAGGAAGAAGGGGATCTGGTACCGGGGGAAGATCTCACGGATCAGGTCCCGGTACGGATCCACATTCCTGAGGATCACCGCCACTCTTCCGGGGGCGACCGGATCAGGATCGTGACGGATCCAGCGGTCGATCTGCCGCGCCCAGAGAATGACCTCCTGGCGGGGATCCCTGGCGGGCTGCAGGGCGATCTCCGGCACCAGTGTCGAGGGATCGACATCGGCGCCCTGTTCAGTGGCCTGAGGCGACGACGAATCGCCACCGGCTGTGGCGAAAAGCCGGCGTTCGAACCCCGACCGTCGATCCGCCGGCGGTTCCATTACCAGATCCGGGAGTGTCGGGATTCCGACTGCGTCGAGGGATCGTCTGAGGCGGCGAAGACTGCGGTTCACCGGGATGAACGGGCTTCGCAGGGTGTCGGCATCCTGACTGTCGGAATCCCGTCTGTCGCCGGGCCGACAGCCGGCGCAAGTGCTGTCGGCTTTCTGACTGTCGGAGGATCGACACGCATCCAGGCAGAATGTCACCTCCATGGATGCGCCGGTCAGGGCCAGGGAGATCAGAATCTCGCGCTCCCGTCTTGTCCAGGACAGGAAACCGTCGACGAAGATCGTCCATCCGGAGATCCACGTGGCGTTCTCCGCAATCAGCGGCTCGAGTCCGTCCAGCAACTGCTCAGGGTCTATCCGTCCCTGGCGGCGAAGGTGTCCGGCATACTCTTCGTAGACCGCGGCCAGTGCGCGGATCTTGTCCGGCGCCTCTCCTTCCCGCCGGATGGAGTCGAGGAAATCCTGGGCGCCGTGGTTGCGAACCTCTCCGATGAACCGCCCGAGCTCCTCCAGGAATCCGGAGCGATGCCTCATCGGCAGGAGTGCTGCGATCTGTGCGTCCGGCATCCGGTTCATGACCAGCCGCAGGATCAGGGGACGGATCTCGGCAGGGACAACGGGCGGCTGCGGCCGTGCGAAGGTCTCCCTCAGCCAGAATGCGAGGCGGGTGAACGACAGGACACGCACGTGACGAAGGCCGGCGATTTCGCCGGTATTCAGTAGCTCCCTGTCTGCCGTGTAGGTGTACTGCTCCGGTACCAGAAAGACGCCCGGGCTGCCGGAACGTTCCAGACCGCGCAGCCGTGAGATGCAGTGTTCCGTCTTGCCGGATCCTGCAGGGCCGAGGATGAAGCGAACTGGCATTGGCCTCCTCGCGGGTCTCCATGGTCCGGGCTGGTCCGGGCATCCATGTCCCGGTCTGGTCCGGCCTGGTCCGTCGAATCGACCGCAATCCTACAACCAATCAGAAGCGATTCCATCGGGCAATCGCCGGGGAGTCTTCCTGATCCTGGCGCATCCGGCAGGCGGACCATTCACACCGAAGGCGTCTTTCCCGTTGACCGGTAACCCATGGCAGGTTTGGATAGGCGGGCGGGCCCGATGCGTCTTCGCCGGGAACCCGCCCCGATCATGATTACAAGGAGGTAGTCCAATGAGACACATGCTGTTCCCTGCCACTGTTGTCATGCTTGCGGCCTGTTCGTCCGGTGTGCCTGCCCAGGCTCCGAAGGACATTGCCCTGCCGGCGCCGGTCATGACGGGAGGCCGTCCTCTCATGGATGTTCTCGCAGAGCGTCAGACGGGCCGCGAGTATGCCGAGAGGGAACTCAGCGCCCAGGATCTCTCGAACCTGCTGTGGGCCGCATGGGGAGTGAACCGGGAGGACGGACGGCGCACCGCTCCGTCCGCGCGCAACTGGCAGGAGATCGACCTCTACGTTGCCATGAAGGATGGTGTGTACATCTACGACGCTGCGGAGAACCTGCTGCGTGGCGTGATCAAGGGGGACCTGCGCGAGACCACGGGCATGCAGCCCTTTGTGGCGACTGCGCCGGTCAACCTTGTATATGTCGCCGTTGTGGAGCGGATGGGGAACCTCCCGGAGGAGGCGGTCGATCAGTACTCATGGGCGGATGCCGCCTTCATCAGCCAGAATGTCTACCTCTACTGTGCGTCCGAGGGGCTGGCCACGGTCGTGCGGGGCGCGATCGACCGCAATGCGATTGCCGAAGCGTTCGGCCTTCCCGAAGGGATGAGGGTCGTGATGGCCCAGTCTGTCGGGTATCCCGCGGGGGACTAGCCCGGACTCCGGCGCCGCACACAGAGACGGCATTCGTGCGCGTCTACGGTGACGCAACTGAGGATCGGCGCGTGATGCGCGCCGGGTCACGATCGCACCGCCATCCGACGCAGGCCGATCGTGACCAGCACGACCGAAAGGGCCAGCAGCATTGCGGAGATCACCTCCACCACCGCCGAGTGTCGGCCCGAGACCAATACCCCGATGAGGCTGGTGGCCGTGATTGCGAGCATGAAGAGCATCGGCAGCGCCACCCAGGCGATCGGCTTGCCGAGCCTCTTCATCCAGACGGTCGCCACAAGAAGCCCGAGTGCCGCCAGCATCTGGTTTGCCGCGCCGAACACGGGCCAGATGGCGCTCCAGGCCGGTGTCGGGTTCCCGAGCGCATCCCGGAACGGGATCATCAGGATTATCAGCGGCAGCGCGACCACGAGCGCCGTGGTGGCGAAACGGGCGCGCAGGCTTCGGATTCCGAAGAACTCGTGGAAGAGGAAACGGCCCAGCCGCGTGCAGGTGTCGAGTGTCGTGAGAAGGAAGGCCGAGATCGCGAGCCCTCCGAATCGCGCCCCCGCCTCCCTGGGCAGCCCGAACACTTCTCCGAAGCGTCCCATGCCGGCTGTGAACACCTGGATGGGCGTGACGGTGTTCACCCTGAACCCGGCGACAAGGTCACTGCCGCCGGCGAGCATGATGACGGTGGAGAGTGCGATCAGCGCCACGCCGCCCTCCACGATCATCGCGCCGTATCCCACGCGGCGGGCATCCCGCTCCCTTGCAAGCTGTTTGGCCGTTGTCCCGGAAGCGATGACGGAGTGAAAGCCGCTGACCGCCCCGCAGGCGATCGTGACGAACAGCACCGGGAAGAGAGTCCCGATCGGCGCGTGGAAGCCTGTATAAGCGGGAAAGGCGAGCGGGAACCCTCCGATCAGGAGACCCGCGGCCGAGAGCAGCACACTTCCGTACAGCAGGTAGGAGCTGAGGTAGTCGCGTGGCTGCAGCAACATCGAGACCGGCAGTACGGAGGCTCCGTAGCAGTAGAGAGTCAGCACAAGGATCCAGAAGAAGGCAGGGCTCCGGGATCCCAGTACCAGGGTTCCCATCGGCAGGGCCTCTCCTGCGTACACGGCTGCGAAGAGGAGCGGCACGAAGACAAGCGTCGCCATGGATGTGCGCATCCGAAACCGGTAGATCGCCAGCCCGAACAGCACGGCCAGCAGGATGAAGAAGAGCGAGCTTGTGGCGACGCCGCCATCGGCCACGAAGGTGGCGGCGGTGAGATCCATGAAGACGACCAGCACGTAAATGAGGGTCAGCCAGATGAAGGCGAGGAGCAGCTTCTGCGCGGGAGGCGACATCACGGTACGGGCGACCTCGCCGATCGACCGCCCGCGGTGGCGGATGGAGGCGGTCAGCGTGACGTAGTCGTGAACGCCGCCCACCAGAACTGCGCCGACGACGATCCAGAGGAATGCGGGCAGCCAGCCGAATGCCATCCCGGCGATGATCGGGCCCACGATCGGTCCCGCCCCGGCGATCGATGAGAAGTGATGACCAAAGAGGATCGGCGCACGGGCGGGGACGTAGTCCACGCCATCGTACTGGGAGACAGCCGGGGTCTCGGCGTCGCCCCCGGTGCCTAGCAGGCGCTCCAGGCGGCGTGCGTAGAAGAGATACCCGGCGAGCAGAACCGCCGAGCCTGCGACAAAGAGAAGCGCCAGCATGGCCGTGCCCTCCAATCCTGATCCGGCCCCGCGCCTCCCGCGAGTGGATGCATTCTTGCGGCCGGGAGTCGCGGAGAGTGCAAGCGTCAGACAAGCCTGACGCATGAGAGAATAGCCGGTTTCCGCCCGGGACACCAGCGGGTCGTCCGGCCTGCGGCCACATCATGTCCCGGTCCGAGAACAGAAGAGATTGGCATTCAGCCGGGATGGCCGATGGTCTATGATCCCGCGTGCGGCGTTCCATAACGGGGACGGGATGAGCCGACATCTCCCGCCGAGGCCTGAAAGGAACATCATCGTGCAGGAACCTGTGTTTGTCTGGCCGTCGCATTCGCCGGTAACACTCCTGATCACGTTGTTGGTCCTGCTGGGCCTGCTGCTCGTGGCATACGTGGTGGCAAGGATCCGCGGCGTCGGATCGATGCGGCGGAGGCTCGAGCAGGAGGTTCTCTACATTCGGGACCTGGCCCGCGAGAAGGGCCTTCACGAGGAGGAACGGCGGCTGATCGAGGACCTCGTCCGGCGCAGGTCCCCCAATGATCCGATGCGCGTCGTGACGGAGCGCAGGTGGTTCAACAGGTGCGTGGCTGCCAAGATGAGTAGTCTCGTCCGGCAGGTCTCCGGTGATGAGTTCGCCGGGAGAGGTGCGGCTCTGCGGAGTATCCGGAGACGTTTCACCCTGGACTACGTTTCTCCCGGTCAGCCTTTGGAGACATCAAGGGATCTGCAGGCAGGTCAGCTGATCTGGGTATCGCCTGCCAGGGAAACCGATTGGTTGCGAACCAGGCTTGTCCATCTCGACGAGGCGTACCTTCAGCTCCAGATACTGAACTCGGACCAGCCGCTTTCACTGCAGTCCGGCACGAGAATGCGTTGCCGCCTTGGCCGTCTTGATGATGCGCGCTACGTCTTCGAGTCAAACGTGGCCGAGTTCCATCAGGATCCGAAGGCGCTTCATCTGATGCACAGCACCTCGATGAAACGCATACAGACGCGCGCTCACTTCCGGATTCGCTTCCGGCAGATTGTCACTGTCGGCATCGTAGGCGTCGATGCCGTCCTTGATGGCGGGGGCGCCTCCAGGACTCCCGAAAGCACCACCTTGCGCGGCAATATCACGAGCCTGAGCGCCGGGGGAGTGGCGGTTGTGGCGCAGCAGGATCTGCCTCTGGGCATAGGGATGCGTTTCAGGCTGAGCCTTCCCGGCTACGATCCGTGGGATGTCATGGCCAAGGTCGTTTCGACATCCCCGCTGTCCGGCGGGCGCAGCCTGATCCGCGGGGCGTTCGTCGGCGTGGGGGACGGGATCAGGGAAGCCATCGCCAACCACGTGATGCGGGAACAGCGACAGGCTGTGCGACAGGAGAGTGCATGAGTTGGGGGCCAGGTGCCTCTCCTGTGTCTCATCACGAGTATCACCAATGGCCCGGACTCCGGAAGGAACTCTCCCTTGCGGGAATCACTCTTTGTCTGGCCATCCCCATCTCCAGGGTCGATCCTGGGTTCCTTGCTCGTCCTCCTGATGCTGCTCGCACTTGTTTTCGTGGCATGGAGGGTGCGCTGCACCAGGGCCAGGCGCCGCAGGCTGGCGGCCGAGATGTGCGAACTTCGGGAACTGGCAGAGGAGAAGGGGCTTTCCCTATCCGAGCTGGGTGTTCTGGAGGATCTGGTTCTGCGCCGCTCACCCGACGCGCCGATGAAGGCTGTGACGGTACGCAGGCGTTTCAACGAGTGCGTTGTTGCGGAGATGGAGGAGATCGCACGCGGCGCCTCAACCGACAGGTTTGCTGCGGCCGGGGCCATGTTGCGGGACATCAGGGTTCACCTCGGCCTCGACTACGTTCCCCACGGTCAGGCTGTCGGATCGACGCGCGAGCTGCATTCCGGCCAGACTCTGTGGATGGCGCCGGCAACCGGCGAGCCGACGTGGATAAGGATGAACCTTGTCTTCCTGGACGAGGCTTACCTGAGATTCCGCCCTGGCGACCCGGATCACCGGTACGCCGTCAGTACGGGGGATGGGGTCCGCTTCCACTTCTGGCGGGATGAGGACGCGCGGTACACATTCGAGTCGTCGGTGACGGAGATTGGCGGAGATCCACCGTCCCTCCTGGCAGGGCACTCCGATGAGTTGAAACGCGTGCAGTCGAGGCAGTACTTCCGGATCCGCTTCTACCAGGGGATCACGATGGGAGTACTCGAGCCGCGGACCGGCCGGGACCCGGCCGATCCTTCGGGCCGGCCTGAAGCTGCCCTCCTCCGGGGGCGCGTGACGAACCTGAGCGCCGGCGGGGCTGCCATAATAACGGAACAGGCCATCCGGGAGAATGCGGACCTGAGGTTCAGCCTGGAGATCCCGGGTTGCGATCAGCTGACCATGACCGCCAGGGTGGTCTCCACGTCGATGATCTCCGGCGGGCGGCACATTGTAAGGGTGGAGTTCACCAACGTTTCCGACAGGATACGGAGTATGATCGCCCGGCACGTTGTACAGCGCCAGCAGCAGGATGCCAGGGAGGGCGTGATGTGGCGTTAGGGCGGCATTCCGGAGGGCCCGGCGCCGCAACACCCGCGCAGCCTGACGGGGAATGCATGGCTCCTGAACGCAGGCGGCGCCCCCGCACCGGCGGGAGCGCCGTCTGACCCGACTACATCGCCACGAGATCCTCCTCCAGGATCACTACCTCGCGATTGGATCCTCCTCCAGGATCACAGGATCCATCATGAGCAGCGGACTTCCCGGATTGCGCAGTATCGACTCCAGGTAAAGCCTGTCGGGAGCGGGCAGCCTCAGGAAGGCGGCTTCCCCGAGTATCCTGCGCAGTTCGGAAGCCTCGGGATCCAGGCTGTATGGTGAATCCGCATCAGGGACGGGCGGGGCCGGGCCTCCGCCGAGGGATGCCCGCTCGACGGCGCCCAACAGCAGCCCGATGAAGGAGGGGGTGGGAAGCTCGAGCCTGATGAAGCCGAGCTGGGGCTCCTCCACGAACTCGACACGGGCGTCCGGGGACATGCCCGCCGCAGCCTTTGCGATCCGGATCGCGTCCCACAGCCCTCCCAGTTCATCCACCAGGCCCAGCTCCCTGCCCCGCAATCCACTGTAGATGCGCCCCTGGCCGACCTTGTCGACCTCCTCAGGCGTCATGTCGCGTCCTTCGGCCACGTACTCGATGAAGTCCTTGTACAGGCCCCTGATCAGCGACTCCGCGCGGGCACGCTCCTCCTCATCCATCGGACGGTGCGGCAGGCCGCCGACCAGGGGGAGCATCATCCCGCCATCCATGTCCGAGCTCCGTCCCCGCTTCACCTGGTCGTACGAGAAGCCGATCTTGTCGCCGAAGCCGTTGTCATAGAGGTAGGCGCCGATCACACCGATCGAGCCTGTGATCGTGATCGGAGCGGCGAGGATCGAGTCTGCGTACATGCTGATCCAGTATCCGCCGGATGCCGCAACGCTCCCCTGCGAGACTATGACGGGCTTCTCCTCTGCCGCCTCCTTCATCGCCCTGGCGACAAGATCGCTGGGGAGCGGATCCCCGCCCGGAGAGTCGGCGCGCAGCACGATCGCCCTGACTTTCGGGTCCTTCCCGGCGTCCCGGATCTTCTTCGCAAGCAGCGGGCCGCGAATGCCGCTGTCCATGGCGCATTCACCAATGCCGTAGAGGATGGCGATGCGGTCCGGCTCGCCCCACTCCAGCGGATCCCAGACGCCGTTGCCCCCGACACCGTCGAGTGTGAAAGCCGGGTCGGGTGTTGTCCGGCGCGCAGCTCGGCTCGCGGCCTTGCGCGCATCTTCCATTGAGCCGACGGAGTCGACCAGTCCGGCTGCCATCGCCTCCCTCGGGAGAAGCACGCCCATCTCATCGATCACCCTGTCCCACTCCGCGAGAGTGATCCCCCGCGCCTGGGTCACCGTGCCCGCAACGTAGTCGTACAGGTCATCCGCGAACTCCTGCATCTGCTCGCGGTCCGCGTCAGACATCGAGGTGCGGGAGATCGACTCGGCGGCAGACTTGTGGGTGAAGAACCGCAGTTCATCGACGCCGATCTCCAGCTTGTCCATCAGGTTTCGCATGTAGGTGCGCCCGAGGGCTATCCCCTGGACCGCCAGCTGCCCCTGGGGATCCATCCAGATCTGATCGGCCACCGTGGCGAGTGCGTATCCGGCCATTCCGGCGCGGTCCATGTACACGACGACCGTCTTTCCCGTGGCGCGGAAGCCGGCAAGCTGCTGCCGCAGTTCCCACGTCATCTCGGCGGGGATCTGCATGCCGGAAAGGTTCAGCACGATGCCGCCGACCATCGGATCCTCGCCCATCTCCCGGATCCGCCCGAGCAGGGGAAGAAGCCTGCGCCTGTCGTCGAAGAAGCGGTAGGTGCGATAGGCAAGCGGTCCTTTGAGGCTGATCTCAGGGTACTGGCTGCCGCGCTTCAGCAGCCCGCGTCCGAGGTATGAACCGGCCGGCCCGGATTCCACGGAGTAGGTGGTCGCGATGTGCTCCTGATCCCTGTTCAGGTGCATCCTGGCGGAGGGGCGGAAGCTCCCCGGGAAGAGGTTGAGCCCGACCTGCAGCGACAGGTTCGTTTCCTCGCCGAAGTCGCTCACCTTGGCCGCCAGGTTCACACCAGGGACAGGCATGATCCGCACACCCCCGCCGAAGGTCCAGTCCCTGCGGTGCTGTCCCCTGCGTCCCACCACATCGCCGAAGAGGGTGACCCGCGGCCCGATCGGACGCAGCCCCAGGTCGCCCTGGATCCAGTAGTCGTCCACGTCCAGGTCGATTACCGCCGCGGAGCCGAAGGACAACCAGGGCAGCCGGGAGACCGAGCCCAGGCCAAGGCGTTTGTGGCGGGGGATGAGGTCGGTGTCGCCGCCGCTCCAGGAGTAGGATATCCCCCCTGTATGCGATCTGTCTCCGAATCCCAGCCCGACTGTGTAGTCGCTCACCCGGGCCCTCTCTCCTCCGGGACCGCCTGCCTCGAGCCGCTGGTAGCCGAAGTTGAGGAAGCGCATCGAAGAGACGAACTGCACCCGCTCGGGCCGGTTGTTGCCGACATCAGTTCCTTCAGTCCAGCCGAAGTAGAACCCCCCCTCCGGCTGAATCGCCCAGGAGGCAGGGTTCAGAAGACCGGCTGCAGGGCTTGAAGATGAGCCGGGCGTGTCGATCAGGGTTTCAGCCTCGATGCGGTACTCCGGTATCGCACTGATCGCAGGGGCCCCGCCCTCTTCGGCCTGGCAGGGCGGGGCGTTCAGCGCAGGAAGCGCTGCGAGGAAAGCGGCAGCAAGGCCTGAGCTGATCCAGGTGTTCCAGAGGGCCGGGAATCGTGACCCTGTCCCCGGCCGGCTGGTATGCCGCCTGGCCTGCGTGATTCGCGGGTGATGCGGGCCGGCTTGCGGCTCCGTTCCGGATAGGCCGTCCGGCAACTTCGTTCCTTGAGTGTTCGACATTCTGTTCTCCTCTGTCTGGGATGAGAGCGATTTGCGTGGGAAGTACAGTCCTGATCCTGCTTCCGGGTCAAGCAATTACACCGGTCTGAGTACGCGGGATTCGGGATTAGGATGCAGGCAGTTCCGGAACGACAGACAGATGGCTCGGAAGTGGCAGACCGCCCCCGGGGACGACTCACCGGGGGCGGTTGCAGACTGCGGCCCGCCCGTTCGGCCTCCTCATCCCCCCCGCCACCATTGGGCCGGGCCGCGTTTCACCGACAGGCCGATCGGGAGACTGCCCCGCGCACTTCTGCCGGTGCAAGCGGATTCGTATGGCCTCCTGGGCGGGGCGGCAGCATGCCTGCTCTCCAGCAGCCTCAACCCGGCATCATCATCGATTCTCAGGGCAGACTTGGAGTGTCCGTGCCTGCAGGCCTGCGGTCCCCGGCTGCGCTGCGAATCAGTGCTGCCCGGGCTTCCAGCTTCCCCGCTTCTTCCGTCCGATCCGTGGCGCGGTAAAGGGCAGCCAGGTTTTCCAGCCCGGCAGCCACCCGGGGGTGATCGGATCCCGGCGCCCGCTCCCATATCTCCAGGGATCGGAGATAGAGCGGTTCCGCCTTCTGATACAGACCCTGCGCGTCGTAGAGCGCGGCGAGGTTGTTCAGGACGGCGCCGACATCCGGGTCGTCAGGGCCGAGAGTCTTTTCCCATATCTCCAGGGATCGGATATAGAGTGGTTCCGCCTTCTCATACAGACCCTGCGCGTCGTAGAGCGCGGCGAGGTTGTTCAGACTAGCACCGACGTCCGGGTGGTTGGGGCCAAGCGAAGCCTCCCGGATCTCGAGAGACCGCAGGTGGAGAGGCTCGGCAAGCTGGTACATCCCCTGGCTTCTGTAAAGGCCGGCCAGGTTGGCAAGGCTTGCGGCCAGGTATGGGTGGTCCGGGCCGAGCGCATCCTCGGTGATCTCCAGGGCGCATCGGTAGAGCTCCTCGGCTTTGCGGGACTCGCCCTGGGAGCGGTACAGGGATGCAAGGTTGTTCATACAGGCGGCCACGGCCGGATGATCAGGGCCGAGGGTGTTCTCGTATATGGATATGCACCTGTGGTACAGAGACTCGGCCTCCGAACACTGCCCCTGCGTGTGATGGAGCCAGGCAAGGCTGTTCAGGCAGGCGGCGAGATCGGGGTGATCCGGTCCGGCAGCCTCCTCGGTTATCTCCACCGCGCGGCGGTACAGGACCTCTGCCCTGGCGTGGTCCGTGAGGGAATGGTAGACCCCTGCCAGAAGGCAGAGGCTCCTGGCGACACTCGGGTGACGTGGTCCGAAGATCCCGGCGGCAGCCTGCAACGCCGTTCTTGCCAGGGCTGCTGCCCGATCGAACTCGCCCTCCTGGTGAAGCTTTGCGACTTCCCGGCTCAGGGCCTCCCAATCACCCGTATCGTCGTCTGTCTGCATCTCCCCTTCCCCTTCCCTGGGTCCTTCAGCCGGGCCGAACCCCTGCCCGGCTGTCATCCGGCGGCGTCCGCATCCTTGAAACGGACTACCGTTGAACCCCAGTGTCCGCGGCCGGGGGGCGCGTCGCCAAACTCTTTCACGCGGGGGTGGTTCTCCAGCAGCCTGCGTATCCTTTCGCGCTGGAAGCCGATCCCCTTCCCATGGATAAGGCGCACCTCCCGGAACCCCCGGTCCGCTGCGAGTCGCAGATACTCCTCCACCGCCTCGAGGATCTCCCGCGGCCTGAAGGCATGGAGATCGAGGTGGTCTTCCAGAGGGAACTCGACAGGATCCGCGCCATCAGGGAGTTGCGCGCCATGTTCCTGCTTCGGTTCGTGAGTCACGGATCATCTCCCCCCGGCGGGCCTTCCATGACCAGCCTCCCAGGCAGCCCACCGCATCGGCGGGCCGCTCCGGGCAGTATGGTCCAGGTCCCCCGGCCGCATCAATCCCCGGGATCCTTCCCTTGAAGCCGATAGCCACCCGGGGTAGCTTTCCCGGACGAGCTGTAATCCGGATCGGCGGGGGGGCATGAAGGCGGACAACACCATCCCTTCGGGGGGGAGGATCGTTCCTGCTGAGGGCGAAGAACCGGGGGCGCTCGCCTGGGCGAAGGCCGCCTGTCTCTTCGGCCTGATCTACCTGTTCATCCTGTCGATCACCCTGCTCGGCGATTCGATCAAGCTACTGAGCTCGGGAGTCCTGGACTCCATCTTCCAGAGCACAACGAACCCGCTGGTTGGTGTTTCCATCGGGATGCTTGCAACAGCGGTTGTCCAATCATCCTCAACCACTACGTCAGTCATCGTGGGGCTTGTGGGCTCGGGAACACTCCCGTTCGAGGGTGCGGTCCCGATGGTCATGGGCGCCAACATCGGCACCTCCATCACCAACACACTGGTCTCCCTTGGTCACATCACCAGAAGGGCCGAGTTCAGGCGGGCGCTGACCGGCGCGCTTCTGCACGACTTCTTCAACAAGTGCGCAGTGATCGTGCTGCTCCCGCTTCAGATGGCGTTCAACATCATTGGAAGGACGGCGCAGTGGTTCGAGAGCCTGTTCGCGGGAAGTACAGGGATGACATTCGACTCGCCCCTGGCCGCGTTGACGAAGCCCGTGTCGGGCTGGATTCTGCAGGTGACGGGGGAGTCGGGGCTTGTCGGGCTTCTACTGTCGATGGTCTTCCTCTTCGTCGCCCTGCGCTACATCGTGGTGACCCTCAAGTCGATCGTGCTGAGCAGGGTCGAGAAGTTCTTCCAGAGGTACATCTTCCGGAATCCGGTGCTGGGATTCGTGCTGGGTATTGTGCTTACGATGGCGGTCCAGTCTTCATCCATTACGACATCCCTTGTCGTGCCGCTCCTCGGCGCGGGGGTGTTGAGCCCGCACCAGGTCTTCCCTTACATGCTCGGTTCCAACATCGGCACGACCTTCACGGCGTTTCTGGCTGCCCTGGCGACCGGATCCCACGCGGCGGTATCGGTCGCCTTTGCGCACCTGGTCTTCAACCTGCTGGGGATTGTCCTGCTCTGGCCGCTGCAGGTGGTGCCGATCTGGCTTGCCGGGACTTTCGCGCGCATTGCAACGCGCTCGCGGCCCACCGTGATCGTCTATATCCTGGTGGTCTTCTTCGCCCTGCCGATTCTGATCATCCTCCTCAACAATCCGAGGTGAAACGATGTTCAAGAGGTTCAAGAAAATCTTCAGCAACGAGAGTCTTCTGGACGCTGCGTACCGGACGACCCTCCTGATGCTGCAGTACGATTATCAGATGTTTGAGGCATCGACCCATTCGCTCCGGTCGACCTCGAGCACCGATCTGCCGTTCGATGTTCGAAGGATGGACCGAAGGATCAACAAGTACGAGCGGGAGGTAAGGCGCAATGTCCTCACGCATCTGACCGTCGCCGGTACGCGCAATCTCGCGCCCGGGCTGGCACTGGTCTCGATTGTGATAGATGTGGAGCGGATAGGTGACTACACCAAGAACATCGCCGACCTGGCCGCCCGGTACGAGAAGAAGCTGAGCGGTGGGCCGTGGGAACGGACCCTGGTGGAAATCGAAGGTCTGATCTCCCGCAACTTCGACGCGGCCATACAGGTGCTCCAGAACCACGACGAGGAACGCGGCAGGTTCGTGATGAAGATGGAGCCGCACATCTCCGGGTCCACCGAGGGGATTGTCAGCGATCTTCTGGGCCCGAAGGCGAGCGGTCTGACTGTCTCGGAATCGGTGGCGCTGGCGCTCTACTCCAGGCACCTGAAGCGGATCAACGCCCACCTGACGAATCTCTCGAGCGCGATCGTGAACCCGTTTCCGAGAATCGGATTCCGCGAGAAGAGGCCGAAGGCGGATGCGGGAGCGGGCAACGATGCCGGACCGGCATGAGATGGTCCGGCATGCGGTGTCTGCCCGGTTATCTTTACTCGGCGACATTCCTGCTTGCAGGTTGGCCTCCGGAACGCCAGAATCAGCCGGTCATCACATTCCTGTAGACGATGTGAGGAGAGAGGGGGGTGGATGAGCGGGTTCCGGATCTCCTTCTGCACAATCCTGGCAATCCTGGCCGCTGCGATCGCCTTCCCGGCCGGTTTGCATGCCGAGGCACACTCCGGCCAGTCTCCCGATGCTGAGCTCCGGCCGGGGCACGGAGATGTCATCGAGGAGGCTGAACCCGGCATTCCGGTGGTCCTCTATGCCGAGCCGGCCAATGTCAGGGCCAGGGATCTTCCCAACGATGCCGGTCACGGCATTCTCGTCACCTGGGACCTCTCGCCCGACGACAGCCGGATTCTTGCATACGACATCTACCGGGTTCCGGAGCCCGGTTCTCCGCCGGAGGACTGGGTGCCCGTCGGCACGGTGCCCCGTGGAATCGGCAGGTACGATTACGTGGCGGAGGAGCCGATCATCGGCCGCGCTCCGAACCCGGCCTACATACCGATGGGCGCATCGATAGAGGTTGCGGTCAGGGCCCGCGATGTCGACGGGGCCCTTTCCCCCTTCAGCCCGACTGTCAGCGCCGTGGCCAGGGGAGACTGGTTCCACACCGGGAAGGTCAACATCCTCGTGGTGCTGCTGGTCTTCGGACTCGCGGTGGTTTACTTCATCCGCGAGGCCCGCAAGGGGAGGGAGCTTTATGTGCGCCCCATTCCCGGGATTGATGCGGTTGACGAGGCGATTGGAAGAGCCACGGAGATGGGCCGTCCGATCCTGTTCGTTCTCGGCACCGGAACCGCCGGGGATATCGCGACCATAGCCGGCTATACGGTCCTGGCGCGCGTGGCCAGGAGGACGGCCGAGTACCAGACGCAAATCCTGGTGCCCGTGAACGACCCGGTGATGATGGCTATGGCACAGGAGACGGTCCGCGAGGCCTACATGGCCGCCGGGCGGCCTGAGGTCTTCCGCCAGGAGGATATCTTCTACATCTCCGCAATGCAGTTCCCGTATGTCGCCGCCGTCAACGGCGTGATGATGCGCGAGCGCACCGCGACCAACTTCTACATGGGTGTCTTTCACGCCGAGGCTCTCATCCTGGCCGAGGCCGGGAGCGTGACGGGCGCCATCCAGATCTCCGGGACCGACCAGGTTTCGCAGATACCGTTCTTCGTGGCCGCCACCGACTACACCCTGATCGGAGAAGAGCTGTACGCGGCCTCGGCCTATCTGTCCCAGGATCCGATCCAGCTGGGTCCCCTGAAGGCCCAGGATTACACAAAGCTGGCCATCGTGGTCTTCGTGCTGCTGGCCGTATTGCTGTGGTCGATCTTCGGCAGCACATTCCTGGTACGCCTGGTTCACGCAGTGTGAGGAACGAATGAAGCGGCAATTACCGATTCTACTGGTATTCCTTGCGGGCATCGTGATGGTCATTCAGTACTTCGTGCCCCACAAGTACTCGATGACCTTCTTCGGATACGCCAACGATTGGATCATCGTGATAGGGATCCTGGCCCTGCCGCTTGGAATCTACTCCCTGATCAACAACACTGTCCGCAAGGCCAGGCGGGCCGGGGGGTCGGAAAGCTTCTACGCGTTCGTTACACTCGCCGGATTCTCGGTGATGATCATCTCCGGCCTGAAGTGGGGTTGGGCGACTAACCCGAACATGATCCACAGGCAGATGTTCGATTACGTTCTGGTCCCGGCGCAGTCGACCCTCTTCTCCATGCTGGCGTTCTACATCGCCAGCGCCGCATACCGCGCGTTCCGGGTTCGCACATGGCTTGCAGGGGTTCTGCTGGTCACGGCCTTCGTGGTCATGCTCCGCATGATCCCGCTCCCCGAACCCCTGGGTTCCTGGAACAGCGCCCTCGTGCGCTGGATCCTCGAGGTCCCCAACCTGGCGGCCAAACGCGCCATCATCATCGGCGTGGGGCTGGGGGCGATCGCCTATAGCATGAAGATCCTTCTGGGGATAGAGCGTTCATACATGGGCCGGGACTAACCCGTACGGAGAAGTCTTCTAATGCAGGACACTGGAGGAAGCAGGCGCTGGTACGACAGGATGCTGGCCTTGGACCGCAGGTGGGTCTACGTCATCCTTGCCGTGGCCGTGGTCATCCCGGCCATCTGGTCCTTCGGGATGCCGGTGACGGTGTCGAGCGAGGTCAGGGCCGTCCACGCCTTCCTCGACGAGGTTCAGCCCGGGGAGGTCGTCTTCCTTTCGATCGACTTCGATCCCTCCACGCTTGCGGAGCTGGAGCCGATGGCTGCAGCGGCGATTGAGCAGGTATGGAAGAGGGATGGCCGGGTACTCATGGTCGCACTTTCACAGTTCGGACCGGCCATGGCGGAGCGGATCTTCCGTGGTGTGGCGGAGAGGATGGGCAAGACCTACGGTGAGGACTACGCGTTCCTTGGTTACAAGCCGTATCCCGCCCTAGTGATTCTGGCCATGGGGGCCGATTTTCGGATTCCCTTCCCGGTGGACTATTACAACACTCCACTGGATGAAATCCCGATGATGGGGGACATTCGCAATTACGGGAGCGTAAAGGGAGTGGTCTCCTTCGCCGGCGGGAATGTGGCGGACATGTGGATAACGTACGGGAACGCCAGGTTCGGCGTCCCTGTGGCGCTGGGTGTCACGGGGGTGATGGCTTCGGACTACTACCCGTATCTCATGTCCGGGCAGATCTTCGGCCTGATCCCCGGAGTGAAGGGGGCTGCCGAGTATGAACAGCTTGTCGGCGTGGAAGGTATGGGCGGGGAGGCGATGCCATACCAGATGACGAGCCATCTGGTGATCCTGGTCTTCATGGTGATCACCAACATCGCATTTGTTGCGCAGCGCAGGGCCAGGCAGAGATGGGCCGCTTGACCGGCCGGCAGGCGCGCACTTCCCAGGGTCACAGGGCCCGGGGCGCAGAGAGGTGAGGAAGTGGAACTGAGTACTGCTGTTCTTCTGTGGCAGGGGCTTGCGGTCCTTGTGACCCTGGCCATCTTCTCCTTTCTTTTTGGTGATAACCCGGTGTACAAGTTCGCCGAGAGGTTGTGGGTCGGGGTATCCACCGGATACTGGACCATGCTCCTCTTTCACACAGGATTCATGCCGAAGGTCTGGGAGCCGGTCTTCCTGAAGGGTCAGTGGTTCTACCTGGTTCCCACGTTTCTCGGCGTTCTGATGTGGTTCCGGCTCTCGCCCAAGCGCGGCTGGCTCAGCCGCTATGCCCTGGCGGTCTATATCGGCATATCGACCGGAGTCTTCATCCCGCTTACCTTCAAGGCCCAGATATTCCGCCAGATTGAGGGCGCGATCCGGCCGTTGTCCGGCGGCTGGGGCGGGTTCTGGGACATCGTGATCCTGGTGGGATTCGTCTGCTCGCTGGCCTACTTCTTCTTCTCCAGGGCGCACCGCGGTGCGTTCGGCGTCGCGTCGAAGATCGGCATTTACACTCTCATGATCGGCTTCGGGGCCGGGTTCGGTCTCACGGTGATGGGGCGTGTCGCTCTCCTGGTGCAGCGCGTGATCTTCATCAGGGGATACTTCATCTCGTTGTGGAACACGATCACCTGAACCCGGCCCGGCCCGGGGGCTCCCCCGACACCGGCGCGTCCATTCAAGCGGGCCGCCTGCATTGCCGGTCTGCCGCATGAGCATCAAGCTGGGTGATGAAGCTCGCAGGAGGCTTGTCGCCTCGATCCGGCGCTTCTTCCTCGAGAAGCTTGAGGAGGATATCGGTGATCTGAAGGCCTCCCTCGTCCTGGACTACATGCTGCAGGAGATCGCACCGGCTGCGTACAACCAGGCGATCGCCGATGCCCAGGCGTTCATGATGGAGAGGGCCGGCGATCTCGAAGTATCTCTCCATGAGCCCGAGAACGGATACTGGCCGCGGTAGGGCGTTCCCTGCCGGCCGTCTACCGGCGAGTCAGCCGCACAATCCTGTTCGTTCGTGATTCCGCTCCGGTGGACAGACGCAGGAAGTAGACCCCGTCGGGCAGGTTCCGTTCACACGGCTCCCCTATTGACCATGTGACGGCACCCTCCCCGGAGACACCTTCCCTGCGCAGGAAGCCTGCCACGTTTCTCCCCCGAATGTCGAAGAGCTCCAGGGATGCGTTGCTTCCCCTGGGCGCACACCAGTGAACCGTGAGCCTGTCGTTGAATGGGTTCGGATGTGCCGACAGGCGGAGCCTGTCGCCCGGTTCCGGGCCGGGCGTGGTGCTGGTGGGGCGGAAGAGGTTCAGCATGAGCCTGTAGATCACCCCATCCTTCTCGACCCATGCATATCCGGGCAATCCGCAGATGCCGGTGTCGGCGTGAAGCGGGCGGCCAATGTGGCCCTGCAGCACACCGGTGTCGTCGTGCCAGGCGTTACCCACCTTGAAGCTGGTGTACATGCCATCGCCGGTGGGCTCCATCATGTAGTCATGGTAGGACTGATACCAGAAGACTCTCGGGATATCGAAGGGCTCCATGATGACGGTGACGGCAGTAGGCCAGTTCCACTCGTCCAGGTAGATCGTAAGGTTCTCGATGTCGGCCCAGACACCGGTGCTCACCTCACGGGTGAACATGATCACGTTGCAGGGTCAGGTCGGTTGCGGGCCGAGCCCGGCGACGGCGTGCAGGAGATTCGAGTCCACTGCGACGGACAGCTCAGCACCGAAAGCGCCGTGGTACAGCGGGATCTGCTCTGACCAGCCATCCTCTCTTTCCTGTACGTAGACGTAATCGTAGCCCTGCCCCATGGCGAAATAGACCCGCGGGCGGGGATGACCGTCATCCATGTAGGCCGCGACCCTGGGCCTGTTCACCGAAGCCCACTCAGGAGCGTTATACACGCTTTCTGCGACCTGCCATGAGCCAGAAGTCCGGCGGCTCAGGATGACCAGATCTGTGCCCTCGCACCAGGCCAGGTAGAGATCCTCCGCTGCGGGGGCGTAACCCCGGCCGAGATCCGGGTACGCAGGAGCGGCTCCGGTTACGGAGGGGATGCAGGCCGAGGTGTACCAGGTCGTCCCGTCGCTGTCGCGGATCACAAGGTCGTTTTCGGAGGAAAACGCGAGTGTGAAACCGGCCGGGGTGTGGATCAGGTCCGGCTGCCCCCCGGTACCGTGCTGTAGCGGATCCCCGAACTCGCCGCCCGCGATTGTGCGGGTCCAGATCATCTGATGCGCGTCGCGCCAGGCCACAACGGTGACATCATCATCGCTCGACGCCACACGTATGCCGGTGATCGAAGCGGATGAGGCCGCTGCCTCGTAGATCGCGTAGTTTTCGTGACATGAGATGGCCGGGTCAGGCCACATGATGCAGGCGATGAGTGCGGCAACGATCGCGACGCCGCGTGTGCCTCCGTCCGGGTACGGAATGCGAACGCGCGCGTTCATCGGGACGTTGAGTTCGGGGTATCGGAGCCATCCTGACGGGATCATTGCATACTCCTTCCGGGAAGGGCAGAAGCTGGACGGATCCCATGCAGATCACAGGCGCGGCGGGGCTGTTCCGGTCCTGCGGTCCAGGGCAGGGTACGGATCGATGTGCAACAGCTTCGCCTTACGAAGATCCTGTCCCGCAATTCTGCAGGGGATTATAACACCGCAACGCCTCTCCCCGCCATTGCCGATTCCATGTATCGAATCATCGCCATGATTCCGTGAGTTTGGCCCGTGAGTTGCATCACAGGCAGTGTCGTGACCAAGCCTCGTCGCCGGGTTGCGTTTGATCCCGTTGCGGGATCCAGCCCGTGGCACGGGGTGAACCTGTCGCTTCAACCGAAACTGGGCGGGCGCTGCATGGAAGAGATCCCTGATGCCCGGGGCCGGCGGGCCCGCGTGGATACATACACGCTCAGCGGAATCGAGGCGGTTCCGGTTGAGGTGGAAGTGTCTGTGGAGCCGGGGTATCCGCGCACGACCATCGTCGGTCTTCCGGACAAGGCGGTGAAGGAGAGCCTGGATCGGATATTTGCCGCGTTTCATGCGTCCGGGTTCACACCGCCCCGCGAGCACGTGACAGTCAGCCTGGTTCCCGCGGAGCTTCGGAAGGAGGGATCCGGGTTCGATCTTCCGATCGCCCTGGGAATCCTGTCGGTGCTCGGGCACATTCCGGGCGGGAATGTTCCGTTCGGTCCTGTGGCCGGTGAACTGTCACTGAGTTCGGAGATTCGCCCTGTCAGGGGTGCACTCGCAATGGCGCTTGCAGCCGGACGACGGGGAAGGCGGAGAGTGATTCTGCCCGCGGGGAACTGGGCCGAGGCTGCCAACGTTCCGGGTGTCAAAGTGATCCCGGTCCAGACCCTCGTAGGAACCGTGAAAGGGCTGTGCTGTGGCGAATGGGCGGAAACAGATCCGTCCCGGACGGGGGAAGGCTCGCCGCATGCCGATGAAGACCTGCCGGTCCTTGACTTCGACCAGGTTCGCGGACAGAAGGGGGCGAAGCGTGCGCTGGAAATCACGGCCGCCGGAGGCCACAACCTTCTGATGATCGGCCCGCCAGGGTCCGGCAAGAGCCTGCTCGCCCGGCGCCTGCCCCGTATCCTGCCGCGACTCTCCCCGGAGGAATCCCTGGAGGCGACGCTGATCCACAGCGCTGCGGGGATGCTTCCGGCCGGACTGGACCGCATCCGCTCGCGGCCGTTGCGCGCCCCGCACCACACGGTCTCCGGGCCCGGGCTTGTCGGAGGCGGGGCCGTTCCGCGTCCCGGGGAGATCAGCCTTGCGCATTGCGGCGTGCTGTTCCTGGACGAGATGCCCGAGTTCAGCCCGCGGGTGCTCAACCTCCTCCGGCAGCCGCTGGAGGAGGGCTGGGTGCAGCTCGTGCGGCTGGGCCGTTGTGTCAGATTTCCTTCCAGGTTCGTGCTGGTCGGTGCCATGAACCCTTGTCCATGCGGCTTTCTGGGGCACCCGCGGAAGCCGTGCAGGTGCACACCAAGGCAGCTACAGCTCTACAGGGCTCGCTTGAGCGGGCCACTCCTGGACCGGATCGATCTGCACATCGAAGTGCCGGCCGTCCCTGCCCGGGAACTGATCAGGCGAAACGGAGACAGTGTCGAGGAATCGTCGGCTGCCATTCGTGACCGGGTCGAGGAGGCCAGAGATCGCCAGAGGGCCAGGTTCGTCGAATCGCCCGGCATCCACTGCAACGCACAGATGGAGATCGCACATCTGCAGCTGTGGTGCCCCATGGGGCAAGCGGGCCAGGCGTTCCTGCAGCAGGCCATGGAAAGGATGAGCCTGAGCGCGCGCGGGGCACATCGCAGTCTGCGGGTGGCCCGAACGGTGGCCGATCTTGCCGGATCCCGGGAGATAGGCCTGGAACATCTGGAGGAAGCACTTCAGTACCAGACGATGGAGGTAACATGCGAGTCCTGAGCTTGACCCTCTACCTCTCGATGCTGGCCTGTCTCGCGCTGCGCCTTGCCGGCTGCGACCGACAGGCAGCCGATGCAGCAGTCGGCCCGTGTGAGCAGTCTTCTCCGGTTCCTGCAGCGGCCGGAACCGAATGCAATGACAGGGCGTGCGAACTCCATGCGGTCGTGGCGTCGGTCGCCGGGGAGGATCCGGAACTGGCGGCGTGGGTCCTCGAAATGCGGCGTCAGGAGGCCGGTCCGGACACCTGGGGCATGATCAAGCACTGCCTCTCACTGGACGAGCCTGAGAGAAGCGAGTGCCTGCGACGGGCGAAGGGAGATGACTGACCGCACCAGGCATCAACCGGGAATGCCGGTAGTGCCGTCTCCCACGCAGACCTGATCGCCTGGATGTCCGGTCAGTGTCGTGGGACCGACGACGCACATGCAAACCCGGGCGACCAACAGGAGGGTCTTCTCATGCACAAGGGAATCCGGCTTGCACTGTCTGTTCTCCTGCTTGCTTCACCGGCAATGGCAGGGGATCTGCTCGAGGTGGCTCCTCACCGGGTTATGGCTGAGATCGTAATCGGGTTCGGCACGGAGCCGCATCAACTTGCTCCGAGACACTCAGGCTGGGGCAGGCGCGAGGTCGGAGCGTTCGGGCCCTTCACCGTCGACAGCGATGGCAGGGTGTACATCGCAGACACGAAGGCTAATGCAGTCAAGGTCTTCACCGCCGATGGGGGCTTCGAGAGGCAGATACCCATGCTGAAGGAGCCGAACGTGGTAAGCCAGATGGCCGTATGTGACGGCGGTCTGTACTGGCTTGGCGATTCGGCGTTCGGCCTTGCCGCTTATCGCCTGGATATCGGGACAGGGGACACACTGAGGGTCGATCTGGCCGACCAACCGGAGTTTCGAAGGATCCGCGAAGGGGACGATCGCCGGACGCACGGGCTGGCGGGGCTCCAGCTCTCCGGGGATGGGCTGGCCATCATCCACAGGTACCGTGGGATCAGGATGCCGGTTGTCGTCGGAGGGGGGATTCTCGCTCCAGCCGTGCAGATCACCGCCACCACCAGGGGCAGCACCCCCGGCCGTCCGGCCGTCGGTTTCACAGTCGGGGACCAGTACACGACCTCCGGCGAATACACGAGAGGGGATCTGGTCCTTCTGGACGAGCTGGGAAGGCCCGCGAAGATCCTTGTGCGCAATACCGAGCCGGGCCTTGTAAGGGGTGAGTACATCTTCATGCGCCACTACGAGCCCGGACATGGCATCTACCGTGATGTCAGGACCCTGGACGGCGAACTGGTAAGCCGCACGCGCTCCCGGTGGCGCTCTGCAGACAGGATGCGGGGGCGCGACATCGATCTGGCCACCGAGTACGAGCTGCAGGAGGACGGCACGTTCCACCAGCTCTACCTTGTGGAGGATGAGGGACAGATGGAGTGCAGGATCGCACACTGGGCGGGAGGTGGAAGGTGAAACGGACCCTGATCTTCTCCCTGATTGCTGCCGCCACCTGTCTCGCGGTCGCCGGGGTGTGCCTGGCTGTGGAGATGGGGGAGTCCGACCGCGGGGTCATTGTCTCACGTATGCGCGAATTCCTGGATATCCGGCTGTCCACGAACAGACAACAGGACTGGGATTGCCTGGTGCTGAATCTGGACCGCGACGAGTACAGGTGCAGCTCATGCGACTGCAATGAGAACTGGCCGGTCGACCCCCAGCCGTGCCGAAGCGACATCCTGGCTCACCATGAGTTTCTGCACGGCGTCATGTCGCATACCGAGTGGGAGGGTATGAACTATCTCTTCGGTGGTACGGATACCCCCGACCGGCAGGTGGAGATACAGAACAGGATAGATGCGTGCAGAGGGCTTGGGGCCCACCAGTGCCATCACGGTTGCGGTCACCCCGCGTCTTGGGCTGTCGGCGCAGACTGCTCCTCCGCCGTGTCATATGCAGGGGACGTCACCAGGGGGAACACTTCAGCCCTCAACTCGGACAACTACGGTGTCATCCTGCCCTGGTACCGCGTACGCAACGGAACTTACAT
This sequence comes from uncultured bacterium, assembly GCA_964636385.1. Classification (GTDB taxonomy): domain Bacteria; phylum Eisenbacteria; class RBG-16-71-46; order CAIMUX01; family CAIMUX01; genus CAZWSC01. The sequence goes on from CAZWSC010000036.1 coordinate 25,818, forward strand.
TGTCAGAAGTCAGATGCATGTCGTGCTTGTGGAGAGCAGGGACGGACAGAGCATCCAGATACTCGAGCAGACAGGCCACTTCCCGGTCGGGCGGAGGGTCGCAAGGTCGATCTCCTTCTACGAGGACCGGGACTATACCCCCCGCGATTTCTGCGCCGTAGCCTCGGCACAGGGAAGCGACGGCAAGCTGCTCGCGACCGCTGCGCACGGGAAGGTCCGTCTTTCGTGGAGGGTGGATTCCGCGGGTGATACGCGGTGGTACGAATTCCAGAGGCGCGACCCGGGAAGATCCGCATGGACGTTAATCTCCCGGCAGGACTTCAGGGGGGGCGGGGTGTACGAAACGGAGTGTGCCCGGGGTGCCGCCGGTGCGGTCTACAGGGTCGTCGAGATCGAGCGAGCGGGGACATCAGTCGGGCACACCGGGACAATCGCACTCCATAGATAACATGCCTTCGCAATGCGTCGTGCGCCGAGAGACTGTCATGAGCAGACACCAGTTCCTGTGCATTATGTTTCTGTTCCTGCTGCCTGGGTCGGCAGTCTGCCCGGGTGCACTTGCCCAGGCGCCGAACCTGGTGATCGTGTCCGCGGATTCGTCGTGGACACCCGCGTTTGCACCCCTCACGGCATGGCTGGAAGGCTCGGGGTACGACCACGAAGGGGAACGTGCCTGGCGTTGCGAGATTGCTGTCCGCACCGACTCCTCATCGGTGAAGGAGTATCTGAGTGCGCGATGGGGTGATCTCCAGCAGGAGGATGGAGGAGACCTTTTCGCCGTAATGGTCGTGGATCCCTCCCACGCTCCGCACCCGGTGGCAAGACTGATCCATGATCCGGAGGTCGCCGGTGAGTCGATCGGGTGGGGAGCGTACGTGGCCAGCTATGACAACCTTGCGGACATGACCGGCGACGGATACATCGATGTCATCTCATTCCTTCTGCCTGCGCAGAGCCTTCATGACTGCGAGATGGCGGTGGAGACGGCGCTGTATCACATGTGGAACCAGATGTGGCTGGCCCGCGGTCATCCGCCGGGAACGGGGCGGCGGGAATCGGAGCCGGATGCAGTGATACGGGCGGATCCGGTCCTCGCGGATATCTGGGGGAGATGGGCTGCCGCAGTCGATGCTGCGGAAACGGAGGAGGCCGGACGGAGTCCCGGAAGACACTCGCCTGACTACTTCAACCGGATCCTCCTACTGGTGGAGGACCACGACCGCCAGGGCCGCTGTGGTGAACTGGTCCGGGGGCACGCCCACGCGATCGAGGAGATGTGGAGGTTCGCCGACTTCGCCACAACCTATCAGGGGGATGAGTGGCCACACAACTACCCCCTCAGGGAGGCCCGGGCGGATTACCTGGACAACCTGGGCCATCAGATCAAGTTCATCCTTGGAACGGAGAACAACCGGGTGAATGTTGCCAACTTCCAGGATCAGCGCGAGTCACCTCCCTGGAGCGTAGACAACCTGCACACGACATGGTCCTATGCACTCCACGTGTCGATGACGTGCGCGCACCATGCCATCCACAGGCCGGACAACTACGGCCGTCCGCATGCGGAGCAGGTGCTGTTCCTTGGTGACCGGGGCGCCTTTGCCAGCCTCGGCATGACCGCCCAGGTGCGGCAGTGGCCCGCGTTCCTTCTCGCGGAGGCACTGAGCGAATCACTCCGTTCCGGAATCATCGCGCAACCGGAGGGAGCAACGGTGGGCCGCGCATGGCGTGATGCAAAGAATTCCTTCAGGCAGACGCATCATCCCCGCCATGCATCCGAAGTGATGTCCTTCTGCGGCCTGGGCTGGCCGTTCATACGGGTGGTCCGGGGCCCTGGTGCCGTGTCGGCTGCTCCACCCCGGGACTCGAACCCGGCCCGGCTTGTCGCCGTGCCGACCCCCTTCTCCTCGGCAGTCACCATCCACTACTCGTCCTCCCGGCCCGGGGATGAGGAGATCCGGATCTTCGATGTGGCCGGACGAAGGGTGCGATCCCTCCATGTCGATGCTCCACCGGCGTCAGGAGACAGATCGGTTGTCTGGGACGGGCTGGATGATGAAGGAGCACAAGTGCCGTCCGGGGTATACTACATCCGGCTGGCTGTCGACGGGGATGCGCGGAGGGTTGCCGTGGTCCTTGTACGGTGACAAGGCGCCGGGCAGATGCAGCAAAGCAAAGGGCGCTCCACCGCCATGGCAACGGAGCGCCCATAAGCCGCCTGACCCTGAAAGAGCAGGCCGGTCCGGACTAGTACCGCCTGCCGCCCGAGGAGCTGCCGCCGCGGCGCGGGCCGCCGAAGCCGCCACGGCCTCCGCGATCCTCGCGAGGCTTGGCCTCGTTGACCGTCAGGTTGCGGCCTTCGTACTCCTGTCCGTTCAGCGCCTCGATGGCCGCCTGGGCCTCCTCGTCGCTGCCCATCTCGACAAAGCCGAAGCCTTTGCTGCGGCCGGTGTCACGGTCCATGATGACCTGAGCGCTGCGGATCGATCCGTGGGCCGAGAAGAGGCCTTCCAGGTCTTCGTCGCGCACACTGAAGCTCAGGTTGCCTACGTACAACTTGCTGCCCATCACATGTCTCCTTTTGAGAGGACGCGGGATCCCAAATTCGTTCTCCGGATCCCTTGGAGCGAGACCTCACTTCAGGCCTCATTTGGAAGGAAGGACGATCGAGATCGAGGAGCGCGGACAAACAGCATGCGCAGACAGGACTCTTTCGGCGAACCCACCGCGGTAATCCTAGGACGGCGCCTGCATCCGGCACAAGGAGGGACTTCTGCCGGATCCCCGAAAGCCCGATGTCCGGGCAGTGGGCACGAGGCGGGAGCCTGGCATCTGCCGGAAGGAACGCCATGTGTGGCGGGATCATCGCCACAGCCGAAACCGGGCGCAACTCGATGATAACATGCCGGTTGTCGCCGCGGGATCCTGCCCGGGCCGGTTGTCGCCTCGGAACCCAGTCGATGCCGGCAGACGCCGCGGGATCCTGGCACATCGAGGCCGGCAGGCCGGCCGCTTCGCAGATATTCCTCGACTCGGTGGGTCGGCGGGCCTAGGGTCGGGACGGCTGCTGCGCCTGACAGAGATTCGCTCGACCTGCGACAGTCTCATCCTGGTCTTCCTACTCTGCCATCGTAGCCTGAACCCGACCGTATCGGGCCGGCACCCGCCGGCTTCATGTGCGGCATATGGGATAAGGAAGATCAGATGAACCGACCCTCGAGTTGCCGTGCATTACTGGTGTATCCGCGTTTCAGCCCCGACTCGTTCTGGAACTACCACGAGACCTGCGCCCTGGTGGGAGCCCGCTACTCCGCTGCACCGCTGGGCCTGATCACTGTGGCGGCGCTTCTTCCCCCGGACTGGGACGTGCGTCTTGTCGACTGCAACGTGGAGGAGCTCGGGGAAGATGACCTTGCCTGGGCAGATCTGGTTCTGACCGGGGGGATGCTTCCCCAGCAGCGGGATGCCTTGAACATAGTGCGCGCCGCGCATCGGCGCGGGAAGCCTGCGGTTGTAGGCGGCCCGGATGTCACGTGCAGTCCGGATCTCTACGAGGAAGCCGAGTTTCGTGTGCTGGGAGAGGCGGAGGAAGTCCTGGGCGAGTTCTGTCGGGCCTGGTCGCGCGGCATGAAGAGCGGGGTCTTCAAGGCAGGCCGCTTCCCCGACATCACCGGGTCGCCGGTGCCCCGGTTCGACCTCCTGAAGCTGAAGCGCTACATGCACGTCGGAGTGCAGAGGTCACGCGGCTGTCCCTTCAACTGCGAGTTCTGCAATGTAATCGAGTTGAACGGCCGGCGACCGCGTTCCAAGACGACAGCCCAGGTGCTGTGCGAGCTGGACACGCTGGCCGGGCTTGGCTATCGCGGGCACGTGGATTTCGTGGACGACAACCTGATCGGGGATCTCCGCTCCGTCGGACCTTTCCTGAAGGAGCTCGGGGTGTGGCTGAAGGCCAGGGGGAATCCATTCCAGTTCTCGACCGAGGTGAGCATCAACCTCGCGGAGAACCCGGAAATGCTCGCCCTGATGCGGGAGGCGAACTTCTTCGCAGTCTTTGTCGGGGTGGAAACCCCCGACACCGAGACCCTGTGCAGGACGAACAAGCGGCAGAACACCAGGGCGGACATAGTCGAGAGCATCCATCGTTTCTACCGCGCGGGGATGTTCGTCAACGCCGGGTTCATCCTGGGATTCGACGGGGAGAGAAGCTCCGTCGGGGCCGACATGATCAGGTGCATCGAGGATACCGCCATCCCGGTCTGCATGGTCGGGCTTCTGTACGCGCTGCCGAACACCCAGCTGTCCCGTCGCCTTCAGGCAGAAGGCCGGCTGCGGGCCGGATCCGACAGCCTCCCCGGGGCGGACGATTCCGACCAGTGTTCATCCGGGCTCAACTTCGAGACAGACCGTCCACGGCGGGAGATACTCGAGGACTACAGGAAGCTCCTTGCGAGCATCTACTCGCCGGCCGCCTTTTTTGCCCGGGTTCGCAAGGTTGCCCGGGAGATCGACGTGTCCGGGAACAGCTACTCAACACCGATGCGCCACATCGCCCGGGACCTGCGCTCGCTCGGCCGGATCCTCTGGCGTATGGGCGTGCGGGATCGTGAGGCGGGAGGACCGTTCCGCAGGACCCTCCTCGATGCGCTGCTCCACAATCCTGCAGCCTTGCGGATGGTCGTTTCACTGGCGGCTCTCTACCTTCATTACGGCGTCTTCGCCAGGCAGATGGATGTGCGGCTCCGTGCGCAGATCGAGGCCCTCTCCATGCCTTCTTATGCAAATCCACATCTGCCCGCGCCTGCGGCGTACTCCTTGCCCGTTCTCTGAGGCGTGGTATCGTTCCCCTTCCGCGCGACTCGGTGGAATCCGGGGTGGGAAGAGGACAGGGGAGGTCATGAAGGTCGGCGCTATTCATCTGATGCTGGCCATGCTGGTTCTCGCGGGAGGCTGTCCGCGTGAGGCGGTCCGCGATTGCGGGAAGGATGTCGCGCCAGGCCCCGGGGGATCCGGCAGCACATCCCGGAGCGAAGGATGTGCCTCTGCCCGCCGTGACGCGGCAACGGAGATTCCCATGGACGAAGTCGGGTCCTGGCTCGATCAGCTTCGAAGCCACGTGCGATCGCATCCTGAAGCGCAGGCGGTCGACCTGTACAAGTTCCTGCACCAGGGGGTTCTTGGTCCCGGCCACATGATCTCCGACAGGGAGTCTGCAAGGGGCGTCCTGCACAGGGAGATCGCGGGCCTGCAGTGCACTGAGTCGCCACAGGGAGCCGGGGAGAGCCTGCTCGAGGCTCTTGATCCCGATGGCCAGGTGCTGCGAGTCCACCTGCGGCCGTTCCTCGCGGCAGGCGGCCACCCTGACTCGCTTGCGGAGGCGTTCATACGGAGCGCCTCGGCCTTCGATCCCGTGACGGGCCAGGAGCGGCTCGTCCGGCTCTGGAGGGAGCTTCTACCGGGCCTGGCCGGGCTCCTTCAGGATCCCGGCGGCCTGGACTCTCTCGACACGGCGCTTCGCGACGCCGGATATCCGATGGTCCGGCACTCGGAAGCCTATCGAAGCGCGTACAGCCCCGCATACAGGGTCGTTCTTCGAAGGGAGCTGCCTCTTCCCGGAGACTGATCGCCGGCCGGCGGATCGTGGTTTCCATCAACCACCGTGAGATGTAAGAATCCACTCCTGCCTGAGCCGTTTCCCTGCCGGGTTCCGTTCAGGCAGCAGTCTGGTCAGGCGTCGAAGCCGGGCTCTTCAGTCCCGGCCAGACTCTGTCCATCGGATCCAGACCCATTGCCGGATGAGGACAATGAACATGACAGGAGATGACGCTCTTCCCCGCATCGAGGATCTGCAGCCCAGGGCCGTGTGGGAGATCTTCGCATCCATCAGCCAGGTTCCCCGCTGCTCGAAGGACGAGGCCAGGATCCAGGCGCACATTGAGGAACTCGCCGGGCGGTTCGGCTTTCCCTGGCGGAAGGACGAGGCCGGCAACATCCTCCTCGAGGTTCCCGCAACACCAGGTTACGAGTCGGCCCCGACCGTTGTCCTTCAGGGCCATCTGGACATGGTCTGCGAGAAGAACAAGGGGAATCCCCACGACTTCTGCAGGGATCCGATCCGCCTGATGGTGGGCCGCGATGCTCCCGGCGGCGGCATCTTTGTCCGTGCGGACGGCACGACCCTTGGCGCCGACAACGGCATCGGAGTGGCGCTTTCCCTGGCGGCCGCGTCGTCGAAGGAGGTTGTGCACGGCCCCCTGGAGATTCTGCTGACCGCGGATGAGGAGATGGGGATGACCGGCGCAAAGGCGCTCAGACCGGACTTCCTCAAGGGACGCACCCTGGTGAACCTCGATTCCGAGGACGACCGCGTTCTCTACATAGGCTGCGCCGGCGGCGTCGACAGCACGCTCACCTGGAGGGCTGCGCCTGCCGAGGTGGAAGGCGGGGCTTATACAGTGACCGTGACCGGCCTCAGGGGCGGCCACTCCGGAGGTGACATCCACCTGAACCGCGGGAACGCCATCAGGATCCTGGCCGATCTGCTGCTTCGCTCGGGCGCCGACATCCGCCTTGCGGACATTCAGGGCGGGAGCAAGCGCAACGCAATCCCCAGGGAGGCATCGGCGATCGTGTACACCGATGAAGCCGGGCGCACGATGATCGGGAAGACTGCCGAGGCGGTCCGCGGGGAGATACCCGGGGAGATAGACGAGCCGGGTTTCGATATCCACGTTGCGCCCTCCACCGGGACGTCCGGGGCGATCTCCGCCGCCGAGTCACGAAGAATCCTGCTCGCTCTCAGGTCGCTTCCGAACGGCGTTCTGGAGGTGTCGCCTGAGATGCCCGACCTGATCCAGACATCCAGCAACACTGCGATAGTCGAGTGGAAGAGACAGGGAGCCGAGGCCATCATAAGCGTGGCGTGCATGTCACGAAGCTCCGTGATCGGCTCCACGCGGGCCGTGGCCCGCTGGATCAGGGCCGTCGGCGAGATGTCCGGTGCCGAGGTCTCCTCCGGAAACGAGTATCCGGGCTGGAAGCCAAACCCGGACTCGCCGCTCCTGGGCGTCTGCAGGAAGGTCTACACGCGCCTGTACGGCGGGGAGCCCAGGGTCACCGCGATTCACGCCGGGCTCGAGTGCGGCATCATAGGCGACAGGATCGGCGGTGTGGACGCAGTCTCCTTCGGTCCGAAGATCAAGGGGGCGCACTCTCCCGATGAGCGCGTCTACCCCGCGTCCGTGGAGAAGATCTGGAATCTTCTCACCGCCATCCTGAAGGAGGTCGCGGAGTCAGGGGCCGGGTCCTAGTCCGGACCGGCCCCGACGAAACCCGGCAGCCGGTCGCAGGAGAGACCGGGAAGCACGCGACGGCTGCGGCCGCTTACGCGGCCTTCTCCAGGCCGGACAGCTCCGCCCTGAACCGGGGCAGTGATTGCGGATACTTCTCACGCACGAATGCGACCAGCTTCTCCCGGACACTGCAGCGAAGGTCCCAGGCGCTTCCGGAGTCTGCCGCTGATACGAGGGCGCGCAGTTCTACCGTCGTCCGCGTCGCCTCGGTCATCACAACCTGGGCCACGCGTCCGTCCCAGTTCCCGTCCTCCCGGACGATGCGCTGCAGCTCCTCGCGGAGCGCATCCACCGGAACCGTGTAGTCGACCTGCAGGAACACCGTGCCGAGGATTTCGGCGGATGTCCGGGTCCAGTTCTGGAAGGGGCTCTCGATGAAGTGGGTGATCGGCACGACGAGACGCCGCTGATCCCAGATGCGCACAACCACGTATGTCAGCGAGATCTCCTCGATCCGGCCCCACTCCCCTTCGACGATCACCACGTCATCCAGACGGATCGGCTGGGTGATGGCGATCTGTATTCCTGCGAAGAGGGTGCCCAGCGATCTCTGGGCGGAGAATCCGACTACGATGCCGAGAATCCCCGCAGAAGCAAGGATGCCCGCTCCAAGCTGCCGCACTCCGTCGAAGGTCATCAACGCGCTCGCGAGCCCGAGGATCACGGCGGCGGAGATGATGATCTTGCCGAGCACGTCGTACTGGGTGTGCAGTCTGCGGGCCTGAAGGTTGTCGTCGGCGGTCATGTCGTAGCGGCTGGCCAGCAGCGACCGCCCGATCCGGGTTGCCGCGACCACCAGCCACACTACGGCGGCTATCAGGAGTATGCTCGTGAGCTGGTCGATCAGGGATGAGATGACCGGCGTCACGCGCAGCAGCGGCGAGACGATCTTCAGGGTCAGGAGGAGGACAAGGAACCTCGACGGTCCTCGCAGATGCAGGATGACGGTTTCGTCGAGCGTCGTCCGGGTACGCCTCGCGACACGGCCGAGGATCGCGAACAGGATCGCGTGCAGCAGGATGCCGGACACAGCGCCGACAGCGAGGATAGCCAGGGAGTAGAGAGCCCCCTCGCCGAAAGAGAAGATGGAGTCCATTAGAAGGTCTCCTTTCTTCGGGGATGTGGCGGATGACAACTACTGTCCTTGGTACACCGCGGACGGCCCGCGTGCAACCCCGTCTCCCGCCCCAGCCACTCCGGTGCAACCCAGGGTCTCAGACGATCTGAACTTCGGGCTAAACAGCCGCTGGCGGAAGGCCGAACTAGCATGCCTGGAGGTAAGATCAATGCGCCGTTTTTCATTGTCGTGCAACAAGTTCGCGCATTTCCAGTCGCAACGCCGGGCGGGCGATTTGCATCACGGAACACCTCCGACAGACTGGGCGGATCTCCTCCGCAGCCTCCTCGATGTTCCAATCTCAATAGTGGGCTTCTTCCCACATGGAGAGGGCCAGCGGCAGGGTCTTATCACCCACACTGACGACTCCTTTCCTGCAGGGACTCCCGCAGGGGTAGGCGCAGAGTTCACGCAGCCGGAAGGCCCGGGCGGCGCGCCCGCCATCGGGGATCTGAGCGTTCCGCCCGCCCTTGCCCGGATGCTCAGTCTGCTCATGCAGCCGGACGGGATGACGATCATCCCCGACCTGAGGGCGGACGACACAAGGTCGGAAGCCCTCGCCCAGGCCCGTACCTGGGGTGTCCGGTCGCTCGCCGGAATCATCTTCCCGGGCGACGGCGGCAGCAGGCCGGGCGTCGTATGTGTAATGGACCGGCAGCGTCGTGGTTATACAGTGGGTGAACTGGAGCTGCTCCAGTGCGTAGCTGAAACAGTTCGGGCGCATGAATCCCTGGCCGTCCTCCTGGAGAGAGCGGCGCACATGCCGGGGTGTGGTCCGGTCGGCCGGGCCGGGGACCTCCTGCCGGCGCTGAGGGAGCTTATCTCCGAGGAACCCGGCAATGCGGTGCAACTGGTCGCAGAGACGCTCGCAGATTGCCTTGAAGCCTGTGCCCTGGAGATTCACGAGAGGGCAGGGCAGAGAGGGATGCTCAGGCTGAGTGCAGCCTACGGACAGCCGGGCCGCCTTCTTGGCCGGATAACCGCGCGGGCAGGGTCGTGTTGCCAGGCCGATGTGGCCATGAAGACAGGCCGGACTGTGATGTCCGAAGATCTCCACAACAGTTGCGTCTACCGGACAGCAGCGCTTCTGAGACGGATCGGCGTGGGACGAGGGGTTTCTGCTCCGATTCCGGGCGGGGAGGAGCCGATGGGGGCGATCTCCGTCTACTGGAAGCATCCCGGGGCAATCCCGCCTTCATGTGTGCGGATCATCGAGGCCATTGGCGCATGCCTTGGGGCCGCAGCGGCCTGGCGGCAGGCCTGCGACAGCCTCTGCCGGCGGCTGGCAGACCCTGCCTGGGTGGCAAGGAGTCTGGGGCGGCACATTCAGACAGCCGAAGTCGGTCGTGACGGGTGCATCTTCGCCGCCAGTGGCCTGTTCCTAGGCGGGTGCGGCGGGGATTTCGGCCTTCCGGATGCATGGTCCGGGACGAATCCGGAGGAACCCCGCCTGCGGGCGTGCAGCGCCCTGGGCCCGCGGGAGGGACTGCAGGGAATAGCCCAGTACGATCATTCAGTCCGGACGCACTCGGGCGAAGATGCATGGTACCGGCTGATCAGAGTTGCAGTGCCTGGTGATGCCGGCACGAGCCACAGGGCGCTCATACTGCAGACCGACATCACTGACAGCGCCCGCATCGCAAGGCTGCTCGAGTCGCCTGACAGGATCTTCCCGGGGCCTGCCGAAGGCGAACGGCGGCCCGCAGTGATCGCAGTAGACGCCTCCGGCAACATACTGCATGCGACGGGAGACTGGTCCGGGATCCTGTGCTCGCAGGTTGACGCCTTCACCGGCATGGGCCTCGACCCGATTTTCCCGACAGATTGCGATTGTGGAAGGGACACCTGCGTTCGGGCCAGGGCGGAGCTGAGCCGCGGGCTGAGGAAGGTCTCGGCAGGCATGGCCGGTGGGTTCGAACTGGAGTTCGAGTGCGGCCTCTCCGGAGAGGCGCGTCGCATCCGCTCGCGAATCGAGAGAATCCCTGTACCGGGCAGGAAGTGCATGGCGGTAGGGCTTTGGGACGTAACGCCCGCTGGGGAAGAGGGGGGATCGCCGTCGCCGGCCACGCCCGCCGCCTCGGGCACCGGATCCTCCGACGCCGGCAACAGGCCGGGTTCCGGAGCCGGGCAGGGCGGCGGGAGGATCGAGGAGACGATCGCCCGCCTCAGCTACCATGATCCGATGACGGGCCTACCGAACCAGACGCTGCTGCGGGATCGCCTGGATCTCGCAGTACTCCGCGCCAGGCGCTCGGGAAGGCAATTGGGGCTTCTGCTGCTTGATCTGGATCGGTTCAAGATAGTGAACGACAGCCTCGGCAGGCAGGCCGGCGATCAGCTCCTGCGCCTTGTGGCCCGGAGGCTTGTGCAGACTGCGCATACGTGCGACACGGTGGCAAGGATGGGCGGCGATGAGTTCATGATCCTCCTTCCGGAGATGGACCGTGCCGAGGATGCGGAAGAGGCGGCATCCAGGATTCTCGAGGCGATCAGGCAGCCTTTTCGCATGGGCGGCAGGGAGCTGTTCGTAACGGGAAGCGTGGGGATCAGCATGTTCCCTGCAAACGGAGACGATGCCGAAAGCCTGATCAAGGACGCCGACATCGCGATGTACCAGGCAAAGGCCGTCGGCGGCAACCGCCATGAGCTGTTCAACCCGTCGATGACGGCACGTGCGTACGAGAGATTCGGCCTGGAGGCCGACCTGCACCAGGCGATCAGGCAGAAGGAGTTCGAGGTCTTCTACCAGCCCCAGTTCGACCTGGACAGCGGGGTTATACACTGCGTCGAGGCGCTGGTCAGGTGGCGCCACCCGGGCAGGGGGGTTGTACTGCCGGATCAGTTCATTCCGGTTGCCGAGGAGACCGGACTCATCGTGCCGATCGGCCACGAAGTACTGAGCCGGTCATTCCGGGACATCCGTGGCCTGCAGCGGCGCGGACACCATGGGCTCAGGCTGTCCGTCAACGTATCACTGCGGCAGTTCCACCAGCCCGCCCTTGTCAACCAGGTTGAGGAACTCCTTCAGGAGACCGGGATGAACCCGGACGATGTGAGCCTGGAGATCACGGAAAGCGTCGCAATGTGTCCCATGGTCTCCTGCATCAATACCCTCCACGGCCTGAAGACCCTGGGACTTCGGATGGTCCTGGATGATTTCGGGCAGGGGCACTCCTCCCTGAACCGTCTGAAGCGTCTCCCCATCGATTCCATCAAGATAGATCGCGCCTTCATCAGGAGGATCACGCTCGACCAGCGGGATGCGGCGATTGCGCGCGCAATCATCACCATGGCCCACAGCCTCGATCTCAGCGTGACTGCCGAGGGTGTCGAGGAGTCCGGGCAGCTCGAGTTCCTCAGGCAGGAAGGCTGTGACGCCGTGCAGGGTTTTCTCTTCAGCCGACCGGTCCCGCTGGAGGAGATCGAGGCGATGCTTGAGGAAGGTAGAAGACTGGAACTGGCCGTCTAGCCCGCAATGTCGCATGCCTCCCCGGCCCTGCGTTGTCCCGCAGCCTCCATGCAGTATCTTTCCACTCCATGCGAATCGGGCTTCCGGGGAAGCCATTCGGCATGGTATTACCATCCCTGCCGGCGCTCGAGACCCCATGACAGGGTGCTCGGGAGGTCGCAGGCCTGATCGGCTCCCGACCGGGGCCAGGGAGGAGTGTAGTGATGCCGAGGATGCGTCTGTTGGCCGGGTTCATTTGTCTGGCCGGGTCTGTCATCTCCGCGTCGATGGTTCACGCGGATCTGACCATGAAGGAAACCACCGTTATCAAGGGGCTCCCGATGGTGGGTGACGTGACGGCGCACAGCACCGTCATGGTCTCGGGGGACAGGCAGAGGAGTGAAACCACCACCGAGATGTCCGGCAGGTTGGCCAGGATGATGGCGGGAGGCGGTCAGGAGAGCGTGGAGATCGTCCGCCTCGACAGGGAGCTGACCTGGTCCCTCAATCCCTCGGAGAAGACCTACACAGAGATGACGTTCCAGCAGATCCGAGATCTCATGCAGGGCATGGATGCAGAGATGGAGGATGAACTTGATGAGTTTGACGACGAAGCCGGCGGCGTCGATCTCAAGATCGACGTCAGGAAGACCGGCGAAAAGAGGAAGATTGCCGGCTACGATACGGAAGAGGTCGTTGTGACCGTCGAGGGGGAGGCCGAGGACGAGGATACGGGGGAGATGGTGCGGTCCAGGTGGATCATGACCATGTGGATGGCAAAGGATGCACAGGGACTGTCCGAGATCGAGGAGTTCAACAGGGCGATGACCGGGAAGATGGGTTTCCCCGCAGACGGTGCTGACCAGTTCGCTTCCCTGCTTTCATCCTATGCAGGTGGTCTCAAGGCCATGACAGGCGCGATGGAGGATATCGAGGGGATCCCGCTGGAGAGCCACATGCAGATCGAGGTCGAGGGCGGGGAGAGCGAAGACGGGGCGGGCACCGGCATTGATCCCGGTGGCCAGGGCGGTGTGGCAGGCGCCATAGGCAAGAGGCTCCTTGGGGGCAGGGGCCGGGACAGGGAACCAAAAGCCGAGGGGCCCAAACCAACCGCGGAAGGCTTCAGGGTCGTGATGCACTCCACGACGGTTGTGACCGAGGTGTCAACCGGCGCCGTTTCCGCTTCGATGTTTGAAGTCCCCGATGGGTACAGGAAGGCCGACCTGCCAGGGTAGCCCGCGTTACTCACGCGCACTTCCGGCGTCTGGTCACGAGTCCTGCGGGAGATTCCGGTCAGCCTCGAGGCGACGTCACTCCGACAACGGGGTGGCGTCGTCGCCGCGGATCTCCAGGACCTGTACATCCCCCCCGTATGCCGATGACATCCCCGTGTCGATGCACCAGATCCTGTCATCGCAGTAGGAGGTGATCGCGTCGTGCACGGTGTGTGCGACAACCATGCGCCCTGCCCCGAGGATGTCCAGCGACCTTGCCACCATCACACAGTCATCGTCGTCCACCTCGGCCGAGAAGTCGCGGCTCCACGTCGGGCCCTTTCGCGCGCCTGTCCACCCGGGAGCATCAGCCTCTCCCATCAGCCACTCCCTGCACTGTCTGTTGAGCTCGTCCGGTCCGACGGCTGCGTAGACTGGACGGATGCCGGCGTGGGTGAAGACCGTCGACCCTATCCTGACCGCAACCGGATGGTCGGCCAGGATGCGCGCAACAGGACCGCCGGGCCGGAAGGCCGCAGCACGTGCCTGCAGGTCGGCGGGGAGCGAGAGGATTGCGGAGTCTCCCTGCGCCCGCGCTTCCTCCAGGGCTTCAGGCACGCCGGGGAAGTCGTCGAAAACGGACTTCGCGCCGCCTGACACATAGCGGAAGTCGAAGAGTACGTTCATCAGCTCGTGATTGCCGTTGAGGATGTGCACCTCTCCGCCGGTGGCGGGCGCCTCCTCCTTCAGGCGGAGGAGAATCTCCAGCACCTCGCGCTCGCCGTCTCCCCGGCCCAGGATGTCCCCGGTCTGTACAAGCACGAGATCGCCCCCGCTCCAGTGGCCGTGTTCATCGATTGCGCCGGCAAGACGCAGGGCCCGCAGGGTCGCGTCGTAGTCGCCGTGCAGATCGCCCACTGCGACTACGCGTGCGGGCGCCGTATCCGCAGGGACAGATGCCTGCGCCAGATACTGCGCACACGGCAGTGGAAGGAGGAGGAGGGCAAGGATCACCGCGGCGAGGGCGGATGTAAGGAGGCGCCTGCGCGCATCGCCGGGGTATGCGTGCTGCCGGAGGACCAAAACCGACCCGCGCGGGCAATCCGATGTCCGGAGACGAAGCCTTCTGATCGACAACGGTTGCTCCTTCCTGTGATCGGGGGGAAGTTGATGTGCCGGATACGCGTTGAGCCGGCATGTTCCGCTGGCAGGGGTGGATGTCGCAAGCCGAATTGAACTGTGAGCCCGCGGGAGCAGGGATATGCAGGCGGGAAGGCGGCCCGTAAAGGGACTGAAGTGCTCGAAATCGGCCCGGGGGTACGACAGCGGTTGTCGTACCTTGCGCTGTAGGCTATTGGATGCTAATTGGGATGCGGACTCCGTCGAGGGAGTGGCTCTGTCAGGGAACCTGTGAGATATGACGGCTCCTGACTGGCTGGCCAGGCCTTCCCGCGAAGGCGTCCATCTTTCCCTTGGCTCACAACGAGCCACCGATGGTCAAACAGGCTGTTCGACGCATGGAAGTGAGGTGCCGCATGGGGTTCGACTACGACGCCCTTCTTTCCGCCGTGGAAGGTAAGGCAGTGGCAATCAGGAGCATCGCCCGTCTCCAGCCGGCAGGCGGGCCGGGAGACAAGGTGTTTCCACCAACCTACGTCAAGGAAGGCCGGGCCGAGACGAAGTACGCAATGGAGCGGAGACTGGTGGACGGCCGCGAGGTCAACACCGTCCTGCTCGACTCGGTTGCTTCACAGGCGAACCGCATGGAGGAGGCGCTTCTCCAGGGATGGAGGGACCGTGAGCTTGATTTCCCGCTGGTCCAGGTCGATTTTACGGGCGAGGCGGATCTGGCTGACCTCGGCAGCATATCGGCGTTACAAACTCCCCATCGCATAGCAGACGCCCTCCTCCGTGACAGTCTTCTGGACGGGACCCTCTTCCGTTACACACCGGTGGGAAAGGCGTTCACGGATTCACGGCCGGGAAATGCCACAGGGATGTTTCTGCACTGCCCGACCGCCCTTCTCTTCGGCGTATGGGACAGCACAGGCCCCAAGGGTGGCCTGGGAGCCAAGTTCCAGCGCTGCATGGTGTCCGAGATCGTCGGAATCGACGCCGTGGCCGGTGTGAAGACGGCCAGCCGTATCGACCCGTTGGGGATCGAGAAGAAGGCCGGGCCTGTCTACCGTCACAAGGATGAGATGGAACGGTGGACCACGGATGAGAACGAGGCCGTGAAGGAGAAGGGGAAGCCGATGCTGATGGGCGGCAAGGGAGCTGACGGAAAGGGAAGTCCCGCCGCAATCAACCACGGGAATATCCCGCCCAGCATCGACTCGGAAGCCGGTGGCGTGACGATGAGCCACGCGATCCAGACAACCGTTCTATCCCTGGCCGGCCTTCGGCGTCTGTTCTTTGTCACCAACTCCGAGGGGAGCGCGTTCCCTGAGAAGGAGCGCAAGGCAGTTGAGCTTGCCGCCAGGACGTCGATTGCCGCACTGGGCCTGGCCGGAATGGTCTACCTCAGGGAGAACGACTACGACCTGCGGTCGAGATCACTGCTGGTCGCAACGGAACAGCAGAAGTTCGAGATGCTGGGACGCAATGGCGAGCCTGCCGAGGAGTTCAACCTGACCAGGCAGGAGGCGGCAGAGCTTCTGCGGGTCTCACAGAAGAAGGCAGCCGAGGCCGGCCTGGGATGGGAGCGCGGACCGGTGGACCTGAAGCCCGCGCCGAAGCTGGCCGACCTGATCCGCAGGAGCCGAAGCCTGCTCATCGCAGGAGAGGGAGAGGATGAGTGATGCTGGCGCTGGAAGTCAACTTCCTGACCGGTCGTTATACAGCCACGGCGTATAACGACCGCGGCAGTCCGGAGTGGCCACCACATCCTGCCAGGCTCTACTCGGCTCTTGTGGCGGCGCATCACTCGACGCCGGGCGCGCCTGACGAAGAGAAGAGCGCCCTGCGATGGCTGGAGCAGCAGCCTCCGCCATCGATTGGAGCCTCGGAAGCTGACTGCAGGGATCTCGTGACCGTCTTCGTTCCCGTGAACGACACATCAGTGACAGGAGGCCGGTTTGACGAAGAGGCTGACGAGATCCGTGAGCTGAGGAGTCAACTCGAAGCCCTTCGGGCAAGTGGAGAGTCTGATCCAAAGGAACTGAAGTCACTGGAGAAGGAAACCGGCAAACGCGAAGCGAAGCTGCGCAAGGCACTGGAGGCAGCGATCCAGCCACAGGACAAGGTTGTGGCGTCGGCTCTCAAGGCTGCCCGCAGGATTCTACCCGACGGGCGCGGCCGGCAGCCAAGGACATTCCCTTCAGTCCTCCCCAGGGTGCCAAGGGTTGTCTTCGCCTGGTCGGATGTCGAGCCTCCTGAGGAAGTCCGGCAGGCACTGGATGATCTGGCTTCCAGGGTCGTGCGGCTTGGCCACTCTTCGTCCTTCGTCAGTCTGCGGGTCGTTGAAGGTCCGGCGGAGGCTGCCTGGAGACCGGCTCCCGATGGCGAGTACAAGCTCAGATGGATCCGGCCGGGCCAGCTCGAGATGCTGGAGGATGTCCACGCGAGGTATCGCGAGACAGACCCCCGCCTGTTGCCCTCGGTCCCCCAGGGATACACACAGAGACACAGGCCCGTGCCGGCGGTCTTTCCGTCGGGCGTCTTCGGAGATGACTGGATCGTTCTCCGGCGGACTTCCGGACCGGCGCTGCCCATCTCGTCAGGTCCTGGCGTGGCGAGGATGGTGCGGAGGGTACTGATCCGATTCGCGGAAGAGCCGGTTGCGCAGATCATCTCCGGGCACAAGCCAGGGGGTGGCCCGAGCGACCATCTGCACTCGGCGATTCTCCCCCTGCCTTTCGTCGGGCACGACCATGCGGACGGTCGGCTGATGGGCATTGCGCTGGCCCTTCCAAGGGGGTGCGGCGACGAGGAGCGCAGGGCGTTCTACCGGGCGCTTTCCTGGTGGGAGGATTCCGTCAGGAGAAATGACGAGGAGACTCCCGAGCTTCCGGTCCATCTGGGAGATGCGGGAACCCTGGGGCTGATGCGGGTGGATGGGATGCCCCGTGAGACAACCCTTCGGCCCGGGTCGTGGTGCCGGGTAGCGCGAAGATGGGTATCCGCCACACCGGTTGCACTCGACCGCAACCCGGGTGAACTCAGATCCCGCAATCCGGAAAAGCTGAACAAGGCGATCAGGGAAGCTTCCGAGACCATAGCTGTCGCCTGCGAGAGGATCGGGCTTCCGAGGCCTGCGGAGGTCATCATCTCTCCGGCTGCACCCGTTTCCGGTGCGGCCAAGGTGCGGGCATTCCCTGCTTATCCTGATCCTTCGGGAGCACCGCGCATTCTCACTCACGCCGTTCTGGTGTTCGGATCACCGGTCCACGGGCCTGTGGTTCTGGGTGCCGGAAGGTATCACGGACTGGGACTATTCCGACCGGTGGGTAATCATGACGACACTGACCGCTGATCAGTTTGGAGAGTTCTTCGAAGCAGTGCACGGCTGCCGTCCATTCCCCTGGCAGGTGCGTCTGGCAGGGCAGGTGCTGGAAACCGGCAGGTGGCCGCGTCTCCTGGACCTGCCGACAGGTACGGGCAAGACAGCCTGCCTGGACATCGCGGTCTTCGCCCTGGCTGCCTCCGCAGGGAACGCAGGACGAACTGCGCCGATTCGCACCATGCTTGTAGTTGACAGGCGTACGATCGTCGACCAGGCGCATGCCAGGGCCATGAAGATTCGCGAGGCAGTGTGTGACCCGTTTGCAGGCGGGGTAATCGCCTCCGTGCGGGATGCGCTCTCGAGCCTTTCGAGAGAGCGCCATCCCCTGCAGGTGGCAATTCTCCGGGGTGGGATCGCGCGAGACGATTCATGGGCCCGCAGTCCGGATCAACCCCTCATCGGCGTCTCAACCGTCGACCAGGTTGGCTCACGGCTTCTCTTCCGAGGGTATGGAGTATCGGGTTCGATGCGCCCTGTTCATGCAGGGCTCCTTGGCAACGACACCCTCTTCCTGCTGGATGAGGTTCATCTGTCACAGGCCTTCTGCGAGACGGTCGCCGCCCTTCAGGAACGGTACAAGAGTTGGTCTGAGAGACAGCTTCCAGCCCGTTGGCAGGTAGTGCAACTCTCCGCCACTCCCGGTGAGGCGCCAGGCGCGGGCACCTTCAGTCTGGACGAGGCGGACCGTGCCGACGCAGTCCTGCGGAGGCGTCTGTCAGCACGGAAGCCTGTGCGTCTTCTCGAGCCGGCAAGGATCCGGGGCGCAGAGTCAGCGAGGCCTGTAGCGGAGAAGTGCGCCGAGCTGATCATCGGGGCTCTGGGGCCAGGAAAGGCGATCGGAGTGGTTGTGAACCGGGTCCTCACTGCCCAGGCAGTTGCGCATCATCTTCGTGCGACTCTCGGCGAGAAGGCAGATGTGGTCCTTGTCACCGGCAGGATGAGACCCCTTGACCGGGTGGACTTCGAGAGCAGGCTGGCCACGGGCGCTGGAACAGGCCGGGACAGGGCTGGGGACATGAGGCCATTCGTGGTCGTTTCCACGCAGTGCATCGAGGCAGGCGCAGATCTTGATTTCGATGTGATGGTGACCGAGTGCGCCAGTCTTGACGCACTCAGGCAGCGTTTCGGCCGGCTCAACAGGCTCGGCGATGCGAGCGACTCCTGGGGCGCCGTGCTTCTTTCACCGGATGCGGCAGAGGACGATCCCGTCTACGGCGGTGCGCTCCTGGCGACATGGACGCATCTCAACACAATCAGGCAGCCTGATTTCGGGATCGACGCCTTCGCCCTTCCTGATCCAGGGTCGATGGCGCCCCTCCTCCCGGCACGGACTCATGCGCCAATCCTACTCCCGGCTCACATCGACACTTGGGCACAGACCGGGCCGGAACCGGATCCGGAACCGGAGGTGGCGCTCTGGCTGCACGGTCCCCGCGACAGCATCCCGGAGGTGCAGATCATCTGGAGAGCGGACATCTCTGAGGATGCACTTCGCCGGGCGCTGGAGGATTCGCTGCCCGCTGACTCGGTCCTCGATGCCGTCGAGTCCTGTCCCCCAGGCAGTATGGAAGCGCTGTCAGTGCCCTTGAGCGCCGCACGCCGCTGGCTGAGGGAACACGAAGATCCTGGGGACTTCGGCGACGTTGAGGGTGAGACAGTCCAGGCAGAGAACGAACGCCGGGACAGGGCTCAAGGCAGACCGGTTGTA
>CAZWSC010000037.1:0-5891 GCA_964636385.1 uncultured bacterium
GGGCAGCGTGATCGGAGGTCCGGCATGTGCCGGACGGGAGAAGTGCGGGGTTCGGATTCCGCTCAGGCCCCCCGCGGTGGAAGCTTCCCCAGGCCACAGATGCAGTTCTGGGTCCAGAAGGCAAAGTATGACATGGGCGAAGGAGACGCCGAGAAGGAGACGGACAATGACCGACAACGGGAGAGTCCGGGAAGCTACCTGACCCTGCCGATCATGAGTTGAAGGTGATCCGACCCAGTAACGTACGCCAGGCCCACAATCCCTCCCAGAAGGGTGGCCAGCAAGACGGTCAGAGTCCGACGGGGGGCGGCTTTCCCCACCGGAGGGAGCGCAGGGTCCAGAACCTGGACCACAGGCGTGTCACGAGACTCCTCGAGCCGCGCCTCGTAATACTGCTGCAGAAGGACCTCCAGCAGCACATCCTGCGTCTTCAGCTCGCGCAGAACCTCGGAGTACCGGAAGCTGAGTTCCGGCAGCTCCAGGATCGGGATCATCGCGGCAGAGGCCGAATCGGCAGCCCTTCCGTCGATGCCGCCATACAGGTTCCTGTACTCGCCCTCCATGGCCTCGATCTCCGAGCGCAGAGTACGGATGCGCCGGCTGCTTTCGCTTTCGGTCTGCAGCGCCAATCGCAGCTCCAGGCGCCTCGCCAGAATCTCCGCCTGCAGCCTGCCGGCGGCCTCCATCGTGACCCGGGCCTGATCCTCCAGGGAGACGGCGCCATGAACCCGCTGAAACTGTATAAGCCTGTCTGCAGCGGCGGCGCGGTCCGCCCTCGTCTTCTCTATCTGTTCCTCGAGGTAGAGACGCGCGTTGCGGGCTCCGGAGGTGTTCTTGTCGACGTTGATCCGGTTCAGCTCGTACACGAAGGCATTTGCGATTTCCGCGGATCGCATCCTGGCCCGCTCACGGCTGTCCCTGTTCAGCAGCGGAAAGAACCCGGTCTTGTGCTCCGCCGTCACCGTGATCACGCCGTTGAGGGCCCTCCCGGCCGAGAATCTCGTCCTCAGAATACCGATGGCCTTCTCCATCGACAGCTCGCGCGACGTACCGTCGACACGGTAGTCGGAGATCAGCCCCAGGGAATCCACCACTGCGGAAGCCGCAGTCCTGCTGTTCAGGATCTCCACAAAGACGTCGCTGGAAAAACTGGCGCTGCCCAGAGTGGTGAAACCGCGGGTGGCGGTTGCCGAGAGCATCGTGGCGAGGCTTGACCCGCCCTCGCTCCTCGGGGGAAGAAGCACGCACCGTGCCCTGTAGGTTTCCGGAACAACCAGCATCACCAGAACGGAGGCGATCATCGCGCCCAGGCCGAAAACGGCGACAGTCTTCTTCCTTCCCCAGACTCGCGCCAGCAGATCAAGCCAGGAAAAGGACGACTCTCCCGGCCTGACCGTGCCTTGTCCAGATGGATCCCGGGATGTCATCATCCTGTCTCCGTGTCCAACATCCCGACCGGTCGGACCGTCCACCGTCATCGCGTCACCTCTCGCGCCAGGAGCACGACAGTCGCCATCTGGGCGGTAACTGCGATCGTCTCCCGGAAGATCAGCCAGTAATCCCGATCCGGCTTTTCCGGAACCCATATGACATCTCCGGGACCCGGCACAGTCCTGGTGTCCGGCCGCCGAACCCATTCGCCGGTTTCCGCCCGTATCCAGGTCATGTGAGACTTCCTGGCATTCCAGCTCAGTCCTCCGGCACGTCGCAGATAGTCGGCCACAGTGAGTCCTTCTTCGAACATGATCGCACCCGGACTCGCAACCTGTCCGCTCACCTGCACATACTCCCGGAGGCTCGGGGCGGTGATGATGTCCCCGCGCAGCAGGGGGATGTTGTCAGGATGGTCCGGATCGTTCATCACGGCGAGGAAGTCCACCTGGATCTTCCCGGGCCGCTCACGGAGCTTGGTCCTGAAGTAGTCGTACTCCATCTCGTTCATGTCCGCCACCGGAACCTGCTTCAGACGCTCGAACTCCATATCCGTCAGTTCCTCGACAGCACCGCTCCGCAGCAGCACCGTCTCCTGGATCGCAGCCCTGTCGGTGAAACCTCCCGCCGCCTCTACGGCATCCCTGACGCGGGTGACCCTCTCCTCGATCGGATGAAGGGTCGGATACCGGAACTGCCCGATCATGTTCACCACTGGACCGCGTTCCCAGAGAGGATCCGACCTCACGAAGAACTGGGAGTTTGCCACCAGCAGTGGATCATCCTCCGGGTACGGGAAGAACCTGCTGAGGTTCTGTTCATCGCTCGGAGTCACCTCCACCATACGCACCGAATCGGTAAGCGCCCGGTGGTTGAGGCCGCCCGCCATCGCCAGCAGGTCCGAGAAGCGTTCGCCCTCCACATACTCGTAGAACCCGCTGATGCCGATGGCACCAAAGATCTCAACGGATGCGCCCCTGATTGGCACGATGACGCGGTCTCCGTCCTGGAGGAGCGGATTCAGTTCGAGTTCGCCGGTCCGTCGGAATCTGGCGAAATCAACCATAAGCGTGTCACCACTGCGCCTGATCAGCCTGATGTGCCTGCCGGAAGCCGATGCCGGAAGCTCACCACCCCGGTCAAGTAGGTCGGACACGCGATCGGCACCCGATGCCGGGAAGCTTCCGGGCTCTTCAACGCTCCCCAGCAGAAACACCCGGAACCTCCTCGCCTCCACCAGGGAGAAGGTGAGGTCTGCACCCGGATGGTAGCGACGCAGTCCGTCAATGACAGTCTCCCGGGCTTCAGCCAGGGTCATCCCCGCGACCCGGTACACACCGGAGCCGGTAATCTGGACATTCCCTTCCAGGTCCACACGGGCATCGTGCTCCAGGGGCGGTCTGCTCCAGATCCCGACGTGGAAGCGATCTCCCGGGCCGACGACGTACATGTCCTCATCCACCGGACCGGCCATCATCCCAAGGAAGTCCGAAGGAGCGGCGGAGGCCCGCGGCAGTCTTTCGCGCACAGCCTCTTGTGCACCTGCGGCAGATTCTGATGGCATGGCTCCGCTGGTCTGCGCAACCGCCTCCCTGGCGATCACACGCAGCCAGGCAGCAGGTCTCCCCGCACACATACGCCCTTCTCCGTAGGGAGCAGGAGCCAGCGCCGGGAGCACCGTGTGTAACAGCAGGCCCAGGGCAAAACCCGCTACCGGGGTTCTGCATGCGCCATGGAAACCCTCGCTCCTGAATCCGGACATCTGCACAGCCTCCTGATTATGACCTGCCGGCGTCGACGGTCGCGCCAGCCATCCCGAAGAGAGTAAGGGCCGGCATCAGGGTGTCAAGGATTCCCCCTGCCGGACGCATCCGCATCCTTGATCCCGGCATTGGAGAGGCTCCGCGGCCTGAGATCATTGCGTGAGTAAAGCCCCCGCCGGACGCCTATCAGCAGAAGCAGTCCGCCGTTGGCCACACCGAGTATGGCCAGGATCCACAAGTCCTGCATTCCTTCAAGCCACGGTCGAGCCAGTAACGGCACAGCAGCCGCCAATGAAACGACGGTCACCTCCAGGAGAGCCTTCCATGGCAGCAAATCCCTCCAGGGCACTCCCAGCACGGAGCCGGCCTGGTAGAGGTAATGCGGCAGGCTGCAGAACACGAACGCCAGGATCAGTCCGACAGCCGCGCCATTGGGCCCAATCCGGGGCACGAGCATCCAACCAAGGGCCAGACTTACCGCGAGAGTGGCAACTGTGTTGATCAGGATCTGCCGGGTGCGGCCCGAGGACATCAGCAGCGGCCCGAACTGGATCGAGCGGAACGGCATGAATGCCAGGTAGATCCTGAACGGCACGGCGCTCTCCTCATACGTGGCGGAGAAGAGCACCCGCATCACCTCGGGCGCCAGAAGAAAGAAGTACAGAAACCCGGGGATCAGAACCGAGGCCGACCTGCGGATGGAGCGGTGCCAGATCTTCCGGATCTGCTCCGTCCCTCCTGCCCGGTGCAACAGGGTGAACTCCGGCAGAAGCACGGCGGTGATCGATCCGGTGATCATCGCGGTCAACGGGATCTCCATCGCGCCGGTAGCGTATACCGCGTAGATCTCGGGTGTGGTCCTGGCCGATACAATCAGCTTGTCCACGTTCATCAACGCCGCGCCCGCCATCCCGCTGAGGCCGAGCGGTATGCTGTATCGAAGCTGATCCCGCATGCCGCCCAGGGAGGGGCGCCATCGACCCGGGGGACAGAAGCGAAACATCAGCCAGATACCCGGAATGAGAACAATCGCCTGGCCGAAGGAAGCGCCGAGAAGGGAGGCGTCGGCCGTCCTCCAGAGGAAGGCCGGCAGCACCACCATGCCGAGCACGACAATGCGGCTCGCCACGGTGTAGCCGGTCAGCGCCCGCGGCTGATCCTGCGCCATGAGGCTCGGCGTCACCGCCAGCACCGGAAGGGCGAACACCGCGTATGGGGCGAACAGCAGCAATGCGGACTGCAGCGAGGGGTTGTTGAAGCTCCGGGCGAGCAGGATGTTTCCACCGGCAACAAGCCCAAGCGCGAGTACGGCGCCGCCCGCAGCAAGCAGGAGCAGGTTCTCGGTCATGATCCCGCGTGGTCTCTCGACATTCCCGGGGAGGAAGTAGTAGAGCGCCAGGGGCAGCCCCATTGCAAGGATCGGGGAGATGAAGTTGAACAGCATCATCGCCTGGCGATAGGTGCCGTACTCGGAGGGAGTCAGTACGCGGGCCAGCACGGCAAAGGCCGCTATTCCCACAAGGAGCGTCGTCATCCGCCCCGAGGCGAGCATGGCCGTCTTGAATGTGCGCGTATAGGTCATGGGGTGCCGCCGCACGGGTCGCGCTCCGCGCGCCGCAACAGGGCAAACAGGATGATGAAGTAGTAGAAGACCGATGTCTTCGTGAGGGGATTGCCGGCTACCATGCTAAGGAACAACAGCCCCAGCATGACCCCCAGGGCGACGCCGGCAAGGTCGGCACGCGGATCACCGCAACGCTTCAGCTTCCTGAACGTCATCCAGGCCCAGCGGAAGAAGAACACGAAGTAAATGATCAGAAGGGCAACACCGACCATGCCGCCTTCAACGAACGAGCGCACAAACTCGTTGTGAGCATCAAAACCACGGCTTGTCTGACGGCGCTCGCTGACCGACTTCAACGGGTTCACATGAGAGGTGGAGCCGGTCCCGTGCCCCAGAACAGGGTTCTGCATACCGACCTGCATGAGTACATACCAGTTGTACATGCGCCACTCGAGGGAGTTCTGTGTGTCCTCATACGCGATTATCCGCTCAAGTGACACGTCCGTCCGAAGATCGGAGAGCCGGGACACGATCCTGGTGCCGAATGATGCAGCCAGCACGGCCCCAATAAGAATAATCGGGATCAGGATCCTTCCCGGACGAAGCAGTAGCCTGGCAGTGAGCCCGACCACAAGGAATCCCCAGCTTCCCCTGGAGAAGGTAAAAACAAGGAGGTATCCGCCCAGTCCCAGGACGGCCAGGAGCGCCCACCTCGGGACTTCGTGCCACTTGTGCTGCAGCAGTGTAAGGCTGAGTATGATAAGAAAGGCAAGGTACACGCCGAAGCTGTTTGCGTGATAGAAGGTCCCGGTCAGCCTGCCCTGTGGAACGGCCCCGGTCGCGAGAGAGTAGTACCCTGCGCCGCTGTAGTACATGAACTGCCATAGCGCCACGGCTGCCGGGATCACCATGCTCAGGTAAAGGCACCTCAGGAGAGTTCTGTCCCTCATGCCATTCCGCTGCAGGTTGACGATCAGGATGTACAGGGCCAGCAGACTGAGCAGTCGCACCGTCTCCTTCATGCCCACCGCAAGCATGTTCTGGCCGACAACCCAGACCCCGACGGGAGTTCCGATCAGGGCGTAGACGGCAAGGATCCCGAAGCAGGCCGCCGGCCATCCCCCCGCATCAGG
>CAZWSC010000038.1:0-49566 GCA_964636385.1 uncultured bacterium
GCCATCCGCAAGAAGGGTTGCCAGGACAGTCCCATCCAGCCAGGGACTGGGCTCGGCCTTGAAGACGGTGGAATCGAAGGCGCGCGACCAGATCAGCTCGCCGGTAGACGGGTTCGCGGCGCTCACGGTGCTTCCGATCAGGTTCACTCTGGGCACCTGCGGAGACCGGTGGGGTCCCATGCTCAGCGCAATCGCGAGAGTGCCGACCACTACGACCAGCGCCGCTGCGAGCAGACGCCCTTGCCTGCGACGTGGTGTGGTGGACAGCTGGCCCGGCTGCCGAATGCCGGCGGCCGGCGCATCTTCCGAGGGTTGAGACGGTGATGATGACTCCGACTCCGCAGGCTGCAGGAGCTCCTCCAGGGGTATGTCTATCGCCTCGGCCAGGAGGAGGAGAGTCTTCTCCAGGAAGTTCGTGCGAGACCCGGTCTCGATCTGGTGCACAACCTTTGCACTGACGCCGGCCTTCTCGGCCAGGTCGACCTTGCTCAGCCCCAGGGCGCGACGGCGGAATGACACCTGCTCCGCAAACCTGGTCGCTGAGATGTCGACGCTGTGCGATCTCTTCATAAGGTCATAATCCTAGGCATGTATTCGCGTAGATACCGGGCATGAGCCTGCCGGTAACTCCGGTGTCTTCAAGCTTATTGGGTCAACTCCATGCCATTGTACCCCCTTTCCTTCATGGAATCCACTATCCCTTGACGAAGATGTAGATCCGGGATCCGTTTTCCGCTCACGGCCCCGGGACGGCAGCGGGCATCGAGTAGTACAGCGACGTCTCCGGCCCGACGGGTAGCCCCGCCAGAATCCATATGACCAGCAGCAGGGTCCACGCGATGCCGAAGGCGATAGAGTACGGGAGCATCGCGGCGATCAGGGTACCCAGCCCGGACTTCTCGTCGTATCTCTTCGCGAAGGCGATGATGATCGGGAAGTACGGCAACAGCGGCGTGATGATGTTTGTCACCGAATCCCCGATCCTGTAGGCGACCTGGACCAGCTCCGGCGAGTACCCCATGGTCATCAGCATCGGCACGAATACGGGGGCCATGATCCCCCACTTGGCCGATGCGCTTCCGATGAATATGTTCAGGATCGCCGATATGACGATGAAGCCGAGAATCAGTCCGATGCCGGTTATGCCCATGCTCTGCAGGAATTCCGCGCCCTTCACGGCCATGACAAGCCCGAGATTCGACCACGAGAAGTAGGCAACGAACTGGCCGGCAACGAATGCCAGCACAATGTAGGCCCCCATGGTCGACATCGTGTCGGCGGTCATCTTCTCGACCGCCTTGTCGCTGGTGATCGTGCGTGCGGCGAGTCCGTACGCAAGCCCGGGCAGGAAGAAGACCATGAGCAGTATCGGTACCATGTTCCCGTAGAAGGGGCCGAGGCCTCCGTCTGCGTCCCTGAGTACCGCCTCCTCAGGCACGACCAGAAGGGCGACAATGACCAGCGCCAGCGCGAACCCGCCCGCCGCGGCAAGAAGGGCTCTACGCTCGAGGCTGGTCACCTCATGTGGGGCATCGCTCAGAAGCGAGTTGCTTCCGGGCGTCCACTTGCCGAGGCGCGGTTCCACCAGAAAGGTCGTGACCAGGGTTCCTACGATCGTCATCAGTGGCACGGACACGATCATGAAGTACCAGTTGGCAGCCGCATGCACCGAATAGCCCGGGTCGATCAACGTTGCGGCGGCCGTAGTGAAGCCGGCGAGCAGGGGGTCCAGGCTTGTGATGAACAGGTTCGCGCTGAACCCCGCGGAAACGCCCGCGAAGGCTGCGGCGAGCCCGGCAATCGGGTGACGGCCCATTCCGGCGAACAGGACTGCACCCAGCGGGGTCAGCACAACGTACCCGGCATCCGACGCCATGCTGCTCATGACCCCGGCGAAGACAAGCGTGGCGGTCGCCAGCGGCTTCGGCACCCACGCCATCAGCTGGCGAAGCCCGGTGGAGATGAGCCCGCTGCGCTCCGCGACGCCGATCCCGATCATGACGACAAGCACCGTCCCGAGGGGAGCGAATCCCGTGAAGTTGGAGACGGCATTGGTGATGATCCTGTACAGGCCGTCGGCCGAGAGAAGGTTCACCACGGAGATCATCTCGCCCGTTCCCGGGTGGCGCGCACTCAACCCGAAACGGGAAGCCAGCCAGGAAGCAAGCAGCACGGTGAGGGCGAAGACGAAGAAGATCGTTACAGGAGCCGGCAGACGGTTCCCGATGCGCTCGATTCTGTCCAGAACGCGGAGCAGCAGTCCGCCCTGGGCGGTGCTTCCTTCCCCCTCCCCGCGACTCTTCCTTCGTCTGACCATCCTCCTACATCCTCCCCCACGAGTGCCGCCCCGCCTCGAGTTCGAGATCAGCCTGGGTCCATCCCGTCTCGCTTACCGTCACACGGCGGGTGACGATACCATATCCCCGGACCCGGGCGCTCACGGTGTATGTCCCCGGATTCAGAAGGCGCCAGTAACGCCCCGTGCCGGGCTGCGTGACCCGCGGGCCGATCTGTCGGTCGTGAACCTCTTCCACGCGGACCTCGGCCGCCAGGGGAAGGCCTGTCCCTGCATCGGTCACCCGCCCCGTCAGACCCGGCCCGTCCAGTGCGCGCCCGAGCAGGTAGAAGCTGCCATCCGCCGCGCGCCTGGCGATGGTGTCCACAGCCGTCCCCTCGTACCAGAATCTGTCGCCGATTTCCATCAGCAGGGCGCAGATCCCTGTGTTGGCGTAGATCCAGCACTGCGCCTTGGGGAGTGTGTCATACGAAGGCCAGTCACCGTTGTAGAAGACGGTGTCGACCTCGGTCATGGTGCGCCGGGCCATTTCCCGGGTGATCGGCCAATAATGCGCAGCATCGGGTCCGGGCTCCAGTGTCTTCCTGTCTACCCAGGGCCACAGGATCGTGTTGCTCAGGAACTCGCCCGCCGGAGAGTGATAATCCATGACCAGAACCGGCATCTCGCGCAGCACGAGATCGCGCATTGCAACCACGCACGGCTCCGAGAACGGCCGTTCGCCCTTGTACATGCGCAGGTCATCCACACCTGCGTTGTGTTCCTCCCAGCGGTAGTCCCAGTTGCGGTTGGGATCGACCCCGTCCTCCGGGAAGGTGAGCAGCCCGTCCCCGTTGACATCCCTCGCAGTCTTCCGCCAGTGCGCCCAGTCAGGATGCCCCCCGAAGACCAGTCTGTGCCCGTCGACATTTACCACCGGGATGAACCAGGTGTGCAGGCCGTCCACCATCGAGGTCATCTTCGGGTCGGCTCCGTACCCTTCGAGCAGATCCTCCATCATCATGAGGACCGCCAGCGTTCCGGTGCACTCGTTGGAATGCTGCGCCGCGAACATGACCAGTGAAGGCAGCTGCCCCGGTGCGGCGTCGACCGGTCCGATCCTCGCGGCCCGGATCGCCTCGTTACCTGCGCCTGTATAACCGATCACCTCGGTTGTGAAGATGTCAGGGTGCGCCTTGCTCCAGGTTCCGAAGCGTTCCAGGATCCCGTCGTATGTGGGATACCGCGGATCCGGCCCGACGGGCGCATCATCGCAACGCACCTGTGCCGGATACAGGAGGAGGAACACAGCGGCCATGATCGATGGAGCGCCCGGAAGCGCCCGGGTTCTCATGGCCTCCTCCCGGGGCGGCGGCAGATCCAATAGGTTCGCGGCACGAAGAAGTCCCTGTGCTCCAGGGGGTCGATCCGCTGGATCTTCAGCAGGTCGAGGCCGGTCCCTGAGAGCATCTCCCTGATCTCGCCGCGGAACCAGCGGCGCTCGCGGACTCGGAACTCCATCCGTCCCCACGTGCCCATCGGGGAGTGCCGGGCGGCGTGCAGCGCATCAACTGACCCGGCACGCCCGCGCCTTGAACCGCCGCCCGCAGCCCGGCGCCCTGCGGCAGGCGCGGTCTTCGATCGGGCGCGCTCGTTGCCGGCCTTCCTGAAGAAGGTGAAGAGCGCATGTCCGATCCCGACACCACGCTCCTCCCGGTAAGTCGACTCCATCCCTACGTACAGGTTCGATCCATTCAGTATCGATGATCCGGAGAAGACCTCGGGGAAGGCGAGTTCGTCGACAAGGTCGAAGAGGAAGAGCCCGCCGGGCTGCAACGATTCGCGAACCCTCCGGAAGATCCTCTGCATGTCCGCTGTCCGGGTGACATGGTTGAGGCTGTCGAAGAGGCAGGTCACGACACTCGCGGGTTGCGGGAGGCGGAGCTGTGTCAGGTCCTGTACGAGGAACTCAGGCTGGCTTGCACCGCGCTTCTTCCGCCTACGAGTCGACTCCCGGGCGGCGAGGATCATCGCCTCGGACCTGTCGGTGCCGTAGACCGTCCACGACCGGTGTGTGCGCTGCCACCAGAGCGCCAGGATCCCCGTGCCGCAAGCGGCGTCGGCGAGGACCGATCCGGGAGGAGCCAGGTCGCGGACCGACTCGCGTATCCTTGGGGCCATGGCGAGGGAAAACGGCTTGGGATAGAGGGCCTGCCAGGAGTCATAGACGGAAGCGAATGAAGCGTAGGGATCCTTGGTCATTGTCACGTCCTTGGTGGTTCGGAGTTGCCGGACGGGCATGCCTGTCCGGCGGGCATGTTCAGGCCTGGGGCGGGCCCGGGCCTCTGCAAGACTAGCGCGGGATTGGTGTTCCGGCCACCTTCTTGTCGTCCGAAGCATCACGGCGCCACGGCGTGGCCCGACCCTTCTGGACCCAGAACTGCATCTCCTGTGGGCCTGGAGCTTGCGTGCGCTGGTGGTCATGGACAGCTTCTCGACACCTGAGCAGAAGAAGACGCAGGGTGGCCGGCCGCATCCGAAGTCAGTGGAACGCGACACAGGGGCAGCGTGATTGAAGGTCCGCGCAGGTTCAGGGCCAACCGATGCGAGGCGACGCGCATCAAAGTATGTATAGATAGGCTCAGGCGACAACCGGCACCCCACCAATGATCAACACTTCGTCGCCTGGGCCTCGTATCACATCCTTTCCCGGACAGGCCAGGTAACAGGCGGCGAAGTGCGGCCTGATCTGGCCAATATGCCGGCGATCCGGATGGTCTCGGCGTGTTGTCCGGGGCCCCAGGCAACACGCCGGAATGCCGAATTCCCTGAATGAGCTTGATATCGGCTCATGTGATCGGCGATTGTCCCCATGTGCACGGCATGTACGCACTCATCCTTCGTGCCGGGGCAACAGAGTGAAAAGGAGACACACATCATGAAGATCCGTATCGAGTACTGCGGCGCCTGAAACTACGAGCCCAGGGCCGCCAGTATGGCTGCCGCCATTAGCAGGACATTCGGTTTGGACACCGACCTCATCCGCGGTAGCGGGGGAGTCTACAAAGTCTGGGCAGACGGGAATCTGCTCTGGGACAAGGGCTCCACGGGACGATTCCCCGAGGAGAACGAGATTCTCGACAAGCTTCGGGAAGTGAAGGACTGACGCAGTCTCCCAAAGGCTGGTGCCTGGAGTTCGGGAGTGTGAATGGGAGACGGATACCTCTGCCTGGTGCTGCACGCGCACCTTCCCTATGTCCGCCATCCGGAGCATGAGGAGTTCCTCGAGGAGGACTGGCTCTTTGAGGCGATTGAGGAGACCTACCTTCCGCTCCTGGAGCTCGGCCGCCGCCTGGTAGAGGACCGCCGGCGTGTTCGCTTCACGCTCTCCGTAACGCCCACCCTGGCCGCGATGCTGGAGGACCGGCTCCTTCAGGACCGCTATATCCGGCACGTGGAAAGACTCTGTGAGCTGTCTGAGGAAGAGGTGCGGCGCACCCGCTGGATCCCCGAGTTCCACGAAGCGGCACTGCGCTACCGGGAGATCTTCAAAGAGTCGCGTCGGCTCTATGTCGATGTGTACCGGCGTGATCTCGTGGGCGCATTTCGTTCGCTGCAGGAAGCAGGCCTGCTGGAACTGATCACGAGCGGGGCGACACACGCTTTTCTCCCCCTGATGCTCGGACGCCGGAATCTATGGCGCGCGCAGGTCGTTACCGCGGTATCGGAGCACCGCCGGCACTTCGGTCGGAGTCCCATGGGCATCTGGCTCCCGGAGTGCGGTTTCCAGCCCGGAGTGGATGAGATACTGGGTGAAGCGGGAATCCGTTACTTCTTCTCCGATTCTCACGGAATCCTGAGGGCGCATCCGCGTCCGCGCCATGGTGTCCATTCTCCCGTTCTGACTTCCGGCGGCGTGGCGGCATTCGGACGGGATCCGGAGGCTTCACGGCAGGTCTGGTGTTCCTGGCTGGGCTACCCGGGCGATTTCGACTACAGGGAGTTCTACCGTGATGTCGGATGGGACCTGGACTACGAGTACATCCGTCCGTTCCTGCATCCGGACGGCAACCGGACGAACCTGGGGATCAAGTACTACAGGATCACGGGACCGACCGATCATAAGGAGCCGTATGATTTCGAACGGGCCAGGGCGAAGGCGGCGATCCATGCGGGACACTTCCTGGATTCGAGACGGAGACAGGCGGCCGAGCTGAAGCTGGTGCTCGGGCGCAATCCGGTCATTGTGGCACCCTATGATGCGGAGCTGTTCGGCCACTGGTGGTATGAAGGCCCGCACTTCCTCGAATCCCTTCTCCGCATGATCCAGGATGACGATGTGATCGAGGCGGTATCGCCCGCCGACTATCTTCGCCATGTTCCGATCCAGCAGGTGGGGATGCCGTCAGTATCGTCCTGGGGTCTGAGGGGATATGCCGAACACTGGCTGGACGCTTCGAACGACTGGATCTACCCGCACCTGCACATGGCCGGAGAACGGATGATAGAGCTGGCCAACAGGTTCCGGGCGCTGTGCGGCAGGTACGGGGCGGACGGCCAGTGTCAATCCGCGGATCCGGACACCGGTGACAACGGCCTCCTGATTCGTGCGCTCAGACAGGCCGGACGCGAGCTGTTGCTTGCGCAGAGTTCCGACTGGGCCTTCATACTGAAAGCAGAAACCATGCCGGAGTACGCAGAGAGGCGCAGCCGCGGGCATCTCGGCAACTTCCATCGCCTGTACAGGCTGATCCTGGAGGGAAGGATCGATCCGGAGTGGCTCGCCGGACTGGAATCGCGCCACAACATCTTCCCGCAGCTCGATCCCTGCGTCTTTGCGGATCCAGACTGATCCGGGGCTGCGCGGCCGCTGTCACCTTCCGGCGGATTTGCCGACATGTTCGCCGGCACGGCCCACGGCAGGCTTTTGCGCAACCATGGATGCCAGCCAGTCACCGGCAGCATCCGGCCCTTCCCTGTACTCCAGGATCTCCAGACCATGGAAGGCCTCCCTGAGCTCGCCGGGCTCCAGCAGTCTGGACTTCCTTTTCGGAGTGCGGCCGATCTCTGCCTGGCGACTCAGGAAGGTCTCGTAGATCAGGTATCCTCCGGGGCAGATCGCCTCGAGCATGACAGGGAATAGAGCGCGATCGAGGTAACGGATGCAGGTCAGCAGCCTGAAGCGGTCTCTTCGCAGCAATACACGGGCCCGGTCGTGATCCTCGAGGTCAACCCGCATGAACCGGACGCGGCCTGGTGCGGGTATGCAGGCAAGCCTCGCGAGCAGGCGCGCGCGCGCAAGCGCGTCGGGAAGCAGATCGACCCCGACGACGGATCTTCCTCCCATCGCCAGCGCCGTTGCATCGCGGCCGCTTCCGCATGCCAGATCACAGCAGGTACCTTCCGTGGGAACACGGTCCAGCCACGCTGCGAGCAGAGGAGAAGGCCGCCAGAGCCGGTGAGGCTCCGTACCGGAACATAGCAGGGAATCCGGCAGATCGAGCGGCGAGCCGTCCAGCCATGCGGCCTCACTCCATCCGCGGGACGCGAGGAGTTCTGCCGCAGCCTTTGACTCCGATCCGTTCGCCGCCGCCAGAAGCACCGGGTGAGATCGGTCGGGGAGGAGGAACAGCCGGCCCGGAAGCAGTCGTGCCGGGATCGATACCGATCCTGCGGCATGGGATCTTCTGAAGACCCGCGGATCCCGAATGTCCACACACGCCGCCCCGGGGGGAATCCACTCTGCGCTCCGCCGTGACGGCGGGCGGGAATGCGAAGCCGCCGCACGCAGGATCCCGGCGAACTGATCCGGCGTGCAGCGGCTGGTAGCCATTACTCGGAAGAGGACGGCGTCAATGGTGAATGAGCTGCTCGCTCGGCTGGCCTATCCAGCGCATCATGTCCAGCGCGAACTTGCGGGACATGTCCCTGTGCCGTGGCATGACGCGCACCAGGTATCCGAAGAGGCCGCTGTCGTCGCACGGGATGCTCCCCCTGTAGTCGTACACGCCCTCGCTCGGCGGCCCGGCCGGTTCCATTCGTGTCGTTGCGCTTTCCGTGATGTTGTAGTCACCATCCAGCGGGCCGCTGTAGATCTGCACCTCCACTTCGTCGGGCATCAGGCCGCCAAGCCGCACATGTGCTTCGATGCTCAGGCTGCTTCCGACCTCGGCCTCACGACTCTCTATCCGCGAGCTCAGGATCTCCACGCCGCCCCAGTGATCGACCACCCGCCGCTTCCACTGCACAAGAGCCTTGGCGCGGGAATGGTTGTCCGCGGACAGGCTGTTCCACTTGTCCCGTGCGGGAACGTACATATCCTCTGCATACTCGCGCACCATGCGGTTGGTGCTGAACACCGGCCCCAGGGTCTTCATGGAGCGTTTCATCTTTGCTATCCAGCGGCGCGGGAGGCGATCGCTTCCGAGCTCGTAGTAGAGCGGCACGATCTCGTTTTCCAGAACGTCGTAAAGCATCTTGCTCTCGATCTCGTCCTGGAGGGCGCGGTCGACGTAGTCCTCGCCCGCGCCGATGGCCCAGCCGGTGTCGGTCTCGAACCCCTCGCACCACCAGCCATCCAGCACGCTGAAGTTGAGCCCTCCGTTGGGTATGACCTTCATTCCGCTTGTGCCGCTGGCCTCCTGCGGGCGCCTGGGGTTGTTCAACCAGACATCCACCCCCTGGACGAGGTAGCGGGCAGTGTTGACGCCGTAGTCCTCGATGAAGACGATGCTCTTGCGCAGCTCATTGCGCCTGGCGAAGTGTACAACGCGCTTGATCAGTTCCTTGCCCTCGCTGTCCTTGGGATGGGCCTTTCCCGCGAAGATGAATTGCACGGGACGTTCGGAACTGGTGATCAGCCTGGTCAGTCGTTCCGGATCGCTGAAGAGCAGGGTGGCGCGCTTGTAGGTTGCGAATCGCCTGGCGAACCCGATGGTCAGCGCCTCGGGATTCAGAACCTCATGGGCGTGTTCAACCTCTCGACCGCCTCCGCCGCGCTGCTTGAGCTGCTCGACCAGGCGGCCGCGGGTGAACCCGACAAGGCGATCCTTGCGCCGTTCATGGACGCGCCAGAGCTCGACGTCGGGGATGAGATCCACGCGCTGCCACAGACTCTGGTCGGCCGGCTTGCGCAGCCAGTCCGGGCCAAGGTACCGCAGGAAGAGGGCGCTCATGTCCGCCGAGATCCACGACCTGGTGTGTATGCCGTTCGTCACATGGCCGATCGGCACCTCCGCCTCCGGCACGTGCGGCCATATCCCCTGGAACATCTTCCGCGACACCTCGCCGTGCAGGCGGCTGACTCCATTGGTGTAGGCGGAAGTTCGCAGCGCAAGCACCGCCATGTTGAACGGCTCCTGCGCATCATTGCGGTTGAAACGTCCGAGGGCCAGGAAGTCATCCCTCGCGATGCCGTATCGGTCGATCAGGTGCGCGAAGTATCTGTCCACGAGTTCGGTGGAGAATATGTCTATGCCTGCGGGCACGGGAGTGTGGGTGGTGAAGACGGTGCTGCCCCGAACAACCTCGAGCGCCTCCTCCGCCGAAAGACTATCCGTGTCCATGAGATGGCGAATCTGCTCCAGTGCCAGGAACGCCGCGTGCCCCTCATTCATGTGGCACACCTGTGGGTTGATTCCCAGTCTGCGCAGCGCCCGCACCCCCCCGACCCCAAGCACAAACTCCTGCTGGATCCGGGTTTCCTGGTCGCCTCCGTACAGCTGCAGTGTGATCTTCCGGTCCCGGTACTGATTCTCAGGGGTGTTGGTGTCCATCAGGTACAGCGGGATCCGGCCGATCTGCGCCTTCCAGATCCGGCAGTAGACCTTTCGCTCCGGGAAGTCGACGTCGACCAGGATGGGCGCACCCTTCTCATCCAACTGCAGCTGGATCGGAAGATTGTAGAAGTCGTTGTCCAGGTAGGTTTCCTGCTGCCAGCCGTCCGCGTTGAGGTACTGGCGGAAGTAGCCCTTCTGATACAGGAGACCGACTCCGACGAGGGGCAGCCCGAGCTCGCTGGCTGACTTGAGATGGTCACCGGCAAGGATTCCCAGGCCCCCGGAGTAGATCGGCAGGCACTCCGAGAGCCCGTACTCCATTGAGAAGTAGGCGATCTGCGGCGCCGTGAACTCCTCGTACGTGGATTCGAACCAGGTTGTCGCACTAAGGTAGTCGTGGAGATCGTGGTAGGAGCGGCGAAGCTGGGCCATAAATCCGTCGTCGTCGGCAGCCTGAAGCAGTCGCTCCCTCTTGATCGTCCCCAGCATCCTGACTGGATTGTGGACAGTGGATTCCCACAGATCACGGTCGAGGCGGCGGAAGAGGTCGATGGTTTCATGGTTCCAGGACCAGTGCAGGTTGAAGGCCAGCTCGCGCAGGAGCTCCAGCTCTCCGGGAAGGGAAGCCTTCACCCGAAAGGTATCGAAAGATTTTGGCATCTTCATCTCCCGGTGTTGGACGGTGGACGACTGGGGAAAGATATCGGTAGAAGCTGCCTGTCACCACCCGAAAAGACGATCCGGGAATCCAGGTCCCGTGACCGCCGCCGGTGACCTGCCGCCGGATGCACATGCATCAGGCAGCCTTCTCGTACTGGAACACCGTGGTCGGTACAGAGCTGAACTCCTGGACGCAGTACTTCGACGACAGCGTGTAGACCAGCTCCCTCAGCCCCTCCTCATCCAGCGCCGAACTCCAGAGCAGCTTGAACGCGTTCGGGCAGTTGCCCTCCTCGATCTCCGCCACCGAAGGGATCGTCGCCAGCACGTTACCATGCATCCCGATCCGGCGGAGGATCAGGTATGCGATCAGAAAATCAGCCTGACGGCCGGAATCGAATGCAACGTAGCTTTCATACGTGCGCTCGCCCCTCTTCAGTGCGCACAGCACCTGCAGTTCCTCCGTGGGTGAGAGTTCGAACGATCGTCCGAGCAGATCGCCCTGTATCCTCTCCGGACCGTCCGACCTCCCGGGTCTCGTCTGGAGGCGAAGCTGATCCAGCAGTTGGGCCGGCGCATCAGGATCGCTCTGTGGTACGAGGCTGGCTGCGCTGGCCAGGTGGGCTACACAGTCGAGAAGGAGATCGATCCGCTCCGGATTCGGCTGCAGACGCCCTGATCGGTGGAAGTCCAGCAGGGTCTCCAGGTGGTGGGCGAAGTCCGCCGTTTTCACTGCATCCAGCATCGTGAGGCTGCCCTTCGCGGCGTGCAACCGGCGGAAGGCTTCGTTCAGATGGCTGTTGTTCTCCGGTTCCGCCTCAAGGCTCAGGAGGGCGTCCTGCAGGGCACTTACGCTCTGGCGGAGTTCATCCCGCAAATCAGCGACATCTCCCTGGTCCAACTGCGGAACTTCCGATGCACTCCCGGCACTGCCACGCTCTGCGCTCTCCGTGCGCTCATTGTCCGGGTCCATGGTCGCATTGTCATCCGCCTCGTCCCGCGTCGTGGAACACGGTCCGGCGGAGCTTCCGGACAGGATCTGCCCCGGCTGTAAGGCAGGCGGGGTGCGTCCCATGGCCACGTCTGCGAGCTCATCCACATTCAGCGTCAGCCCGAGGCGGCCACCAGTGAAAACCGAGGTTCCGGCCACACCCTTCGTGTGGGCAAGAATGTCGTCGATCTGGATGTTCACCAGCTTCTGCGGTCCCAGGAACTCGGTGATTATGAGCCCCAGCTTCCGTCCCTTGCTTTCGACGATGACGACCGGGAAGAGATCGTGGTCGTCATCCAGCGGGCCGTCTCCCAGCAGATCCTGGAGATCCCGCAGTATCACGGCCTGGCCCTGGTGCAGGATGTAGGTGCCGCGGTTGAGGGCTGAGCGAACTTCGGATGGCGGGATCCCCAGGGATGCCACCGTCTGTTCTATCGGAAGCGCGAAGAGCCTCCCGCCCGCGCGCAGGGTCAAAGCGTCGACAATGTTGACCGCCCGCAGCTTGGGGATGTCCAGTGTGAAAGTGCTTCCCTCGCCGGTCGCGGTCTCGACCTGGACCGTGCCGCCGAACTCGGCTACCACGGTCTGCACAAGATCCAGCCCCACACCCCTTCCCGATGTGGAGGTAACCGATGAGGCGGTTGTCAGCCCGGGTCTGCAGAGCAGCTCCCACAGCGGGGCCGGCTCGTTCCGGCCAGTCAGGCCCATCTCCTCCGCCTTCGCGGCCACCGCCGCGGCGTCAATGCCGCGACCGTCGTCCGTGATCTGTATGCGGGTGACCGACTCACGGTCCTGTGCCGTAACCGTGATCCGGCCCTGGGGAGGCTTCCCCGCGCGGGACCGCTCCAGTGGTGTCTCTATGCCGTGGTCGACAGCGTTTCTCAGGAGATGCAGGATCGGTTCGACAAGGCGTTCGGCAAGGGCCTTGTCGATCATCGTCTCCGTTCCCTCGAAGACCAGCTCCACGTCGCGTCCCAGCGACCGGGCCAGGTCCCTGACGGGGCGGCGGAACACCCGCATCGTCTCCGCTATCTCCACGAGGCGGATCGCCATGACCAGGTCGTGCAGGTCCTGGCTGATGCGGCGGGTCGCCTCGTTGCTCGTCTTGATGACGTGGAGGCTGTCGTTGTTGACCGTCTCCCGGCGGGTGACCGCCTGCTGGACCCTTCGCTCCAGGTCCTGAAGGTTGGCGCTGGTGATGATGACCTCTCCGGCAAGGCTCAAGAGCTTGTCCAGGTGCTCGATCCTCACCTGCATCCGGTCGATCGTGCGGGTGTTCGTCTGG
The DNA here is from genome assembly GCA_964636385.1 of uncultured bacterium. Classification (GTDB taxonomy): domain Bacteria; phylum Eisenbacteria; class RBG-16-71-46; order CAIMUX01; family CAIMUX01; genus CAZWSC01. Next base: position 12,990 of record CAZWSC010000038.1, read on the forward strand.
GCGATCTCAGCCATGGCGCATGACCCTCCCGATTACCTGTGTGAGAATCTCCAGGTCGAACGGCTTGGGGATGTAGTCGTCCGCCCCGAGCTTGAGCGCCCTCATGACGTTGCAGGCGTCGCTGAGCGTGGAGACCATGATCAGTGGCGTGCCGTCATACCAGTCGGAGTTCTGCAGGTGGTGGCACAGCTCGAAACCGTCCATCCCGGGCATGTTGATGTCGCTGAAGATCATGTCGAAGGCGCCGTTCCCGTCTTCCAGCAGCCGCAGCGCCCCGGCTCCATCCGATGCCTCTGTGATCCCGATGCCCATTGACTCGAAGATCGACCTGAAGATCCGCCTCGTGGCCTTCGAGTCGTCTGCAACCAGTGCGCGGAGACCCTTCGTCGTGGAGACAGGGTCGGGGGACATCCTGTTCATCTTGTTCCTCCCGCGCCGGTCTGCTCGGGGCCGTCATCCCGCCCGGCCCGGGCCGTACCGGCTTCGGGGATCGTTATCGGACCCTCCAACCTGCATTCTTACCAAATGTTGGCCTGACGGACCCCGGCAGGTGCTGGTTTCAGCACACCCCTCCCGAGTGGTTTGGTGCCCGGATGGCGCGGACATGATAGTGTCATCGGGGCCCCTGACCGGAGTCGTGGTGCGGGAGACCGGGTTTCGGCGGCGGCTGCCGCATGTCCGACAGACTGCGGGCACGGGAGAAGCCAGGGAGACGGGAGATATCGTGGCAGACACACCCTTCGAGGCGCATCCGCTGCTGGATCCGGAGCTGACGGCGCATCAGCCGGCGCTCCTTCGCTATCTCTACAGGATCTACCTGGAGATCCGCAACGACCCGGAGCGCTACAACGCCTTTCTGAACTCGGTGTTCCAGCCGAGGGGTGTGGAACGCCCGCTGCAGGCGAACCTCACGACCGCCGCCTACTATCTCAACGAGGCAACCGGTTACATAGGCGAGCTGCTCCTGATGATCCCCTCGGAGATGCGGCGCCTTGTGACGCCCCGTCCCGAGGTCATGGGATGCCCCGATCTCCAGGAGCTGTTCGCCCTTGTGTTCGGCTCTAAGGACCGCCGCGTCTCGTTCGAGGCCCAGCGGAAGCTGTACCTGGCCAAGCTGTTCTTCGATGTGGACCATAACTGGGAGGTCCAGCGCGGAAGCGAACACAAGGAGTTCTTCGAACGGATCATCGACCGGACCCTCTTTGCCCACACTGCCGCGAGACGCCGGTGCGACATCTGTTACAACATCCGGCCGGACGGCGAGACCATGGAGTACACCCTGGGTCCGGCGCGCCACGGCCAGGAGTGCTGGTCATTCGATCTGAGGGAAGTGGCACTGCCATCCAACCGGCACGTCTCGAGGGTCAGGATCTACTTCTACACCTGCAGGTTCAAGCGGGAGGTGATCCCACACCAGTACAAGCCGGGAGACGTCTATCATCACGCCGGTCCCACGGAGTTCCTGGAAGGCCTTACCAAGCGGCGCAGCGCCTCGATCGTCAGCAAGATGCTGCGCAAGGGGGAGAACGATCCCCGCTGGATCCAGGACCTGATAGGCGCCATGTTCATCGTCCATGATCTCAGGGAAGTGGAGGCCATGAGGGATGCCCTCTTCGACGTCTTCGGGGGAATCTTCAGGGTCAGGAATGTCGTGAACACCCTTGAGAACCCGGACGACCGGGACAAGTTGGGTTCGTTCTCCAGTTCCGGTTACGACGTGTTCAAGGCCGAGGTCGATGTCCTGTACAACCCGGAACGGCCCCGCCTGCCCATGCCCTACGCATTCACCTCCGAGATCCAGATCTACACCCTGGAGAGCTATCTCCGCACCATCCACAGCGAGCACTACGCCAGCCACCAGGCGTTCAAGCGGCGGCAGTTCCTCCAGGGGCTGGTGCCGCACCTGTTCCCCGGTTCCGTGTACGGGAAGGAGATCGTGTCGGCGCTGAAGGCGAGCGGATCAGGGAACCGGAAGGAAGGCGGGAGCCCCGTGGTGTCCGAAACGGCGGACACCGGCGATCAGAAGTAGTACCAGATGCTCTGGTAGTCCTCCGGGTTTTCGCCGATGCCGGCAAGGCGGTTGAGGTATTCCAGGATCGGCATCGTGTCGGCAAGGTACGGGTCCCTTTCCGTGATGTTCTTCTCCCAGGGGTGGAACTCGTACATTCGCGAGCCGTCGGGCATTATGGAGACGAGGTTGCGGTGCTGGCGCGCCCGGATGTGGTTCTTGCCCAGCCTCGGCACGTTGTACACCGGCTCGTCGGTTCGCAGGATGCCCGGCAGCAGGCGCACCTCCTCCTTGCTCTCCTGCAGGATCCTCGCGAGCGGCACATGGTAGTCGGCGGTCTCGCTCTTGCCCTTGGGCATGAATGTATAATAAGGGTCGATACCCACGCGTCGCAGCACCATGCGCAGCTTGACCGACTCGAAGCGGCGGGATACGTGGAAGGTATACACCTGCTGGTTGTACACGCCGATCCCCGCCCTGCGCAGCAGATCGACCGCGCGGACGGTGTCCGGGGTGATCTCGTACGGATGCTGCACATGGGTTACGACGCAGATGTCCCGATGCCCCGGCTCACGCAGCGATCCCAGCATGCGCGCCAGGCCCGGGGTGATCCTCATCGGAACCGTGACCGGCATGCGGGTGCCGATCCTGATGTTGTCGACATGGGATATGCGGGCGATCCGCCTCAGTATCGACATCAGCTTCCGGTCGCCCAGCGCCATGGGATCCCCCCCGGTCACAAGCACCTCGCGGATGCTCGGGCGCTCCTCGATCCAGGAGATGGCCTGCTCGATGCTCCTGTTGTCGGCCAGGGCGTCCGGAGCCAGCGCCTCCTCTATCTCCCAGTTGCGCTGGCAGTAGACGCAGATCTGGGGGCAGGTGTTGTAGGGCTTGAGGATCACGATTCCCGGGTAGCGCCGCGTGATGAGGTCGACCGGGGATGTGTCGTACTCGCGCATGAAGTCCAGGGCTGCCGCCCTGTCACGGGAGGCACGCAGCATGCTCTCCACGTATGATCCCGGAGGCAGGACCTGGGCGCGGACGGCACGGTCCCTCCCGGACTCGGGATCGTCGTCGAAGAGGGATGCGTAGTGGGGCGTCACGGCGAACGGCAGGCGTCCCTCCCTTGCGCGACGGACCAGTTCGACCTGCTGCGGGTCCACGTTTATCACACGCACAAGCTGGTCTGCGTCCGTGATGATGTTCCTGAGATGCCAGGTCCACTCGTACCAGTCCGACTCGGATCCTCCCAGTGCCTCCAGGATTCTGCGGCGCCGCACCATGCGACGGTCGCGCGCATCAGCTTCGAGCCCGTCCGGGTACCGGGCGGCAGCCTCTTCCAGCCTGCTCCAGAGCGCGTCGAGCGCCTCGGACCGCACCTGCGCAGCCTCGCGTCCCGCCAGCTCCTCGAAGATGTCCTCCTCCTCGATCGTCGTATGCGGAGCCCGTCCCTCCAGACCCCGGACGATGTGGATGAGATCGGCCCAGAAGGCCGGGGTGAGATCCGGCCGGGCGCCTCCCCTGACCGCCTTCCAGATCTCGCGGACGATGTCGAACCTGGCGACCTTGGATGAGCGGGGCATGAGCATGCTGCGAAGCGCATTCGAGCAGTCGTTTATCCGGATCCTGCGCGCCGAAGGGATGGCGGAGCCACCGCCAAGGGCGAGGTACTGGATCTCCCCGACGCGGCGGTAGAGGGCATGTCGTACTTCCTCGAGGTTCTCCGTCGCCTCGATCCCGGCAAGGAGATCTCTCGCCTCCGCAAGGAAGTCTTCCGGCGTGAAATGTCCTGTGTCAGGTCTGCCGCTCAACGTGATCCCTCCATTCGGACTGAGCACCCGTGACTGGACAATCCTAACCCGGTTCACGCACGGGGTCCAGCGGGGCGGCGGACCCGGAGTCCTGCCGCATCGGCGCGCGCTTACGCTCCGGGTGGCGCCCCACACGCGATCTGCGCAACAGCAGCGCCTTTGCGGATGCAGGACCGATCTGATAGCTTTTCCGCAGCCGGGATCGTGTTGCTGATCCGGACGCCCCGGCCCGGGAGGGATCATGCAGGAGTATCGCGTCATCATCGCCCCGCATGGAGAAGCGCCGTGAGCGGTCCCCTCGTCTCGATCGTCATCACGAGCCACAACTACGCGGCCTTTCTTCCCGAAGCGCTGGAGAGCGTCCTGGGACAGAGCCACAGCCCTGTCGAGATAGTGGTTGTCGACGACGGCTCTTCCGACGGAAGCGCCGATGTGGCCAGGCGATATCCCGTGCAGGTCATCACACAGGAGAACCAGGGCGTCAGTGCGGCGCGGAACAGGGGTGCTGCCGGGTGTACAGGCGAGTTCCTGATGTTCCTCGATGCGGATGACATCCTCGAGCACACATATGTGTCATCCTGCCTGCACGCCCTGGCCGATGCCCCGCGCGACGTCGCATACGCCTACACCGGCATGCGCTACTTCGGCACGGAAAGCCGCGTCTGGCCATCCCGCCCCTTCAGGCGGAAGTCGCTTCTGAGGTACAACTTCGTGCATGCCTCCGCGCTGATGCGACGGGAGGTGTTCGTCGCGTCGGGCGGGTTCGACACCGCATGGCGGCTTGGTCACGAGGACCACGAACTCTGGATCAGGTTTCTCGAGATGGGTTATCGGGGTGTGCTCGTTCCGGAGCCGCTCCTGCGGTACAGGCGGCATGGATCGAGCCGGAACACCCTGACGAAGAGCCAGATCCGCCGGCTGAAGTGGCAGATGAGGCTCTTACATCCCGGGCTGTACTGGTTCGAGATAGCGCGATCTCCAATTGCCGCACTCTATTGGAAGCTGCGCCTGAAAACGGAACTAACACGGGACGATTGACTCAAGGTAAATCCCAAAGTACCGTCTCCGCCATGCTTCGCAGTTACCTGTACTTCCTCCGGTACCTGAAACCGCTCGCCCCGCTGCTCGTGGTGGGGCTTATCTTCATGACGCTGTCTGCGGCCTTCTCGGGCTTCTCGATCGCCCTCCTCTACCCCGTCTTCGGCAAGGTCTTCTCGGAGACCGCCGATCCGGAGGAACCGGTCGACCTCCTCGAAGGGCTTGGCGTTGCTGCGGGGAACCTCCGGGACAACCTGGGAGACGCACTCCAGCGAAAGGCCTCCCTGGATCTGGTACAGAGGGAGTTGCGCGGGGATATCCTCGACGCCCTTGCGAGGTCCGACAGGTACAGGGTGCTTTCGGTCCTGGTGGTGACCGCCGCCATCCTCATCTTACTGCGAACATCCACCAGGTACCTTTACAAGCTCTCGATCATCCGCATAGAGCTGGAACTGATGAGGCGTGTCAGGAACGACCTGTTCGCGCACATGATGCGGCTGTCGTTCGCATTCTACACACGGCAGAGGACCGGCGATCTTGTGACGCGGATCGTGCATGACGTGGAGAAGCTCCGCGCCATGGTGATCAGGAACGCCGCCGAACTGCTCTTCAACCTGATGCAGGCAGTGGTGTTTCTCGCGCTTGCCCTGTATGTGGATCTCAGGTTGACACTGCTGAGTGTCGTGGCCCTTCCCCTCCTGGTCACGGTGTTCCACAGGCTGACCCGGCGCCTGAAGCGCTATGGATTGCGCACCCAGCAGCGGATCTCCGAAATGCTGGGCACATTCATGGAGGCCATGGGCGCCATACGGATCGTGATCGGATACCAGACCCAGGAGATCGAGACCGGCAAGTTCTCGCAAAGGACGAGGGATATCACGAAGAGCGAGTGGCGGCTTACGCGCGTTCACGCCGGGGTCGCCCCGCTCAGCGAACTGCTGAGTTCGATCATTGCGCTCTCGGTCCTCTGGTTCGGAGGGCGCCTGGTGCTGAACCCCGAAAGCGATGTAAGCGTCGGTGGGTTCATGGTGTTCCTCGGGGCCCTCCTCAGTCTCATGCATCCCGTCAAGATAATCGGGAACGCCTGGGGCGAGGTGCAGCGGGGGCTCGCATCGGCCGAGAGGGTTCTGGCGGTTTTCGATGCGCAGCCTGACGTGAAGGTTCCGGCCGATCCAAAGCCCCTCCCTCCGCTTCGGGATGGAATACGGTTCGAGGGAGTGAGCTTCAGCTACGGTGATGCGCTGGTGCTCGAGGGGGTTGATCTGGAGATACCGAAGGGAATGGTCGTGGCGGTGGTGGGCGGGAGCGGTGCGGGCAAGAGCACGCTGCTGAACCTGATACCCCGGTTCTACGACCCGACCGGGGGCGCGGTGCGATGGGACGGCATCGATCTGCGCGATGTCGATCCGAAGGAGCTTGCCGGACGGCTGGGGCTTGTGACCCAGGATGTCATCCTGTTCGATGACTCCGTACGCAACAACATAGCATACGGGCTTTCACAGGTGGATGAGGACAGGGTGAAGGCGGCCGCCGCTGCGGCCCACGCACACGACTTCATCATGGAGCTCCCGAACGGATACGACACGCTTGTGGGTGAGCGCGGGGTGAGGCTGTCGGGCGGACAGAAGCAGAGGATCGCCATCGCCAGGGCACTCTGCCGGCAGCCGGAGGTACTTCTTCTTGACGAGGCCACATCTAGCCTGGATGTGGAGTCCGAGGAACTCGTCCAGCGGGCCATAGCCAACCTTGTCCGGGACCGCACCGCGGTCATAGTTGCACACCGCCTGAGCACCATCCAGAAGGCCGACAGGATAGCCGTGCTGGACCGCGGTCGGATTGTCGAGCTGGGTACGCACGAGTCGCTGCTGCGCGATTCCGGGCGATACGCCGATCTGTACCGCCTGCAACTGCTGTGAAACACTGATGCGCATACTGATCGCAGTCGGACAGGACAAGATCGTATCGGGCGGCGCCGTTCAGGCAGTCCAGCTGGCCGGAGAACTCAGGAATCTCGGGCACAGGGTGCGACTGGTCTTCATGCCTCCACGTGACGTGTATGCTTCGACACGCTTCGCTGAACTGGAGGGTGAAGGTCTTCTGCCGGCAGTTGTCCCGATGAGGGGCTGGCGTCTTGCCCTGGGAGCCCTGGCGCTTCGCCGGATAATCCGGGAGGACGGCACCGAGGTCATCTACGCGGTCAAGGGCAGGGCTCTGACCGTCGCCCTTCTCGCGACACTCGGGACGAACATGCCCATAGTCGGCCACAGGGGCGTCAACTACGGCTTCGACGCTGCCGCACGGATCAGGTATCATCACCCTCGTGTTCGCTGCATCGTGGCCGTGTCGAAGTCGACGAAGGAACTCATCGCCCGCTCTTCGGAGCGCCTGGGACTGAAGACTGAAGTGGTATACCAGGCCGCAGATGACCGCCACTTCCGGCCCACGGATCCCGGCAGGCTTCGCAGGGAGTTCGGAATCGCCCCTGGTGTTCCCGTTGTGGCAGTCGTGGGGAACATCCTGCCCCGGAAGGGGCACCGGCACTTCCTGGAGAGCATTCCGGGCATCCTGGCCGAGTTTCCGTCCGCGAGGTTTGTCGTGATAGGCGCAGGGGACAAGGATCCCCTGCTCGGCGCCTGCTCCCCGGCCGTCGCGGAAGCGCTCACTTTCACGGGGTTTCGGACCGATGTTCACGAGCTGCTGCCCGGTGTTACGGTAAGCGTGAACCCGGCCGTGGAGGGGGAGGGACTGACCGGTACGACACGGGAGGCCCTGGCTGCCGGTGTTCCCGTTGTTGTGACCGATGTCGCCGGGACGAAGGAGCTGATCGACGACGGCGTCTGCGGTCTTGTGGTTCCGCCGGGGGATCCGGAATGCCTGCGGGAGGCTGTGTGCAGGCTGCTCCGGGATGAGGCGCTGCGTGTGAAGCTGGGAGGCGCGGGACGTGCGAGGATGCAGGAGATGGCCTCATCGCGCGTGCGCGCGGCGGCAATGGAACGGATATTCGCGAACGCCGTCGGCGGCAATCGCTCCACGGCCGGGTGAGGCTCAAGTGTCGGAGACCGACGTAACGGTTGTTGTGCTCAACTACAACACCGGGGAGTACACGCGCCGGTGCCTGCGGTCGGTGCTCGAGCGCTCCGGACAAGTCCCGCCGTCACACGACATCGTGCTGGTCGACAATGCGTCCAGGGAGTTCGATGAGAACTCCTTCAGGCGGGAGTTCCCGGGGTTGGACGTCAGGGTGTCGAAGACCAACCTCGGCTTCGGAGGCGCCTGCAACCTCGGGGCGCTCCACACCAGGTCCAGGTATCTCTACTTCCTGAACAACGACACGCTGTTCCTGAACGATGTGCTTCACGAGCTGTGCAAGTGCCTCGATGCACATCCGGGGGTCGCAGTCTGCGGCGCCCGGCAGTTCGACGGCGACATGCGCCCCGTCCGGTCCACGCGCAGACCGCCGCGAATCCTGGGGAGGCCATCCCTCGACACGGTTCCACGCCTTCCCGCGGGCGGACGGGACTCCGGTCCGGTTGAAGTCGAGGGCCTGAGCGGTTCCAATCTGTTCATCAGGACGGATGTCTTCCGGGAGGTCGGCGGCTTCGATGAGCGGATCTTCCTCTACCACGAGGAGGATGACCTCGCGGTCGCCATCCGCCGGAAGGGGTGGAAGCTGGCGCTGGTCCCGGGGGCCCGCCTCCAGCACTTCCACGGCAGGAGCAGCCCGGCCAGGCTGGACATCCTGATGGAGGATGCCGCGTCCCTGCTCCACTACTACGGAAAGCATGCCGGGAGGGCGATCGCCGTAATCGCACGGCTCAAACTCTCAGCCAACTACCTGGCACGATTGCTGAAGGCGTTCTTCAGGAGCCTTGTCGGGAGGGATCCTGGCAGGCTGGTCGGGCTTTACGCGAAGCTGCTGTTGTGGGCCTTTGCGGGGTTTCCGCGAACCGTACTCCACCGCAACCGGAAGAGGTGGCATTCGGCGGCCGGCGCCCCGGCAGGCGAAGGCAGGGAGATGCAGGTGTGAAACTCTCCGCAATCATGCCGGTGTATAACCCTCTTCAACACCTCGACCTGGTCCTCGAATCCCTGTGCAGCCAGACATCGATGGTGGATGAACTGGTCGTGACGGATGACGGCTCAGGGGAGGATGTCTCCGGCGCCCTCCGGTCCAGGGGGGGTCGACTGCCCTTTCCGGTTGTCTATGTGCGTCAGCCCAGAAGGGGCTCGAGGCGCGCGCGGTGCAGGAACAACGGCATCCGTGTCGCGGGCGGAGACCTGCTGTTCTTCCTGGACCAGGACATCATGTTCACACCGGGTTATGTCGCGGCATTCAGGGCCTGCAACTGTGAAAGGGTTTTCCTGGTCGCCCATGCGATCCGTCTCTCGGAAGAGCAGACATCGCGCATCACGCGCGAGGATGTGCGGGCAGGCCTTCACCGCAGCATCCCTGAGCGGATCCAGCGCAGGGGGCTCCTCTCCCGCTACCGGAGGGATCTCTGGGCGTATCGGCTTCATCCCCTGGTTCCCGCCCTCGGATGCAGGCCGAAGCTCCGTTCCGGTGTCTTCGGCATACATAGAAGGCATCTGGAAGCCGTGAACGGTTTCGACGAGACCTACGAGGGATGGGGCAACGAGGACGATGATCTGGGCCGGAGGCTCTACCGAGCCGGCATCCGGGGCAGGAACATCTTCCTCAAGGAGTTTCCCCTCCACCTGCATCACGCGACGGCCGAGTCCAGGGAGGCGAGGGTCAACCGCGGGTACTACACGCGGCGGAAGCGGGAGATCGCCGCAGGCGACGTGAGGGCGCCGCGTGGTCTGAGTGATCCTGTAGATGGGACGGAGCTGGAGGTTGTGCTGATCGGGTGAGACCGGGGGGGAAGGGAGCAGGGAGGGGCGACGCAGGAGCCGCGATTGTGCGTCGGGGCGCTCCGTGCTACCCTGTCGGCCACGTCGGTTTCGTCCCGGGTGTCTTCAGGCCCGGCATTACGCAGCCGATATTGACGAACCCGGTCTTCGGCCGGGGCTCACCCGGTTCAGTTCACGGAGGCAGAGATGACAAGATGCGTATCCACACTGATCCTGTGCCTTCTGGTGGCGGGCATTTTCGGGCCTCTGAGGCCGGCACAGGCATCCGGGTTCGCGGACCTGGAGTCGCAGGTGCAGGAGTTCACCCTTCCGAACGGGTTGACATTCCTCGTGCTTCCAAGGCACGACGCCCCGGTGTTCACATTCCGCACCTACGTCAATGCCGGCGGAGTGGATGAGGTTGCCGGGATCACCGGGATCGCCCACATGCTGGAACACATGGCGTTCAAGGGGACAGAAACCATAGGCACCACCGACCGCCAGGCCGAGATCCCGGCGATTGCCCGTGTCGACAAGGCGCTCGAGGCGCTGGAGGCCGAGAGGACCCGGGGACGTGCGGCCGATCCTGCCGTGCTCGAGGGGCTTGAACAGGCGTTGAAGGAGGAGATGGACAGGGCCTTCGAGTATTCCGTCCCCAACGACTTCTCCAGGATCCTGGAGGAGAACGGCGCGGTGAACCTGAATGCGTTTACGGAGATGGACGCCACGCAGTACTACTACAGCCTGCCCTCGAATCGAATCGAGCTGTGGGCCCGTCTCGAGGGCGACCGGATGACGCAGCCTGTGCTCCGGGAGTTCTACAAGGAGCGAATGGTGGTGCAGGAGGAGAGGCGCTTCGGTGAATCAAGCCCGATGCAGCGGGCCTTCATGGCCTGGTGGATGTCCAGCTTCCTCGCCCACCCGTACGGCAACGGCCTCATCGGGCATCCCTCGGATCTGGAGAGCATCACCCGCCAGGACGCCTGGGACTTTTTCCGGAAGCACTACGTCGGAAGGAACATGACGATCGCCCTGGTGGGGGACGTTGACCTGAAGACGGCGCGCGAACTGGCCGCGAAGTACTTCTCCGGAGTGAGCGCCGCGCCCCCGCCTCCTCCCCTGCGCACAAGGGAGCCGGCCCACACAGCGGAGATCCGCGTGACGGTCGAGGAGGACTCACAGCCGTTTGTCGTCATCGGCTTCCTTGTGCCCGGCGCTCTCAGCCCGGATGCGCATGTATACGAGCTCATGGCCGACATACTGGCATCCGGACGGTCCTGCCGTCTGTACGAGCGGCTGGTCAAACAGGACGGGATCGCCGTCAATATCGGTGGCGGGACCGGCTTCCCGGGTGACAGGTACGACAACCTCCTCGTGCTGCACAACATCGTGGCCAGGGATGCCACTCCGGCACAGGTCGAGGAGGCTGTATATGAAGAGCTTGCCCGTCTTGCCGATGAAGGCCCAACCGGGACTGAACTGGACAAGGTGAGGCGCAGGGCGAGGGCATCGTTCATTCGCAGGGTCAGGTCGGACAGTGGTCTTGCCGGCCTTCTGGCCGAGTATCACCAGAAACACGGAGACTGGCGAAAGCTGTTCACGTACCTGGATGAGCTTGAAGCCGTGACTGCGGAGGATATCCGCGAGGCGGCTCAAAGGACGTTCCGCCATGAGAACCGCACTGTCGGTGTTCTGAGGAGGCCTGAGTCATGAGCAGCTATTCAGCAAGACGCCACAGCCGGCACTCAACAGCCCGCAGGAGCGCCGGGAGTCTCTGCAGGCAGAGTCTCCTGTTCGGGCTGATGGCCGCGCTTCTGGCCATCCCGGTCCTGGCCGGCGCCGCAGGAGAGGATGTCTGGGTCGACCCCAGGACGATGGAATTCCCGCCGCTGGGCCGGATCCAGGTTCCGGAGCCCGAGCGCATTATCATGGACAACGGGATGATCGTCTACTTCCTGGAAGACCATGACTTCCCGCTGGTCGACGCACGCGCTCTGATGCGCATCGGGTCGATGTACGACCCCCCTGACAAGGTGGGACTCGCGGCGATCACAGCCGAGGTTCTGCGCACAGGCGGCTCCGAAACCCTGCCCGGCGATGAGCTGGATCACAGGCTGGAGGGAATGGGTGCGAGCATCGAGATCAGCGTGTCGGACACCGAGGGATCGGTGTCGGTGTCGACGCTCAGCGAGGACATCGAGGAGGGACTGCGCATCATGGCCGACCTGCTGCGCAATCCCGGCTTCCCCGAGGACAAGATCGATCTCGCGAAGAGGAAGGAGTACACCTACATATCCTCCCGCAACGACGAGCTCTTCAGCATCATGGGGCGGGAGCTGCCGAAGCTGATCTTCGGCCCGGGACATCCCTATGCCAGGCACACCGAGTATGCCACGATCGAGGCGATCACACGCGACGATCTCGGGAGCTTTCACAGTCAGTTCTTCCATCCTGACCGCATCATCCTGACCGTTTATGGAGACTTCCGGACCAGGGCGGTGCGTGAACTTCTTGCCGACATCTTCGGTGACTGGCCGCGCTCCACGGCCCCTCTCCCGCCGGATCCCCCGGTCTCTTCCAGTCCCGCACGGGGAGTCCACTTCGCGCACAAGGGCGACGCCACGAACAGCATACTCATCATGGGACACCTGGGCCTTCTGCGCAGCGATCCCGACTTCCCGGCCATGGCAATGGCCCACGAGATCATGGGAGGCGGATTCTCCAGCCGTCTTCTGAACGAGATCAGGACCAGGCGCGGGCTCGCATACGCTGCCGGATCCAGTTCCGGCGCGGGCTTCCATCACCCGGGCCCGACGCTCTTCTATGTCATAACCCAGTCGGATTCGGTTGGGGTTGCGGCGGGGTATGTGCACGACGAGATAGACAGGATGCTGACGGAGCCGTTCACCGATGAAGAGGTGGAGAGGGCACGCGAGAGCATCCTTAACTCGCTTGTCTTCACACTGTCGTCCAGGTGGGCGGTTCTCAACCGCCTTGCCCAGTATGAGTTCTACGGATACCCCAGGAACTTCCTGGACAGGTACCAGGAGTCGATAACCACCCTGACAGCGGATGATCTGCTCCAGGCATCTCGCAGGATGGTCAGGCCCGAAGAGTTCGCCACCCTGGTCGTAGGCAACAGGGACAGGGTTCTGCCCGCCATTTCCGGGATGAATCCGGTTCTGGAGATGGACATCAGCATTCCGCCTCCTCCGGGCGGTGAACTCCCCGAACCCACCGAAGCGGACTTCGCCCGGGGCAGCGAACTGCTGGTTCTTGCGGCGCAGGCCATGGGAGGCGAGACCCTTGCCGGTCTCAGGGACATCACGTACGAAGAGGAAGGCAGATTCGAGGTCCAGGACATGGTCCTCGAGATGACAACGAAAGCCCAACGCCTGCTGCCGCACTGCGCACGCTTCGATCAGGTCCTTCCCATGGGCACCATGGTGCAGTGCTTCTGCGAAGAGTCAGGCTGGGTATCCCAGCCTCCGCAGGGCATGATCAGGGAGATGACCCCCGACATGCTGGAGAGTTCCCGGCAGAACATCCGTCGCTCGCTGCTGACGGTCCTGTGGGAACACCCCATGCTGAAGGCGCAGGCTCTTCCCGATCCGGCCGAGGTGAACGGAAGGGATGCCTTCGTGCTCGCCATCCACGATGAGCAGGTTGCAGGCTGGAGGTTATACATCGATGCCGGTACCCACCTCATTCTGCGCATGGATCACCGGGGTGTCGTCCCCGGCGGGTCGGGCTATGAGGGGGTTGTCAGCGAACTGTACGGGGATTTCCGCGAGGTCGGGGGGTTGAGCTGGCCCCATACACGGAAGATCGTGGCCGAGGACCGGACCTTTGCAACCGTCAACATCACGTCCATGGAGATCAACACCGGGCTCACCCCCGGGGACTTCGCAAAACCATCGGATTGATGGCGGCGGCGTCATCACAAAGGCAGGGAGAACGATGAGCGGACCAGACAGCCCGGGCGGTGTACGCCCGGCCGCCGATACCACAGAAGGCCAGGAGGTCGCCGAGCCCCGCAGGTCGCTCGACTTCATCCGCACGATCGTGGAGGAGGATCTGCGAAGCGGAAAGCACGGCGGGCGTGTGGCAACCCGCTTTCCGCCGGAGCCGAACGGGTATCTCCACATCGGTCACGCGAAGGCCATCTGCCTCGACTTCGGGATTGCCGCCGAGTACGGGGGCAGATGCAACCTCCGATTCGACGACACCAACCCTGCCAAGGAGGATACCGAGTTCGTTGAGGCCATTCAGGATGATGTCCGATGGCTGGGTTGGGACTGGGAGGACCGGCTCTACTTCGCCTCGGACTACTTCGGGAAGCTCTATGACTACGCCGAGCAGTTGATCATGGACGGCAAGGCGTACGTCGACTCCCTCCCGGCGGAGCAGATCCGGGAGTACAGGGGGACGCTTACCGAACCGGGGCGGCCCAGCCCATACCGCGACCGCCCGGTCGGGGAGAACCTGGATCTCTTCCGCAGGATGAGGGCCGGGGAGTTCGAGGACGGGGCGCACGTCCTGCGGGCCAGGATCGACATGGCCTCGGGCAACATCAACATGCGTGATCCCGTGATCTACCGCATCCGGCGCGCAACGCACCACAGGACCGGTGATGCCTGGTGCATCTACCCGATGTACGACTACACCCACTGCATATCCGACGCCCTGGAGGGGATCACGCACTCATTGTGTACGGTGGAGTTCGAGGACAACAGGCCCCTCTACGACTGGTTCCTGGACCAGCTCCCCGTCCCCTGCCATCCCCGGCAGATCGAGTTCGCCCCGTTGGCGCTGACATACACGATGCTAAGCAAGCGGAGGCTGCGCCAGATGGTGCAGGAAGGGCGCGTATCGGGATGGGATGATCCACGGATGCCGACCCTGCGGGGACTCAGGCGGCGCGGTTATACACCGGAGGCAGTGCGCGACTTCTGCTCGCGGATAGGGATTTCGAAACGGGACAGCACGGTGGACCTGGCGCTTCTGGAGCACTGTCTCAGGGAAGACCTGAACCGGCGGGCTCCGCGGGTCATGGGCGTGCTGCGCCCCCTCAAGGTGGTCCTGACGAACTACCCTGATGGCCTCGTCGAGGAGATGGAGCTCGTCAACAACCCGGAGGATCCGTCCGCCGGGACACGCATGGTTCCGTTTTCACGGACCCTCTACATCGAACAGGACGATTTCCGCGAGGATCCGCCGCCGAAGTTCCACCGCCTGGCGCCGGGGCGCGAGGTCCGCCTGAGGAGCGCCTACCTGATTACCTGCACGGATGCCGTGAAGGACCCGGATACCGGCGAGATCGTGGAACTGCACTGCACCTACGACCCCCGGACCAGGGGAGGCTCGGCCCCCGACGGCAGGCGCGTCAAGGGGACCCTCCACTGGGTCTCGGCGCGGCAAGCCCGGGAGGCCGAGGTGCGACTGTACGACAGGCTCTTCACCAGGGAGGATCCGGGTGACGTCGGGGAAGGTGAGGACTGGATGGCCGGAATCAACCCTGAGTCGCTTGAGATCCTGACCGGATGCAGGGTGGAGCCGTCGCTGGCCACGGCGTCTGCGGGCTTCCTCTGCCAGTTCGAACGGATGGGCTACTTCTGCGTCGACTCCGTGGATTCGGCTCCCGGCCGGCTCGTCTTCAACCGCGCGGTCTCGCTGAAGGACACGTGGGCGAAGATCGAGAAGGCGGGTAGAGGCGCAGGAGGGAGTACTCAGGGCTGATACGCGCATACGATGCGTGCAGGGGCGATGTGACCCCGCACGTCCGCATGAACGATGCGCTGGCGCAGTTTCGTGCCTATCCCCGGCGCCGCGGCTGTGTCATACCGCCGGTTTCACCACGATCATACCGCCGGTTTCACCACGAACAGCAGGTCGTCCTTGTTCACGGCCTGACCGTGGCTGGGAACGACGCGGACAACCTCCCAGTGCATGGTGCTGTCATAGATCTCCGCCCCCTCCTGGTTGTAGCTCGACAGGTGCAGGGGTCGGAAGAGCTTCATTGCCTCCAGGAAGCAGAGTGTGTGCTGGGTGTCTATGACATCCCCGACGCGCACGAACTCCGGATCGCCGGGGTTGGGCGACAGGAAGAATACACCCGGAGACGGAGCCAGCACCTTGAGCTCCGTGCTTCCCTCGATGCGGAGCGCCTCCCGGTCCAGGGCCTTGCCCGTGGTACCGCTTGAGAGTCCGACTTCATCGACCAGGTCTTCCAGGTCGATCCTCTGGACGAAGCCCTTCAGGAAGTTCGTGTCGTACTCGCCCGTCCGGAATACGGGGTCCGAGAGGATGCGCCTTATGAGAGGGATGTTGGTGCAGACCCCGCGGATGACGACATGGTCGAGGTAACGGCGCAGGCGGTCTATCGCATCCGCCCTGTCACGGCCCTTTGCAATCAGCTGCATTATCATGCTGTCGTAATAGGGTGAGACGGTCTTGCCCTTGCCCACGGCGGAGAGAACCTCGATCCCCTCCTCCTTCGGCATATTGTACTCCGTGATCTCGCCGGGACTGGCCAGGAACGCCAGTTCGCCTCCCATATCCAGCCCCGCGCTCTCGGCGTTGACCCGGACCTCGATGGCGTATCCGTCCTTGTGGACCTCGAGATCCGCGATCGACTCGCCCGACGCGATCCGCAACTGCTGCCTCACGATGTCGATCCCCGTAACCTGCTCGGTGACTGGGTGCTCGATCTGCAGCCGCGCGTTCATCTCCATGAAGTAGACCGCCTTCGCGTCGAGATCATAGATGAACTCCACGGTTCCGGCGCCCGTGTACCCGATGACATCCGCGATACGGGCCGCATACTCGTACATCAGATTCTCGAGCTTCTCGGGCAGAAGGGTGCATCCTGACTCCTCGACGATCTTCTGGTTGTTCCGCTGCACCGTGCAGTCCCGGAGACCAAGGATCTTCGTATTGCCGTCACCGTCCCTCAGAACCTGCACCTCGACGTGTCTCAAGCTCCTGATTTGCTTCTCGAGATATATGTCGCTGTTCCCGAATGCCGATCTGGCCTCCGCCATGATCGTCATGAAGGCCGGCTGGAGATTCCTCGGCTCATTTACAATCTTGATCCCCTTGCCGCCCCCGCCATACACCGCCTTCAGCATCACTGGGTAACCGACCTCCTCGGCCGTGGCGGCTGCGAGGGACGGGTCGGTTATGATCCCGTGACTGCCGGGGACCACCGGTATGCCGATTCTCTTCGCCGTGTTGATGGCGTTCGACTTGTTGCCCATCATGACCATCGCCTCGGCGGGCGGGCCTATGAAGTTGATGCCCCGTGCGCGGCACAAAGCGGCGAAGTCCGGGCTCTCGGAGAGGAATCCGATGCCCGGGTGGAGGGCTTCGCCCTTCTCCCTCTCGGCGATGCGCAGAATGCTGTGGGCATTCAGATAGCTCTCGTCCGGCGTGCTGCCGCCGATGCATATGAGCCTGTCGACCTCGCGCCGGAGCATGTCGGCCGCAACGGAATCCATGTCCGGGTCGGACTGGACCAGGATGACGCCGAACCCCGCCTCCTGCACCTTGCCGACTATCTTCACCGCCGTGCATCCGCGGGAGTGGACAACCACGTGCTCGAAGGGGCGCATCAGCTCCAGATCACTGACGGTCGACGGGCCGGCCTTCACAGCCAGATCCTCGGGTTCGAGGATGAAGTTCAGGACCCGCTCGATAACGTCATCGACCGACTCCTTCGGAATCGGGATCTCCGGGTCGATCCCGCGCAACGTGTCGTCAAGCCCGGGCAGGAACGGGTGCTTCACCAGGCCCCGCATTGCGCCGGGAACCATGCTCAGATAGTTGCTCAGGGTGGAGGCGAGGGGGAGATGGGAAGGGACCACTATCTGGCCCGCAAAGGGCATGTTGGTGCATGAGAAGTAGTAGCTCTGTACAAGGGGATGTGTGACCAGGCTTGCCTGGGCCCCGCCCGTGCAGTCGCCGAACGCGAACACGAGGACCGGCAGATCGTTGTCCCTGACGAACCTGGTGATCCTGTCGTTTACAACCGGCATGGGAAAGAGGGCGCCCGCCCCCTCCTTCGTCTGCATGCCTCCGGAGGAGATGAAGCAGATGACGGGAAGACGGCGGCGGCTGCATTCGACCAGGAGATCGCAGAGCTTCTCCGCGCTGGCCATGTCGAATGCGCCCGCCTGGAAGTCGAGGTTGGAGACAAGCAGGCCAACCCGCCGCCTTATGCTCCTGTGCTTCAGTCTCGCGATTCCGGAGATCGCGCCGCAGGGTTTCACCCCCTGGTTCAGCGCCTGCTGGATCGAGATGCGGAATCCGGGGAACCTGACCGGATCGGCCGTCATAAGGTTGGCGTCGAGTTCCTCGAACTCGGCCGCGAAGCGGTCCAGTATTCCACGGGTGGTGACGATCTTCTTCTTCTTGATGAGCTGGAACTCGTCGTCGATCAGGAGGTCCTGGTAGGCGATCGTCAGCCTGTTCCAGAAGTCCTTTATACCGATATTCCTCGGATTGATCGTCCCGTCATACGCGTGTTGTCCCCCCACCGAGGCGTAGTACTGCGGCAGAAGGCGCTCGAATATGAAGGTGATTATCGCGAGAAGCGGCTCCGAGACGCGCGGGAACACGATCCGCTTCCACTGCTCCACCGACTTCAGGAACCGCCCCCGGTTGCGGTGCCGGACGAAGTGGTTCAGCCAGGAGATGAACTGGTACTGGAGTTCCTCCTGCTTCGTTTCCCCTTCCGCAACATCCGGCCTGGCCCTGAGCAGTTCCTCGGTGGCTTTCCTGAGAGACTCCTCCAGCAGCAACCGCAGCGACTGGCGTGAGATGGTGTTGGTATCGCGCGCCTCACGGGCGATGGACTTCAGATCCTGGACTATGTTGTTGTAGATCTGATCAAGCAGGAGGAAGTTCTCGCACTCCCTGATGAAGTCATCCCTCAGTTCGGATTGGCAGATTATGTCGAGCACCGTCTTGTCGCCCTTCTCGGGCGGGACGGGGCAGGCTCCGGAGCGGAGGTAATCGATCAGGGCCGGGAAGTTGCTCTGTGCGGCAGCCTTCCAGTGATTGTAAAGATGGAATCCGTAAGTCAGGAGCAGGTTCCTGTGTGCCTGCCGGTAGTTCGACTGGGGATCCCCGAACAGGAACCTGGTCAGCGGCCCGCGCTCGTCGTCCAGTTCCGAACTGCGGTCCCTGAACTGGTTCCAGGTGCGGGCGAGTGAGTCGTCGTACTTGATCTCAAGGGGGCGCTCCAGCCAGTTCTGGAAGGTCTGCTGGTGCTCTCGCTCCGTGCGCTCCGGCAGATCGCCCCTTGGAACCGATGCCGTGCTGAGGCGTCCGTAGCGCTCGATCGTCGTGGAGCGGATCCTTTGCCGCATACCGAGATAGCGCATGTACCTGTAGGCCGCACCGAAAATGTTGATGTGCTCCGTCGGATTGTCGTAACGGCCCAGGGACGACTGCTCCTGGAACTTCCTCAGCGGCTCCGACGGGTCGATGAAGCGGTGGACGCTTCTCAGATAGTGCTCGATGATTTCCGGGCTCTTGGCCACGAACTCGCGCACCCTCTGCTCGGTGGCTAGGATACCGCTGCTGATGGCATCGATGAGGTTTGGCAGCTTCTCCTTCTCCCCCGGGACGTAGTCGATCACGCCGTCGAGGTAGCCCTGCCTGTACAACTCGTAGCTGGAGACCCCCACGTACTTGGCGCACTCCTGCCAGCTCAGTTCATACTTGCGGGCGATCGAGGCAAGGCCCTGGGGCTGGATCGTGTTGAAGACCCCGTCGCGAACGCTGAGAAGCACATTCGCGGTGGCGAGGGGAATCGCGCCGCCTGAGTATCCGTTGCCGAATATGATCGCGACAACCGGCACGTCAACCAGCGCGAACTCCGCAATCAGCGCGCTGATCGAGTGTGCCTGGTTGTTAAGGTTCGCCTCGGCCCCGGCATCCGCCCCCGGGGTGTCGATGAAGGTCACGATCGGCATGTCGTGGACTGCGAACTGGCGCACCATGCGCGCCGCTTCCAGGTGATGCTCGGGCATCCATACGCCGTTGTTGCTGGTGCGGTCCTGGGCGATGACTCCCACCCGCCTGATGTTGCCGTGGCCGAGGTCCATGTCGAGTTCGATGGCGTAGAGCGGGCCGAACTCCTGTTCGCGGTATCTACGCCCGGGCATCCGGCGCAGAACGGCCTTGGCGCCCGGCCGCCTGGGATCCTCGGACGGGAACACCGTCTGGCTGACGTAGGTGTCCACGTCCAGACGGCGGAGGTCATCCAGACGCGCTTCTATCTCCTCATCCGACAGGACACCGCGGATAAGGGGGGCGACTTCCTTGCCGCTGCGCGGAAATCGTGCATATTCCCGGGCCAGTTGTTCGGCCTCGAGGAAGAGGGGATCCGTGCCAATGGTCCTCTTGGGCATGTGGTCTCTTTCCTGATGTGGTTGCGCGGCTGAGCCGCTCTGTAACTGTGTCTGGTTTCGTATGCCCTGCATTATGGGGTTCCGGCGCCACCAGCGCAAACCCGCCGTGATGCCGGCAGGCCGGATGGCGACGGTTCTGCAGGATCCGGCGGATGGAAGAGCGGGATCCGGCCCGGCGATGGCCCGGGGCTCCGGTCGCGACGTCGTATCGTGCAGGCAAACGATTGCAACGCAAGCGAGTAAGTCCTCATGCCGGCCTTCCCGCGCCACTCTGCCCATCCGGCAGGGGGACAGGATCCGGCAGATCTCCGGCTGGAGATCAGTATCGCATCTCCAGGCGCATCTCCTGTCGTATGGACCGTTGCGTGTCCTGTCGCGGATTCCGGTCGATTGTCCCTGAGAAGGCGCGAGAAGCGAGGGCGCAAGAACGGCATCGGGAGTGTCGATACCGGGATCGTCCATCATGCCCGGATGCAGGGGGATCCGGGCCTCATGAAGACGGCATCCGGCCCTCGATGAGCGGGACGGATCAGGCACAGTGACATCAGACGGAGGTGAAGTCCTGAAAAGCGATGGAGCACGAGGCCCGGCAGACTGCGGCAAGCCGGATGGCGCGCCTGACCGCGCGGAGAACCTGGCTGAAAAGCCTTCCATATGGGACAGGGCCGGGATGATGGCGCGCCTGATGGGGGATGAGGACCTCGCTGCGAAGATCATCGAGGGCTTTCTGATCGACGTCCCCGGGCAGATCTCCCTCCTCGAAGGGTTCCTCGAGGCAGGTGACGCATCGGGCACGCGGCGGCAGGCCCACACGATCAAGGGCGCATCGGCCAACATCGGCGGGGAACGCCTGCGCGCCGTCGCATCCGAGATGGAGAAGGCCGCCCGGGACGGGGACATCTCTGCCGCCAGGGAGAGGATGGGTGATCTGGTGAGGAGTTTCGAGCAGCTGAAGAAGTCGGTGCGGGGCAGGCGGTGAGAGGAACAGGTGATGGATTGCCGGGGACGCGCGGGAATCTGCACGCAGGGGGGATCGCGAGCATGACAGGTCATGCGTTATCCATGAACCGCCCCGGAAGTATCCGGCACCGTCATGCGCTGCTGGCAGTTCTGATGCTCCTTCTGTTGCCCGCCGGGCAGTCCCGCGGCTCTGAGGGAGGGACGGCGCCGGATCCGATCCTGGTCGGCCTGGATGCGGATCTTTCGGCCGCATCGGCCAAGTCCGGGCAGTCCATCAGGCGCGGCGCTCTCATCGCCATCGATGAGATCAACTCCGCAGGCGGCGTCCTGGGGCGCCCCCTGGAACTCGTCGAACGGGATCACCGCGGCAATCCTGCGCGGGCAAAGGCGCACATGGCGGAACTCGCGGACACACCCGGCCTGGTGGCGGTGCTTGGCGGGTTGCACACTCCGGCGGCCCTGGAAGTGCTGCCGATTGTGCATGAGAAGGAGGTCATCTTCCTGATCCCCTGGGCCGCTGGAACGACTGTCGTGGAGAACGGATACCTGCCCAACTACGTCTTCCGGGTCTCCGTGCGCGACGCCGATGCCGGGCCGTTCCTGGTGAAGGCTGCGAAGGCGGATGGACACAGGCGCCTGGGGCTTCTGCTCGAGAACACCGGCTGGGGCCGCTCAAACCACGCGGCCATGACAGAGGCGGCCGTCGCGGACGGCCTTCCACAACCCATTGTGCAGTGGTTCAACTGGGGTGTCAGGGATCTCGGCGGGCAGATCGGCGTCTTCCTCCGTGAAGAAATCGACGCGATACTTCTCGTGGCAAATGCTCCCGAGGGGCTGACGGTGCTGCGTGCCCTCCGCGCCCTGGATGAGCAGGAGAGGCTTCCCATCTTCTCGCACTGGGGGATTTCCGGCGGAGACTTCGGGGCGCTGGCCGGAGAGGATCTGCAGCATGTCGATCTGAGGTTCCTGCAGACCTTCTCCTTCATCAAACCTCCTGTCCCCGACCGGGCGGATGCCCTGTGGGATGCGCACAGGCGGCTCTTCCCCGAGTTCGGCAGCCGCCTCGAGGCGCAGGCGGTGCCCGGCCTGGCGCACGCGTACGACCTGGTGCACATCCTGGCCGAAGCGATAGAGGCGGCCGGCGCAACGGATCGGCCGACCGTCCGCAGCGCGCTCGAATCCCTGGAGCGCCACGAAGGGGTGATGAAGGACTACCGGCCCCCGTTCGCGCCGGGCCGGCACGATGCCCTGAATGCCTCCTCATTCCACCTGGCAAGGTTTAACAGCGACGGGCAGGTCGTTCCCGTTGAGGGCACAGGCCACGGGAGACGACCTGCCGGATGAACCTCTCGCACTACATTCTGCTGCGGATCATCCCGCCCCTTCTCCTGCTGATGGCCCTACTATCCTGGGCCGGCAGGCACCGGTTCGAGCAGACGTACATCGGCCAGGAACGTCTTCGCCTGGAACAGGTCGCCGATGCAGGCGTCCGGGTGCTCATGCAGCGCCTGGACGATGTCAGGGACCAGGCGGCATCCCTTGCGGAGAATGATTTCATTCGTGGATGCCTTGTTGATCTGCGGCAGCGGACCGAATCCCTTCCGGTCCTCTTCCAGTCCCTCCGCGTGCATGGTCTCGACAGCCCGCACTCGGGCCGGATCGCCATGCTCGACTTCCGCGGGGATGTCATCGCCTCGAACTGGCCGGCGGGGCAGTCCCGGAGAATCGCCGAATGGCTGGATGATCCCGGCGGCACCCCGGGGTTCTGGGAAGTCGACGAGTCCGGGATCACATACACCCACGCCATCATCCTGCACGGATCCAGGGAAGGCGCCGTGCGGATCGCTCTCACCCGGGAGGAGTTCGGTTCACTGCTGAGGCTCGAGAAGGCGGGGGATGGAGTGCAGATCGAGTTCGGAGACAAAGGCCTCGTCGTTCGGAACGGTCTGTTCACTGCGGTGCCGGAGGCTGACAGGGTCAGCTCCGCCGTGTTGCTGCCAGAGTGCACCTGGGGCTGCCGGGTGACCGCCGTATCGGACCGCTCCGCCGTCCTCTCCACGCTGAAGGATACGGAGCGGTTCATGCGCACGATGATAGGCAGCATCGTGGCCGCCCTCACGGTCTTCATCGTGCTCACCGTTCGGATCGCCACCCGGCCGATGCGGGCGCTGTCGGCGTCTGTGCAGTCGATATTCAACTACCACGACCTGGACCGGAAGCTGGCGATCGGGGGAACCGCGGACATCCGGCGACTGGGCGAGTCGATCGCCGGTCTGCTCTCGCGCCTGAAGGAGGTCACCGCATCCAGGGAGGAGCTGGCGCTCGCCGCGGTGAACCAGCGGATACTCCTGGACAACATCCATACCCAGGTCTGGTATCTCACTGACGACCACAGCTACGGCGCGGTAAACGAGGCTCATGCCGCCTTCTGCGGGATGAAGAAGGAGGAGGTGTCGTTCAGGGACATGTACGACATCTTCCCCCTGGAAGTCGTCGAAGTGTGCCGGCTGGGAAACCGGGAGGTTTTCAGCGCAGGCAGGTCCGTACGGAGCGAGGAATGGGTGCCCGACGCCTCGGGTGAACAGAGGCTCCTCTCGATCCTGAAGTCCCCGAAGCTCCGTCCGGACGGTTCGGTGGAGTACGTTGTCTGCTCTGCGGAGGATGTCACCGAGAGAAGGCGCGCAGAGAACGCACTGAAGGAGATGAACGCCGAACTGGAGAGGCAGACTCTCATCGCATCGGAAATGGCTGCGGCGGCAGGAAGGGCCAGCGCCTCCAAGAGCGAGTTCCTGGCCAACATGAGCCACGAAATCCGGACTCCCATGAACGGCGTCATAGGGATGACGGGGCTTCTCCTCGACACCAGGCTGACCGAGGAGCAGCGCAGGTACGCGGAGATCGTGCGCGCCAACGGCGAGTCCCTGCTCGGCCTGATCAACGACATCCTCGACTTCTCGAAGATCGAGGCGGGCAGGCTCGAGCTGGAAACCCTGGACTTCGATCTCACCGCCCTTCTCGATGACCTCGCCGGCACACTGGCGCTGAGGGCCCAGGAGAGCGGGCTCGAGCTCATGTGCGGTGTGGATCCTGATGTCCCCCAGATGCTGAGGGGTGATCCAGGCCGCATCCGCCAGATCCTCACCAACCTGGCCGGGAACGCGATCAAGTTCACCCCCTCGGGTGAAGTGGTGATCAGCGTCACTGTGGAATCACAGGACAGGGAGAGCGCCCTCCTGCGCTTCGCCGTGCGTGACACCGGCATCGGGATTCCCCGGGACAAGCTTGGCATACTGTTCGACAAGTTCACGCAGGCGGACACCTCGACCACCCGGAAGTTCGGCGGCACCGGCCTGGGGCTTGCCATCTCAAAGCAGCTGGCCGGGATGCTCGGGGGCGGCGTGGGTGTCACCAGCGAAGTCGGCAGGGGATCGGAGTTCTGGTTCACAGCCCGCCTCACGAAGCAGCCCGGCACCCGGCGTCCGGAGTCCCGGGCCCGGGAGAGCCTGCACGGTGTGCGCGTCCTGATCGTTGATGACAACGCGACAAGCCGCGAAATCCTGCACACGCGGCTCAGCGCGTGGGGCATGAGGCCTTGCGAGGCGGAGGGCGGTCCGCCCGGGCTGGATGCCCTGCGCAGGGGGCTGGCGGAAGGCGATCCGTTCCGCCTCGCCGTGATCGACATGCAGATGCCCGGGATGGACGGCGAGACGCTGGGGCGCTCGGTACTGGCAGACCCCGCGCTTGCGGGAACGCGGCTGGTGCTCCTGACCTCGCTTGGAACGGAGGGAGGCGCATCAAGACTTGCGGAGATCGGGTTCTCCGGCTGCCTGACGAAGCCCGTACGTCTCAATGAGCTCTGCGGAGTGCTGGCCAGGGCGCTCGGTCACGACAGCGGAGCGCACACAGGTTCCCGATCGATGCCTGCCGGAAGGAAGCCAAGGGAGGCATTCCCCAGGATCAGGGACCGCAGAGGCAGGATTCTCCTGGTCGAGGACAACGTCACAAACCAGACCGTGGCGCTGGTCATGCTCAGGAAGATGGGACTGAGCGCTGATGCCGTCGCCAACGGGCAGGAGGCGCTCGCCGCGCTCGAGTCCATTCCGTACGACCTCATTCTGATGGACTGTCAGATGCCGGTCCTGGACGGCTATGAAACCACGCAGGCGATCCGCAGTCGCGAACGGGCAGGCATCGATCCGCAGATCCCGGTCATCGCGATGACCGCGAACGCCATGCAGGGCGACCGCGAGAAATGCCTGAAAGCGGGGATGGATGATTATCTCGCGAAGCCGATTTCGCCGCATGACCTGGCAGATGCGCTCCGTCGATGGCTGCCTGAGTCGTCGACGGAAGCCGATCGTGGCGGCGACACCACGGGGCAGGAGTCATCAGTGGACGGGGCCGGCGGCGAGCTGCCCGTCTGGGACAGGACGGGCATGATGGAGCGGATGCCGGCGGATGATGCACAGCTCGCGGTTGTCCTGAGTGGGTTCCTGGCGGACATCCCCTCCCGGATACGGGAGCTTGAGGGGCTGCTGGAGTCCGGCGACATGCGGGCGGCGGGCTGCCTGGCCCACGGCATAAAGGGCGCGTCAGCCAATGTCGGCGGAGAGCGCTTGAGGGCGGTCGCGCTCGACACCGAGATGGCGGCCGAGAGAGGCGACAGAGAGGCTGCCAGCAGTCATATAGTGGCCTTGCACAATGAGTTGAAGCTACTGCGACAGGCGATCATGGGCGCGGGCTTATCCGGCGACTTCGAAGAGCCCGAGGAAGCCGCAGCCTGAGAGAGAGAGAGGCAGCACTCCCCCCAACCGGCTTCCCGCCCGGGTCCTCCCCGGGTGCATCATTCCCCGATCCGCATCCGATGTAGTTGCGAAGAAGGCGGAAGAACCGGCCGATAGTCACAAAGGGCGATGCCCGGCGGAGTTGCGCGCAGGAAGGCTCCGTACGGCGGATCCTGCCGGATTACCGGCCGCATCCACCGGGCTCTGCAAGGCGCCGGTCGTGGAGCAACTGCCGGCGGATACTCACAACAATAGACCGCCGTAGTCGGCGCGATGGTTGCAGGGGCTGAGTATGACGGCACACACGGACGACTGCCGTGATCCTCTGGAGGTCATGATCTGATGGAAGACTCCAGACCTGCCGGCACGGAGGCTTCATCTACGGGCACACGCCGTCTGACTGCGGTCCTGCTGCTGCTGCTCACAGCAGGCGCAATCCTATCCTGGTGGACAGTAAGGCAGGCCGACCGGGGCATGAGGGAAGACCTGCTGGGAAGGGCCCGCCTGATCGCCCAGGCCGTGAATGTCGAACGCCTGAAGGCCCTCTCGGGTACTTCCGTTGACCTGGAAACCCCGGATTACGCACGGCTCAAGGAGCAGCTGGCCGCGGTAATGCAGGTCGATCCGTACTGTCGCTTCATCTACATCCTGGGCAAAGGGTCCGACGGGCAGCTCTTCTTCCTCGTCGACAATGAGCCGGTCGGCTCTCCGGACGAGTCGCCGGCCGGGCAGTTGCGCGACGATGCGCCGGAAGCCTTCAGAACGGTGTTTGCCACCGGCCGGCCGGCAACCGGGGGCCCTTTCACCGACCGTTGGGGAACCTTCATCTCGGCTGCTGTTCCGATCGTCGATCGTGGTGCGGGAGATGTCATGGCGGTGCTGGCCATGGACATCGAGACCCGCGACTGGAACCGTAAGCTGGCCCGTGCGGCGGTCCCGCCTGTCCTCCTCACGCTCGCCATGGCAGGAGTCCTGCTTGCGGCAGGTCATCTTGCGGGACGTCGCGAAAGGCCCGCAGCGCGCGCCATGAAGTGGATGCGCCGTCCGGAACCGATCCTGACGGCTGTTGCCGGGCTGGCGCTGACGCTCTTCGCCGCTGACACAGCCCACCAGAACGAGCGCGAAGGGACGAACAGGCAGTTCGATCAGCTGGCCGCAGGCCGCACACTCGTGGTCGCGGAAGCGATGCGAAGCCTCCGCGACACCGAGCTGGAGAGCCTGGCGCGGTTCTACGAGGGCAGCGTCTTCGTGGACCCGGATGAGTTCGACCACTTCACAAGCTTCCTCGCCAGGAATCCGGCGGTACAGGCGTGGGAGTGGATACCAGCCGTACCGGCGGATGAGCGGGCCGGCTTCGAGGCTGCAGCCCGCGCCGCGGGCATGGCCGGTTTCGAGATCTGGGAGAAGGACGAACGGGGAGAGCGGGTGAGGGCGTCCGGGCGCGATGTCTACTACCCGATACTCTACACGGCTCCGGCGGGCGGCAATGAGGCGGCGCTTGGGTACGACATCGGATCCGACCCTGTCTGCCGGGAGGCGATCACTGAGGCCCGCAGTACCGGCATGACTGTGGCCACGAAGCCGATCAGGCTTGTCCAGGAAAGAGATGGTCAGACCGGGATGCTGGTCCTGAGGCCGGTGTTTCAGCCCGGGTGCGCAGGCTGCCAGCAGGGTTTCGTTGCCGCAGCGATACGGATGAAGAATCTCCTGGGCAGCGCGGGCCTGGATGTTGCCTCAACTCCCATGCAGATCGCGCTGCTGTCTCCTGACGGGAGGAGCGAGACGCTGGCTTGTACGGATGCTGCGACCGGCATCCCGCGAACCCCCTCGCTGGTGCGTCCGGTCCTTGCCTATGGCAGGGTGTTCGCGGTAACCAACTCGGCCGGGCCTGATTTCCTGCAGCTGCATCCACAGCGCGCCGTGCTGATGGCGTCCCTGACCGGCCTGCTGATCTCACTCGCCGTCGTTCTGTTGGTCGATATGCAGCTTCGCCGCAGGGGGATGCTGGAGGGGCTGGTCGCGGAGCGTACGCGACGGCTGAGGGAGAGCGAGGAGCACCTCTCCGCAACCCTGCGGTCCATTGGCGATGGCGTGATCGCCTGTGACGTGAACGGCACCGTGGTCAGCCTGAACACGGTCGCCGAGCGCCTGACCGGATGGTCGACCGGCGAGGCGGCAGGCAGGCCCATCGGAGATGTTCTTCGACTGGTGAGCATGCAGACCGGGGAAGAGGCGGAGAACCCGATGTTCCGCGCCCTGCGCGAGGGGGTTGCGGTCGATCTCGCCAACGGCATCGCCCTGATAGCCCGGGACGGTGCCGAGTACCAGATCGCCGACAGCTGTGCTCCGATCCGCGATGACTCCAGGGCAGTCATCGGGGCGGTTCTCGTGTTCCGCGATGTGACGGAGGAGTACGAACGGCGACAAGAGCTTGCCGAGGAGCGGAGGCGCATCCAGCACATCCTCGGCATCACCGGCACCGGCATCGACATTGTGGACAGCAGTTACAACCTGCGCTACGTGGATCCCGCCTGGCAGAGGGTGTACGGCAATCCGGAGGGCAGGAAGTGCCACGAGTACTTCATGGGGCTGGACAGCCCATGCCCCACCTGCAGGATTCCCAAGGCGCTCGAGACAAAACAGACGGTCGTCTCCGAGGAGACCCTCCCCCTCGAGGGAGGCCGGATCGTCGAAGTGCACACGATCCCCTTCCAGGAGAAGAGCGGCGAATGGCTGGTCGCGGAGTTCAACGTCGACATCACGGAACGAAAGAGGTCCGAGCGGGCGCTGCAGGAGAAGGATGCGTTCTTCCGCGAAACGCAGCGCGTTGCCCAGCTTGGCGGGTGGAAGGCGAGTCCGGAGACGGACTACCTGGAGTGGACCGACGGCGTATACGACATCATCGAGGAGTCGCGTGACTATCGTCCCGGCCTGGTCGAGGGGGTGAAGTACTACTGCCCCGAGTACATTCCGGCCCTTCAGAAAGGGATAGTGGAGTGCCTGGCCTCGGGGAACCCCTTCTCGCTGGAGGCTGAGATCATCACAGCGAAGGGGAACAGGCGGTGGGTCGAGGTTCGGGGTTTTGCGCGAACAGAGAGCACCGGAACGCCGGTGGTCATGGGCACGATCCAGGACATAACCGGGCGCAGGGAGGCGGAAGGTGCGCTGAGAGAAAGCGCGGGAAGGGCCCGGCTCCAAAGGTCCGCAATCGCAGAGCTGATGTTCAGCCAGGAATTGGTCAGCGGTGACATCCGCCGTTCGCTGGAAAGAGTGTGCGAGGTCATGCAGAGGGCGATCGGCACATCCCGCTGCAGCGTATGGGAGCTCTCGCCCGACGGCAGAGAGCTGCGTTGCCTCATGCTGTACGACGCCGGGAGTGGGATGTTCAGCAGCGGCGGGATCCTGCAGACGGAGGAGTTCCCGGAGTACTTCGAGGCGATCTGGGCGGAGGGGAGCGTGTCTGCGCCTGACGCCTGCAACGACGCGCGGACCAGCGGCCTGGTCGGAGGATATCTCACACCCTCCGGCATCGCCTCACTGCTGGATGTCGGCATAACCGTCGACGGCAGGATGGTGGGGGTGGTCTCCTGCGAGCACACCGGAGAGATGCGGCAGTGGCATTCGGACGAGGAGTCGTTCATGGGGGCCGTCGCCGCCTCGGTGGCCCGGATCTTCGTTGAGTCAAAGCGCAGGGAGACGGAGCAGGCCCTCCAGGAGAGCGAGAACGAGTACCGGCGCCTGGCGGACAGCATGTCCGACATGATCTGGACCACTGATCTCGAGTTCAACACGACATACATGAGCCCTTCGGTTGAAAGAATACTCGGGTACACGCCACAGGAGTATCTGTCGATTCCGCTGGAGAAGAACTATCCCGCACAGTTCGTCGACCGATTCACGTCCGTACTCCGCGATGAGATGCTGAAGGAAGAGGACCCCGAAGCGGACAGAAACAGGGCGATGCTTGTCGAGGCACCGCACTACAGGTCTGACGGCAGCATTGCCTGGCTGTCCATGAGCGTGACATTCGCACGAGACAGAGACGGCCGGGTGATCGGGCTGCAGGGGATCAGCAGGGACATCACGGAACGCAAGGCCGCGGAGGAGGAGCTCAAGGCATCGCACTCCCTCCTTGACGCGACCCTGGAGTCCACGGCGGACGGCATCCTGGTGATAAAGCGCTCCGGAGAAGTGGCCAAGTGGAACAGAAAGTTCCTGGATCTCTGGGGGATACCAGAGGAGATCGCAGCAGAGCGCGATGAGTCCAGGCTTCTGCAGTCTGTAATGGACAAGCTCGCAGACCCAGAGGGGTTTGTGGCCCGGGTGAAGGAGTTGTACGAGAATCCCGAGGAGGCGAGCTACGAGCGGGTGGCGCTCGCGGACGGCCGCATCTTCGAACGCTACTCCCAGCCTCAGCGGGAGGGAGACGAGATCGTCGGCAGGGTCTGGAGCCACCGTGATGTTACGGAGCGCCACAGGGCGGAACAGGCGCTCCGCGCGAACGAAACGCGCATGCGCGCGATCACGAGCTCCGCCCAGGATGCGATCGTGATGATGAGCCCTACGGGCGAGATCTCCTTCTGGAACCCCGCGGCGGAGAGGATATTCGGATACAGCGCGGCAGAGGCTATCGGCAGGGATCTTCACATGCTCCTGGCGCCTGAGCGCTACAAGGAGGCTCATAAGGCGGCGTTCCCGCTGTTCCTGGAGACGGGCCAGGGTGCGGGGGTGAACAGGTCGCTGGTACTGGAAGGGCTGCACAGGGACGGACACGAGATCTCCGTTGATCTGTCGATGTCGGCCATCAGGTTGTCGGATGGATGGCACGCGGTCGGGATCATGCGCGACATCACGGAGCGCAAGCGCGCCGAGGAGACCCTGCGGGAGGCCAACGCGGCACTCGAGCAGCAGACCCGCGTGGCCAAGGAACTGGCCGCCAGGGCCGAGGCTGCAAGTGTCGCCAAGGGCGAGTTCCTGGCCAACATGAGCCACGAGATCCGCACGCCCATGAATGGCGTCATCGGGATGACCGGGCTTCTCCTGGACACCGAGCTGAACGAGGAGCAGCGGCGGTACGCCGAAGTGGTCCGAACCAGCGGCGAGGCACTGCTCAGCCTGATCAACGATATTCTGGACTTCTCGAAGATCGAGGCAGGGAAGCTCGAGCTGGAGACCCTGGACTTCGACCTGTACAGCATGCTCGATGACTTCTCGGTCACGCTGGCCCTGCGTGCGCACGAGAAGGGACTGGAGCTTCTGTGCGGCGCTGAACCGGATGTTCCGAGCCTCCTGCAGGGCGACCCGGGCCGCCTGCGCCAGATACTCACCAACCTGACCGGCAACGCTATCAAGTTTACGTTCGAGGGCGAGGTGGCGATCCACGTCTCGGTGGAGTCGGAGACCGACAGCGAGGTTGAGCTGCGCTTCTCGGTGCGGGATACAGGCATCGGCATTCCTAAGGAGAAGATTGGCCTGCTCTTCGAGATGTTCTTCCAGGCGGATGCTTCGACCACACGCAAGTTCGGAGGGACCGGGCTTGGCCTGGCCATCTCCGCCCAGCTTGCAGGCCTGCTCGGAGGCCGGATGGGTGTTTCGAGCGAGCAGGGAAAGGGTTCGGATTTCTGGTTCACCGCAAGGCTTCAGAAGCAGCATGAGAGATCCGACCCCGAGTCTGCGCCCCCGGCTGACCTGAAAGGCGTGCGGGTCCTCATCGTCGACGACAACGCCACCAGCCGGGAGATCCTGAGCACGCGCATGACCGCATGGGGGATGCGTCCGGACGAGGCGGTTGACGGCGGGGAGGCGCTCAGTCTTCTGCTGCGGGCTTCAGAAGGCGGCGATCCCTATCGTCTTGCCGTGATCGACATGAAGATGCCGGGAATGGACGGCGAGTCCCTCGGCCGCGCCATACAGGCCGAGCCCCGCATTGCCGGCACGCGCATGGTGCTCCTGACATCGATGGGCGTCCGCGGCGATGCAAAGCGGTACTCCGAAATCGGGTTCTCGGGATATCTGACCAAGCCGGTCCGGCACCAGGATCTCAGGGGCGTTCTGTCCCTGGCCATGGGCGAGAGAAGGCCTTCGGAGAGCGCAGTAGCCGCGCTCGCCACAAGGCACCTCGCCCGCGAGACCATGCCGGTCTTCACCGGCCGCAGGGCACGGATCCTTCTGGTGGAGGACAACATCATCAACCAGCGCGTTGCGCTGCGCTTCCTCAAGAAGATGGGGCTGAGCGCGGATGCCGTGGCCGACGGGCAGGAGGCGCTGAGGGCGCTCGAGAGCATCCCGTACGACCTCGTGCTCATGGACTGCCAGATGCCTGTTATGGACGGGTATGAGGCGACCCGCGCCATACGCGATTCCCGTTCATCGTGCTGGGACCCGGGTATTCCCGTCATCGCGCTGACCGCCCACGCAATGCAGGGGGACAAGGAGAAGTGCCTGGCTGCAGGCATGAACGACTACCTCACCAAGCCGATATCGCAGCAACAACTCGCCGAGGCGATCGAGAAGTGGCTTCCCGGGGGGGAGCGAGGCGACGGCGCGGACGAACCGGAAACCGGCATGGAAGCGGCGTAACAGGCAGGAGGCAGCTTGCGGATACTGATCGCCGAGGATGACCTGACCTCCCGGATGGTACTGTCGGCTGTGCTGGGCAAGTCCGGCCACGATGTGGTTGAGTCCTCGAACGGCGGAGAGGCCTGGGCGGTTCTACGAAAGCCCGATTCGCCGGCCCTCGCGATCCTGGACTGGATGATGCCCGTCATGGACGGACCGGAGGTGGTCCGCAGGGTCCGCGCGCTGGACAGCGCAAGACCGCCGTACCTGATCATCCTGACCACCAGGTCCGACAAGGCCGACATCATCGAAGGGCTGGAGGCAGGGGCGAACGACTACGTGTCGAAGCCGTTCGACCCGGGGGAACTCCGGGCGCGCGTGGAAGTCGGATGCAGCATGATCCGGATGCAGGAAGCGTTGGCGGCATCCAATGACAAGCTGGCCCGCTATGCAGCCGAGATGGAGACACTGGCCGCCGAGCGCGCACGTCAGCTTGTCCATGCGGACCGGATGGCCACGCTTGGGACGCTCTCATCGGGCGTTGCGCACGAGATCAACAACCCCGCCACCTTCATATCGGGGAATGCCCAGACACTGGAGAGGGCCCTGACGATCCTTGCAGAGAGGATTCGCTCGCTGGGCGTCGATCCGGATGCGGATCCGCAGCTCTCATACATCATCGGGGAGATCCCCGGGATGCTGTCCGGGATACGGATGGGGGTTGACCGCATCACCACGATAGTCAGCGGCCTGAAGAACTACTCCAGGCAGGATCCGGGAGTCAGCGAGCCTTTCGAACTGAGCGGGATGCTGGAGGAGGCTCTCCAGATCTGCAGGCACTCGCTGAAGTACAACGTCACTGTCGTGAAGCGCATTCCCGACGGCCTTCCCGATGCCCTGGGTGACAGGCGCCGGATCGAGCAGGTCCTTGTCAACCTCTTCACCAATGCGGCCGACGCCATGTCCGGCATGAAGGAGGGAGTGCTCACCATCGCCTTCTCCGAGGAGCAGGGCAGAATCACTGTAACCGTGCGGGACAATGGGCCCGGGCTGAAGCCGAATCTGCTGGACAGGATCTTCGACCCGTTCTTCACCACGAAGGAAGCCGGAAAGGGAACGGGTCTCGGCCTGTCGATCTCGAAGGGGATCATTGAGGATCATGGAGGCGGGCTGACTGTCAGGAACGCTGCGGAGGGCGGGGCGGAGTTCGCCTTCAGCATACCGGTTGCACGGCCTGCTGCCGGAGCGCCGGAAGAGGAGACTGCTGATGAAGGGGCGATTGCTGATCGTTGACGACGAGTCGGAGATCCGGGAGATGCTTTCACGCAACTTCCGCATGCTCGGCTACGAGGTGCAGACGGCGGTCAACGGTATCGAGGCCCTGGGTCTGCTTGCCGGGACGCGAACCGACGTTGTCGTCAGCGATATCCGGATGCCTGAGATGGATGGAGTCTCCCTCCTGCGGGAGATCAGGCGGCAGTACCCGATGATACGCGTGATCATGATCACGGGTCATGTCACGCTGGAGAACGCACTGGCCTGCATGCGCAATCAGGCGGATACCTGCGTGTTCAAGCCGCTCGGCGACCTTTCCGAGCTGGAGGAGGCCGTCGAGACGGCGATGGCCGCACTCGCGCGCTGGAACCGGCAGCTCAGGATGCTTCAGGGAATGAAGCCCGCAGCGAACGGGAGCAGGAGATGAGCGGTTTCGAGGACGGGGTCGACCCCGCACTCCGCGCGGAGTTCCTGGATGAAGCGGTTGACGGCCTGGACCAGGTGACAGGGCTCTTCGTAGAACTCGAGGCCGATCCCGACAACCCGGAGACGATACAGGCGATCTTCAGGCCTGTGCACTCGATCAAGGGAAACGCCGTCTATTTCGGCCTGCTTCAGACGAAGAGGCTTGCGCACGAGATGGAGACGGTCCTTGACCTGCTTCGCAAGGGCGCGCTGCCGGTCTCCAGGGATGTCACGGATCTCCTGCTGAAGGGCGCCGACGAACTCCGGGGAATGCTCCTACGCGCAAGGGAGGGGCTGTGTGAAACCCCCGACGGCGCCGCATTCGACGAGCTTATACACGCCGTCAAGGGGGCCGCGGAGGCTGGGAGGGCCGAAGAAGAGGCGGCATGGCGCCGGCTGCTTGCCGCCATCGGCGAGTGCGGGGCGTACGACATCGTGAAGCAGGCGGAAGAGCTGGCCCGGCTGACACCAGCCGGGCGCAGGGCGACGGGAGCGGAAGGCGAACCAGGGCGGCCTGTGGCGGAGGAGCCGGAACCGGCGAAGCGGCTGCGTGCAGCCACCCTCGACGCCGCGCCGATGCCTGATCCGGCTTCGGTCCGGAACCTGCTGGAGCAGTGCCGCGAACTCGCGTCGAATCCCGAGGCCAGGTCGATCGCCGGGGAGGCGATCTCGGGGCTTGCAGTGCTCGAGAGCACCATCGGACTCGATGACCCCCTGTCGCGGGGATCGCTCGCGGATGCCCTGGACGCAATGAAGGCTGCGGGTGGATGGAAGGCGGATGGCGACCGGCCCGAACCTGCCAGGGCCCGGGGGCCGAAGGAGGCCGCGGACGGGACAAGCGGCGGCACACAGTCGGCCGGTGGCGGGCGGTCTGACGGCGGAGCAAGGACGGACGGTGCCGGGCAGTCTGCCGGCGGCGGACAGGCGGCCGCCGTCAAGACCATGCGGATCCCCGAGGCGAGCATCGATGCATTCCTGGCCCACGTCGGCGGGCTGATCATGATCGGGGAGATGTACTCCCATCTCCAGAGGAGCCTGTCCGAAGGGAAGGACACCGCACGCAGCGCCGCCGAACTGCGTCGCGCCAATGAGGCCTTCAACGACCTTGCACACGCCCTGCAGGACAGCATCATGCAGATACGCCGGGTGCCGGTGAACCTGATCCTCCAGAAGGCGCCCAGGATGGTCCGCGACATCGCGGCTGCAAAGGGGAAGGAGATCGAGACGAAGCTCTCCGGCGGAGACCTGATGATCGACAAGAGCCTGATCGATGTGCTCGAAGCGCCTCTTGTACACATGGTGCGAAACTCCGCCGATCACGGCATAGAGCTTCCGGACGAGCGCCGTGCATCCGGGAAGGAGTCGAAGGGAAGGATAAGCATCTCGGTCGAGGAGACCCCTGATTCGATTCTGATGCGTGTAAGGGATGACGGCAGGGGCCTCAACCGCGAGGCCCTGAGGAGTAAGGCTGTGGAACTCGGGATGATTCCCGCAGACGTCCCGATCTCGGATCAGGAGGTCCTCGGGCTTCTGTTCAAGTCCGGCGTCTCCACCGCAGCCGAGGTCACCGATGTCTCCGGCCGCGGCGTCGGCATGGATGTCGTGAAGAGGTCGATCGAGGGGATGGGGGGCGGCATCGGGGTTTCCAGCGAACCCGGCAAATGGACCGAGTTCTCGGTGAAGCTGCCCAAGACCGTCACGACGGAGATCATCGACGGGTATGTCGTGATAGTCGGCGGCAAGCGATACGTGCTGCCGCTGAAGCGCGTGATGCGGTGCTTCCGGCCGGCGGCGGCCGACATCGTCTCCGTCCACGGCAGGGGGGAGTGCGTCAGGGATGGTGAGCAGATGCTCCCGGTCAGCAGGCTGTCCGACAGGTTCGGGATGGGCCGGAATGGCCGCGGGGCGTCGACGCTGCGGGACGGGATCCTTGTTGTGGTCGAGATGAAGCCGCGCCCGGTCGCGGTACACGTGGATGGGATCGAGGGTGTCAGGAGGGTCGTGCTGAAGGAGATCGACGGGCTTCGGGAAGGGGAGGAGGGGCTGTTCCTGGGCGGGGCGGTGATCGGGGACGGATCCGTGGCGATGGTCGTGGACCTGGACCGGATCTGCGGGCAGGTACAGGCCCCGGTGGAGGCGAACCCTGCCGGACTGCGCGCCGGAGTCACGTCGCATTGAGGTCAAGGACCGGCCCGGGAGTGACGATCCTCTACAACGGCGCATTGCCTGGACTGACTCCGGCGGCACGCCCCGTGAGGATCGGCCTGATGACCGGCGTCCGCGCCGCGGAATGGAGAACCTGGAGGTGACATGAAGCACGAAATCGAAAGTAAACGCGACCTGGAGATCAGGTATCCGGATCCCCGTTCTGCGACACCCTCGTCGTCGGACAACGAGGAGATCATAGTC
>CAZWSC010000039.1:0-43713 GCA_964636385.1 uncultured bacterium
TGATGCGGGCAGACATGGGGAACCTCCTCTTCCAGGCTGGATCCCCGGAGCGGCTGTCTGAGTCCAGGCGACGCCGCATCCAGGACCCTGTTTCCAGCCTGAGTGCATTGTAACCGGCCCTCGGGGTGATTGGCAGGAGTATCTTCGAGGTGTCACCCTCACGAAGGGTGGCAGGCCCCACCTGCGTGTGGTTGTCTCACCATGCTTGTGCGTCGCGGCGCCAAACAACATGATGGGAGGAAAGGATTCTGCTCCTGCAGCAAGACCCGGCCCGAATCCGAATGGATCCGGCCGGGTCTTCTGACAAATGCATTCCGCCGATACCGGCGGATTCTGCATGTCTACTTCTACGGCCCTTCCCGCATGCCGCAGGCAGGGCGCCCGGGGGGCTGAGGGCCTAGAAGAACACGCGCGCCATGACCGTCAGGAGCTTCGTTGACTCCTCCTCGGTCATGATCAGGTGGAACCGGGCGTCGGCGCCGAACTTGATGCCGGCATCGGGATCTCCGAACTTGAGCCCGCCGCCGAAGTTGATGCCTAAGTCGGTCTCGCTGTCGGAGTCGCTGTCGCTGAGGTCGCCAGCATCGACTTCAACATTCCAGCGCAGCATGTACAATCCGAGACCGCCGGTCAGCATCGGGGTCACCGATCCCGCAGTGGGAACCTCGTACCAGACCTGTCCCGTGATCGGGATCATCGACCAGGTAGACTCGAATCCGTAGCAGTCACCGAAGAAGCAAACGGTTTCCTCGATCTTCCCCAGCATCAGGTATCCAGTCTCGCCACCGATAGAGAGGCCCTCTGCCCCGGAAAGCGGGTACATCACACCTGCAGTGATCCCAAGCGATCCGTCAGGTCCTCCGTCATTCAGAACCTTCGCAAAGCCAAGCCCTCCGTAGAATGACAGGTCTTGTGCCTGGGCCGGCTGAACACTGATGACCAGCATGGCAGCTACAGCGAGAACAGCGAGAATACGCATCGATCCATCCTCCATCCTTGTGTTGTCGGCCCCGCTCCCTGTTCTGGGACCGAATGACTCCAGAGGAGATTGGGGTCGGGGTGTGACCTTGTCAATCTCAGAATGGGATGTGGAGCCCATGGGATGCCGTCCGGAAGTAGTAGGCCGATCAGCCTCGGAATGCGCTACCATCCGGCAGTCGCACAGACGGGCGGCGTGAGGAGAGGCACATGAACACCACCGGTCAGCGGATCCCCTTCCTCCCCGGCACCCCGGGAACCATCGCCGCGCGGCTGCCTGAAAGGCTGGTCATGCATGCCTGCGGGATCGCCGGTCGAGCAATATCCCTGGGATCGCGGGCAAGGCGCGTTGTCGCCGCGAACCTGCGGCAGATCCACGACACAGAGCGATGCCTCTCACAGACCCAGGCCGCCAGGATCAGCGAGAACCGCCGCCCCGTGCAGGCAAGAGTCCAGGTCGGCAGGACCAGCAGCAACGGCAGGGGCAAGCGCATCACCGCATCCGACATCTACGCCTCCTACGGCCGCTACTGGGCCGAGCTTCTCCTCCCTGCCAGGCCCGGAGGCGCGACGGATACAGAGCAGTTCGATGTGCAGGGCCTCGCGCATCTGGAAGCTGCGGAGAAGGCCGGCCCTGTGTGCGCCGTGACAGGGCACCTTGGCAACTGGGATCTGGCGGCGCGATGGTTCGCGCGGCGTTTGCCCGGCTTCGCCGTAATGGCTGAAGAGCTGGCCAACGGGCGCCTGTTCGAAGCGTTCGTACGGCTGCGTGAGCGGCACGGGATGCGCGTCATCCACGGCCGAAGCAGCGGCACAGCCTTGTACAGACACCTCCGCCGGGGCGGGCATGCGGGGCTCGTGGTGGACAGGGCATTCGGGCACGGGGTCGAAGCGGTCCCGTTCCTGGGAGGCCACAGGCTCTTCCCCTCGTCCGGGATGCGGATTGCCCGACGGGCGGGGGCATCCCTCCTCCCGGTCTTCCTGGTGCGCGCCCGGGGCCGATTCTGCCTGCGGATACATCCCGCAATCGGGCCCGGGAGCGACCCCGTGGCAGGGTTCGCGGGAGTGCTGGAGTCGGAGATACTGGCATTTCCCGAACAGTGGTGCGTACTCTATCCTCTGCACGACGCGGTGGGGGAAGCATGAAGATCGCAATGGTAAGCGAGTTCTACTATCCGAAGCACGGGGGGATCAGCGAGCACATCCGCTCCCTCTCCAGGGAACTCGCATACCGCGGGCACGAGGTTGTCGTCATCACCGGGCGGCGCAACGGCGAGGTCCTTGTCGACGGCCCCCGTGTCGAGACGATCGGGCGGAGCATCGAGATCCCTTACAACGGCAGCCTCTCGTCCGTCACGATCGGCCTGCGGCTGCGCTCCTCGATGCGCGCGCTGCTGCGGAGGGAGCGTCCGGACATCCTGCATCTGCACAATCCGCTGATGCCGACACTCCCGCTGCTGGCGCTGTCCACAGCGGAGGTCCCTGTCGTGGCCACCCTGCACAGCAGCTATCCGCGCGATGCCTGGGTGGATCTCATGCGCGCTCCTCTGGGCCGCTTGTGGTCCAGGATCAGGACCGCGATCCCGGTGAGCCCTGCCGCGCATCGGACCGTCGCCGGGCGGTTTCGCGCCGACTTCCGTATCGTGCCCAACGGGGTCGACTACGCCGACATCATGGCGGCATGCAGCCGCATTCATCGTGCACAGGACCGGCGGCCGGCGATCCTCTTCGCGGGCGCCTCGGTTCCCCGCAAGGGTCTGTCTGTGCTTGTACAGGCCTTCACACTCCTTCGCGGGAGGGGCGTGGATGCGGAACTGATCGTGGCCGGGGATGGGCCCGGTTCGGCCCGCGCCGCCGGAAAGGTACCGCGGAAGTTTCGCGGCGATGTGCGTTTCCTGGGATCGCTGCCCAGAAGCCGGCTTCTGGAGTGCTATGCCGCCTGCGACATCTTCTGTGCGCCCAGCCTGGGCAGGGAGAGCTTCGGCATGGTTCTAATGGAGGCGATGGCCGCCGGCCTGCCGGTCGTGGCATCCGATATCGACGGATACCGCGATGTGGTTACACACGGGAAGGAGGGGATCCTGACGACCCCAGGCGACCCGGCGACACTTTCACAAGCGCTCGAATCGCTTCTCATGGATCCCGGGGCACGGCGCGCCCTTGGGGAGTGCGGGCGGCGGAAGGCCGCAGGATTCGCCTGGCCGGTCATCGGCCGGCGGATGGAGGAGATCTACTCGGAAGTGGTGGGGTGCTCTCTGCCCGAGATCGTCACCGCGGCACCCGGGATATGGGAAGAGACACCGGCGCAGTTGTAGTCGTCAGTGCCAGCCGACCTCCTGCGGAAGTGATAGCGTCGCCCGGCCCGAGCAGTTCGTGAGATTCGTGACGAGACGCCGCGAGCGGGCGCATATCCGCTGTCGCATTGAAGGACCAGCGGGTGATCCGGACCATGCCCGTCGCGTCCGGATCAGTCTCTGCAGTTGCGCGAAGATGAGCCATCCATGGATGATGGCCGCGAGGAGGAGCCTATGGATTCGCTGCCCGTTCCGATGAGCCTGATCGTCCTCGGGGCGACGGCCATCGTGAGTCTGATCGCGTTCGGGTCGCCGCACCAGCTGACACGTTTCGCCATATCGCCGTACGAGGTGTCGAAGTACGGGAGGTGGCACCAACTCCTGACCTCGGGATTCTTCCACACGGGGTTCGGCCACCTGTTTGTGAACATGTTCACCCTCTACTTCTTCGGTCCGCCCATGGAGGCAGTTCTGGGCCCGGCCGGGTTTCTCATTCTCTACCTGGGCAGCATGCTTGGTGGCAGTCTTATGACATTCTGGTTTCACAGGAACGACCCAGGGTACCGCGCCCTTGGAGCCTCCGGCGCCATCAGCGGTGTGCTCTTCGGGTTCATCCTGTTCCGGCCGCTTGCGCCGATCTACGTCTTCCTGATTCCGATCGGGATCCCGGCCATTCTGTTCGCCTTCCTGTACGTCCT
Organism: uncultured bacterium; assembly: GCA_964636385.1. Classification (GTDB taxonomy): domain Bacteria; phylum Eisenbacteria; class RBG-16-71-46; order CAIMUX01; family CAIMUX01; genus CAZWSC01. The sequence goes on from CAZWSC010000039.1 coordinate 3,971, forward strand.
CATATCTGTATACGGCATGAAGAGCCGCTACGGGAGGATCGGGCACGAGGCGCACCTGGGGGGCGCAATCACGGGCGTTATCCTGACGATCCTGCTTGAGCCGCGGGCCCTGGGGGTCTTCCTCTCGCACTTCAGGTAGACGGAGGACGGATCTCACCGCGAAGACCATGAAGGACACGAAGGGTACGGGCGGCAGGAGTATCACAAGGGACACGGAGGGCACCGGAGGGCGCGAAGGGGGATGATGATGGAGCGAGCCGGAAGGAATGTGGAGCGAACCCGGCTCCGCAGGGTGTTCGCCAGCCCCGTCTTCACGCAGATCATGCTGTGGGGGCTGGCGCTGCTGATCACGGCTGCAACGACCGTCTACCAGCGGATGATCGGGCCGACCCGGCCGCAGCGCGGAGTCGAGGTGGTTGCGGGCGAGGAGATCCGCTATCGGCTGCCCAGGAGCATGGTGGGAACCGACATGTTCGAGGTCCGGCTCCTTGATCCCGGCGGTGCGCTCGAAGGCGAGATGTCCTACAGGAGGTACCCTACTGACGATCCGTGGACGTGCGTGCCGCTGGTGAGGGACGGGCGGTTTCTGGCCGGCGAGATACCCGTACAGCCGCCGGGCGGGAAGGTCTCCTACCGCTTCCACCTGCGCAGGGGATCCGAAGGAGCGATGACCGATGTTCCAGCGAGCGGTCCTGTGACGGGCCGTTTCCGTGGCAGCGTGCCCGGCGCATTCCTGATCCCCCATGTGATCCTGATGCTTCTCACAATGCTCTGGTCGAACAGGGCGGGCCTGGAGTCGCTCCGGAAGAAGGGCGACCCGAGGCGTCTGGCCTACTGGTCCTTCGGCCTGCTCACCGGAGGCGGGCTCGTCTTCGGCCCCCTTGTACAATGGTACGCCTTTGGCGATCTCTGGACAGGCTTCCCGCTGGGGACCGATCTCACCGACAACAAGACACTGGTCGCTGTGCTGGCCTGGCTGGCGGCGGTGCTCGTGTGCGTGCGTTCGGGGCGCCGCCTTCCCGCGGCAGGGCTCAGGGCCGCCAGGACCTGGACGCTTATCGCCGCTGTCGTCACGGTCGTCATCTACTCGATCCCGCACAGCGTGGCGGGCACGGAGCTGGACTACTCGACCCTGCCTGAGTCATCCTCCGTGGTTCCGTAGAGTACCGGCGGGTTGGTGCGGCTCGTCACGACCCTATGTACCCCAGCAGGAACAGCGGGCGGTGGATTCCGTCGATCCTGTCTCCGTGTGCGAGGATGATCTTGCGGTCGGGGGTCACTCCCTTGAACTGCGTCCGGCCCTTTCCCTGACCTCCGATCTCGATCGCCAGCTTCTGCCCGGCATGTTCCACAAGATAGTCAGGGGTCTTCTGACCGCGTGTGCTCTTGAGATAGGAGAAGGCGATCCCGGACTGGCGCATGGCCCCGGCAAAGAAGTCCTCTCTCAGGCCACCCACCGCATCGGCATAGTCTCTGTATAACAGGCGGTACGGCAGGCTCAGCAGAATCTTCGGTTCGCGCAGCACATTGGCGCCGGCGGGGAACAGGCGCTGCACGATGAAGGCAGACTCCAGAAGACCCACGTACTGCTCGGCCTTGTACTTGGTGATCCCGAGGTTGCGGGACAGGGAGCTGTAGTTGATGCCATCGACCGCCGACCGGCCGATGAACTCCATAAGCCTCCGGATCGTCTCGAGCTCATCTGTGTGCAACCTCGCAACCCTGGGGATGTCTCTTGCGATGATTGTGCTTAGGATGTTCCGAAGCAACGGCAGCACTTCAGGCTCATCGACCGCGAACGGCATCAGCTCTCCGCGCAGGTAGGCGTCGAACCGGACTCCGGCCCGCATGTGCTCCGCACTCCATCCCCTGTCGAGAATGTCGCCGAGTGTTATTGCGGCGACGTGGTCTTCATGCCGGAAAGCCAGATACTCTCGAAAGGAAAACGGCATCAGCTTCACCAGCCGGATTCGCCGCGACAGATCGTGGGCGGACTGGTACAGGGACAATGCCATGGAGCTCGTGAAGCAGACCCGCAGCTCCAGGAAGTCGTAGAGCTTCTTGAGCACGCCATCGATGCCGGGATGATAGTGAACCTCGTCGAGCAGAAAGGAGCGGTAGCCGTACCCTTCAGACAGCCTGCGGATCAGGTCGAACAGATCCGTCTCGGGGGCAACGGTATCCATGGACAGGTAGAATGCCCGCTCATCCACTGCCGCCAGCTGCTTGAGGATAACCGTCTTGCCGACCCCGCGCGGTCCCAGGATGCCGACGAAGTGCTTCCCAGCCGGATGAAGCAGCTGGTCGAAGAGGAACCGTCTTCGAGCGTAGTTCCGAGCATCGCGGACCGCGAGCTGGTGCAGATCGATTGCCGCCGTGGCCTCCATGCAACCCCCCCCTTTTGGCCACTCATTAACCAAGATGGCTATCATCTTGTCAAGGCGGTAATCAGAATGCACTTCTGTAGGCCGGCACGGCAGTGGCCGCCTGCCACGCCACCTCGGCAGCGCGAGCTCCTCCCGGGCGGCGGGCAGGAGGATACTCGTGTTCAGGAGATCATAGGCCGGTGCGAGCTGTATCCTCGCGCCGTGGGTGATCACAGAGAAGTTCTTCAGGTGCATGTCCTCGCGGCAATCTGTCGAACCGCCGGATGAAACAGGTCCAGGTTCCATCCCGGCCGCGCACGAGACCGTGCGGGGGAACCTCAATGCCGGCTGCCTCAGCCAGTCGCATCGTCAGGTCCTCGTTCTCAGGAACGTTCGGATGTTCCGCATGCGGGGGTTTCAGAATGTACGTGCCGCCACTGTCGACGATTTCGAAGCGCCGCTCCCTGGGACGCAGGACGGCGCTGAGCTTGGGTTGAACTCCCTGGATCGAGTGCTTCGTCGCGCGGCGTCCGGCCTCGAGCCGGGCGCCCTCTGGGAGAAGCCCGTCGAAGAAGCATGGGAAGCGATCGAACTCATAGGGCTTGGACCTCACAGGCAAAGTGACCGAGACCGGCGGCCCCTGGTAGTCGGATTCGTACGTGAAGCAATAGGCCCGATTCCGGGCGATCTCGGTCAGGGTGCCGGCGAGATGGCCGTGGACGGAGACGGCCGCACTACGCATTGCTGGATTCCTCACGAGGATCGCGCAGCAAATCTGCGGAATGCGCACGCGACATGGGGCTGCTCCAATGCAGCTCCATGTTGAGAGCGGCGAGGACCCGGATGAGAGTCTCGAGCCGGACCGTCGACTTACCCTTCTCTATGTCGAAGACCGCGCTCTTGCCCACGCCGGCAAGCTGGGCGAGTTCCAGCTGCGTGAGGCCGGCCGTCTTGCGGTGATCCCGGATGGCCTCTCCGAGAGTTCTGGTCCATTCCCCCGCCACCATGCCTGGCACTCCTGGATACTCATCCGATCTTGCTGCCAAGGCAGTAACTAAGGCTGATATCTCCTGGAATCGGTAGTAATGGGAGAGAAGACATGGTCGATTCGCTGCCATAGCAGCAATGAGGGAGCAACTGCCGCTGTCGTCACCGTTGTCATCTGATCTATTCCGCACAGCGTGGCTGGCACGGAGCCGGACTACTCGACCCTGCCGGACTCCTCCTCCGTGGATCCGGAGAGTATAAGCAGCGCTTCGTCCACGTCGGCCTCTCCTGACAGTCCCGGGTATTCGGGGCCTACTGCTTACTTACTCGGTGGAGGTTCGAAGCGTCGGGACGAACTCTTCCCCTCCAATGGATAAAGGGGGTTGAGGGCTGATCTTGGGGACATGAGAGGTGTGTGGGAGTCTCAACTGGTGTCAGCTTGGGTGTAATCGGTAAAGACCTGTTGACACCTGCGCTAACAGACGTGGTTGCAGCGAGCTAGCACCGAACCTGTCTGCGCGCGTCACCGTCAGTTGACACCGCCAAGGCCTAAGCAATGTGCATTCGTGCGGGGTCAGATGCTGCAGCGATCTACAACGTGTTGATCGCGATTGCGTTGCGCGATGCCCAAGAATCTCCTGACCGATTGGCACGGCAGTTGGGTGAACACATCGGAGAATAGCCTTAGGTTAAGGGGGGCGAGCATCACACGCAGGGAAAGGAGGTCGGCACTTCACAGTCGTGTCAATTCTGTCGAGTGTTGTCAAAGCCCCGTCGCTGTCATCGGGTGACATCAGCTGCAACGCTCCTCGGGATCACGCTTGCTCTTGGAATCCTGCTTCCGTTCCAATGCCCACAAGGTCCGCTCTGCGTCTTGTGATAGGTCGCGTTTGATACGATCAGGAAGGAGGGAGCTATGTTACCCCGCGCTCCTGGTCAGGCTCCGATCAGGACCTGCGCCCCTGTGACTCTTGTTCAGCACTCCAATCTCTCTACCATTGCCAATGCCGTTGCCGGCCGCTTGCGGCTCTTTCGCCCAAGCTGTGGGCCGATGTTGGCGGTGCTGCTTGCCTTGCTCGTCTTGTTTGCGCCGGGTGTACTGGCAGGCCCTCACGCCGGAGGGACACTGGTACTACACGCAGACCCCGGCGTGCAGTACAGCGTGGGCGAGGCATACTGCGAAGTTGAGCTGACGGCTTGCTCTCTTGCGGTGGTTGAGGTTCCGGCCGATCCCAACACGACTACCGTGTTCAATGTGCTGGCGGCGTTTCCCGAGGCTGCTCAAGTGGATCTGAGAGGCGTTCAGTTCGGGATCTCGTATGATGCCCAGCGGCTTGTCTTGGTGGCTCACGGATCCTGCGCTGATTTTGTGCTGCCGACTCCGGGCTGGCCGGCCAGCGACGGCGGAGTCGGTATGACATGGGACGAGGCGCAGACCGATCGACTGGTCGATCTGTACTGGTTCGCGGGCTATGCGTACTCGTCATCCGAGCCCACGCTCTTCGAGTTGACCCCTCATCCGACTCAAGGCGGCGCTTTCGCCGACGGATCGATAACTGCGGTAGTGGATACCATTGCCGCGTACGGCGCACTTGGCTTCGGGATGCCGGGTCTTCTTGCCTGTCCGGAGGTCGAGGAGGATGGAGGGGGCGAGGGGGATGGAGGCGGTCCGGAAGACGGAATCCCGAGCGCGGACGGTGACGTCTGGGTCCAGCCTTCGGGGATCGTGATCGCTGATGGGGTTTGGTCGTTTCTCGTCAAGACGCGGGCTCTACATGCCGTGAGCGGCATGGGGCTTCGCATTGGCTCCACGGATTACTCCCCAACGCTTGTGGTCGAGACTACCGACAGCACTGCCGTCGTGACCTTCCGTCACGAAGCTGCCACCTCAGAGTTAAGCGCGCATCTCCGTTTTCCCGGAGGCGAGCTGGCTGAACTTCGGGTTCTGGACGGCCCGGGCCACAAGCATGAGAGGTGGCGGAAGGGCAGCATCAGTGTGGTATCGCGATACGGTGCAATACGGTACCCCCCGCATGCAAGAGAACGGTCTCTCGATGAGCTAGAGGGGACGGATGAGTCGCTTCTTGTGCTCTTCCGGCAGATCGGATGCCAATCCGTGACGAAGTCGTTGTATGATCAGACGGAAGACCCTTCGCCCGAAGACTCGCTGATCTCCGTCAGACAAGGAGTACCCGTCAAGAGCCGGGCCCTCGACCGCAGTTACCGCATCCTTATCAACCCCGAGTTCTCCGAGCGAGCACTGGCATTCTTCATAGGAGACCATCCGGCAATAGAGCATGCAAGTGTCAGCTACATGGGGACCCAGTATAGCTATACACCCCCCAATGACTGGTACGAGTACCAGTGGTACTGCAGACACCAAATGGATCATGAGGAAGGCTGGTACGGAACTGGTGTCAACTGGGCCTGGGGTGGTGGTTGTAGGGGTTACGAGACAACGATCGCGGTGATCGATAGAGAATATCCCGTGAGCACGCGCATCAACTACGGCTTTGGCGATACTCCTACAGGCGGGGCGACTGATGACCATGGCCTTCGCATGGCGCTGATGGCGTTGAGCGTGGAGGCTTCGGGTGCGAACTCCATGTCAGTCGGAATTGCATTCGATGGCTCTCTTAACCCCGTGTACGTTCCATACTCCTGGATAACGGAAGATCTCGCGGCTGCCTTCCGTCGCGCAAGAAACTACTACTCTGACGTTATATCGATCAGCATCGCAGTAGAGACAGGTGCGGAAGACCTTCCTCTCCTGCGTGAGGAGGTTGAGGCGTGCTTCGATGCCGGAATACCAATAGTCGCTACTCGCGGTCCTAGCGATTCTACGTACTCTTATCCCGCCTCGTGGGACCAGTCCCATTTTGATCACAAGCTAGTTCTATCTTGCAACACATGCAAGAAGAACGGTTCGCCATACAACATAAACGCAGATATGTACGCGCCAGGTGAGAGTATCGTGCACCCATTATACGGATACCGCTATGACAACGACACCGGCTCATATTGCGCTCCTCAAATCGCAGCTGGGATTGCAGTGTCGTGGGTGTTTCAAGACGGAGCTGCGGACGCATACAGGCAGGTTCTGGAATCTGCATATAATACCCAATACCCCGTCCTTAACATCAGCACTTTGACCGGATACACTGGTATTCTCGATGTTACCGAAGTGCATACTGAAGGGGATTGGTACACAGTGTGGGTGAAGTGGCGAGTGACTGACTCAGAGAACATTCAAACGTTTGAGGTGTACGAGAGCGCCGCGTGCTGGGGGCCTTTTGAGGCGCTGGTCTCTTTTCCCGTGGGCGATCCTGTTTACACTGCGGATGGCGAGTACTATGAGGTTCCCGTCTATACTCCCTATGACCGGAACTACTACTTCAAGGTCGTAGCCACATATGGAGGCATCAGTGCGGCCTACCAGACGGAGGGAAGGCCTACTGTAGCAGATCCCGTTGACCAAGGACCCGCTCCGGGCAATGTCATGCTTCAGGCAAGCTGGTCGGAAATGGAGTTGAGTTGGGACCGATGGTGGTATCCGGATAACGAGGCAACTGAGTATTGGGTCTTGAGGAGGTGGGGGTATCCTCTCGGAGACGGTTGTCCCTATACTTGGGGAGAGCACCTGAGAGGTGTTGTGCCTGACGCACATGGGACATGCAGCAACCCGTTGACGGCGCTGCGGGCGTGCTGGTATGATCAAGGGCCGATTCCAGATGTGACATACCACTATAGGGTAGCTTCAGTTAGACGAGGTTACAACAATAGAGTCATGTGGGTCTCCGACCTCAGTGAAGAGGAGAGCGGCTCAGGTTGGGAGCCGGGGAGCATTGAGGACGCAGCTGAACCGGCTGCCAGGCTTGAGGCGAGTGTGTCACCGACTCCGGTGCTGAGAGGATCAACAACTCGCCTGGAAGCCAGTGGAATACGGGGGGACGACGGGACTGTAGCATTATGCGATATCCAGGGTCGTAAGGTGTTGCAGCGGCGAATGGGTAGTCAGCTGAGAGACGGCCGGTTTACAATGGATCTTGAAGGGAAGGATGTGCTCAGATCCGCCGGTGTGTACTTCTGTCGGGTAGATGATGACAGTGGTCAGCGGGTTGAGAGGAAGATCGTTGTCATCAGGTGAACGGCATTGGTATGGGCTGGCTCCGACGAATGCGGCTGGAGAATGGCCGGAGGAGAGGATGAGCTCAGCGCGTCTTGCTCGACCCGCGTCTGAGTGCCCGCCACCGAGCCCGACTACTCGACCCTGCCTGATTGCTCCTCAGTGGATCCGGAGAGTATAAGCAGCGCTTCGTCAACGTCGGCATCCTGGAGCCCGGTGTCGGAATCGACCTTGACCTGGCTGGACCGCAGGCCGTTGAGGTTGGCCGAGTCATCCAGGATCACGAAGCCGTCGACTTCCTCCGAGTGCTTCTTCAGGTAGGAGCGGATCTCCTCGTCTCTGGATCGGCCGCACAGATTCGGCGTGATGCCGACGATCGCCCCTTCGGGCAGGCCCTTGCTGGTGAGCGCAAGGCGGAGGTCGCTGAGATGGTAGATCAGGCGAAGGGATGTGCTCAGGACGACGTGCGCACCGGATGCGTCGAGGATGCGCCGCACGCGGAGCACGGCTTCAGGATCCAGGTGCGTGTCCAGTTCAAGGCACCTGCAGCCGGAGCAGCGGACACTCCTGTACCAGGCCGTGCTGTTCAGAACCCCGTCAATGTCGAGGAAGACGATCTTCATCAGTCCACCATTCCGGCTGCGATTCGCGCACACAAGTCAGGCATGCTAGCGGGCCGTGGCGGGAGTGTCCAGCATGTCCGGCCCCGCCCAATCCCTGAATCGGCCTGCGGGGCGACCGGGGACAGTCTTTTCCGGTTCCGTGATGAGCCTGGAGACTGGCTCGGCCCGCCAGGTCCGGTTACCATGCAGGAGATCGGGCCTTCAGCCTGTCGTTTGCCTGGCGCGTGAGCGGGGGAGGCGATCCGTGGATCTCTCCCGGAGGGAGCACATATGCGAGTACGTCGTCACCTCGGTTACCGCACGGCGATCAGCCGGGCGGCCTCACGGATGCGGCCGGTGGATCTTATGCTGCGAACTCTGCCGCTTCTCCTGCCCGCGCTTGCGGCTTTGCCGTGGGTCAGCCATGAGCAGGCGGCCGCGGCCTCTCCGGCGCCCGTTGCCGCGCGGCACGGAATGGTTGTGAGCGAATCCCGCGAGGCATCTCTCGTGGGAGCAGAGATCCTTGCCGGCGGCGGAAACGCGGTGGATGCGGCCATCGCCGCTGCCTTCGCGCTGGCGGTCTGTCATCCCCAGGCGGGAAACATCGGTGGCGGGGGCTTCATGATCATCCGGATGGCTGACGGGACCGCCTCCGCGATCGACTTCCGTGAGAAGGCCCCGGGCCGGGCAGAGCGGGACATGTTCCTGGGCCCCGACGGCCGCCCGGACCGGATGCTCTCTGTGGGATCGGCCCTGGGAGTGGGAGTCCCCGGAACCGTCGCCGGCATGGAGCAGGCCCACACACTGCACGGCACCATGACCTGGCACGACCTTCTGGAGCCGGCAATACAGCTCGCCGAGGAGGGGTTCGTCCTGGACCGGGATGCAGCCGGGCACCTTGAGCTCTTCAGGGGGTGGCTGGAGCGCCATCCCGAGACGGCCAGGGTTCTCCTCAACAGGGGCGGGTTGTACAGCGAGGGGGACACGCTGCGCCAGCCGGACCTTGCCCAGACGCTGTGGAGGGTCGCGCAGAGGGGGCCCCGGGAGTTCTACGAGGGCGAGACGGCAAGGCTGATCGTCCAGGAGATGCGCAGGCAGGAGGGCATCATCACCCCCGCCGACCTGCGGACCTACGGGGCGGATGTCGTGGAGCCCCTGAGCGGGCGGTTCCGGGACCTGACCGTGCTGTCGATGCCGCCGCCGAGTTCGGGCGGCATAGCGCTTCTGCAGATGCTCGGGATGCTGGAGCGGCTGGGCCTGGAGGAACAGAGCCCTCTCTCCTCTGGTGCGCTTCACCTGATGACCGAGTCGATGAAGCGTGCGTTCGTCGACCGGGCGGAGTTCCTGGGAGACCCGGCGTTCAGCCCGGTGCCGGTGGCAGGGCTTCTCGACTCAACCTACATCGACTCACTGGCAGGGGGCATCGACCTGAAGAAGGCCGGGCCCGGCCTGAAGATTGCCCCCGGGTCACCACGTGGCGCGGCTCTCTTCTACGAGGCAACGGGCGTGTCCCCCGGGCAGAGCATCTCCCTGCCCGGAGACGGAGGCCCGGAAGGCCGCGAGACTACACACCTGAGCATTGTCGATCGCTGGGGGAACGCCGTTTCGTTGACCACAACACTGAACACGAACTACGGGACCGGGATCATGGTGGCCGGCGCGGGATTCCTCCTGAACAACGAGATGGACGACTTCGCGGCCGCCCCGGGGGAGCCGAACTTCTACGGCCTCGTGCAGAGCGAGGCGAACGCCGTGCGGCCGCATGCGAAGCCGCTGAGTTCAATGACCCCGACGATCGCCCTGCGGGGCGACAGTCTTGCCTATGTGCTTGGATCTCCGGGAGGCCCCCGTATCATCACGGGCGTGCTGCAGGCACTCGTAAACATGGAGTTGTACAATCGGGACGTTCAGAAGGCCGTGGACCTGCCGCGCATTCACCACCAGTGGTGGCCGGACAGCCTGTACTACGAAACCGGGGATCTGCCTCTGGACGTTACGGAGAACCTTGCGCGAATGGGGCATCAGCCGGCCGGCAGCGACTGGATGGGTTCCATTCAGGCGATTCAGGTGTCGATCCGGGACGGCGCGGTGTGGTACCTGGGGGGATCAGATTCCCGCAGGAACGGATGCGCCGTGGGAGTGCAGGACGGCCGGCTCATCGGACGATGCGCAGGGTTCCTGGATCGCAGGTAGCCGCTACTGCGGAGGCCCGGCTTCCCGCATCTTCGCGGCGGCATCGAGGCGGATGCACGCCACCTTCCTGTCGCCCCCGACGTCGGTGAGCTGCGGCACGTGCTCGGCGCAGGCAGGCTCTGCCAGCGGGCAGCGCGTGCGGAATCCGCATCCGGACGGCTTGTTAAGGGGCGTCGGAACGTCCCCTTCAAGGATGAAACGCTTGCGCTTGTGCGACCTGTTCGGATCCGGCAGCGGAACAGCCGAGAGGAGTGCCTGCGTGTAAGGATGAAGGCCGTTCCAGTAGACCTCGCGCGCGGGGCCGATCTCCACGATGTTCCCCAGGTACATCACCGCGATGCGGTTGCTGATGTGCTCCACAACCGAGAGGTCGTGCGCGATCAGAACGTACGACAGGTTGAACTCCTCCTGCAGATCGAGCATCAGGTTGATCACCTGGGCCTGGATCGATACATCCAGGGCCGAGACCGGCTCGTCGCAGATCACAACCTCGGGATTCGTCGCTATTGCCCTGGCTATGCCGATCCTCTGGCGCTGACCGCCGGAGAACTCATGTGGATATCTCTGCGCCTGCTCCGGTTGCATGCCGACCTTCTCCAGGAGCCATTGAACCTTTTCCTCCACCTGCGTTCTGTTGAGATCCTTCCGGTGGATCGTAAGGGGTTCTCCGATGATCTGCGACACTGACATGCGCGGATTCAGGCTGGCATAGGGATCCTGGAAGATCATCTGGATCTTCGAGCGCAGGCCCCGCATACGACGCGGGTGCATACGCGCCACGTTTATCGGCTCGTGTACGGAAGAGAAGCGGTAGAGAATATCGCCCTGTACCGACACGTCTGGACTCACGTGGCGCAGAACATTGATCATCGCCCGCCCGACAGTGGTCTTCCCGCATCCGGATTCGCCCACCAGCCCCAGCGTCTCCCTGGGCCTCACCTCCAGATCAACGCCGTCGACCGCCTTCACCTCGGCGACCTTGCGCTGGAACACGCCCCCGAAAACAGGAAAGTAGACCTTCAGGTTGCGGGTCTCCAGGATCGGCGAGCTATTTCCATTGGTGGGCATGTTCCCCCCCGTGCATGTGGCAGCGGACGTGCTGATCAGGTGCCATTTCGAACAATTCGGGCTCCACTGTGTCGCAGATCGGTTTGCGATTGTCGCAGCGGGAGCAGAACTTGCACCCGGGCGGGAAGGCAAAGACGCTGGGCACCATTCCGCGGATCGGCTTCAACCGATCCTGCTCGACCATCGGATTCGGGATGGAGCGCAGAAGGCCGATCGTATACGGGTGTGCAGGCCGCTCGAAGAGCGCGTCCACGGGCGCGATCTCCTGGATCCGGCCCCCGTACATCACGATGACCCGCTGGCAGGTCTCGGCGATCACCGCAAGGTCGTGCGTGATCAGCATGATGGCGGAACCCTGGCGCTCCTCCTTCAGGCGCAGCATCAGATCCAGAATCTGTGCCTGAATCGTTACGTCCAGGGCAGTGGTCGGCTCGTCGGCTATCAGCAGGGCGGGGTTGCAGGCCAGTGCCATGGCGATCATGACGCGCTGGCGCATCCCACCTGAGAACTGGTGCGGATAGTCGTTCATCCGCTTGGTTGCGTCCGGAATACCCACGAGCTCCAGCATGTTGATTGCGCGTCCGCGAACCTCGTTCTTCGGGAGATCCTCGTGAAAGCGAATCGCCTCCTCCATCTGCATCCCGACCTTGAACACGGGATTCAGCGACGTCATCGGCTCCTGGAAGATCATGGCGATGTCGTATCCGCGGATCTTGTACATCTGCTCGTAAGTCAGTTTCAACAGGTCACGGCCCTCGTAAAGGACCTCGCCCCTGACGATCTTCCCCGGAGGATTCGGGATGAGTTGCATGATCGAAAGGGCGGTGACCGATTTCCCGGAGCCCGATTCTCCCACGACTCCCAGCACCTCGCCCCGTCTGATGTCGAAGCTGACGTCGTCCACCGCCTTGCCGGTCCGCCCCTCAATCGTGAAGTAGGTGCAGAGGTTCCTGATCTCGATGAGGTTGCCCGGATCGGCCATGGCACGGTGTGCGCCCTTCTCGCCGGCCCTGCTGTCCGTCTTCTGCGTCATGTCGGTACCGTCCACCATGTGTAATCGACCGGTATGGGATGCTGCCGTGGGCTTTCAGGCTACCTGAGCCTTGAAAACACCTTGGGATCAAACGCTTCCCGGATCGCCTCACCGATGAAGACGACCAGAAGGAGCGTACTGAAGAGCGCGCCAAGCGGGACCATCACAAGCCACCACTTCGTGATGTTGGCCAGGCCCTGTGAGACCATCTCTCCCCAGCTGGGAGTTGGTGGCGGAAGCCCGAAGCCCAGATAGTCCAGGCCGACCAGGGAACCGATGCCTCCGACCATGCTGAACGGGAAAAAGGTAATGATCGGTGTGAGCGAGTTCGGCAGGATATGCTTGAAGATTATCGTGCGATTGCGGACACCGGTCGATATGCCCGCTGCGACGTAATCCTTGGCTTTCTCCTGGTAGAACATCGTGCGCATGTAATACGTCATCCCCAGCCACCCGAACAGGGCCAGGATTCCCACCAGTAGAAGGAAGTTCGGCCGGAGGATGGCGGAGATGATGATCACGACATACAGGAACGGCATCGTGCCCCATATCTCTATGAACCGCTGGAAGAAGAGGTCGAACTTTCCGCCGATGTACCCCATCAGGGCGCCTATTGACGCTCCTATGGTGTAATTGACGATCGTGAGGATTACGGCGAAGGAGATCGAGATGTTGAAGCCGTATGCCATGCGGGAGAACACGTCCCTTCCACGGTCATCAGTGCCCAGCCAGTGGGTTCGGCCCGGCGGACTGTATGCCCTGTTGCCGGCGCTGATATCCTCCATGGGGCCGATGGGATAGGGCGTAAGGATGACCCAGTTGCCGGCGCCTTCCTCCCGGAACTGCTCTTTGAGCGTCCGGTAGTTCGGCTCACCCATCGCGCCGGTCTGCCCGAATGTGGAGGCCGCGATGTAACCCTGGATGATGGGGAAGTAGTACTCGCCCTCGTGCTTCACCACCAGCGCCCGGCTGTTGACGAAGAGCGGCAGGGCGAACGAGAGGGCGTAAGTGATAAGGAGGATCCAGAATGAGTAGTAGCCCCGCTTGAACCGTTTGAAGCGGAGCAGGCGCCTCTTGAAGAGGGACATGGGGGGGGGGAGCTGCTGCTGAACCGGGCCTCCGGGCGGATCTCCGCCTGTACGCATCCTGCCCCTGGTGTTCTTCCTGCCTGCTTGCTCAGTCATATCCCTGGACCCCTTGAAGCTACTTGAACCGGATTCTCGGATCGACCGTGGCGACGGCGATGTCTGAGAGGATATTGCCCGTCAGCCGGAGAATCACGCCGATGACCAGCACTCCCATGATCACCGGGTAGTCGCGGGCCATTGCGGACTGGAATCCCAGCATGCCGAATCCGTCGATGTTGAAGGTGCGCTCCACCAGGTACGATCCCGCCAGCAGGATCCCGATGGAATGGCCGATCCCGGTGGCGATCGGAATGAGAGAGTTGCGCATCGTGTGAAGCCAGATGACCCGCCTCTCGGCAAGACCCTTGGCGAAAGCGGTGCGCACATAATCCTGACTGAGGTTCTCGAGAAGGGAGTTCTTCATGAGAACAGTCAGTGTCGCAAAGGCTCCGATTGTGTAGGAGATGACCGGCAGAACGGCGTGGCTGAACTGGTTGTGCATCTTCTCCCAGAGGTTCATCTGTTCCCACAGGTGTTCGGGTGCGTGGAATCCCCCCAGGGGGAAGACGTCCCAGAAGCTCCCTCCTCCCAACAGGACCAGCAGAACCGCGCCCACCGCCCATCCGGGAATGGAGTAACCGAGGAAGACCAGACTGCTGGACAGGAAGTCGAACTTGCCTCCGTGCTTCAGTGCCTTGCCGATCCCGAGTGGAACGCAGACCAGATAGCTCATCGTCAGGCCGATTGTCCCGAAGAAGAGCGAGATGCGGAATCTGGGGCGGATTACATGCCAGACCGGCTCGGCGTACACATGGGATCTCCCGAGATCTCCAGTGAGAATGCCGGAGAAGGACTTCTCGCCGTAGGCGTCCTCACGCGGGTACAATCCCAGCCACATCAGATAACGCTGGTAGATCGGCTTGTCAAAGCCGTAGAACCTTCGCATCTCCTCCAGGGCTTCGGCAGGGAGTTCGATGCCGCCTCCCGTACCGTCGGAGGAGGGGCCCGACACCTCGCCCTGCATCGCGGCTCCCATCTTGATCGACATGATCGCCTGCTCGAGCGGACCGCCAGGGGCCAGCTGCAGTATGACGAAGACGACGATGGTGGCGCCGAAGAAGGTGGGGATGATCAGCAGCAGCCGGCGTATGAAATACTGGGTCATGGTTCGGCTCTAGTCTCCGTTTCTCGATGCCGGCCATTCCGGTTGGGCAATTGCCAAGCCGGACTGGCGCGAATCGCTCATGAAGCTCATGTCACGGACTCGCCGCCGTGCGTCGCGGAGCAGGAACCGGCGCAACGCAGCACTCGTACGGAATCCCGATTTGACAACGAAGCACTCATGGAAGATGTGTGCTAACGGTTACGCTCTTCCTTCAGAAGATCCGGCCAGTATGTTACATCCGTCTCACCCCTGTCCAGAGTGTCGCCGGTTCTTCTCGCCTCCGTCAGAGCTTCCGCCTTCTCCGGATCGTACCACCAGTAGCTGAAGATCGAGCGCGAGTCCCCATAGCGGTCGAAGTAGTATTCCGGGTGTCCGTACTTGTTCCAGTAGAGGACGCGTGTATACGGGGCGTACCAGCCCAGCGCAGTCGGAACATGGGCCATGGCGAGGGAATCGATCTGCTGGACCATCCTGATCCTGGCTGTCTGGGAGAAGGTGGTGTCGTACTCGGCGCAGAGCCGGTCGATCTCCGGGTCCATGATGCCGGATATGTTGTTCGTGTCGTTCAGCATTGCCAGCCTGGAGTGGAGCGATGTCTCGGGATTGGGGAAGACCAGACCGCCCCAGTTGACCCAGTACAGCTTGAAGTTGCGCTCCATGAGCATCTTCCAGAGCGCGTTGCCGTCCTGGAACTTAAGCTGCAGATCGATCCCCACATTCGCCAGTTCCTGTTGGAACGGGGTGATGATGCGCTCCATCACCTTGGGGATTCCCATCTCCAGCTGGAAAGGCTGTCCCTCGGGGGTCAGGAGCTGACCCCGCTCGTTCCTCTCGCTGTACCCCGCCTCGGCGAGGAGCTGAATGGCCCGCTCCCGGTCAAAGGGGAAGGGCTCGTTGTCAGGGTGCTCATACACAGAGCCTGCGTACAGCGAGTTGGTGGGGAGATACTGATCGTAGAAGAGCTCGGATATCATCAGCTCGCGGTTGAAGAGATGTCGGAAAGCCTTTCGTACGCGGATGTCATCGAAAGGCCGTTCACGCATGTTGAACGCGAAACCATTCGTGCCTGCGGGGATCTCGGTGAAGATCCGCCTCTTCAGCACGTGTCCTTTCTGTACGCTCTCGAATTCGGTCTCCTCGGCCCACCACTGGGCGCGCCCCACAACGTAGATGTCCAGCTCCTGCTTCTTGAACTTCTCGAACGGCAGCCGCTCGCTGTCCTTGATGACCACGAACTGGATCCTGTCGAAGTTCCACACGTAGCGATTGGTGCGCATGTTGGCCGCCCAGTAATCGTCCCGGCGCGTCAGCGTGTAGCTCTGCTGATTGCGGATATCCCGCGGCCTCATGTAGTACGGCCCGGATCCCGGGAGCATCTTGAACTGGTAATCCTCCAGGAACACCTTGCCAACGGAGTCCGGGCTCACACCGTGCGCCTCGGCGAGTTCGTGCAGCTTGTGGGCCGGCATGATCCTCATGCCTCCGAAGTAGAGAAGGTTGCGCCAGTTGAGCTCCTTCGACTGCACGCGCAGGATGTACGGAGACTCCGCCACCGGGGGCTCGAACTTGCCGTAGGTCATCTGATCGGACGGGGAGAGGATCCCGGGATCCATCCGGAGGCGATACGTGGCGATCACGTCTTCGGTGGTGACGCGGTGGCCGTCGGACCAGCGGGCATCGGGGTTGATCCGGAACCAGTAGGTCATCCGGTCGGGTGAGACCTTCCAGTGGCTGGCCAGGCTGGGCATGTACTCCAGTGTCTTGGGGTGCGTGCTCAGAAGCCCCTGGTAGATCATGCCCCCGAACAGGCTGTTCTCCGCATAGTTGGAGTGCTGGCCGATCACGCGCAGAGTAGCGGGGAAGCGGGAAGTCCAGGTGACCAGCATGCCACCCTTCTTCGCCCGGGGATCGCCGAAATACCTCAGGTCTTCCCCCTCGGGGATGTAGGTCTCCCAACCCAGTCCCTCCGCGATCTCATCGAAACCCGCTCCGCCCAGCTCAGGGGGAACGCCCGGGTCGGCTCCAGGGGGGAGTTGGACGACCTTCACAGAGGGGTCGTAGGCTCCTTCGGATCTGTCGGTGCCGCCGCCACATCCGAGCGACAGGACCAGGGCCGCGAGAACCAGGGTCAGGGTGAGTTGCGTGGTCGTAGGACCGGGCCGGGAAAAGAACATCGGGACACTCCTTCGGCGAAACGAATGCCAACACACTGCGTCAGGATATAGTGCCCGACTGCGACGGGGCAACGCGGTAATGCCGGGTTTCGTCGGAATCCGGTCGATTTCGTCCAAATCCGCCTCGTGGCGCGGCGTGAGCGTTGCGCCATTCACACCTTTCTCCACATCCTGACGTCATTGCTTCGCCGGGCCGTGGAGTCCTGCTATAATTACAGACAGGCAGTTTGGGACCGTCTACGGTTCTCCGGCTCGGAGCCTGAGTATCCTGCCGTTCGGCGAGCATGCTGCTCCGGACATGCCAGACAACATGAAGCACAGTGCAGTGCACGGCGGGTGATGACTTCCCCGTGCCGCCTCAGCAGGGAGGAGTCAATGCGCGACAGCGTCTCTGTAGCTATTGGATCTAACGGGCGGAGCGCGGGTTTCCGTGCGTTGAACCACATGCATGGTAAGGGGTTGATTGCTCTTCTCGGCCTCGCGCTGATTCTGCCGGCAGTCGCGATCCCGTCTGAGGCTGCCAGGGACGACGCAGATGAGATCCGGCGCAATGCCCCATCGTCGCCTGTAAGGGTGGTTGCAGAATGGGAGCCGGCATCTGGCACACTGATCCGCTGGCCGCTGGGAATCCCGTCATCACTGGTCGTGGAGCTTGCCAGCGACGACAGCCTCTACGTCCTGGTCAGGAATCAGTCTGAGGAGAACCAGGCACGCTACACGTTCTCCTCCTGGAATGTGAACCTGGACCACTGCCGCTTCATCCATGCTCCCACGAACAGCCACTGGACAAGGGACTGGGGCCCGCATTCCGTCTTCGACGGGAACGGAGAGTGGGGGATCACGGATCCCTGGTTCAACGGATACCCCTGGGTACCGCCGTTGACAGTGCCGGGGAGTGTCGCCGTCGGAAGCCGCGACGGCTCGACTGACGATGATTACGGATCCGACCAGTTCCGCTACGCGGATGATGACGCCGTAAACGCGGCGCTCGCTGAGGAGTTCGGTTGCGGGCTCTTCATGATGCCGGCCTTCTGCACGGGCGGCAACTTCATGGCTGACGGCCACGGTACGGCCTTCTCGACGGAGCAGATGTACCGCGAGAACGCCCCTTACATGGACGAAGCGGGTTTCCGGGCGCTGGCGGGCGAGTATCTCGGGATCGACAACTACGTCTTCCTGGGCGGTACCGAGAACAACGGAATACAGCACATTGACTGCTGGGCCAAGCTTCTGGACGAAGAGACGATCATGGTGAAGCGCCCCCCGGTGTGGCACGAGGAGTACGCCAGGATCGAGGCCAACATCCAGATCCTGGAGGGGTTGACAAACGCCCATGGCCGTCCATACCGCATAGTGCGGATAGACACCCCGCCCTACGACGGCTACAACGTGGCGGCTTATACAAACAGCCTGATACTGAACCGCAAGGTGCTTGTCCCCCTGTTCGGGATTGCGGGCGACCAGGCTGCGCTGCAGACCTTCCAGGATGCCATGCCCGGTTACGAGGTCCTCGGATTCTACGGCGCGTGGTACCACTACGATGCGCTTCACTGCCGGACCATGGGGATCTTCGACAGGCACATGCTCCGCATCGTCCATCGCCGCCTGGACGAGGAGATGCCTGCTGCCGCCGGTTTCGAGGTGGTAGCCCTCCTGGACGACCGCAGCGGTTCCGGCCCCGACTTCGGGTCGCTGTGGGTTCACTGGCGCCTCGAGGGCGAAGCAACCTGGAATCCGGTGGAGCTGGGCCCGATGGCCGCTCCCGACTCCTTCATGGCCGTGATCCCGGCGCAGCCGATCGACGCGATGGTGGAGTACTACATCGAGGCCGCCTCCCTGAGCGGGCGCCACGAGTTCATGCCGCGACCCGCGCCGGATGGGTTCTACAGCTTCCGTGTGGTGGGCGATCCGTCGAGTGCGGGCGGCCGGACATGGTCTCCCTCCCAGGCCCGTCTGGCGATACACCCGAACCCGTCTCCGGGAGACTTCAGCATCAGGTTGTACGTGCCGGAGAGTCCGGGAGAGCTTGAGGCGCTGCGGAAGGCAGGGAAGTGGTCGGAGTGCCGGATCATCGATGCCTCAGGCCGTATCGTCCGGACCCTTGGCTCACCTGGCTCCGATGGCGCGCCGGTCTGGATATGGGACGGACTGGATGACTCAGGCATGGGAAGCCCTTCGGGAATCTACTGGGTCGTCTGGGACGGAGGCGGGCGCAGTCTTTCGCATCGTCTGGTGCGGATCCGCTGATCCCGGGCCAGGCGTATGACACTCAGGATCGCCTCCCTGGCCAGCGGCAGTTCGGGCAACGCCACCTATGTCGGGGCCGGGGAGACGGGTGTACTCGTTGACTGCGGAACCTCGGCCCGCACGATAATCGAGCGTCTTGCCGTGCTCGGCATCCCTCCGGCGCGGATCAGTGGCATCCTGATCACGCATGCCCACACGGACCATTACCGTGCGGCCGGCACTCTGAACGCCAGGTACGGGATCCCCGTTTACGCCGATCCCTCTGTCTCCTCGTATCTGAGGGTGCGGGGACGCCACACCTCGTGGAAGCGGATCAGGGAGGTTCAGCCCTTTCCCGATTCGATCGGTGCCCTGGGTGTGGAGGCGCATGACACCAGCCACGGATTCGACCACGAGAAGCTGCGGAGTGTCTGCTTCGTCCTCCGTTCCGGAAGCAAGGGAGTCGGCGTTGTGACGGACCTCGGGCATGCGGACGGGCGGTTCGTGGATGCGCTGAGCGGGCTGGATGCCCTCCTGATAGAGGCGAACTACGACGAGGGAATGGTTGCCGACAAGCTCTCCGACCCGGTGTTCGCCGTCGACTGGGGCTATCTCGCCTGGGTGGCCGGGGACAGGGGGCACCTCTCGAACCGGCAGTGTGCCGGGCTTCTCACCTCTGTTGTGTCGGGGCGCACGAAGCACATCCTCCTGGGTCACATGAGCTACAACCACAGGGTCCCGGCGAAGGACAACAACACGGTTCTCCTTGCGATGCGGGAGGTGGAGCGGGCGCTTGGGGGGCGGGGTGCCGCCCTGCCGCAACTTCATGCCACTCACCGCATTGGCTTGGAGCAAGGAGGGCCGGGACCGCTACTGGAGGTCTAGCCCGGATCCGTCTGCAACCCGTGGACAGGTGCCGCCGTACCGCATGCCGTGCCGGGGGGATGAGAGACAAAGGCATGACCGGCATCGGAATCCAGGCCAGGTAACCACGAGGAGGCTTTCAATGATCCGCAACACCACAGCCATCGTCACAGCGGCTGTCCTTGCCTTCGCAATCCTGCTGCCGACGCAGGCCCTCTCCGCGCCGGACGCGTGGCTTCGCATCCGGGTCGTCGAGTCGGGTGAAGATGGAGAGAAGGTCAGCGTCAACCTTCCTCTCAACCTTATCGAGCAGATCCTGCCGCACGTTGGCGAAGGGGCGGGTTTCCGGGAGGGAAAGGTCCGGCTGGGCTCCACCGACATGAATGGAACCGATGTCCGCGCAATCCTGAAGGCGATCAGCAGCGCCAAGGACGGCGAGTACGTGACCGTGGAGGGCCGGACCGAGAATGTGCGGGTCGCCAAGGTGGGAGACCTTCTGCTTGTCGATGTGAAAGACCAGGAAGAGAAGGTCACGGTGCGGATCCCGTTTGTCGTCCTGGACGCCATGATCGACGATGCCGACCAGGACGAGTTGAACGTGCTCGCCGCCATCAAGGTACTGGCGGAGAGAGGGGATGGAGACCTGGTAACGGTTGATGACGGCAGGAGCACGGTACGAATCTGGGTGGAACGTTAGCGGCAGCAGTGAGGGCGCCGGTCCGGAACTGATCCCACGGGCGCCCGCTTCGAGGAGGCCAGTCATGTTGACGCGCAAGAGGATTATCATCGGCGCCCTTTCACTCCTTCTGATGTGCGCCGCCTTCACAGCCGTCGTGACCGCAGTGGTTGACAGGGGGATGGTGGTGATCCGTGTCCGGGAGGCATCTGGAGGTGCGTCAATCGACATAAGCATGCCGGCGTGCGTTGCCCAGGCGGCGCTGCTTGCGTTGCCCGACCGGGCCTTTGCCGGCAATGAAGCCATTGAGAAGGACTGGCTGACCCTCGCACGGGAAGTTGTGCATGTTCTGGGCAGGTCGCCGGACTTCACACTCGTCCAGGTCGAGTCCCGAAGCGAGCAGGTCGGGATCTCGGTATCTTCGGGAAGCCTTGTTATATCCGTAAGCGATGACGGCGATTCGGTGTACATGGAGGTTCCGATGAGTCTCGCATCCTCGGTGCTGTCCAGGATTGGAAGGGCCCACAGTGCGGCGGCGGACCAGGCGATGGTGATCCCGTCCTGATCCCGGCTACACCTCCAACAGCCTGTACTCCCGGCTTCCCAGCCCGATCTCCTCAGCGTGCGTGATCTGGACCTGTCCGTCCACTTCGGGCCATGCCATCCGGTCGAGTGTCCTCCCTTCGGATTCCCGGACGAGTTCAAGTGTCGCCTGGTCGATCGCCACCGGATCATGTGAAAGCAGGAAGCCGATGTCGGCGGCAACCCTGCGGGAGGTCTCAGCGAGGCAATCGCAGTGCATGGTCATGTTGACCAGCCCCTGGATGTACAGTAGCTTTCCCTTCACGGAGTTCACTACGCCCAGTGCGTGCTCGGCCATCTTCTCCTGCATGGTTTCCGAGGCGCTGTCCCATCGGAAGCCCATCGCCCCGTACCGGCATCGGGCCAGGCATTCGCCGCACCCTGTGCAGGCTTGCCCATCGATACTGGCCCTGCCGTCATCGCGGGCGGAGATCGCCCCGGCGGGGCAGTGTTCCATGCACACGCCGCATGCCGTGCACTTCTTCGTCACGACATGCGGTTTGGTGTCGCTGTGCTGAAGGAGCTTTCCCTTCCTGGATGCGCAACCCATCCCGAGGTTCTTGATTGTCGCACCGAAGCCTGAGAGCAGATGGCCGGTCGCGTGCGAGACGAGTACGACCCGGTTTGCGCCCGCAATGGCCTCGGCAACGCCAACCCTTGTGAAATGCCGGCCACTGATCTCCACCGGGACTTCCAGGTTGCCCGCCATTCCGTCAGCGGGGATGAATACCGCCCCAGCCCGTTCCAGCGTGAACCCGCGTTCCACCGCCACCTCGCAGTGGCCGATCCCGCTGCTGCGCCGGCCGGGGTAGAGCACACTGGTGTCCGTGAAGAAGGGAAGGGCCCCACAGGCCCTTGCACGACGCGCTACTGTTCCGGCCACCTCCGGGGGGAGCGCTGTCTTCAGCCCGCTCTCTCCGACGTGCACCTTTATCGCGGTGCGGTCGTTGCGCCCGAAGAATGCGCCGGGATCGGCTTCATCCAGGAGGTGGTCGACCGACCCGGGCCACAGGTCCGGGCGCTGGTCGGGTACACGGTTCAGGTACACGGCTGCCGGCTTGTCAGGCCGCCCAGTGCTGCTGCCGGTCATAGCGGAACGTCTCGCAGGGCAGGGAGTTCGTCCCTTGTCCCATAGCGCCCTCGCGCGTCCCTTTGCACAGAGGCCATGGCGCACTCCGGATCATGGGTGAAGAGAAGCCGCGTTCCGTCAGTCAGGCATCGATCCAGGAAGGCCTGCTTCTCCTCTATCAGAAGCTCCGGGAAGCGGTCATAACCCATGGTGACCGGCAGGTGAACCCATGGCCGTCCAGGGATCAGGTCTCCGCAGAAGACGGCACTTCCCTCTTCGCCCTCCATCCTGGTCAGAAGCATCCCGGGTGTATGCCCGTCAGACAGGGAGAAAGAGAAGGGTGTGCCGGGAATCGCGCCGCCATCGCCGTCCACCAGTTCCAGCCGGCCAGATGTCTCAAGCAGATCCAGCAGCCCCGGAATGAAGGATGCCCTGTCACGGCCGTGTGGGGACCTGGCCCGCTTCCACGCCGTGCTGCCGGCGATGAACCTCGCGTTGGGGAAGACCAGCTGATGCTTCCCATCTGGGGACCAGGGGGTCAGCAGTCCGCCGGCATGGTCGAAGTGGAGATGCGAGAGGATCACGACGTCGATCTCCGACGGCTCGACGCCCAGTTCCTGAAGGTTTGCCAGCAGCCTGTGAACGGGATCCTCGACACCGTAACGGTCAGCGAGCCTGGGCTCGAAGAACGCCCCGATACCTGCCTCCAACAGTATCGTGCGGCGGCGCTCCATGTCCCGCACCAGGAAAGCCCGGCAGGCGAGCGGGATCCTGTGACGCTCATCCGGAGGGATCCAGCCTTCCCACATCGCCCTCGGGACATTGCCGAACATCGATCCACCGTCGAGCTTCTGGCGGTTGCCCTCCACGCTTGTTATCGAGAACCTCATGGCTTCCCTCCAGGGTCGGCCCACACCTCCGCCTGAGTGCGCCGCTGCGGTCGGCGGACATGCAGGCTGCTCAGTGGAAGGTATACCACAGGCCCGCGGGCCAACAAGGCATCCATGTGCGGCCGGCAATCACGCCGCCCCGGCACGCCGCTGCCTCTGCAATCCAGCCTGCAGGCGTCGAACCCAAGTATACGGGCGGGGTTCGGGCCCTGGTGCAGGCTCCGGCGGATAGTCCCGCAGGAAGTCTTCCCTTGACTCCCCTGCCTTCGACAATATACTGACTCCTCAGCTGGTCACATCCCGGCCACCCGGCTGCCGGGTACGATACCCTGAAACAATCAAGCTAGAACCATGACCGGGTAAGGAGGATAGCGCATGTCTCAGCCCGACTTGTACCAGCCGCCCAAGGAGCTGGTCGAGAATTCTAACATCTGGGCCTTCATGAAGAAGCACGGCCTTGCGGATCTGGATGCCCTGCTTGCCCGTGCGGAGGACCACGAGTGGTACTGGTCGGAGGTCGCGAAGGACCTCGAATGGTACAAGCCCTGGGACACGGTTCTCGATGAGTCCAAAGCTCCGTTCTACAAGTGGTTCACCGGCGGCAAGTTCAACATCGTCCACAACTGCCTCGACCGCCACATGAAGACCGAGGTGAAGGATAAGGTTGCATACATCTACGAGTCCGAGCCCGGCGAGGTCGAGCACTGGACCTACGCGCAGCTTTACAAGGAGGTCAACCGCCTCGCCAACGCAATGAAGAAGATGGGCGTACAGAAGGGCGACCGCGTCACGCTGTACATGCCTATGGTCCCCCAGAACCCGATCGCGATGCTCGCCTGCGCCAAGATCGGCGCGGTGCACTCTGTCGTCTTCTCCGGATTCTCGGCGGGTTCGCTTCGCGACCGCATCCAGGATGCCGAGGCAAAGGTGCTGATCACCTGTGATGGCGCCTACCGCCGCGGCAAGATCGTGCCGCTCAAGGCCAACGCCGACGCCGCGCTCGCCGAGTGCCCGACCGCGAAGCACTGCATCGTGTTCAAGCGCGCCGGCAACGATGCACCCATGACCGAAGGCCGCGATGTGTGGTGGCACGACATTGTCGAGGGTGAGTCCGAGGAGTGCCCGACAGAGCAGCTCGATCCCGAGGACATGCTGTACACCCTCTACACATCGGGAACGACCGGAAAGCCCAAGGGGATCGTCCATGTCCATGGCGGATATGCGGTGGGCACCAACTCGACGACCAAGTTCGTGTTCGATGTGAAGCCCGATGACATCTACTGGTGCGCGGCGGACATCGGCTGGGTCACGGGACACTCCTACATCGTCTACGGTCCCCTGATGAACGGCATCACCTCGATCCTGTACGAAGGTGCGCCGGACTTCCCGGCCCCGGACCGCTGGTGGTCGATTGTCGCCAGGGAGAAGGTCACGATTCTATACACCTCCCCCACGGCGATCCGCATGTTCATGCGTTTCGGCGACGAGCTGCCGGCCAAGCACGACCTCTCCTCGCTCCGGCTTCTCGGCTCGGTAGGCGAGCCGATCAACCCGGAGGCCTGGCGCTGGTACCGGGACAACATCGGCGGCGGCAAGCTTCCGATCATGGATACATGGTGGCAGACCGAGACTGGAGCCCACATGATCTCGCCTTTGCCGATCACGCCGCTCAAGGCCGGCACGGCCACGCGGCCGTTGCCCGGAGTGAAGGCGGACGTGCTCGACCAGGACGGGAATCCTGCCGGGCCCGGCGTCAACGGTCTCGGGGTGCTCCTGAAGCCCTGGCCGTCGATGCTGCGGACCATCTACAAGGATGCGGATCGGTACGTGCAGACCTACTGGTCCCGCTTCCCCGGCAAGTACCTGATGGGTGACTCGGTCTCCCGCGACGAGGACGGCTACTTCTGGTTCCGCGGCAGGGTTGACGAGGTTCTCAACGTCGCCGGCCACAGGCTCGGCACTGCCGAGGTGGAGTCGGCCCTCGTCTCCCATGCAGCCGTGGCCGAAGCCGCCGTCATCGGTGTCCCGCACGAGGTCAAAGGTGACGTGCCCAAGGCGTACGTGACTCTGAAGGTGGGGCACGAGAAGACGGATGCCCTGATCGAGGAGCTGAAAAAGTGGGTATCGACCGAGATCGGGGCGATAGCCAGGCCCGACACGATCGAGTTCCGCGACAAGCTTCCGAAGACCCGCTCGGGCAAGATCATGCGCCGCCTGCTGAAGGCGGAGGCGCTGGGTCAGCCGGTGGGCGACACCTCCACGCTCGACGAGTAGATAACCGTCACTGCAGGCGGACTGTCCGGATGGTGCTCCGGCAGTCCGCCTGTCGTTTCCATTGTGCCGCCACACGCCGTTCCCAATGGAGGCTGTCCAATGAGTGAAAGCAAGGTATACAACCGCTGGCTGATAGTCGTCGGCGCCATACTGGTCCAGGTGTGCCTTGGTGCGATATATGCCTGGAGCGTGTTCCGCAGGCCTCTGGAAGCCGAGCTGGGCATATCGTCAACCCAGGCTTCGCTGCCGTTTTCGGTGGTGCTGTTCTTCTTCGCGATCTCCACGGTCCTTGGCGGACGGTTACAGGACCGGTTCGGGCCCAAGGTGATCGCAATCGCCGGAGGCATACTCCTGGCCGCAGGCATGATGCTTGCGAGTGCCGCCACGAGCATCACGATGCTTGTTCTCGGGTACGGTGTCCTGTCGGGCATTGGCATAGGCTTCGCTTACGTCTGCCCGATCGCTTCGGGTGTCAAGTGGTTCCCCGACAAGCGCGGCATGATAACGGGCCTGGCGGTGGCCGGTTTCGGGGGAGGCGCTTTCTTTGTTGCTCCTCTCGCGGCCGGGCTGATCTCCGGCACAACGTACAATCTTCTCGGAGCGAACCTCTTCGACCTTCCGCAGATGGGGGTATTCCCGACCTTCCGGGTCCTGGGCATCGGCTACCTGGTCCTGGTCGTGCTGGGCGGCCTGCTTCTGCGCAACCCGCCGCCGGGTTATCGTCCGGAGGGCTGGACTCCGCCCGCTCCCAGACCCGGGCAGGCGCTGCATGCCGACTTCACCTCAGGTCAGATGCTCGCGACCTGGCAGTTCTGGGTGATCTGGCTGATGTACTTCTCCGGCTGCGCGGCGGGACTCATGATGATCGGCCAGACTTCGCCCATCGCCCAGGAGATGGCCGGATTCGACGAATCCGTTGCGGCCATCGGAGTGTCGGTGCTTGCGATCTTCAACACGCTTGGCCGCATCTTCTGGGGCCGCGTGTCCGACTCGATCGGGCGGTCGCGCACCCTCTTCCTGATGTATCTCATCAACGCGGCTGCGGTCTTTGGCTATTTCCTCATTCCGACCGCTCCGTTCGTCTTCTGGTTCGGCATCGCACTCGTGGGCGCCACCTTCGGGGGCTATCTGGCTGTCTATCCCGCTGTCAATGCCGACTACTACGGCACCAGGTACGCCGGTGTGAACTACGGCCTCATCTTCACCGCCTACGGATTCGGCGGGCTTCTCTCCAACATCTTCGCGCCCCGTGTGATGGAGTTGACCGGCAACTACAACTTCGCCTTTGTACTCACGGCGGTGCTCTGCATAATCGCCGCGTTCGCAAGCTTCATGCTGAAGCCGCCGGTCGGGAGGCATCAGGTTGCATGATCCCCTGCGTGTCGCCGGCTTCGTCGGGTAACGGCGAAGCCGGCAGCGCCGTTCGGGCATCCCCCATGCCCGGAGCACCAATGAACCCTCCACTGCGACACATCCGTCTCGTCACGAGTGCCGTGAACAGTCCGAGGCTGAGGGTGAAATGACTCAGGACATAGCCATTGTCTTCGGGGTCCTGGTGGCCACGCTGATGCTGTTCGCGTGGGACAGGTTCCGTCTGGACGTGGTGGCGCTGGCAGCCCTGCTGGCGCTCGGCCTGACGGGGATACTGACTCCGAGGGAGACTCTTGCCGGGTTTTCGGACCCGGTCGTCATCATGATCGCCGGGCTCTTCGTGGTCGGCGACGGCCTCTTCCAGACAGGCGTTGCGACCTCGATGGGGCGCCTGCCTTCGCGCCTCGCAGGTAACAGCGAGACAAAGCTCATCGCCGTCATCATGCTTATGGTGGCTTTCCTCTCAGCCTTCATAAGCTCCACCGGAACCGTTGCCGTGATGCTGCCCGTGGTGGTGGGTGTTGCGCGCGAGCGCGGAATCCGGCCATCGAAGCTACTGATCCCCCTTGCCGCGGCCTCGCTGCTGGGAGGGATGCTGACCCTGATCGGCACGCCGCCCAACATCGTGGTGTCGAACCACCTTCAGTCGATGGGGCGCGAACCGTTCGGATTCTTCTCTTTCACACCGGTCGGGATCGTGATCCTGATCGCGGGTATCGCGTTCATGGCGCTTGCGGGCCGTCGCCTGCTTCCCGACCGGCAGCCCCCGGATCAGGTCAGGAGCGAGGCGACAACGACCGTCGGCGAACTGGTCGAGAGGTACGGGCTGGCCTCGGTGCTCTTCACAGCGCAGATAACCCCCGAGTCGCCCCTCGTGAACATGACCATCGAGAAGGCCGCGCTGCGTTCACGCTATGGCGTCACTGTGGTCGACATACGCAGCGCATCCACCGGCACGGGTGCCGAGCGGCCCATCATCCCGGTCTCCATCCTGAAGGAGGGGGACATCCTGCAGCTCCAGGGGCCGCCGAAGCAGGTTTCCGAACTGATCGCCGAGCAGCGCCTCTCGCTCCTTCCGGAGAAGAGCCCGGTGCCGCAGGATCAGCAGAGCGCGGTGCTCGCGGGCGGCATTGGCCTTGCCGAAGTGTTGCTGACTCCGCGCTCCCGCTTCATCGGGAAGACCCTCATGGAGATCGGGTTCAGGGATCGCTACCGCGCGACGGTTCTGTCGCTGAGCAGGCTCGGGACAACGGTGCTTGACGACCTGCGAGATGTCCCGCTCGCCTTCGGAGACTCCCTCCTCGTAAAGGGCCCCTGGAGGAACATCCAGCGGCTGCAGAATGAAGCCCGCGACATGGTGGTGTCCGGACTCCCCGCGGAGTTGGAGAGCGCCACTCGTCCCCTGAAGCGGGCTCCAGCCGCGATCGCGATCATGCTGGGAATGATCGTGCTCATGACGCTGAATCTCGTCTCCCCCGTGCACGCCGTAATCCTCGCCGTTCTCGCGATGTCGCTGTCGGGCTGTGTCAACCCCGCCGGGGTCTACCGGGCGATAAACTGGGAGAGCGTGATCCTGATCGCCGCCATCCTGCCCATGGCGACGGCGCTGGAGAAGACCGGGGGGATGGAGCTCGTGGTGGGCGCGCTGAGCGGTGTGATGGAGGGGCCGGGCCCGCTTGTGGTGCTGGCCGTCATGTTCATCCTGACCTCGGTGCTAAGCCAGATGATCTCGAATACCGCGACAACCGTCCTGCTCGCCCCCATCGCATACCAGCTGGCGGTAAGCATTGATGCGCGGCCGGAGCCATTCATGATGGGGATCGCGCTGGCGGCATCGACGGCCTTCTGCACGCCCATCGCCTCTCCGGTAAACACGCTTGTACTGGGGCCGGGCGGCTACCGCTTCACGGATTTCTTCAAGGTGGGCCTCCTGCTGCAGATCATCGTGCTGGTGCTGACTCTGCTGCTTGTCCCGCTGCTGTTTCCGTTCTAGCGCGGACAGCTGATGATCTTCCACCGCGGTAGACAGCCCGCCAATCCGGCACGGAACAACAGGTTGAAGCCCGGATACCGCCGTCGCACGACGCGGTTGACCCAGGTGTGCAACTGACATATTGTTGCCATCCTACCGGCGTCATATCCCGGAAGAAATCCAGCCCACAACACAGGTAGGACATGTCCGAATCCTTTCAGGAAAAAGTGGACCGTCTGGGCAGAATGCGCGAGAAGGCGCACCTGGGCGGCGGTATGAAGAAGATCGAGAAGATCCACGCCAAGGGCCGGCTGACCGCCCGGGAGAGGATCCACCTCCTGGTGGACGAGGGGTCGTTCTCGGAGACCGGCGTATTCGTGACCCATCGCGAGCCGTCCATCCATGGCGAACCTCCGGTCGGGGACGGGATCATCACCGGCATAGGCCGCATCGACGGCCGCCAGATGTGCATCTTCGCCCAGGACTTCACGGTCTTCGGCGGGTCGATGAGCGAGACCAACGCTTGGAAGATCTGCCGGCTGATGGACCACGCCCTGGAGAACGGCTGCCCGGTGATCGGGCTGAACGACAGCGGCGGGGCGCGCATCCAGGAAGGGGTCAAGTCGCTGGCAGGTTACGCGGAGATCTTCTGGCGCAACACGATGGCCTCAGGCGTGATCCCGCAGATCTCGGCGATACTGGGTCCCTGCGCGGGAGGGGCGGTCTACTCGCCCGCCATCACCGATTTCACCCTGATGGTCGACCAGACGAGCTACATGTTCGTCACGGGCCCCAACGTGATCAAGATGGTCACGAACGAGGATGTGAGCTTCGAGGAACTCGGTGGGGCGAACACGCACAGCACCCGCAGCGGAGTCTCGCACTTCATGTCCGCGAGCGATCAGGACTGCCTGCTGACCATCCGCCGCCTGCTGAGCTTCCTTCCACAGAACAACCTGGAAGACCCGCCGCGGGCAGCGCCGACCGACCGGCCCGACCGTCGCGAGGAGAAGCTCAACTCGGTCGTCCCGGACGACTCACGCAAGCCGTATGACATGCACGACGTGATCGGCCTCGTCGTGGATGACGGCGATTTCCTGGAGGTCCACTCGCGCTACGCCAGGAACATCATCTGCGGATTCGCGCGCCTCGACGGCATGCCGGTCGGGATCGTTGCGAACCAGCCGGGGGTGCAGGCCGGCGTTCTGGACATAGACGCATCGCTGAAGGGTGCTCGGTTTGTCCGCACCTGCGACTGCTTCAACGTGCCCCTGGTGACATTCGTCGACGTACCCGGTTTCCTTCCCGGAACCAGGCAGGAGTTCGGCGGTCTGATCAAGCACGGGGCCAAACTCCTTTATGCCTTCTGCGAGGCGACGGTCCCGAAACTGACGGTGATCACACGGAAGGCCTACGGCGGCGCCTACGACGTCATGTCCTCCAAGCACGTCCGCGCGGACTGGAACGTGGCCTGGCCTACCGCGGAACTGGCCGTGATGGGGCCGGACGGGGCGGTCAACATCCTGTACAAGGAGAAGCTGGCGGCTGCAGAAGACACCGATGTTCTGAGGAGGCAGCTTGTCGAGCAGTACAACGAGGTGTTCGCCAACCCTTATGTCGCCGCCGGCCTCGGCTATCTGGACGACATCATCGAGCCGGCGGAGACCCGCCGCAAGCTGATCACGGCCCTCCACAATCTCCGCAACAAGAAGCAGGTGCTTCCCTCCAGGAAGCACGGCAACATTCCGCTCTGACCTGGATGACCCATGAAATCCTCACCCGACAGATATTTCTCCAAGGTCCTGGTCGCCAACCGCGGCGAGATCGCCGTTCGCGTGATCAAGGGGCTGCGCGAGCTGGGCGTGAAGTCCGTAGCGGTTCACTCCGACGTGGACCGCTCCGCCCTTCACGTGATGACAGCGGACGAAGCATACCCGATCGGCCCTGCACCGGCCTCCGAGTCATACCTCGCCGGCGAGAAAGTGGTGGAGACGGCGCTGAAGTGCGGTGCGGAGGCGATTCACCCCGGATACGGATTCCTCTCCGAGAACGCCCGCTTCGCCAGGATGTGCGAGGAGGCGGGGCTGGTGTTCATCGGCCCATCCCCGGAGACGATCGAGGTCATGGGGAACAAGCTTGCTGCGCGCAGGCTGATGCTCGACTCGGGCGTGCCGGTGATACCCGGCACCGAGAGCGCCATCTCCGACCCTGACGAAGCCCGCGCCGCAGCCAGGGAGACGGGCTTCCCGGTGCTCCTGAAGGCGGCCTCCGGCGGGGGCGGCAA
Organism: uncultured bacterium; assembly: GCA_964636385.1. Lineage (GTDB taxonomy): Bacteria > Eisenbacteria > RBG-16-71-46 > CAIMUX01 > CAIMUX01 > CAZWSC01. The sequence goes on from CAZWSC010000039.1 coordinate 35,020, forward strand.
GGGGATGCGCATAGTGCGCGAGGAGTCGGAGATCGCAGCGGCGCTCCGCCAGACCATGAGCGAGGCGAAGTCGTCGTTCGGGGACGAGTCTGTGTTCATCGAGCGCTACATCGAGAACCCCAAGCACATCGAGGTGCAGGTCCTTGGCGACGGCAGGGGCGGGGTTATACATCTCTTCGAGCGGGAGTGCTCGGTCCAGCGCCGCCATCAGAAGGTGATCGAGGAATCGCCTTCCCCGAGCCTCACTCCGGCCCTGCGCGGGGAGATCTGCAGGGCGGCGGTTCGCACTGCCGAGTCGGTCAACTACCGCGGCGCCGGAACGGTGGAGTTCATCCTGTCCGAGCGGAAGGAGTTCTTCTTCCTGGAGATGAACACCCGCCTGCAGGTGGAGCACCCGATAACCGAGATGGTGACGGGAACCGACCTGGTGCGCGCCCAGATGCGCATCGCGTGCGGGCAGGAGCTTCCCTGGAGGCAGGAGGAGATCTCGCAGCGGGGCTGGGCGATTGAGTTCCGCATCTACGCCGAGGATCCGGCCCGCAACTTCGCCCCCTCGATCGGCCGGATAGCCAGCCACATGATGCCGACCGGGCCGGGTGTGCGAATGGACACCGGCATCTACGAGGGGTTCGATGTTCCGATTCACTACGATCCCCTTCTGGCGAAGCTGGTCGTCTGGGGGGAGGACCGGATGCAGGCGATCGCGCGTGGACGCCGGGCGCTGGCCGAGTACACGATTCACGGTCCGGGACACAACATCCCGTTCCACCTCTGGGCCCTCGATCAGCCCCAGTTCCTGGACGGCACTTATACAACCAACTTCATCGGCGAGCGTTTCACCCCGGATCTGTTTCAGGATCCGCTGCCCGAAGAGGACCGCGAAGCGCTTCTTGCCGCTGCGGCGATTTTCGTTTCGCAGGGAAGACTTGAGGGCGCGTCAACCGGGCCAGCAAGCGGCCAATGGTCGAACAACTGGCGGCTGGATGCCCTGCGCAGGATGACCCGTGGCAGGTAGAGGAGATGGCGACAGATGTGGCTGAAGAAGCGTTACGTCCTGCAGCACGGTGAGGACCACTTCACCGCCACTCTGCACCGCGATCACCTCGGACGCCTGGCCGTGCAACTGGATGACGGCGAGCCTGTCGAGGTTGATGCCTGCTTCGTCAGGAACGGACGCTCAATATCTCTGCGCCGCGGCGGCAGTATGCATCTGATTGACCTGACCTCGTGCGGCAATCGCGGAAACGTGGAAGCAACCGTTGGCGGTCGGCCCCTGAATGTCATGGTGATGGATGAGCTGAAGGCAATGGCCAAGGCCATCCCGGGCGCCGGGTCGGGGAATGGTGCGATCTACGTGGAGATACCGGGGCTGGTGGCGGCCGTGAACACCTCCGAAGGCTGCAAGGTAGAGCGCGGCGAGACCCTTCTGGTGCTCGAGGCAATGAAGATGCAGAACGACATCACAGCCCCCGTCTCCGGGACGGTTGTCGACATGAAGGTGAGCGTGGGCAGTTCGGTCAACACCGGCGATCTCCTGCTCGTGATCGAGCCTGACGCAGAGGGCTGACACCACCGCAGCGGCGGGTCCTCAGGATTCAGCCCCGCAGATCCTGACACTCGACCCGGTTTTCCTGATCCATCCCCACTTGACCTGGCCGTGATGGCGGGTTTTCGGGGTCTGACCGGACAGCCCTTGCCCGGAATGCTTCTTGAGAAGGGCCATCTCTCCTGGTGTCTCCGGCAAGGCTTGCTGAAGTGAGAAAGGGTCGCAACCCGTTGCCCCTCATGAAGCTGTCCGGATAATAATCCGATCCGATTCTGACAACACGGTCTTGAGGATCCTATCTCAAGCTGTTATCATCCGGCGTTTGGGATCACGCGAAAGCGGGTGGATGGTGGACAGGCGCACTGTAACCTGTCCGCCCGGGACAGGATAGCAAGTCGGTGGTCGGAAGGATGGCCGGTTGTCCGGCCCGTCGCCCGGTCTTCCTGCCTGGCAGCACTCCGACCTCCATTTTGCCGGGGCGGCAGGCTTCAGCCGCCCCTGAGATTGGGAACATGGGGGGCACGAAGAGCAAATGGTAGAAATGGTTGACATCTTCATCATGGGGAAGAAGTACAGCGTCCCCGGATCCCTGACCATCATGGATGCCATGGAGTTCGCCGGCTACCAGCTCAAGCGCGGCTGTGGCTGCCGGGCGGGCTTCTGCGGCGCCTGCGGTACGGTCTACCGCATCGCCGGCGACTACGAGCTGAAGGTGGGCCTGGCCTGCGGCACCAAGGTCGAACACAACATGCACCTTGCCCAGATCCCCTTCTTCCCTGCGGTCAAGGAGACCTACGACATCGACGCCCTCACTCCCGACGCCGCCTCGATTGCCCGGTACTATCCGGAGATCTACAGGTGCATCGGCTGCAACTCCTGTACCCCGGTATGCCCGCAGGATCTCAACGTCATGCAGTACGTGGGCTACGCGCAGCGCGGCGACCTCGCGAGGTGCGCCGACGCATCGTTCGACTGTGTAATGTGCGGCCTGTGCGCCTCCCGCTGTCCGGCCCACATCGTGCAGTACAACGTTGCCATACTTGCCCGACGCCTCCATGCCCGGTACCTCATGCCGAAGGCGCCGCACCTGAAGAAGCGGGTCGAGGAGATCGAGTCCGGCGGGCACGACAAGTCCATGGACGAGCTCACGGGCAGGAGCACGGATGAGTTGAAGGCTTTGTACAACAGCCGCGACATCGAATAGATCATATGCGAGTCATCAGGTTGGGCTTGTAAGCTGGAAAGGAGGCAGGCCTGGTTCGGGCGGACCCGGCTGCAACACATGTACACTCCGGAAATGATGGAACTTATCAAGAGGGTGGAGGCGACCCGCCCAGTCAGGAAGGGCGTTGACTACCCCAGGATGACGCCCGAACAGCGCCAGGACGTTCTGAAGAACTTCCATCCGGACTTCATCGATGCCGGGTTCCGTGCGATCAAGGTCGGCGTGAACAGGGACGGAAGGGTTCCGGTGGAGCTGGCCGACCTGATAGAGGCGCGCAGCCGGATCGAGAATGTACAGATAGACCTGGATGAGATTGCCTACGACGTCGACGTGCTCGTTGTCGGAGGAGGAGGCGCCGGCGCCGCGGCCGCCCTGAGCGCCGCCGAGAAGGGCGCCGACGTCCTCATGGTCACCAAGCTCCGTTTCGGCGACGCGAACACGATGATGGCGCAGGGCGGGATTCAGGCAGCCGACAAGGAGAACGACTCTCCCGCCATCCACTACCTGGACGTCATGGGCGGCGGGCATTACACCAACGTTCCGGAACTCGCCCGGGCCCTGGTGGTCGACGCCCCCGTGATCATGAAGTGGCTCGAGGACATGGGCACCTACTTCGACAAGGATGAGAAGGGGACCATGATCTGCGCCCACGGGGGTGGAACCTCGCGCAAGAGGATGCACGCCGCCCGCGACTACACAGGCGCCGAGATCATGCGCACCCTGAGGGACGAGACGCTCAACCGGGGGATCAAGGTTGTCGAGTTCTGCGCCGCCGTGGAGCTCATCCTGGACAGCGAGGGGAAGGCCGCAGGGGTTGTTCTGTACAACCTCGAGACCGAGGAGTACCAGGTTGCGAAGGCGAAGACCGTGATCTTCGCCACGGGCGGCTCCGGCAGGCTGCACTACCAGCAGTTCCCGACCACCAATCACTACGGCGCGACCGGCGACGGCCTGGTCATGGGATACCGCGCGGGCGCAAAGCTCGCCTTCATGGACACGATCCAGTATCACCCCACAGGCGCCGCGTTTCCCCCGCAGATTCTCGGTCTTCTCGTGACCGAGAAGGTGCGCGGCCTGGGCGCAACACCCATTAACATCAACGGCGATCAGTTCGTGCACCACCTCGAGACGCGCGACGTCGAGGCGTCGGCCATCATCCGCGAGTGCAAGGGACGCAAGCTGGGCATTCCCACCCCGACGGGAATGGTGGGTGTGTGGCTCGATTGCCCTCTCATCGACCTTCTGCACGGCGAGGGGACGATCGAGAAGCAGCTTCCCGCAATGCTGCGCCAGTTCGCCCGCTTCGGGGTCGACATCCGCAAGGTGCCGATGCTCATCTACCCCGCCCTTCACTACCAGAACGGCGGTCTCCTCATCGACGAGAACGGGTCGACCTCTATCCCGAATCTCTATGTCGCGGGCGAGAACTCGGGCGGGATCCACGGCCGCAACAGGCTCATGGGGAACTCGCTGCTGGACATCCTGGTCTTCGGGCGCCGCGCCGGATGGCACGCGGCGGCGAGGTGCGGGGATGTGAAGCTGAAGAAGCTCTCGCTTGATCACGTTGAGAAGTATCACAAGGAACTGGCGGCCAACGGTGTGGACACGGCCGGCAGGGTATCGCCCATGCTGCTTCCCCGGTATACACACAGGGAAGTGCTGGAAGTCGGATAGTTGTGACATCCCGATCCGGGTAGGGAGGAGCAAGGCCTTGCGCTACAGTTACTATCCAGGCTGCACCCTGAAGACGGTATCAGGCGCGGAACTGGAACTCCACGCCATGCAGGCGGCCGGGGCCCTCGGTGTTGAGCTTGTGGAACAGGAGGAATGGCAGTGCTGCGGCGCGGTGTTCCCCCTGACGACGGACGAGATAGCCCCCTACCTGTCGTCGGTGCGCAGCCTCGCAGCCGCCCGTGATCGTGGTGAGAAGCTGGTCACCCTGTGTGCTGCCTGCCACCACGTGATCAAGCGGGCCAACCATCTCCTGCGGACCGACAGGGAGACACGGGACAAGGTCAACAGCTATCTCCAGCTGGAGCAGCCGTACAACGGCGAGACCGAGGTCATCCACTACCTGGAGATGCTGCGGGATGAGATGGGCTTCGAGCGGATCGCCGCAAAGGTCACCAGTCCGCTCAAGGGCCGCAGGGTTGCGCCGTACTACGGCTGTCTGCTGCTGCGCCCGGCCAAGGTCATGGCCTTTGACAACGCCGAGAACCCGCGCGTGATGGAGGATCTTCTCACCACGCTCGGAGCCGAGGTCGTGGACTACGCGTACCGCACCGAGTGCTGTGGTGTCTACCTCTCCCTGAACGAAGAGGAGATCGCGGGCAACATGGTAAACAAGATCGTCCGTTCGGCCATGAAGGCAGGCGCGGATGCGATGGTCAACGCATGCCCGCTATGCCACTACAACCTGATGAAGCTGCAGGAGCAGACCCCGGAAGGCGAGCCGCGCCTCCCGATCTACTACTTCACCGAGCTCCTGGCCGAAGCCCTCGGCGTGAAGACCGGGGCGAAAGAGGTAAGCGTATGAGAATCGGGCCCGAGGAAGTCGGCAGGGATCTGAAGCGGCAGATCGCCGAGATCAGCGGCGAGCACGTGCCCGACTGCTACCAGTGCGGAAAGTGCACTGCCGCCTGCCCCGTAAACGAATACATGGATATCCTGCCCCACCAGGTGCTGAGGCTCCTTCAGCTGGGCATGGTGGAGAAGGTGCTGGCTTCCAGGAGCATCTGGATCTGCGCCGCATGCTTCACCTGTGCCGGCCGCTGTCCGCGCGATGTGGACCTGGCGGTTGTGATGGAGGCTCTGCGGGCGATCCATCTCAGGAAGAGGGACAACAGCCGCCTGAAAGCGGAGGAGATGCCCGCCCTCATCCGCAGGGGGATGCCCGAACAGGGGATCGTCAGCGGATTCAGGAAATACACAAAGTAGCAGGTTCAACATGAGTCAGGCCCGGATGCCGTTCGGATTCCGCCCACCGGCTCTTGACTTCCTGCCGCACGGGAGGGTTGCCAGTTGAAGAGGATTGGAGTCTTTGTCTGCCACTGCGGAACGAACATCGCGGCAACCGTGGATATCGATGCGGTCGTCAAGGAAGCATCCCGGATGCCCGGCGTCGTCTACTCCGGCGAGAACAAGTACATGTGCTCGGAGATCGGCCAGACGCAGATCCGTGAGACGATCGCGAAGAGCGGCCTCGACCGGGTGGTCGTCGCCTCGTGCTCGCCGCGGATGCACGAACTCACCTTCCGCAAGACTGCGGCCGCCGCGGGCCTGAACCCCTACCTGGTGCAGATAGCCAATATCAGGGAGCACTGCTCCTGGGTGCACAAGGATGTGAAGGCGGCCACCACCAAGGCGACGGCCCTCATCCGCACCGCGGTCGCCAAGGCGAACAGGAGCGTGCCGCTGGAGTCGATGGAGTTCCCGGTGACCCACCGCGCGCTGGTCATCGGGGCCGGGATCGCCGGGATCCAGGCGGCGCTTGACATCGCCGACGCAGGGTACGAGGTCGACCTGGTGGAACGCACGCCCAGCATCGGCGGGGGGGGGGGCCACCTCCACAAGACATTTCCCACGCTGGACTGCTCCCCATGCATTCTCACGCCGAAGATGGTCGACGTCGCCTCCCACCCGAGGATCAACCTTTACACATACGCGGAGGTCGAGAAGGTCGACGGTTTCGTGGGCAACTTCGAGGTGACACTGCGCCAGAAGGCCCGCAGCGTGGACCCGGAGAAGTGCACGGGCTGCGGGCTCTGCTACGAGAAGTGCCCGAGCAAGGCCCCGAGCGAGTTCGACGAGGGGATAGCGAAGAGAAGGGCCATCTACGTCCCGTTCCCGCAGGCCGTTCCCAACATCCCCGTGATAGACCGCACCGTCTGCCGCTGGTACCTGCAGAAGAAGTGCGGTGTGTGCAAGAAGATCTGTCCAGCCGATGCGATCGACTTCGAGCAGGAGGACCGGCTGATCGAGCAGAAGTACGGCGCCATAATCGTCGCGACCGGCTTCGATCTGATAGGGCTCGATGAGTACGGCGAGTTCGGCTACGGAAAGCACCCCGACATTATCACGAGCATGGAGTTCGAGAGGCTTGTGAACGCCTCCGGCCCGAGCGGCGGAAAGCTGGCCAGGCCGTCGAACGGCGAAACCCCGAAGAACGTGGTCTTCATCCACTGCGTCGGCTCCAGGGACAAGGCCAGGGGAAAGCCGTACTGCTCCAAGATATGCTGCATGTACACGGCCAAGCACGCGATCCTGCTCAAGGAGAAGTACCCCTCCGCGAACGCCTACGTCTTCTACATCGATGTGCGCACGGTCGGGAAGGAGTTCGAGGAGTTCCACAGGCGTGCGGTCGAGGAGTTCGATGCGGCTTACCTGAGGGGGATCGTCGGTAAGGTAATCCCCGGGGGCGACAAGCTCATCGTGAACGGCGTGGACACGCTGAGCAACGAGACGGTTGAGATTGAGGCGGACCTGGTGGTCCTGGCGAGCGCGGTTGTCGCGCGTCACGACGCCGAGTCGCTCGGCCGCATGCTGGGAATCGGCAGCGACCAGCACAACTTCTTCACGGAGGCGCACCCGAAGCTGAAGCCGGTTGAGACCCACACGGCCGGCATCTACCTTGCCGGCACTTGCCAGGGTCCCCGCGACATCCCCGAGACAGTCGCCCAGGCCGGTGGGGCTGCGGCCAAGGCGATCGGCCTGCTGAGCAAGAAGACGCTGCTCAGCGATCCATGCGTCTCCAGCGTCGATGAGTCTGTCTGCACCGGATGCCTTGCCTGCATCGGTGTCTGTCCATACACGGCGATCACCGAGAAGCTCATCGAGGAGAAGGTTCACGGCCACATCGAGAGGCGCCTTGTGGCCGAGGTCAACATGGCCCTCTGCCAGGGCTGCGGCGCCTGCACGGCTGCCTGCCGCCCGGGTGCGATGAACCTGCTCGGCTTCACGAACGAACAGCTCCTTGCGGAGGTTGATGCGATATGTCTTCAGTAGCGGAACAGAAGTCGTTTGAACCGATGATCGTCGCCTTCTGCTGCAACTGGTGCAGCTATGCGGGGGCGGACCTCGCGGGCACGGCCCGGATGGGGTATCCGCCCAACGTCCGCATAGTGCGTGTCCCCTGCTCCAGCCGGGTCAGCTCCAACTTCATCCTGCGCGCCTTCCAGCGCGGAGCTGACGCCGTCGTGGTCGCCGGTTGTCACCCCGGCGATTGCCACTACGTCAACGGCAACTACCACGCCCGCCGCAGGCTTTCGACGCTGCGCAGGTTTCTGGAGTTCCTGGGAATCGAGCCCGAACGCTTCGAGGTCCACTGGATCTCGGCGTCCGAGGGGAACCGCTTCGCAACCGTCATGCAGGGCATCACGGACAGGGTCAGGGATCTGGGTCCCAACAGAAAGCTGAGGGATAACAGGTGAAAGAGTTCGTGCAGGAGATGAGAGCTGAAGCAGCCCGCCTTCTCTCCTCTGGAGAGGTGGAGATGGTAATAGGCTGGAAGAGGGGCGACCTCTGGTGGCAGTCGTATCCGGTCTTCATCGAAAGCCCGGAGGAGGCGGAATCCCTTACCTGGAATCCCTGCTGTGTGCCGAATCTGGCCAAGTACCTTATCGTCGAACTGAAGCACAGGAAGAAGATCGCCCTTTTCCTGAAGGGATGCGACGCGCTCGGGCTGAACCAGTTGCTCCAGGACAAGCGGATAGCCCGGGAGCAGGTGTACATCGTCGGCATTCCCTGCAGGGGCCTGGTGGATCCGGCGAAGGTGGAGAAGGCCGGCCTGGACAGGGGGCTGCAGGAAGTTGATTGGAAGAACGGCAGGCTCGTCTTCCGTCACAGGGACGGTGAGAAGCAGGCAGACCCTTCCGAGTTCATGTACGAGAAGTGCAGAACCTGCCGCTATCCCAACCCCGTCGTG
>CAZWSC010000040.1:0-30833 GCA_964636385.1 uncultured bacterium
GATTTCCTCCCTGACGTAAGCATCAATCCACGCGGCACGGTCTGCCGGATCCTGCGCCTCCGCGAGGGCCCTGCCGGCGATCCTGTCGACTTCCGGGCCGCGGTGGCCGATCTCGACCTCCCACCTGGCTCCGTAGTACGGGGTGAGGTAGCTCCAGTGCCTCACTGTTGAGAAGAAGACCCTCGACAGATCCTCGCCTGCGCCGGGATTGCCGGGGACAATGCGCGACCATGGCGTCTCCAGAACAGGGCCGTCCAGGGCCGGTAGATTGCCTGTCAGCCATGTCCGGGTCGCCACGCCGTCGCGGTGGATGACACGGTTCGGAACCTCGGGGCCGAGCTGACGGACGTCGGTGTCTGCGGCTGTCGGGATGGAGATGATGAGTTGCTCCTCCAGAACCGGGACCTCCGCTCCGAACGTGTGTTCGAGCCACCTGACGTTGTACTCGTAACGGGGGATCCTGTCGGTCCAGAAGATCTCGAGCTCGACTACATCTCCCTGTTTCAGCTCCGGCAGGTTGATCCGCAGCTCCCGGTAGTGTCCCTGGAAGACCAGTCCTTCGGCGTCGGAATGGAGGGCACTCTCCGAATCCGCGGCGGGAATCTCCTCCAGCTGATCATGGGATCGCCAGACCCGCATCCTTCCAAGCCTGGGTGACTCACGATAGGACCAGAAGGGCCTTCTGTACGGGCGGAACAGCGCATCGCCCCACTCGGGGTCGAAGATTCTTGCCAGGAGGTGCTCGGAAATGGTGGCGTTACCGATCCCGTCGATCTCCACCCGCTTCTGTCTGGCCATCCAGACCCCGCCGTGCCCGGGGTAATCCGCCGGGTACTTCTGGTTGGCGACGATGGCCCGTACTTCGGCTTCGTCGAAGGCAGCTGCAAAGCCGGCTTCCAGACAGAGCGCAACGGCCGCGCTTGCGATACCGAGGGGGACAGTGGTTTGAAGGAATGCCCGGACCGATCGGTTCATCCGATCCCTCCTCTCCCGGCAATCGCACGCCGACAATCTCGTGCCGGTCGCAGCGGGGCCGTGAGCCGTGTGAAAATGCCATCCGGAGAATCGCCGGTGCATGAGCCGGGTGGAGACATTCTGATGACTCGTCTTCGACGCCTCAGACCGACCTTCTCAAGTTACTACAGGAACAGCAGTGCTGTCGACCAGGCACGCGGAGACGGAGCGCGGGGTGACCGGAACCGGATCCGGCAGGCCGGCCGTAAGGCCGTTGCGGGTGCATCGGAGGGTCGCCTGAACTTTCTCTTGACACTTTCCGCCTGCCTTGGATTTACTCCCGTTCTGCGATGTCGGGAGCAGGCAAGGCATCCGTGCCGGTTTCGAAGGGCAATCCCCCTGATTGGATCAGCCGCGGGGGGATGCGGTGCAAGGAGGACCCAGATGTTGGACGAACTGCGTCTCCGCGATCTCAGCCTTGAGGTTCCGATGGGTCGGGATGATGACGATGAATGGGATGAAGATGACTGGGACGAAGATGACGAGGACGAAGACGAGGACTGGGACGACGAAGACGACGATGACTGGGATGACGATGACTGGGAAGACGAGGAAGACGAAGACCTTGACGATGAAGAGGAGGATGAGGATGACGACGAAGACTGGAGGGATGAGGACCTGATCTGAGCGCACCCTTTCGGTCATGTGACGGCGGGAGCCCGGTGAGGGGGGCTGGTCTCACCGTCACATGGTTCCTTTCAGCCTCTCCAGCCGGCGATCCGGGCATGTCTTAAGCCTGACGGCTTCCCGGATCGATCTGTTCCCGGCATTCCTCTCCCAGGGATGATCAACATGAAGCTTGAGTTCGCCGCAGAGACACATCAGGGGAAGGTGCGCAAGCGCAACGAGGATGCATACGGGATGCACCCCTGTGGAATCAGCGGATCCGACGATGAACCGTCCTTTCTGTTCGGCGTGGCTGACGGGATGGGCGGACATCCCGGCGGTGATGTGGCAAGCAGACATGTAATCAGAGCTGCACTGGAGCCAGGCGCCTGGGTTGAGGGGATCGCCCCCGCTGCACTGTCACGGGCGTTCGGCAGGGCAGTGTCAGCCGTTGAAGCCGCTGCGCAGGAGGATCCCGGTGTTTCTGACATGGGGACCACACTGACTCTTCTCGGGCTGGAAAACGGCCTGGGATGGATCGGGCACATTGGAGATACCCGCCTCTACTGGAGACGGAACCAGGGTTGGATCCGTCTCACGCGCGATCACACGATGGCCCAGGACCTGGTTGACGCCGGCACTCTCGATCAGGAGGAGGCGGAGAAGCATCACTCCAGCCATGTGCTCACAAGGTGCATCGGGTGCCACAGGCGTGCCATGCCGGATCTTCTTCGCACACCCATCCGGTTGAGGGCCGGGGACAGCTTCCTGCTGTGTTCGGATGGCCTTGTGAAGGTTGTGCAGGAGGACGAGCTGGGTTCCATGATCGGCGAGTTGTCCCCCGGCGAGGCGGTGCACCGCCTGATCCATGCCTGCCTGGACAGGGGCGCGCCGGATAACGTCACCGTGATGATCGGCAGAATCGTCGATCCCGGACAGGACTCGGATCACGCGGATGCAGTCGATATCGACGACGGGCCTTCTGTGCTGGCCTGGACCGGCGGCTAGATCGGGCCGTGGCCGGAGCGGACACCTGCTAGCGGCCCCATTGCCGCAGAACCTCGAAGACCGCGATCCCGAAAGTCGTGGCCACGTTCAGCGAGTTCTTCCGTCCGTACAGGGGTATCTCGATGATCCCATCCGTTTCGCCCAGCACCTCCCTGCCGACGCCGTCGACTTCGTGACCGAAAACCAGCGCCACCGGTCGAGGAAAGGTCACCTGTCGGATAGGGACGGCTTCGGGGCACAGTTCGAATGCCAGTACGGTGAAGCCCCTGCCTCGCAGATCACGGACAGCCTCCAGTGTGCTTACAGCGTGCCTCCATGGGACGCGGAATGCGGTGCCGAGGGCGGTTCGGTCGAGCTTTTCGTTCGGCGGATAGGGCGTGATCCCGCACAGCACAAGCTCCGCCAGTCCGGCAGCCTCGGATGTCCGGAAGATCGATCCCACGTTGAATGCGCTGCGGATGTTGTCCAGCACACCGACTATGGGGTGCGGACGGTCCAGTGCAGGCCCTTCCTCCGGAGTCCGGTCCCTGCTCCGGATCTCGAACCGGCTGCTCACAGGGAACGGCGGAGCGACTCCACCACCTGGTCCACCTGGTCCTCGGTGATCTCGGGGTAGATGGGAAGCGAGAGGATCTCGCTGCAGACCTCCTCCGTTACAGGGAAGTCGCCCCTGCCGTGCCCGAGGTGCGCGTACGCCGGCTGCAGGTGCAGGGGAACCGGGTAGTGCAGCCCGACCCCGATGCCGTCCGCCTGCATCCGCTCGAACAGACGGTCCCGTTCGGGAACGCGTACGACGTACAGGTGGAAGACATGTTCCGCCCAGGGCGCGGTCCCGGGAATACTGACGTCCGCGAGGCCTGCCAGTCTTTCCGTGTACCAGGCCGCAGCCCGGCGGCGCTCGGCGTTCCATTGGTCGAGGTGCCGGAGCTTGACGCGCAGCACGGCAGCCTGGATGGCATCGAGACGGCAGTTGAACCCCTCCTCGTTGTGCAGGTGTTTCCCGCTCCTGCCGTGGTTGGCCAGGCTGCGGAGCCTGTCGATCCCTTCACCGTCCGAGGATGTGATCATCCCCGCATCACCGTACGCGCCCAGATTCTTCCCCGGGTAGAAGCTGAATGCAGCCCACGCCGAGAGTCCTCCGCACCGACGGCCCTTGTACAGGGCGCCGTGGGACTGGGCGGCGTCTTCGATCACGGCGACCCCTCGGGAGGTGGCCTTGGCCATTATCGGATCCATGTCAGCAGGGTGGCCGTAAAGGTGGACCGGGATTACGGCGCCGGTGATGCCGTCAAGGGCGTCATCCAGACGGGCGGGGTCGATCGTGAATGTGGCCGGATCGATGTCAACGAACCTGACCTGTGCGCCGACACGTCGCACCACCTCGGCTGTCGCTATGAAGGTGTGGGAGGGCATCACCACGACATCGCCCTTTCCGATTCCTGCGCCGATAAGGGCCAGGTGAAGGGCTGATGTGCCTGACGATACACCTAGCGCGTGGTCGGCAAGGCAGTAGTCGGCAAACTCCTTCTCGAAGGCCTGCACCCCCGGCCCGCCAACGAAGGCCGTGTTCTCGATCACCTCTCGCACAGCCGCGTCTACCTCATGCCGAATCCGTCCGTACTGGGCCTTCAGGTCGACCAGCGAAATCTGCATCCTTAGCCTCCCGATCCGCTTCCTCATCATGGTCCTGCTCCTGGGAACCGGCCCAGTCTATGCAGGAACGGAGGCGTTGACAAGCGGATCGGGGGCGGAATGCGCTTCCGGGAACTAACCGGATGCGCCCCGGCCCAGCAGTTCGTCGAAGAGGCCCGCCAGTCGGGCCGTCAGGCGGTCGCGGGCGAAGGCGGCAATGGCTTCAGCATCCGGTTCGCAGAAAGGGCGACGTCCCGTCCGGTATGCGTCAAAGGCCTCGCGAAGGGCTGCCGTCACGGCACCGGGATCGTCCCCGGAGACGACCCTGCCGGCACGGGTCCTGCGGATCAGGTCTGCAGCCTCGCCCTCGGGAGCCAGCGCCAGGATCGGCCTGCCGGAGGCCAGGTACTCGAACAGCTTCCCGGTGAGTATCCCCCCTGCCCTCGGCCCGTCTTCGATCAGAAGCAGAAGAAGATGGGAGCGGCGAAGAAGACGCACTGACTCGGCGTGCGGCAGGTATCCCTCATCCTGCAGGACAGGCTCCAGCCCGGGCTGGAAGATGACGGGACGCAGGTCGGGATCGATGCTGCCTGCCAGGTGGAGCCTCATCGATCCTGCCGCCGCCGGTTCGGTTCGCATGAACTCGATCAGTCCGGGGACCAGGCCTTCCGGGAAACGGCGTGCAGGGAGGGTGCCGGTGTGCGCCAGGGTCCACTCCTCAGCCGCGGGTTCAGTCGCGCCGGCGAAGTCGGCCGGGTCGAATCCGTTCGGCAGGATCCGCACACTGTCAGGCTCCAGGAACCGGTGGCGATGAAGGAGGTCCTCGCGGATCTCCCTGTTGACCGTAAGCACTGCCGATGCCCGGCGAAGGCATGACGACTCCAGCCTTCTGTCAAGCCGGCCGGCCCATCCGGGGCGGGTCGGGTAGAAGGGCGCCCCGATCCAGGGATCTCGGAAGTCCAGGACCAGCGGCAGGCCGGTCTTCCCGGCGAGTCTCGCGGCGATCCAGTGCGCGGTGAAAGGGGGGCCTGACGCGAAGATCAGCTTCACGGGTTCTTCGCGGCAGATCCTGCGGCCTGCACGTATTCCCCCCGGATACCATCCCATCCGGCCGTCCGGAATGAAGAGAGATCCCCTGAGAAGACGCAGGATCCGCGCCCGCAATCCGCGCGCTTCCCGCGCCGAGGTGGCGAGCTGCACGGTACGCGAACCGGGTGAGCGGTTGATCAGGTGATAGAGCGAGTAGAACTCGCATACGGGACTGCGGTGTACCCTGGCCTGTGCGGGGACTTCTGCGGCCAGCGAGGGGTCGCGGACCGGAAAGTCTGCTGACTCGGAGACAGTCAGAACATGCGGCCGGTAGCCGTTGTCCGGAAGGTACCGCACGAACTTCAGAACCCTTTGCACACCAGGACCGCCGCAGGGAGGGAAGTAGTAGCTGACTACTAGAACGTCGCGAAGGCTCTCTCTTCCGCTCTGGTTTGACACCTTCCGACCCCTTCCATATACTGCCGCGCAACCCCTGACCGCACAGACACCGGGTGCACATCGCCTGTGCGAGGCGACGGCAAAGGATGCCGGGCGTTCGAAGCCCGCACCCGGCGCGGATACCTGCCGGAGTATGTGCGGGAGTGGCGGCGAGCGCAATGTGCCGGCGATCATGATACCTGCAGCGGCGCAGTGCGCCTTGCGGATCCTGTGATGCGTCGGCAGGCAGTGGACGGGCCGGACCGGCTGCCGGTACCACAGAGGCGGCGGAAGGAGGCGGAATGCACCGGATGGATCCAGGTCTCGAGTCCCCTGCGAATCGGCAGGCCGGGCGTACTGCAGGATCCGGGAGGCGGCAGTTGTCCGCCGCCGGCCTGGTGCTGGTCATTGCGGCGCTGCTTCTCCCCCCCCTCGTCTTCTACCGGGACATGTCGCTGCAGGGTCATGAACCCCTGGCCGCCGACACCCAGGCGGCACAGGTCTTCAGCCGCTGGGGTCTCGAGGTGCACGAGAGCACAGGCGAGGTGCCGGACTGGTACCCGTACATCTTCTGCGGGATGCCTTCCTACGGAAGCTTCATCTACACGCCCCGCAGCCCGGTTAACCCGCTTGCCTGGGCGCATGCACTTCTTCGCGCCAACAGGGGGCTCTACTACACCTTCCTCCTGTTCCTGACCGGCGTCTTCACCTTCGCCTTCCTGCGAAGGCAGGGCTTCTCCAGTACGGCATCGGTGACAGGCGGCCTGTTCGTCTCGCTGACTCCCTACATGCCCGGGAACGTTTCCGCGGGGCACTCCACGAAGCTTGAGGCGCTCTGCCTGCTGCCGGGGTTTCTTCTGGCGCTCGACCTTCTGCTCGACCGCCCATCGTTGTCACGCGTTCCCTTCCTTGCCGGCGTGGGGGCTGCACTGGCGTGGACCAATCATCCGCAGGTGGCTTTCTACGGGCTGCTGGCAGGCTTCCTGTATGCCATGGGGAGGGTGTTCTCGGAGCGGCCATGGGATCGATACCGCGGCTACGTGTGGAAACTCTGCCTGCTTGCGCTCCTGGCCCTGGTGCTGGCCGGCCTTATGTCTGCCGAGCCCTACCTGGGGGTCATGGAGTACACCCCGCACTCGATCAGGGGAGATGGTGGAGACCTTCCTGCGGATGGAATCTCCGACGGCGGGGTGAGCTGGGACTACGCGACATCCTGGTCGTTCCATCCGCTGGAGCTGATCTCGTTCATCTTCCCTGCCTGGTTCGGGCTGGAGGGTGAGCTTTACTGGGGGAGGATGCCGTTCACGCATTCCACGCACTACCTGGGTGTCGCCGCTCTTGCACTCGCCGTCTTCGGGCTGTTCAGGCTGCGCGGCCCCCGGCGGTGGATCTGGGCGGGGATCTCACTGGTGGTGATCGTGATCGGCTTCGGCCGGCACATGCCGCTTCTCTACGGACCGATGTACCACATCGTCCCCTTCTTCAACCGCTTTCGTGTGCCGTCGATGATCTACGGCATGCTCCCGCTGACTCTCGTATACCTTGTCGCAGGCGGGATCGACTCGCTTCTTAAGACCCTGGGGGAATGGACGGCCGGCCCTAGCACCTCCGGTACGGCTGCGGCCGGAGCCGGCAGAGGCAGGCCGAAGCCAAACCGGGAGTCCCCCCGTGGGGGGAAGAAGGTGGCCGGGGTACTCCCGCACGCCCGCCTGCGACCGGCGCTCTGGATCTCACTTGCCGGGATTGCTTTCCTCTGGATCGTTCTTGCCGTCGGCGCCTCGCTCACAGGGTCTGACGGGTTCACACGCGAAGCGGATTACCAGAGATGGGCGCCGGCCCAGATCCCAATGCTCCGGGAGGCGCGGGTCGAAGCCTTTCAGAAGGGGCTCTCCCACACCTTCCTGGTCCTCGCTGCCGGAGTCGCCCTCCTGCTGCTTCTTTCAGGCGGCGTTCTTCGGGGGGCACGCGCAGTCCGTGTGACGGGCCTCCTGCTGGCTGTGATCGTGGTGGGTGACATCTGCCTCATGGGGAACAGGTTCCTTTCTGTCCGACGCATTCCCCCTGTGGAAGCGATCATTCCCCTGCGGGGCGGGGCAGAGTACATTGCTTCGCAGCCCGGCCCATTCCGCTTCTTCCCGGCGTCGGAGCAGCTGATGAACTCCAATGCGTTCGGCCTGCTGGGTCTCGAGTCTGTCGGCGGCTACCACGCCGCCAAGCTCAGAGCATTCCAGGATCTGCGGGACGAGCAGCTCATCCTCAGCATACCGGTGGTCCGCATGCTCAATGTCCGTTACATCCTGTCACCTGAGGCGATCGATTGGGATGAGCAGGCGCTGTATGCGGCAGAGGATGGCCATGTGTATGAACTGCCCGACTTCCTGCCGCGTGCCTGGTCGGTCGCCACCGTGGAGGGGATCGGCGGATTCGACGGGATGGTGCGCCGCCTGGAAGACCCGGACTTCGATCCCGGGGCAACGGCTCTTCTATACGGGGATGCCCTGCACGAGATCCGCTCCGGCAGCTACTCTCCCGCCGAGGTGGGCGTGGTGAGCTGCGGACCGGGACGGATTGTCCTGGATGTTGCATCCGAAGGGGAGGCGTTTGTCGTGGTGAGCGAGATGGCCTTCCCCCCCGGGTGGAAGGCCTGGATAAACGACTCCCCGGTTACGCCTGCCCGGGTGAACCACGTGCTCCAGGGGCTGGTGGTTCCCCCCGGGCGGCACGAGATCCGCATGGAAGCGGCCTCACCTGCCCGGATCAGCGGCATGAGGATCAGCCGTGCCGCGGCTGTCCTCACCGCACTGCTCGCACTGGTCTCGCTGGGATCGGGCCGTATTGGGAAGGGTGGGAAGGGCAGGGGGAAGGGTGGCCCGGTGTGTACCCCCCGGGGGGATGCAGGCTAAGCCAGCGATCGGAAGTGAGGGAGGAGCCTTTCGTAGACCTCGTCAATCGGCATCGGCTGTTCAGGCAGCGGGCGTGGGTGACCCATCCAGGCAGGGCTGGTTCCGCGGGGCACCATGTGTACGTGAAGATGCCCCTCGACTCCTGCTCCGGCGGCCCTGCCCAGGTTGATGCCCACGTGGAACGCGCCGGCTCCGGTTTCCGTCCGGAGAATCCACTCAGCCTGCCGCAGTCTCACCGAGATTTCCCTGACCTCATCAGCCTCGAGGGCGGTGCATCTCTGTAGATGCCGGTAGGGGATCACCATGAGATGGCCCACGGTGTACGGGTAGAGATTGAGGATCGTGAATGTCCGCGTTCCCCGGTGCAGAATGTAATGGTGGTGGTCCGACTCCAGCGGCTTGTGGCAGAACAGGCATCCGTCGTCGCCCTTCCTGCCCTTTATGAAGGCCATGCGCCAGGGTGTGCAGATCTCCTCCACTGGTCTTCTCCGTGTTCTTGAGCCGCCTGTCGATGGGTCGCACGGGATTGGAATGCCCGCCACCTTCGCGCCATGCGCAGCCGGCAGTATGACGGGGATTGTGATCGAAGGCAATGCCGCTCGTCACGCAGTGTTTGTCTATGGACAAGGTGCGCTTCCATGCGTAGCGTCACACGGGTAGGATGTACGAGGGCGTTCGGCATGGAAGGAGGATCGGGTCTTGTCCTCGCCCCTGATGTTTCTGGATCGCGGTGGTTTTCTGATCTACCCGATACTGCTCTGCTCCATTGTCGGTCTCGCGATCTTCCTCGAGAGAGTCTGGCGGCTGCGGCGCGCGCGCCAGGACAATGCGGCATTCCTGAAGGGGGTTCGCCCGCACCTGAAGCCCGACAGGCTAGAGGATGCGGTGAACATCTGCATGGGCAGCCAGGCGCCTCTCGCGAAGGTGTTCCTTGCAGGACTCCTGCGCGTGCCGGATGGTGAGGACCGGACGCGAGAGGCCATCGAGGAGGCCGGGCGCCGGGAGGTGGTGGAGCTGAGGCGCAATCTGGGAGGTCTTGCCACGATCACCGGCGGGGCTCCTTTGCTTGGATTCCTGGGGACGGTCCTGGGGATGATCCAGGCTTTTCAACAGGTCGAGAGGCTGGGCGGCAACGTCAACGCAAGCGTACTGGCCGGCGGAATCTGGGAGGCGCTTGTCACAACCGCGGCAGGGTTGGCGGTGGCTGCACCCGCCTTCTTCGCCTACAACTTCCTCCTCAGTCGAACCCAGGACCAGGTTCACGAGATGGAGGAGAAGACGAGGCAGTTGATGCTGGTTCTGACCACGGGCAGGGAGACTCTGCTGTAGTATCCGCTGTTCAAGGGTTCCAACGGGACCGGAGGCTGGTTGATGCGTTTCGGGGATGACACCGAGTTCCTGATGAGGCTCGACTCGACCGCCATGGCGGACATCATCTTCAATCTTCTGATCTTCTTCCTCCTCTCCTCCTCGTTCCTTGTGGACAGCGGTCTGCGACTGGAGTTGCCGAAGATGGTCGAACCATCTCCCCTCATGCTGCGGGAGGTGGTTGTGACTCTCACTGAAGGGGACGGCCTCTTCATCAACGATGAACCGTTCGGATGGCCCGCCCTGGAGAACGGTCTCTCGACCGCCCTGGAGCGCGCCACCGAACGCCGTGTTGTCGTCCGTGGGGACGAAAGGGTTCCCCTCGGGCGCGTGATCGAGGTCATGGATTCCGCGCGCCGCCTCGGTGCGGAAGGTCTGGCCATCGCCGCGCGGCCATACGAAGAGCAACAGGACGGGCGCTAGGTAATCGGGGGGGCTATGGTCGAATCTGCCGCAGCAGACCTGCATCGGAACCAGGCTGCATATCTTCTCAACTGCCTCGACTTCGGTCTGATCGCGCTGGACTCCGAAAGCCGCATTCTTCATGCGAACCGGAAGGCGTTGGAGATCCTCGGATCGACCTGGGAAGACCTGGTCGGCCAGCTGGCCGGCGAAGTCCTGATCTCCAGGACGCCGGGGTTCTCATTCTGGTCTGCGGTACAGACCGATCCCGAGGATATCGGCACCCAGGAGGTGATGCTGCAACACGGAGACAAGGAGGTCCTCCTGGAGATGCGATGGCTGCCTCCCCTGGGTCCGGACAACGCGGTCTCCACGATTCTTGCATTCGATGATGTGACAGAGACGGTCGGCGAGGTCGAGTTTCAGAGACGGGTGGACCGGTTCGCTTCCGTGGGGGATCTCTCGGCCGTTATCGCCCACGAGATCCGAAACCCGCTGACCGGCATCCGGACGACCATCCAGTACGTGGACGGCAAGCTGCCGGCGGATTCGAGCCTTGGGGAGGATCTGCGTGAGGCGATCAAGGAACTCGACAGGATCGAGCAGTTCACGACCGACCTGCTGCAGTTCGCGAGGCCGAAGTCATTCCAGATGATCGAGGCCGACGTTAACCCGATCCTGGAGGGGATACTGGACAATCTCATCCTCCAGTTCGAGACGTCCGGAATCACCGTGAAGAGGGATCTCACGCCGAATCTCCCCGGGATCCTGCTGGACGGAGACGCCATTCGCCAGGTCTTCCTGAACCTTATGCTGAATGCCGTCGACTCGATGCCTGATGGGGGGCAGTTCCGGGTATCGAGTTCCGCCCGGCGCTACAGATCCCGGACTGCAGTCGAGGTCGCGTTTACCGACTCGGGGTGCGGCATTGACGAGAAGGTGCTGGACAAGATCTTCGATCCCTTCTATACAACCAAGCCGGGTGGCACAGGCCTGGGGCTCAGCATAAGTCTCCAGATTGTCCGCGAGCACGGGGGACGGATCAACGTTCGAAACCGGGCAGGCGGGGGAGTGACCTTCCGCCTCTCCTTCCCTGTGCGGACCCGAGAGGAGTGGGAGCGTGAAGTTCAGAGTGCTCATCATCGATGATGAGCCATCCATAACCCGGTCCCTGACGAGGGTTCTCGAGGACAAGGGATATGATGTGTATTCCGCAGGTTCGGGTCGTGCGGGGCTGGATGCCATGGAGGGCAACCGTCCTCACATTGTGCTCCTCGACCTCCATCTGCCGGATGAGAACGGCCTGAATCTGATTCCCAGGATACTCAAGGTGGAGAGTGCCACACAGGTGATCGTCCTGACGGGCTTCGCCGACTTCAAGAAGGCGGTAACCGCGATGAAACAGGGTGCAGCCGACTTCCTCCACAAGCCGTACGACCTCGAGGAACTGCTGCACGCAGTCAGGACCGCATCACGGACATTCTCGCGGGATGCCCATCTTGCGCTTTACCGCCGCAAGGACCGGACGCTTTACCGCCCGGAGGAGATCATCTACCGCTGCCCTGAGATGATACGGGTATGGGACATGGCGAGAAAGGCGGCGAGGTCTGACTCGGCCGGCGTCCTCATCACCGGGGAGACGGGAACCGGCAAGGAACTGGTTGCCCGGGCCGTCCACTTCGAGGGCGGCCGCAGGACTGCGCCGTTTCTGGAGATCAACTGCCCGAGCTTCACCGAGGAGCTGCTGGAGAATGAGCTCTTCGGACATGAGCCCGGAGCGTACACGAGTGCAAGATTCAAGAAACGGGGGCTCGTGGAGCTCTCGGACGGTGGCACGCTGTTCCTGGATGAGATAGGAGACATGTCGCCCGCAATTCAGGCGAAGATCCTCCGCTTCCTCGAAGCAAAGAGATTCCGGCGGGTCGGGGGCAACACCGATCTGAACGTGGATATCAGGGTCGTGGCTGCGACCAATGTGGACCTTGCCGCCAGGATTGCCGAGAAGCGTTTCAGGCAGGATCTCTTCTACCGGCTGAACGTGGTCAGCATACACATACCTCCGCTCAGGGAGCGCGGAGAAGACGTGAACCTGCTGGCCGACTTCTTCCTCAGACGCTACGCGGCGAAGTATCACAAGGGATTCCGGAGAATCGAGCCTGACGTGCGCCGGATCCTGCGCAGCTATGACTGGCCGGGGAATGTCAGGGAGTTGAAAACGCTGTTCGAGCGGATCTTGCTTCTGGAGGATGACGAGTCGGTGGACATTCGTCATCTGCCTGCCCACATGCATGAGTTGTCCAGGGACATGAAGCAGAGGGCAAAGCAAAAGCAGGTGTCTTTTCATGATGCCGGGGAGTCGCTCCACTCACTGCGCGAGGTTGAGGACCGCCACATACTGCGTGTTCTGGAGGCGACGGAGGGCAACAAGAGCCGCGCCGCAAGGGTGCTCGGGATTTCCAGACCGTGTCTTAACGATCGGTTGAGATCGATGCAGGATGAGAGCGGGGAGGAGACTGCTCGACAGGCGCCCACGCAGGGCCGTGCCTGAGCATCTTCGCTGTCACCTGGCCGGGACCCTTCTCTTACACCGTGCCCAGGATTGTGTAAGATTAGCTTACACGCCACTTGGGCGTGCAACTTGTTGCGACTCCAGTCATTATGCTTCCATACCTGTATGTGTAAGCTTTGTTTACTTATAGCTGGTCGTGTGCTGTCTCGTGCCGCCTGCAGATGAAAACCCATGGCTGCACAACTGGTTGTTGTCGAGGCGGTTACCAGTGCTCTGTTTGCGATTCCGGATATGGCACGGTGATTGTACTCAGTGAATGTGGAGGCTTTGGAGGTGGCACACACTGTACTCATTGTGGACGACGAGACGTTGCTCCTCAAGACGCTCTCGAATGCCCTCAGGGACGCGGGCTACACCGTCTTCCCGGCAGGTACGGCCAGGGATGGTCAGATCGTGCTGGAGGACGATTCCCGCAAGGTTGATCTCCTTGTCCTGGATGTAAAGCTCCCGGACAGGAGCGGTCTCGACCTTCTCAAGGATCAGAGGGAACGAGGGTATTCCGGCCACGTGATCGTGATGACGGCATTTGACAATCCGGAGTCGGAACGCCAGTGCCGTCAGTTGTCAGTCGATCACTTCCTCCGCAAGCCTTTCGACCTGATGGAAATGGTGGATCTGATCCGGGGTCTTCTGGGGGGAAGCGGGTCGGATCCGGGTAGACGCGCTCTCAGCGCGAACTAGCTCTGGCGTAGCAAGGAGGTGAATCAGAATGCCGATGGCGAAGAAGACAACCAGGAAGAAGGTCGCTAAGAAGAAGGTGGCCAAGAAGAAGGTCGCCAAGAAGAAGGTCATGAAGAAGAAGGTGGCCAAGAAGAAGGTGGCCAAGAAGAAGGTCGCCAAGAAGAAGGTCGCCAAGAAGAAGGTGGCCAAGAAGAAGGTGGCCAGGAAGAAGGTCGCCAAGAAGAAGGTCGCCAGGAAGAAGGTGACGAAGAAACCCCTCTGCTGCGCTTAGGGAAGTCACGGGAACCGGGATTCCGGGGGACGGATGGGGCACTCAACCGTACGTCCCCTGGTTTTCCGAGTTGGTGAGGTGTCGGCGTGTGAGTGGTCAGGTCAGGAACGGGAGGGGTGAGGCCACGAAACACCGCAAAAAAGTTCCCCGCCGCCAACGCGCCGACAGCTCTCAAAACCCCATCAACAAGATAGCCCGCTAAGCAATTAGGTTTTCCAGACTGTCAGTCATCGAAGGAGCAGGGAACTCGCTTCGCTACTGGAATGAATGTAGCCTGCTCGCGGAACTTGTGTCAACCAGCTTTTTCGTGCAGGCTGCCGGTCCTCGAACAGGGCGCGGATCCCCCCCTGGGGGCGCGCCCTGTTGCACTGAAGGCCGGTGGTGGTGCAGGCTGGTCCAGGTGGAGGGAACATGGCGGTACTCGTAACCGGCGGCGCGGGGTACATCGGTAGTGTGATGGTGGATGTGCTGAGACGGCGGGGTATGGATGTCGTCGTTGTCGACAATCTGAGCAGAGGGCACAGGCAGGCTGTAGCAGCAGACATCCCGCTCGAGATCGGGGATGTTACAGATGCGGAGTTCCTGGAAGGTCTTTTCGGGCGCCATTCCATCACGGCCGTGTTCCACTTCGCCGCATCGAGTCTCGTCGGGGAGTCCATGACGGATCCGGGCGATTACTTCCGCAACAACATCGATGGTGTCCTCTCTCTGCTCCGGACGATGGTGGCATTCGATGTAAGATCCTTCATCCTCTCATCGACCGCCGCAACGTATGGGGATCCGAAGGAAACGCCCATACCGGAATCCGCCCCCTCCTGTCCGACGAACCCCTACGGTGAGTCGAAGAAGATCTGCGAGCAGATGCTCTCGTGGTTTGGCCGCCTGCACGGGATCGGTTGGAGCGCTCTCCGCTACTTCAACGCGGCAGGCGCAGCTCGTGAACAGGGAGAGGACCACGATCCGGAGACCCACATCATTCCGCTCGCCCTGCAGGCAGCTGCCGGCAGGGGCCCCGAACTCAGGGTCTTCGGCCTTGACTATCCGACCCCTGATGGAACATGCATCAGGGACTACATTCACGTGGCCGATCTTGCCAAGGCGCATCTCCTGGCACTGGACAGAATGCGGCCCGGGGAAGGGCAGGTCTTCAATCTGGGGAATGGTCAGGGCTTCAGTGTGCTGGAAGTGCTGGCGTCGGTGGAGCGCGTGACCGGCAGGAAGGTGCCGTGGGCGGCGGCCTCAAGGCGCTCCGGAGATCCTCCCCGGCTTGTTGCTTCCAGTGCCAAGGCGCGGGAGGAACTCGGCTGGGTACCGGATTTCCCGGACCTCGACATGATCGTCGCCAGCGCCTGGTCGTGGATGGAACGGCATCCTGACGGTTATGACTCCTGACCTCGAAGATCCGCGTCCCCCTCTGGCTGATCGCTTTCGACCGCGGACCCTGGACGAGATACGGGGTCAGGAGCATCTCACCGGGCCGCGCGCCCCCCTGCGTCTCTTCTTCGATAAGGGGGAGATTCCCTCCCTGATCCTCTGGGGACCGCCAGGCACCGGGAAGACGACCCTCGCCCGTATACTCGGTTCGCATCCCTCCTACGCCTATGAACAGTTCTCAGCGGTTCTGTGCGGTGTGCGCGATGTGCGCCAGGTGGTCGAGCGGGCACGGGAAAGACGTCGCGAGTCGGGTGCACGCACGCTTCTGTTCGTTGACGAGATCCACCGCTTCAACAAAGCCCAGCAGGATGCATTTCTTCCGCACGTAGAGTCCGGTCTTCTTACCCTGGTGGGGGCAACCACCGAGAATCCCTCCTTCGAGGTCATCAGTGCCCTTCTGTCACGGTGCCGCGTCTATGTACTCCGCGCCCTGGACTCAGAAGCGCTCCGGCGGATCGCGGAGGACGCCATGTCAGACGTAGAGCGCGGTCTCGGCTCCATGCGCTGCAGCCTGGATGAAGGCGCATGGCCGGTCACCCTTGCCTTTGGCGATGGGGACGCGAGACGCCTGCTCCACCTGATTGAGGCCGCCTGCATGAGTCTTCCGGAACGGGAGGCATCGGTCGGAGAAGAGCTGATCCGATCGATAATCCAGAGGGGAGCAGTGACACGTCATGGAGAAGAGGATCACTTCGACTGGATTTCCGCCCTGCACAAGAGCCTTCGCGGCAGCGACCCGCATGCCGCCCTGTACTGGCTTGCCCGGATGCTGGAAGCGGGGGAGGATCCGAGGTTCATCGTTCGACGCCTGATCGTCTTCGCATCGGAGGATATCGGCCTGGCAGAACCAGGGGCTCTGGTGCAGGCCGTATCGGCGATGCAGGCGGTGAGCTTCGTGGGGATGCCCGAGTGCCGTCTGGTGCTCTCCCAGCTGGTTCTCTACCTCGCGCTCGCTCCCAAGAGCAACTCCGCCTACACCTCCTATGAGCGTGCCGCAGAGCTGGTACGCACCCGGGGCGCAGAGCCCGTGCCTCTGGCCCTTCGCAACGCCCCGACCCGGTTGATGGATGATCTGGGTTACGGGCACGGTTACATCTACCCGCATGATCAGCCGGGTCGCTGGGTCAGGAGGTCGTATCTTCCCGGTGGTATGGAGGGGGCCTCGCTCTACAGGCCATCCGATTGTGGCCGGGAGCCGAGGATGGTCGAGCACCACAGGGAGCGAACAGATGACTTCTACCGGCTCCGCTGGGATGGCACTTGACGGGCAGGGGGGCAGAGGTCAGTATGTCCGTTCTGGGTTCTGTGTCCCCATCGTCTAGTCCGGTCCAGGACATCGCCCTTTCAAGGCGGTAACACGGGTTCGAATCCCGTTGGGGACGCCATTTCGAGGCCGACCTGGCCGGCAGTGAAGCCGGTAAGGTCGGCTTCTCTTCTCTTGTGCCGCACCCGGCTCTGCCCCCCCGTCCGGCGATGCGGGGTGAGACCCCGTATCTGGTCGGCGGATGGGGGCAACTGCATCGATCATCCGGGTTCCATACCTTGCCGAAATGTGGTATCCTGTAATCATCTCGGTGTTTGCCGAGCTTGGGGAGTCCAGATGAGCTTATGCATCCCGCAGCCTTTCAACGGACAGATGATCTCGGAGCCTCCGTCGGTTCCATCCCGGATCCGCACATCGTCATCCAGATTGTTCGTAGACAAGACACACTACGTGGACTCCCGGCCCGGCGTGCCCGCTGTTACCCTGGCAAGATGAAGCTGGTGGTGTTTGCCGACCCTGTTACGGGGCGCACGGTCAAGGCAGGCCGTTGAGCCGGAACAGGGTCAGAATCGGAAAGGAGACTCTCCACATCATGGATCAGCGCATGAGACTTCCGGCCGTGGCGCCATACCTGGCCATTCTGCTGCTACTGGTCGCGGTGGCAACTGCCTCTGCGTTCGTCGAAGCCGAGCAGAACACGATCTACGAGATTCCTCTGCAGGAATTCGACCTGTTCTCATACAGATCTCCGACTGTTGAGCAGGCCCGTACTGAAGCTGTGCAGGCTTTCACCCGGTCGAACGAGGACTCCTGGAGTGTCTACTCCTGGAACCCGCAGGCTGACACTCCCAGCAACATCATCGGCAGCGGCATCCAGGTAACGGCCGGACCGTTCGTGTCGGAGCAGGATGTGATAGCCACGGCCGAGTCATTCATCCAGGCCCACCCCGCTGTTTTCCGGGCCGACCTGGACAACCTGCGCTTCCACAGTGCTCCCCAGGGACTGGGGAAGTGGGCAGTGCACTTCCAGCAGACCTATCACGGGATGGATGTCTGGGGCGCACGGGTTCACCTCGTGTTCACGGAAGGCGGGCGTCTTTTCGCTTTCGGATCGGACTACTACTCCGATATCGACGTGAACCCGAGGCCGTCAATCCCGGCATCGGTAGCCTGGGACATCGCGACCAGCGATCTGCCGGTGGCCCCGGAGCTGCGTTTCGCGGAAGACCAGGCCGAGCTGCTCATCCTGCCCGAGCCGATGAGCGAGACCAGTGTCGAGCACCGGCTGGTCTGGCGCATGCGTGTTCCCACCGAGGAGCCTCTGGGCATCTGGGTGACCCATGTTGACGCGCACTCCGGCCGGATTGTCTGGCGCTACAACGACGTGCACTTCAACTTCCTCGGAACCACCGCGGGTGACGTCCAGCGCCTGAGCTATTGCGATCCCGAGGTCGAGGAGCCTCTGCCGTATCTCAGGGTCCAGGTCTCCGGTGTCGGCAACGTATACGCAGACATCGACGGGAACTGGAGTATCAGCGGCGGCAGCAGCCCCACTACGGTCACTGCAACTCTGTACAGCCCGTACGTCGACGTCCGCAGGGCTTCCGGATCCCCGGGATCCTTCTCGGGCACTGCCAGTCCGGGGGTTCCCCTGGAGGTCCGCTTCGACAACAGCAACTCCTGGAATGATGAGCGGGACATTTATCAGACGATCAACGACGTTCACAAGTTCTTCCTCGATTTCGCTCCGGAGTTCGGCTACATCCACCAGCGGATAATCGGATACGCGCGTCGTCCGGGATCATGCAATGCCTACTACAACGGGACGATCAACTTCTACGCTGAGGGTGGTGGCTGCGGGAACACAGGCCAGATGATGGATGTGATCGCGCACGAGTTCGGGCACGGAATACAGGCCGCCATTCTCGGCTGGCAGGGCGACCAGGGGCTCGGCGAGGGGAACTCCGACTTCACCGGAGCCCTGATGACCGAGCGCTCAATCATGGGTATGGGATTCTACCTGAACCAGTGCACCTCGGGAATCCGGGACTGCGACAACAACCTCCAGTATCCGGAAGACGTTATCGGGATACCCATCCACTCAGCCGGCCGCGTAATCTGCGGATTCCACTGGGATGCCATGGTCCTGCTGAGGAACGCGTTCGGCGAGCAGCCTGGGAGGTTGATGTCGGCCGAGAGGTGGCACTACGGCCGGGTGCTGATGCAGCCTACGACCCAGCCTGCGCAGGTGCTGGCTACCTTCATTGCCGATGACGATGATGGGGATCTCAGCAACGGTACTCCGAACTACGCAGTCTTCTGCGAGGCGGCGATGAACCACGGGTTCGAATGCCCCGAGATTACAGTCGGTGTCCGCATCGAGCACACCCCGATCTACAGCAGCGAGGAAGGCGGGGACAAGGTTGCCCTGGCGACCATCTACAGTACCGTCACAAACATTGACGACGAGCGGGTCGAGATCTGCTACGAGATCGACGGTGTCCCGCAGGGCTGCCATCTCATGACACCGACCCTGAACGAAAACGAGTACGAGGGGGTCATCCCTTCGGTCAGCTCTCCCTCCGAGGTCAGGTACTACCTGAGCGCGTGGGATGAAGAGGACAACCACAAGACCTCTCCGGAACTGGCCCCGGCTGTTCAGCACGAGTTCGACGTGGCCACGGCCTTCGATCCGATTGAAGAGGAGTCGGGCTGGGCGGTGAACCTCGAGGGCACGGACGACGCCGCGACCGGGATCTGGGAGCGCGTGGAGCCGGTTGGCACGTGGGTCAGCGGGCAGCCCGTGCAGCCGGATCATGACCACACCCCGTGGGGCACGCACTGCTGGGTTACCGGTCAGCACCTCCAGGGACAGAGCGCCGGCTATAACGACGTCGATGACGGGACGACCAGCCTCTTCTCGCCTCTCTACGATCTGACCGGCTCGACGAACGCCAAGGTCAAGTACTACCGCTGGTACTCGAACAACCAGGGCGCCAACCCGGGGATCGACTGGTGGGTAGTGCAGGTCCGCAACAACGGCGGCAGCTGGGTCGACATCGAGCGCACCCAGCAGTCGGCGAGCTACTGGATGCAGGTCGAGGCTGACCTGGTGCAGATCTTTGGCTCGTCCATCGGTGAAGTCCAGTTCCGCTTCCAGGCGAGCGACATGCCTGGTCAGGGCTCGCTGGTGGAGGCCGCGGTCGACGACTTCGCGATCCTGGCGGATCTCGGTGCCTCCGATGTCACAGGGGAGTTCCCAACGCAGCTACGCTACGCTCTTCTCCCCGGACAGCCGAACCCGACTGCCGGTCAGACGGCGATCCGCTTCCAGGTCCCTGCGGAGACCCGGGTCCAGCTCAGGATCTTCGACGTGACAGGAAGGACGGTGAAGAATCTGGCTGATGGTTCGTTCTCAGCCGGTACGCACACCCTGGATTGGGACGGCCGGGATGCTTCCGGCAGGCCCGTTGCCTCGGGTGTCTATTTCTACCGGATGAAGGCGGGCGGCTTCGAGGCTACGAGGACTCTTACCGTCACCAGGTAGCAGGGTCACAGGAGCACTGGCATCGGTCCTGTGACATGCCGGTGGTTGGGCAGGCTCCCGGATTTTTCCGGGAGCCTGTTTGCATGCCGGCAGTCTTCACGAAGAGGTGGTCGGACAGAAGGTTCGCATTCGGGAGATCGTGACCGGGTGCAGGGTAGGCTGGAGGTCCGGCCGGGTGCTGAAGAGACGAAGGGAGCAAAAAGGGGCGGCGGCGGCTGTCCTGATACTCCTCAGTGGTGGGGGGTGAGGACTTCAGCCCGGTGACAGCCGCCGCAAGGTCTGGGACCGCGATCCCCTGACGACCGGTTCCGCAAGGTTGGATGCTTACGCATCCAGTGCGGTTCCTGTGTTGTTCAGGTAGACTGCAGTGCCCAAATTGAAAACCACACAACGATAAACACGGCCACCTCTCCATGGTTCCATGGAGATTCCATGGAGTTTTCGAGCTGATGAGGAGGCCCCGGCTCAGACAGCCCAATCGGGCGACCGTACTTGATTACATGCAGTCGACACGGCGGTGAACCCCCGTGGATTGACCGTGTCGGGTGTCGGCCCTACTCTCATCCTCTATGAGCAGGAGATCAACACCCCCTGATACGGCCGTTCGCAGCAGACGTGGCGAGTACCGGGGTAAGTCTCGCCGATGGCTTGTCCTGCCCATTCTCGTCCTGAGCATTCCGATTACGGCAGGCTGGATCCTGCGGGATGAAGCGCCGTCCCGTGAGCTACTGGATGCCCGCAGGGAGTGGAGCGCGGCTGTGGAGAGAGCCGGGCCATGGGCAGGTTCTCTGGAATCTGCGCGGACCTTGCTTGACAGCTCGCAGGCACAGATGGACAGACAGTTCGCCCGCATCCCTCCGCTCCGTCGATTCGGCCAGTCAAGGGCCCTGATCGAGGCTGCCCGCGATTCGATTGCGGCGGGCGAGGAAGCGGCTGCCGGACGCCGCCGGGCTCATCTGAGTGCCATGGAAGCCGGGTTGTTCCGGGTCTCCAGCCTGCTTCTGGATGCCCGGTCTCTTTTTGAACTCATGGAGACCGACCTGGACGCCCTCAACTCGATTGTCTCGGCCGAAACGCACCTGGCGGCAGCCCGCGAGCTCGTTGATGGCGATCGCCCCGATGCGGGTGAACTGATGCTGACACAGGCTGAGTCGGAAGTCGCCCGATCTGTCCAGTATCTGAGGAGTCGCCTGGACCAGTTCCTGTCGCGGCGTAACTCATGGAATGAGTGGTGTGATGAGGCCCTGGAGGTCTCACGGAGTTCCGGGTTGCCTGTCATCCTCGTGGATAAGCTCAACCGCACCTGCTTCGTGCTCGTGCTTGGCGCTGTCCGGGACTCGTTTCCCATGGAAATGGGCCCGAACTGGATGAGCCGGAAGCTCCATTCCGGAGACAAGGCGACTCCCGAGGGTTCTTACGAGATTGTGCAGCTCAAGACTGGAGGCCAGACGATCTACCATAAGGCGGCGCTGATCAACTATCCCAATCCTGTGGACAGGGAGAGATATGACCGGGGCCGCAGATCGGGGCGGATCCCGCCAGGGGCCGGAGTTGGAGGGCTGATTCAGATCCACGGAAAGGGAGGGAAGGGTTCGGACTGGACTCTTGGATGTGTCAGCCTGAAGGATACGGACATGGATCGTCTCATGCCGTATCTTCGCGTGGGTACCCCCGTCTACATCGTGGGCGTCTGGAGAGAACCGTCCTGGCTTGCCCTGCTTGATGAGGTGAAGCTGCCGGGCAGTCTCCCAGACAGCGGTCGACAGGTCTGGATGGCCCGCTAGCAATGTCCCGCGGGAGTGAGAGGTCAGGCCGTTGAGCAGAAGAGTCCGGCGCGTCATCGCGGCAGTGGCCATCGGTGTGGTCATCGCCGTCACGGCACTGGTGCTTGGTGCGCTCCATCTGCGGACTGAGCTTCAGGACAGGGTGAACAGCCTGAATGCCTCCGCTCTTCTCCGGGATTCAGGCCTGGGGCTTCGCGTCGTTTCCTTCGATTGGGGGGAGACCGACTTCAAGTGGCTTCCCACGCCGTCGCTCATCTTGAGGGGAGTACGTGGGCGATTCCATTCCGGGCGGCCGGGTCCGGGCCCGCTCTCCGCCAGGCTCGATGTGGACGAGCTCCGAATCCTCTACGGCTGGCGCCGTCTGGCGGAAGGGAAAGCAGACCGGATCGAGCTTGAAGGAGGGCTCCTGGAGTGTGGACCGGATCTCCTCCCCGGCCTGCCGATGTTCTACAGTGATGCGCTTGATGGGAAGACCAGGGCGATCCCATGGAGTGAGCTTCTGGATACGCTCGGTGACAGTATGAGTTCTGCCCCGGATTCTCCTGTGGATATGGGACGACCGACTCTATCCGTGCAGGATCTGGAGGTGCGCTTCCTGGAATGGGAGGTGTTTCCGGGGCGTGCCTTCCTGATGCGGGAGGCCAGGGCGGTCCGGCACGGGGAGAACTGGGATCTGTGGGCGGCAGTGGAGGCTGGTTGCCCTGACAGCGTCCCCATGGCGATTCCCGTAAGGGTCCGGATTGAAGATACGACCTTGCGGCAACTGGAGGCTGGTCTGGTAGAGGACCGACCAGCGCTCGTCCTGGAGACATGCTCATCCGGAGGGTGGAGTCTCACTCTGGAGGCAGTCCGGGGATCCCTGGCGCAGGCTGTCCTGTCAGACAGGGATGGTCTGGCTGGACGAACCAGTTGGTCAGGACCGTGGAAGATCGAGGTGGAAGGGCTCGATCACGTTCCATCCGGCATGGTGAGGGCGGAACTCGGCCTGGGCCCGGGCCGCTTCAGTGTCCGTAATGGTGCTTGTGTGATCGAGGCCGGCACACACGGGGCCATTACCTTTGAGTCTGACCGGATTCGGTCTTCGGAGCTCATGTTGTGGTCGACAGATACTACAGGTGACAGCGTGCGAATCGAGTTCGAGCTGTGGAAACCGGCACAGGGCGTGAACAGCAGAGGGGCCGTGCAGGGAAGACTCTGCCTCGGGTGGCTCGGCATCCTGGGAGCTGCCTGGAGCGGACAGGGTACTGCCGACGCCGACATGAGCTTTTCCGCCGGCGCGGTACCCGGAAGTACCAGGCTGCAGGTGCGCGCCGAAGGGGTCCTGCGGGGATGGTACGATTCGCTCAGCATTCCCTGGCTGGAACGGCCATTCTCGGATGGCTCGTTCAGCATTAGCGCAGACAACGGGCTCTGGAATCTGATGCTTGATGGCACCATGGGTGCCAGTTCGTTTGACCTGGCAATTGAGGACGTCGCACAGACACTCCCTGCGGGCGAGATCCGGGATGGTGCCGCCTCCCGCTGGTTCTTCGAGTCGAAGGGCGGCAGGCTGGAGGATTTCGCCCTGAGCCCGGAGAGGGCCGGAGGCATCCGTGGTGTGCCTTTCTGGCCGGCCCTTCCCGGATGCGGAGTTGCACGACTGTCGAAAGGCTCGTTCTTCGGCGCCCCGGTGGATGAGATGCTGCTAAGGATGCGTCGCTCGCTGCGCGCCGTCGATCTGGACACGC
Source organism: uncultured bacterium (assembly GCA_964636385.1). GTDB lineage: Bacteria > Eisenbacteria > RBG-16-71-46 > CAIMUX01 > CAIMUX01 > CAZWSC01. The sequence continues at coordinate 23,678 of CAZWSC010000040.1, forward strand.
TTCAGGTCCGGGTGGCGGACGGCTGGATCCACGGCGGCAGGGGCCGGGTTGAGGGCGGCGGTAACCGGATTGCACCAGAGCCGCCGGCCGATCTGCACGTCAAGGCGGACAGCATTGATCTCGTTCGCCTTGCTCCTGCGCTCCGTGCGCTGGGTCTTGATCCTGGTGCCGGGATTTCCGGGCGTCTGTCCGGGGAAGCAGATCTCCGGTGGACACCGGAGTACGACTGGGAGCGGCCAGGTCTCTCGGCGAGTGGGACCATCCAGGTTGCGCATGGCGAGGTGCGCGATCACCAGTTCCTGGAGTACCTCCGTGGATGGACCGGCCTCGATGGCCTTCGATCACTCTCTTTCCGCCATGGCGTTGTCAGCTTCGGCACGGTCCGGGATGGTCTTCTGGTCTGGGACGACATGTTCATCGATTCGGATCTACTGCGCGTGGAGGGGGCGGGCACGGTGAGCGCCGGGGACAGCCTGTGGGCTGTCCTGCGGGCCGAGATCGGTTCCGGAGATTCCTGGACGGAGCTTCTGAGATCCGTGTTGCGGCCGGGAACCGCTGTCCACATCTGGATCGAGGGGCCGGCTGAACTGCCGGATGTGCGGGTCATCGGGTCCTCCGCCTATCGCGATGCCCGGGACAGGATCCGCGGTCTTTTCACCGAAGGGAGCGGCCACCGTCGACCGTGAGGACGGTACCGGTGACGAACCCGGCATCCAGAAGATACAGGACTGCCTGAACGATATCCCCCGGTGATCCAGTTCTCCCGACAAGGGTGGCCTTCCTGATCCTTTCGCGCATCTCCCCAGGCATGTCATCCGGTGGCAGCACTGCGCCGGGAGCTACGGCGTTGACCCGGACTTCAGGTGACAGCGCTCGGGCCAGTCCCATGAGGCCAGCACGGAGACCGGCCTTGGCCATGGTGTAAGGTATCCTGTCCGCATACGGCCGATCCAGCGACCAGTCGAGCAGGGCCACGATCACACCAGCTCCTCTCGCTTTCATCCTGACCCCGGCTTCATTGGCGAGGAGGAAGGGGGTCGAGAGGTTCACGCGCAGTGTCCGCTCCAGACTTTCCGGCTCGATGTCTCCCACAGGATCCCGCGGATATGACGCGGCGGACAGGATAAGCCGATTCACCGGGCCGAGCGATTTCTCGACGCGGTCGAGCAAATCCAGTGCTGATGCCGGCCTCGTGAAGTCGGCGGCGAACACCCGGACAAGCTCCCTCTCAGCCGGGTCCCTGGTGTTTCGCAGAGTGGAGAGCAGCTCCTCGGCCTGCCTGCGGGAGCTGTTGAAGTGGATGGCCAGGGGACCACCCTGTTCTGCCACAGCCTCGGACAGAGCCCGACCGAGGCGAACGGCCCCTCCCGTGATCAGCGTGCATGCCCTGTTCATGATCATGCTCTTCCCCCGCAACTCCAGTGGACGACGGCCGGACTCCACACGTCCCGATTCTAGCGCATGTGCATCTCCTGGTGCAGAACTGCTCGCCACGGTCTTCCGCGGCAACATATACTACCCGTCGGCGCCGGGCCGACGGACCGGACCGGCCGACCCGCCATCCGGCGGGACCGCCGGATGATGGCTTGCTCAGAGGAGGAAAGATGATCGATTTCACGCTGACTGAAGAGCAGGAGGAGTACCGGAAGCTGGCGCGTGAGTTCGCACAGAAGGAGATTGCGCCCAGGGCGGCTCATCATGACGAGACGAGCGAGTTCCCAATGGATATAGCCCGCAAGGCCTGGGACACAGGCCTGATGAACACCCACATTCCCGAGGAATACGGCGGTCTCGGGCTCGGTGTTCTTGAGGGATGCCTGATCGGAGAGGAGATCGGGGCGGCCTGTTCGGGAATCGGAACCGCGATGGAGGCAAACCAGCTCGCCGAGGCGCCGGTCATAGTCGGGGGGAGTGAGGAGCAGAAGAAGAAGTGGCTCCAGCCGATGACCGAGGAGTTCGTGCTGGCGGCCTACGCCGTGACCGAACCGGAGGCGGGGAGCGATGTCGCGGGCATCAGGACCACGGCCCGCAAGGCAGGTTCCGAGTATGTGATCAACGGATCCAAGATGTGGATCACCAGTGCGGGTGTGGCGGACTGGTACTTCGTCCTCGCTCTCACCAGTCCTGATCGCGGCGCGCGTGGAATGAGCGCGTTCATCGTTCCCCGCGAGACCCCGGGTGTGGAGGTCGGCAAGAAGGAGCCCACCATGGGGCAGAGGGCCAGTGACACGCGCTCGATTACCTTCAACGACGTGGTGGTGCCTGAGGAGAACCGGATCGGCAGGGAGGGTCGTGGGTGGTTCCTGGCGATGAAGGCCTTTGAGCACACCCGTCCTGTTGTTGCTTCAGCAGCAGTCGGAGTTGCGCGCGCGGCCCTCGAGCACTCGATAAGATACGCCCGCGAGAGGAAGAGCTTCGGCCAGCCGATAGCGCAGCACCAGGCGATTGCCTTCATGCTTGCCGACATGGCCAGGGATGTTGCCTCCTCGAGACTGCTCGTCTGGAAGGCGGCTGCGGCGATCGATCGCGGCGAGGGCAGCCTTCTCGAAGCGGCATACGCCAAGCTGATGGCCGCCGACGCGTGCATGCGCGTGACCACGGACGCCGTGCAGATCTTCGGCGGATACGGCTACAGCCGGGAGTATCCCGTGGAGAAGCTGATGAGGGACGCCAAGATCTTCCAGATCTATGAGGGGACGAGCCAGATCCAGCGGCACATCATCGCCGGTGAGATCATGAAACGCGGTACCGCGTGACGCAGCGCGCCGGACAGGGTGCCGGCGCGCCCCTACGTGGCCGAAGCGCGTGTGAAAACCGGATCGCTGACGTCGAGCTTGGCGACTTCCTGGTAGAACCGCTTCTTCTTGCGGTCGTAGAAGTTCGCGCGTTCCGGGTTGTCCCGGGACCTGTATCCCTCGACCAGGTGCTCACACTCGCGAACCAGCTCTTCGGCAACGCGGTGTCTCATCATGGCGCTCAGATGACCGCTTTGATAGGCCTTCTCCAGTGCGTACACACGGAAGCGTTCCAGTCCCCAGTCCTGGCACCTGGCCTCGACCGCAGAGATCTGGAACGCTTCGGCCATGCGGGCAACGGGATACCGGGAGGCGATGCGCAGCCAGAAGTCATACTCCTCGCAGACAGGGAGGTTCTCGTCGAACGGCGCCTCCGAATCGATGCATTGCCTCCGGAGGATGGAGCCCGAGACCTTCTGCCTCCGGCACGCAAGAAGGTCTTCGAATCGGAGCATGTCAATGGTACAGGTCCGGCGGGATGTCAGGCGTTGCTTCTTCCTGGGCGGGATCGGCTCCAGGCATGCACCGAGATCATGATGTGAATCGAGCGTATCGACCTGGACAGACAGCTTGTGCCGCTGCCAGGTGTCACCGGGATCTGCGTGAGCCAGGAACTCCCCGTTGCTGATGGCAACTGCGCGATTGCGCGTGGCGGCCAGCCCACGTCGGTTGACACTGTGCAGGTAGTGTACAAGTACCTGGTTGTGTATCATCTGGATGGAGCGTGTGCCTGTCTTTTCCTGCAGCGAGTCCCACCACACCCTTTCGGCCCGTGATGCATCCGGCCCGAGCTTCATCAGCACCTCCATGCCGGTGCCGTCATCGGATCCATCGTCGGCTACTATGAGCTCGAGATCAGTGTATGACTGGTTAAGGACCGTCTCGACAGTCGCCATCAAGGCGTCCTTGCTGTTATGGGTCGGCACTACAACAGAAACTCGCGCCATGCCGCACTCCCTCCCTGATCATGTTCCCAGGTGCCCGGGGATGTGCTCCATGTCCCCGGGGCTGTGACGGGGGCGATCCCCGATGCAGCAGATCAAAGTCGATGGCGGATCCGGGGGCGGGCCAACCGCACCCAACCCCTGCGTCCGAACTCTGCCTCCGTCAGCAGTCGCCCGAAGTGTACAGCCTTGCGGGCATAAGGTCAAGCCGGACAACAGGAGAGAGAAGCGTTACCGATTGACAGATCTGCCGGGCGCAACTAGATTCCTGATGACGTCCGATCTCAGAAACCGTTGCCGATCTCAGGGGCTTGTGGCGATTCCATGATCTGGCCTTGGCGCCAATCGGTGCTGGCTGATGCACCTGCAGCAGTCGGGACTATCGGTTCCGAAACAGACTGGCGAGGAGTCCGGTATGGCCGAGCGTTTGAGATCCGGTCCAAGGAGGGTGCAGATGTCGAGTGCTTTGGTCTGTCCTGCCACTTGTCGGCGATCCCCGGGGATGCTGGCCTGCCTGTTTGGCGTTCTGGCTGTCGTGGCGGCATTCGGGTGCGCGAAGAGAGAGGTTACACGTGTTCCGGTGGGGACAACGGTGGATCTGTCGGGGCGCTGGAACGACACCGACAGTCGCGAAGTCTCCGATGCCATGATCCAGGAGGCCTTCGACCGTCCATGGATCACCAACTGGATGGAGGAGAGCAGGGGGAAGAGGCCTACCGTCATTGTCGGTGTGATCCGTAACCAGACTTCTGAACACATTCCGGTCGGTACTTTCGTGGGTGATATCGAACGCGCCATGGTCAACTCCGGAAAGGTGAACGTGGTTGCGACAGCGGCCGAGCGCGAGGATCTCCGGGCGGAGAGGATGGACCAGTGGCAACACGCCACGGAGGAAACGGCCAAGATGATGGGTCGTGAACTGGGCGCGGATTACATGCTGAGTGGCACGATCGAGTCGATCCTGGACAGCGAGGGCGGCCGGCAGGTCAGGTTCTACCAGGTTGACCTGACCCTGCTGAACATCGAGACGAACCACAAGGCCTGGATCGGCCAGCACAAGATCAAGAAGGTGGTCCAGCAGGGGCGGTTCAGGCCCTGATGCCGCCCTCCCTGTGCGATTGCACCGCATGAGAGCCTGTATCCAGTACACCGCTCTGGGGGCCCTCCTTGCCATGGCCGGATGCGCATCCCATGGGTCGAGTATGAGGCCGGCCCTCGATGCGCTCTCCAGGGGCGACTTCGAGAGCGCGGCCGGCGAGCTGGAACGCCGCCCACAGCCCGGGAGCGTTATCTGGCGAATGGAGTATGGCCTCCTGCTCCGGTATGCCGGTCGCCTGGATGAAAGCAATGAGTCGTTCTCCGAGGCCCTCAGAATCCAGGAAGAGCTGTACACGAGAAGCATCAGCAACGAAGCCGCTGCCCTGGCAGCCAGCGACGCTGTCAGGCCATACCGGGCTCCCGAGTTCGAGCTTGGCTTTCTTCACGCGTATCCAGCCCTGAACTACCTTGAGATGGGAAACCTCGACGGTGCCCTGGTGGAAGCCCGGGCTCTTTCGCAGATGCTGGAACAGCGATCCGCAAGGTCTGCCGGTGACGAGGGAGAAGCGTCCGGCGACTGGGCCCTCGGGCGTCACCTCACAGCCCTCGTATTCGAGGCTGGCAGGGAATGGAACAACGCCTGGATTGCATACCGCGCAGCTCTTCGCCTCTACAGGGCCTCTCCGCCGAGGGGGTGGGACTCAATCGAGCCGGAACTTGTCGGGTCGATTTTCAGGACCGGGGCAGCCATTGGCCTGCGGGTCCCTGATGACATCTACGGGCCGGATCCGGAGAGGGCCCGAAGCCTCCGCAACCGCTATGAGGGAGATGGCGGTCCCGGCGGAACAGGGGATCTGCGAACAAGCGTGCCCGGGCGCCTGGTGATCTGGCAGGAGGAAGGCTTCGTTCCGGTGAAGGAGGACTTTCACATCCGTGTTCCCATTCTGAAGTCGGAGGAGGACTGGAGCCGGGATCACATGGACGCCTGGGCGCCGCGGGTTGGTGAGCGGACGCTGGCCGTCCGTTCCGGATCCTGCTCCGCGCCGCGGGAAGAGATTGCCTACTTCCTCGACGTCGCGCTGCCGGTGATGCCACCGTACATGACCCGACCTCCCCTGAAGGGAACGATCCGGGTGAACGGCGTCAATGCCGGTCAGGTCTTCGAAGCTGGCGACATCGAGCAGGCTGCCCGCGAGGATCTGCGGCAGCGCTACCCCACGATCGCGGTGCGGGCTGCGACGCGGGCGATACTGAAGGCCCTGGCAACGCGCGGGGCCCGCAAGGAGGGGGGAGAGCTGGCCGGGATCCTCGCCAATGTGCTGGGTGTCGCGACCGAACGTGCGGATACCAGGGGGTGGTCCACTCTTCCATCCCGCATAGGGCTGGCCGTTGTTGAGGTGGATCCCGGACCTCTTCGGGTTGAAGTCGACTCAGCCGCTCTTGGCGGACGGGCATCCGCCGATGCGGAAGTCACCGGGGGTGGCTGGCATTTCTTCAGCTGCAGGTTCTTCTGAAAGCGCTTGCCGCATGGCGGGCGGGAAGGGGGTGTCATGATCGAGCGCAGCGGGATCGTAACCTTCGGAGACAAACCGCTGACTCTGATTGGTGAGGAGCTGAGGGTGGGGGATGTTGTCCCTGATTTCACACTGGTTGGCGGGGACCTTCTCACCGTGACCCGCGACGATCTGTCCGGGAAGACCACCTTGTACAACATCGTTCCATCCTTGGACACGAGCGTCTGCAGCATTCAGACCCGGCGATTCAACCAGGAGCTGGGAAAGCTGCCGGAATCAACCCAGGTTGTCACTGTCAGCGCGGATCTGCCCTTCGCGCAGTTGCGGTACAGGGAGGCCGAAAAGATCACCCACACAATACTCTCCGACCACAGGGACTTTTCGTTCGCCGCCGCGTTTGGATTGGGCGTAAAGGAGCTTCGCCTCCTGGCCCGGGCTGTCTACGTTGTGGATCCGGGAGGGAAGGTTGTCTACCGGGAGGTGGTTTCCGATCTGAGCCGCCAGCCGGACTACGAGGCGGTGCTGGAGACACTCGCAGGCTGACCCGGCCCTTCTGGTGCCGCTGCCCACGACACACCCGGGCTCGGATCCGGTAACGACGGCTGTACCGTAACAACAGGACCCCGGCGGGATCACCGCCGGGGTCTCATCATGCAGGCGCAGGCGGCAGGGGCTTCCCCGCCGCCTCAGCCTTAGAGCGAACGACTAGCGATAGAGCGACTTCACGGCGCCCCAGCTGCTCTCGCTGACCGGGGTGGGCTCGCCACAGTCCTCGGTGATGCACAGATTCAGGACGGTCTGGGCATCAGGGAAGCCGATAGCGGACACCGGGGTCGGATCAGGCAGACCGCAGGACTCCGAAGCA
>CAZWSC010000041.1:0-8813 GCA_964636385.1 uncultured bacterium
GACGGGCCCCGGTTCCGTTTTCCGCCACGATGCGGGGGTTGGCGGCGGGGGGGGGGCTGCCGGCAGCGGGGGGGCCGCCCGCCTGTGCCTTGGGACCTATCGCAACCAACCCGAATATGCGGTGCCCTGCACTGCGCAACCCTCGTACGATCGCAGTCAGCTCCTCCCTTGAGTGATCCCGAAAGGGAGCTACCAGTATGATACCGTCGATGCCCGCGGCCTGTGGGTACGGCCCTTCCAGGACTTCAGGCAGGGCATCCGCACGCAGAAGACACCACGGCCTCGACTCGAGCCGCAGCGATTGCGACGCCTCCTCACCGGAACCGCGCCGCACGACGGACACCCCCTCGAGGTCGGTGGAACAGGCCTGCAGTGGCCCTGCAGCAGCCTCTCCCGGACAGGACAGCCCCTCAATCAGGCGTCCTCCACCCTCCGCAAGCATCGTAAGGGGGCCAGATTCCTCACAGTCGGCAAGCAGCGCGATAAGCCCGTCACGGGCAGCATGCTCGGAGAGCCCGATCACCCAGGGGAGGTGGTGCAGGGAGCCCGAAGGGGCCGCGATCCAGATGACCCTGCCTGCCAGACCGGCCTCCGCCCCCTGCCGTGTCATGGCAGACCTCAGGAGATTGTAGAATCGCGCCCCGTGTGCGGGATCCGTGGCATACCCGCTGAGACGGTCGTGGCGGCGGAGCACACGGGGATCCGGATCCGTGCAGAGAAGCACCCCAAGGCTCAGGTCGCCGGCCATCTCCTCGGCCGAGCTGTAGTAGCTCATCTGCTCTCCCCCGGCATACCGCGCAGCGCATCCACGGCCCGTGCAAGGCGATCATCATCGCCTTCCAGCAGGGCCCGGACATCAAGGAAGTACTGATCCTTTTCGATCCGGCCGGCTACGGAGGGCTCGGTGGTCCTCAGAGCCCGCGAAATCCGGTCGGGAGTCCAGGCATCATGTCCCAGGACCACTCCCATCGATGGTATCTGCAGGCCGGGAAGGCTCCCACCGCCCACCTCGGACATGGTTCCGACAACCTCGACGGACCAGCCGGAAGGCTCCAGCTCGGCGCGCAGGCGATCCCGGACTCGCTCCGCCAGCAGCTCCAGCTCAGGCAGAGAGCGCGCGAGGAGCGAAAGGACCGGAACGCGGCTTGTGACAGTGGCGGGGTCGAGATAGGCCTCCAGGGTCGCCTCCAGAGCCGCCAGGGCCGCCTTGTCCAGGCGGACCACCCTGGCGACGGGATGGCGCTTCAGCCTGTCGATCCACTCACTGCGTCCGGCCAGGATCCCCGCCTGGGGCCCGCCGAGCAGCTTGTCCCCGCTGAAGGAGACCAGGTCGATTCCGGCCTCGAGCACATCCTGCACACGGGGCTCATCCACCGCCAGCCCCCCATGCTGGCGGAGTGCGCCGCTCCCCACGTCGTACATGGTGGGAATGCCCCGCTGCCTGCCCAGTTCGGCGATCTCACCCGGAGCGGCCTCCTCCGTGAAACCTATCATCCGGAAGTTGCTGGGATGAACCAGCAGGATCAGCGCCGTCCGTTCGCTGAGCCCCTTTTCGTAGTCGGATATCCTGGTGCGATTGGTGGAGCCCACCTCCACGAGGTTCGCTCCGCTTGCCTCCATGATCTCCGGCAGGCGGAAGCTGCCTCCGATCTCCACGAGGTGGCCGCGCGACACCAGGACGTCCCGGCCCCTGGCAAGCGCGTTGAGGACGAGGAAGACCGCAGCAGCGTTGTTGTGCACGGCGATCCCCGCCTCTGCGCCCGTGACAAGGGGAAGGAGTCTTCGCACGGGATCCAGGCGGGAACGGCGGCGGCCCGAGACCATGTCCATCTCGAGGCTGCTGTATCCGCCGGCAGCGCCCAGGATCGCACTGCGGGCCGCCGCGGAGTACGGGGCCCTCCCGAGATTCGTGTGTATCAGGACTCCGGTTGCGTTCACAACAGGGCGCAGAACAAGGCTGCGACGCTCATCCAGCCTTTCCTGCAGCATCGTGGAGAGGTGCTCCACCCAGGCGGCACGCCCGGTCGCTGGCAGACTGCCCTCGCCTCCGGCCGCCGCGCGGATGTCGGCCCTCGCCCCGGCCAGCACCTCCCGCATCCAGGCCAGGAGCAGATCCCTGGGCACGTCCACGGCGCGACGCCCGAAGGTCTCCTCCAGAAGATCCATGGGGGGAAGCTCCCTGAACTCGAAGCTGGGTTCTGGTCCCTCAGTGTGCATACAGCTCTGCCGCCCTCAGACGCACTGGCACCCCATGCCATTGGTAACTCGTTGAAACAGAAAAGATAAGTTAGCATCAGGCGCAGACAGGGTCAAGCCACAAACCCATTCTGGACCTGTACCTCATCGTAGTGGGAGAAGAGCATGGAGTAGGTTCCCCGCCCCTGGGAAGCCGAACGCAGGTCGGTGGCGTAACCGAACATCTGCGACAGCGGGGCCTGGCCCTTGAGGATCTGGACATCGTCCCGCATCTCCGATCCGACGATCCTCCCACGCCTGGCGGACAGGTTGGACATCACCCCACCGACGAACTCCCTGGGCACAACGATCTCCAGTGACATGACCGGCTCGAGGAGAATCGGCCCGGCATTGCGGCACCCCTCGCGGAAAGCGGTCTGCGTTGCTATGCGGAATGCCAGATCGGTGGAGGTATGCTCGTTCCAGAATGCGTCAATGATCAGCACATCGACGTCGACTGCGGGGTATCCGTAACGGATCCCGCCCTCGGCGGCATCCCTGACCGCCGCTTCCACCACCCGGAGCATCTCTACCGGAAGCCGGTCACCGCCCAGATCTGTGGAGACGGAGTTTCCCGTACCCCTCTGCCTGGGAGAGATCCGCAGGCGAACACCGCCGAAGTGCTGCCTGCCGCCAGTGTGGCGATCATATGTGCTCTCGGCCTCCTCGGTCCGGGTGATCGATTCGCGGTAGGTGACCTGCGGCTTGCCTACCCTGATCTTCAGCCCGAACTCCCTGACCAGACGATCCTCCAGGACCTGCAGGTGAAGCTCCCCCATGCCGGAGATCAGGGTCTGGCCCGTGTTTTCGTCCACCCGAACGGTGAAGGTGGGATCGTCCCCTGCGAGCCGCTGCAGACTCACCTGGATCTTCTCCTCGTCTCCTGCAGTGCTTGCCTCCAGGGCTGCCGACACGACAGGCTCTGGGAAGGCCAGCCCTTCAAGCACCATTGCCTCTCCCTCGCAGAGCGTGTCCCCGGTCGATGCGTTCTTCAGCCCTGTCGCCAGGACGATGTCCCCCGCCTCAGCCAGCTTCAGCGGCTTGCGCTTGTCCGCGTGCACCCTGAAGAGGCGGGCAATCCTCTCCGGCTCCTTGAAGCGGGCGCACCTCAGGGACATCCCTTCCCTGATTGTGCCCGAGTAGATGCGAAGGTAACTCTGCCTGCCCTTGTCCCGATCCGTGTGTGTCTTGAATACCAGGGCAAGCATCGGAGCCGAGGGATCGGGAGGGCACCCGACTCTCTCGCCCGATTCGGGACGAAGCGCAACGGGCGCGGCCACCTCGTCCGGAGCCGGCAGGAAGTCCACGGCAGCCTCAAGAAGCGGCTGGATCCCCTGGTTGCGGAGCGATGCTCCGGACAGGACCGGTACGAAGCTGCGATCCAGGGTTCCGCGGCGGATGGCGGCACGAAGTTCCCCATGCGGAATCTCATCGCCGGCCAGATACGCGGCAAGGATCGCATCATCGCACGAGGCAACCGACTCGAGGAGACTGTTGCGGTATTCCTCGAACCTCGCCTTCTCGTCCTTTGGAACCGGTTCCTCCCGGAACTCCCTCCCGCGGGACTCGGGATCCCAGCGCAGCCATACCCCGCGGATGATGTCGATGACGCCGTCAAAGGTCTCGGAGGATCCCACGGGAAAGTTCAGCACCAGCGGCGTTGCCCCCAGCTTGTCCGTGATCTCCCGAACGACCGACTCGAACGAGGCCCCGAGGCGATCCATCTTGTTCACGAAGACCAGCCGGGGCACGCGGTAGCGGTCGGCCTGGCGCCAGACCATCTCGGACTGCGGCTCCACACCCCCCACGCCGCAGAGCACTACAATCACACCATCAAGAACACGCAGGGAGCGCTCGACCTCGGCTGTGAAGTCGACGTGGCCGGGTGTGTCGATGAGGTTGAACTCGTGATCACGCCATGAGAAACGGGTCGCGGCGGAGGTGATGGTGATCCCCCGCTCCCGCTCCTGCTCCATCCAGTCCATCTGGGTCGAGCCCTCGTCGACCTCCCCGATGTTGTGCGATATCCCTGTGAAGTAGAGGATCCGCTCGGTCGTGGTCGTCTTGCCGGCATCTATGTGTGCGATGATGCCGATGTTGCGAAGCTGCTTCATCAGTCGAATCCCCTGTGTTGGACAATATCCGTGCACAATATTGACCCGGCAGGCGCCATGTCAAGAGAGTGCAGGGCTCGCACAGGCGCCATGATCCAGGCATCCTGCCGCGTCCCTGTCCCGGCGGCACTGGTTGCCGCGCTATCGGTGGTCTGATAGCGTGAGAGCGGAAATGGCAGTGCCGTGGGATGCCCGAAGGAGCAAGCATGGTTGACGGTGTCTGGTCCGTCTTCGCACACGCCAACAGGCTTCGGGCGGACTACAGAAGGACCGTCCTCCTGGGGACGATGGCCTCGATCCTTATCCATGCCGCAGCGGTCATACTGCTGAGGCCAGTGCAGATCTTTCCCGACCCGGGGCGACCGGCAGCCATCGGGTACAGGGGCCCGACCCGCCTCCTCGAGCTGGCCCCGACGGAGGAGGTGAAGCGGGCCCAGCTGGATCTGGCACGGCAGCGGATCAGGGCGGGCGCCGTAATGACAGGCGACCTGCTGTACGATGATCCGGAACCTCCCGAGGTCAGAAAGCCTGACGCTTTGGATCCAGCGCCGGCACGGGCCGCGGAGCCCCCTCCCGAACCGACAGGCCTGGAGGAGCCGATAGTCCTGGAGCTCAGCGAAGACTGGCAGCGCCACAGTCCCGAGGCCTTGTCGGAAATGTTCCAGGTAACGAGGATCGTACGGCCGGACTACCCCAGAGAGGCCATCCGTGCCGGACAGCAGGGGATCGTCAGCCTGGAGGTGCGTGTCGGCATATCGGGAAGGGTCCTGAACGTCCGCATTCTTGACAGCCCTCTCGGGAGCCGTTCCCTGGAGCGCGCTGCCGTCGAGTCGATGCTGGACTGGGAGTTCAGGCCGTTTCTCATAAACGACAGCCCCGTCCCGTTCACGGTCATCGTGCCGTTCCGCTTCCGGCTGCTGGATTGAGGTCGATCAGATCCGCCGGACCCCGGGCTAGAAGGTGAACTTCCCGAAATCCCTGGGATTCAGGTTCTCGAGGAAGCTCTTCAGCTCCTCGGCCCGTTCCTCCTCGTTCGCCTCGCCAACAGGCGGCTTGGAACCGGCCTGCAGGAGCTCATCCAGCTCGCTGGAAAAGAGGTGGGGAGCTACGAAGATCCGCGCCTTGCTCTTCAGAGCAACGGCAAGCGAGTCGCTTGGACGTGCATCGACAGCCATCAGCTCGCCGTTGGCTTCCAGGTATACCTTGGCGTAGAAGGTGTTTTCGCGGAGATCCGTGATCTCGACCCTTCTGACGCTTGCGCCGAGACCATGCAGCATGGAAACCAGGAGATCGTGTGTAAGCGGCCTCTGAAACTTGTTGCCGGCAATCTCCATCGCTATGGCGCTGGCTTCGGCGGGACCTATCCAGATCGGCAGCCTCTTCGTGCCGTCAAGGCTCTGCAGGATGACGACCGGAAACTGGTTCTTCTCGTCGACAGCCAGGCTCCAGACCTTGACCTCGATCATGACTTGACCTCCCATGCCGGGGCGGCGTGCTGCGCATCCCGGGCCGCACCGGGGCCTGGTCATCAAAGGGCCAGTGCGCGCCTCCTGATGTCCACGGCCTGCGGCACGTCCAGCCCCTGGTCCATGTTGTCGATCATCCAGCGGGCGGACGCCGCCAGCTCATGATCCGGGTAACGGTCAAGAACATAGCGGAACACCTCACGCGCCTTTTCATGATCCCTCAGGTTCTCCGCATATGTGAACCCCGTCATGAAGAGAGCCTGCGGTGATCGGGCCCCATCGGGGTGTTCCCGCATGACCAGCTCGTAGATCCTGATCCGCTCTTCCGGCCCCTTCTCGGAATTCGCCAGCTGGAAGAGCTCGTCCTCCGAAAGGAAACGGGCGGTGTACAGGAGCCAGCCGTCCTCGTTGATCTCCGAGCCTGTCTGCTCGCGAATGCCCGCCAGGGTTGCGGCGAAGATCCGGTTGGCATTCCGTTTCTCCACTATGTCCGCGATCTGCTCGCGCGCATCTTCAAAGGATCGCTGCGCCGCCTCAACACGCTCATCCACGCGGAAGATGCTCCATCCACGGGAGGTCTCGAGCGGCTCCGAAATCCCGCCCACCCCGAGGTGCATCACCCCCTGGTTCGGAGACTCCTCCCTGGAGAAGTTCCTGATGGTCGATGTTGCCGTGATGTACCCGATGTCGCCATCCTGATGCCTGCTGACCTCGTCCAGGGAGTACCGGTGTGACAGCTCCGCGAAGTCCTCCCCGCGAAGGGCCAGGTTCCTCACCCGCTCCGCCTCTGCCCGCGTCGGCAGGAGGATGTGGGAGGCCCGCACGCGGGCGACCGTCCTGAACTGGTCGAGGTTGTCCTCGTAGTACTCACGCAGTTCCTCCCCGGTGGGAACCGCCTTCTCCTGTACGAGCCTTCTGATGGTCAGCCTGGAAAGTATGAACTGCCTGGAGAGCTCAAGGGTCTCCTTGAACTCGGGATCATCCTCGAACCCCAGGCGTTCTCCTTCGCCAACCCAGGCCAGCTGCTCCACCATCGAGCGAAGTACCTCGTGCCTCTGTCTGATGCCCGCCAATCCACCCATGTCGGCCATTGCCGCAAACTGAACCCGCATTTTCGCATCAAGATCAGCGACCGTGATCTCCCTTCCTCCGGCCCTGGCAATGACGATATTGTCCGTATCTCCTGGTGCGTCGCCCCTCTGACCGCAGCTGCATGCCAGGATGAGGGTGCACGCCAGAATCACGAAGGCGCCGGAAACTCCGAACCTTGTCGGGTTGGGCATTCTCCCTGCCGATCTTCCTGTCTGCGGAGCAATCATGCCGAAGCAACCTCCTCCGGGCACGCAATGCCTCGTGTAGATATGCCGTGGTTCTCCCGGTAGCCCGGACGGGAGTGAGGGCTACTCCTGCTTTGTAACGAAAACCCTGACCTTGCCCTCGACGTCCTGGTAGAGCTTGATCCTGACGTGGTACACGCCGAGCTCCTTGAGAGTTTCCTCGAGCAGCACATTGCGCTTGTCAACCTGGTGGCCGTGGCGTGCGAGCTCCTCCGCGAGATCCGACGAAGTGACGGATCCGAAGAGCTTGCCGTCCTCCCCGGCCTGCACCGGTATCGTGATGGTCAGCTTGTTGAGTTGCGCAGCTTCCTTCTCCGCCGCATGCCTCATGCGGTTGGAGCGGATGGCAGCCACACGCTCACGCTCCTGGAAGACGCGCGCGCCCCCGCTCGTTGCCTCCAGGGCGAGGTTTCGGGGCAGGAGGTAGTTACGGGCATAGCCGCGGACCACGTTGACCTTGTCTCCCCTGCGGCCAAGGCCAAAGACATCCTCAAGCAGGATCAGCTCCATGGGACTAGTCTCCTTTTCACGGGGCCGCCGGCCCCGGCATACGTGATCCCGGCTACCGGTACGATTCGCCCTGGAAGGGCAGAAGCGCCAGGTAGCGCGCGCGCTTCACGGCGCGGGTGATCTGTGTCTGGTGCTTGGCGCAGTTTCCCGAGATCCGGCGCGGGACGATCTTCCCCCGCTCCGTGATGGCCCGTGTCAACCTGCGTTCGTCGCGATAGCTGATATTCGTCACGCGGTCCATGCAGAGCTTGCAAACCTTGCGCCGCGGACGGGCATCCTTCGATTTCATCTCCATCTACCTCCGGCAATAATGAAGCGGACCAGGCGGCCAGCGCCGGCTCAGGAATCGGTCCGCTCGTCTTCGCTCAGCGGCTCCGCATCGGCGGAATCCGGCTTATCTTCGGTCATACCGTCTTCATCAGTCTTCTCGTCCGGGCGTTGACGCTCTTCCTCGCCCCGGCCCCGGTCGCCTCCGGCGCTCCTGCCGCGCCTGTCCGAACCCGGATCCAGACGGGCATCGACCAGTTCGGCCGACTCAGCGTAGACCTCCACAACCGTGCGGCGATCCCCGGATGAGGCCATGAAGGAACGGGAGTGCAGGTATCCCTCCACGCTGATCCCCTGGCCGACGGAGCCGTCGCGGCAGATCCGCTCGGCAGCATCCTGCCAGACAACCACGGTGAAGAAGGAGACTGTCTCCCTCAGCGTGCCCCTGCGATCCCTGGCCCAGCGTCCGCAGCGGACCCGGAACGAAGCAACCGCAACGCCTGACGGCGTATGGCGCAGTTCCGGCTGCTGCTGCAGGAAGCCGGTCAGGAGGATCCGGTTTATCCTCGGTAGAGTCTCGGTGTCCATGACGCTCCCGAATGGAGCCCTCGGGATTCGGCACCCGGGCTCCAGGAATCAGGTTGAACTCCCCCAGTCAGCTCCCGACATCCTCCTGTGAGGTCGCGCCCTCGGGAGCCTGGGTAACACTTTCGCCCGGTGCAGGCGTGTCTCCGGTCTGTTCGACTTCCGGAGCCCCCCCGGCCTCGTCCAGGGCCGATTCCTCGGCCGGAGCAGGCCCTTCGGCGCGCACCACCATGTGCCGCAGCATCTGTTCATTGAGCTTGAAGCGGCGTTCAATGTCGCGAAGCACCTCGGTACCGCTG
>CAZWSC010000042.1:0-52775 GCA_964636385.1 uncultured bacterium
CGGGTTCCGGCTCGGGGTCCGGTTCTGGCTCCGGTTCCGGTTCGGGTTCGGGTTCCGGCTCGGGGTCCGGTTCTGGCTCCGGTTCCGGTTCGGGATCAGGTTCCGGCTCGGGTTCCGGATCAGGCTCGGGTTCCGGATCAGGATCGGGTTCCGGATCAGGATCGGGTTCCGGATCAGGCTCGGGTTCCGGCTCTGGCTCAGGTTCCGGCTCTGGCTCAGGTTCCGGCTCGGGATCCGGGTCCGGTTCTGGCTCTGGATCGGGCTCAGGTTCCGGTTCGGGTTCCGGGTCAGGTTCGGGATCCGGCTGTGGCGCGAGGGTGCGTGCGATGGGTGAGTTTGACAGGCCGCCTGTGTTCCCGGCCTGGTCGACCAGTCGCACACAGAACCCGTAGAGACTGTCCGGCTGGAGACCCTCGAACATGTAGGTCTGAGTGGCTCCGGGCAGAAGGGGCTCCGGAAGGGGGGCGTCCGGGGCAGTACCCTCCAGCCATTGACTCTCATCGGTGATCGGGCCGCCGGGTGTCCTCCGTATGAGAAGCCCGGCAGCCGTACCATCGAGCGAATCGTCGCCGGTTGACGTCCACTCGAGCTCTATCCAGGTCAGGCCCCGGTCGAGAACCCTCAGATCGTCCACGGCAGCGGGGGGGATCGTGTCCTGCTGGGGAGGATCTGTCTGTGCCGACGCGGCATTGGACAATCCGGGTTCGAGCCGCCCGTAGACTCTGTTCCTCAGGCCAAAGTGGTAGATCGTGCCGGGCTCGAGGCCTTCAACCATGATCTGCATCTCGGAGCCGGGAGACGGGATGACGGGTCCTCCTGCATACGGGATGGCCTCATCCCAGTTCGCGGCTGTCAAAGGCTGGAGCGCGTACCGCAGCTCGATACTCCCGACTGGGGACGGCTGTCCAGGCGGAGCAGTGAAACTGATCCGCGCCGCCCCGGCACCTTCGGGCGCTGCCTGCAGGTCTCCCACAGTCTGCCAGAAACCGAATCGGGAATCCCATCGTCCGACTCCGTTGACCGCCCGCGTCTCATTCGGGTTCACCTCCACGAAGCCCTTTGTGAACTCCCTCACGTAGAGCGTGTCCACCGCGCCGGAACCAGGGTATGTCTCCCGGAAGTATCCTCCCAGCGGAGTTCCGAAGTCCCAGTCGTACTCCGGTTGCCAGCGCAGTCTCCACTCGTCGAAAGTGAAGGCGAAGTAGCCCTCGCCGAGCATGGAAGTGCCCAGGCCAAGCCTCTTCAGGCGCTCGGCGTATGGAGGGTTGTTGAAGCTGGGCATCACCTGGAGGATGGTACGGCCCCATCCGCTCTGTTCATCCTGGCCGACGGGGTTCAGGAAGGCTTCGGCCCACCCGTATCCTGTGCCTGTGACAGGCCCGCCCGGACGCCGCCATCCATAGAATCCTCCCCACCAGTCCTCCCAGTCCCGCCTGTACCATGACAGCCATCCCTCGAGCTTCACTCCGTTCACCCTGTCCCGCCACCACGGAACGGTGTGCGAGTGCCCCCCGTTCATCAGGATGACAAGGGTCCCTCCGGCCTCCGACCCGAGCTGCAGCGGCTCAAGGCCTTCCCAGAAGAGCTCGTTCATCTCCCTGAAGAGTTCGCTGAGGGGATCCGCGTTGCCACCATCCGCGCAGTTGCTGTACACGCCCAGGATCTCGCCGTCCTGCTTCGGATCGGCATACCGGTAGTCCGGCACATTCCAGAGGGAAGGGCAGTCGACGAGCACCTCGAGCATGATCCCCTGGTATGCGCTGCTTCCAGGCCCCCATCTCTCCCACATCTGGTTCCCGAGCACTATCTGGGGAATTGCCACGTCCACGAGCCACTCAACGTAGGTCTTGCCTCTCGACGTCCCGTACTGACCCCTGGGGCAGTGTCGAGTCCAGTTCGCGGCGCGCTGGTTCCACTCCTCGATGATCTTCCCCTCGTTCGTACGGAGGTACCAGTCCACACCCAGTTTCTGGTTCTCCATGGCGTAGAACTGGGCCAGGCGCTGGAGGCTTCGTGTCGTGTCGGCATGCCACCACGTCTGGTTCTCATCCCACTTGACGAACCCCTGGGGCATCCAGGGAACGAAGAGCTGTATATCCGGATTCCTCTGCCTGATCTGGGCCACCCTGGCCGGACCCGGGCAGAACAGGACGACCTTGTCGTACCATGCCAGGGTGTCCAGCTGTGCGCTGGTCATGTGCCCCACCCTCATCGTGTAGAGGGCGACCTTGGGATAGTTCTCCTCACCGCGTTTCGCCCCCGCCTGCCCGGGGGCCAGGAGGGAGAGAAGCACGCAGACCGGAACAAGGAGGGTGGATGAGAATCTGAGCAGGCGCATCTTGGATGACGCCTGTCAAGCCAGGTGCCAGCCGGGTCACAGGACCGGGGTTTTCGGAACGCTGCAACTTCATGCAGGTAAAAGCTTCCGTGGGCACTGCCTCGCAGCCTCCTCTTGGTGGTTCTCACGTAGCGTGCAGTCTGCACGGCCCGATGCGAAAAGCAGGCGGAGAGCCGGCAGGAAACGGATGCAAATCGGAAGGGCCCGGGCTAATCTGGGCCTCTTTCCAGGAGGGATGATCTTGCTCGGTCCGTCGAACCGGAGGCGCGTAAGCCACAGCTTTCCCATGGTGACAACTGACAGAAATCCCAGGAACGGAAGCGGGCGGTTCCCGTCAATCCTGATTCTCCTGGCTCTCTTCGCCGTCGGCGCCGTCGGCGGCGCACTGGTCTCGTATCTGCGTACACCGGCGGAAGATGTCACCGGGAGAGGGGAGGCGGGCGAAAGCACTCCCGCATCCGCGGATCATGACCATCAACCCGGCGAGGCCATGCCCCTCCCCGAAGAAGCGGATAGCCCGGAACGGCGGACACGGGTGGACCTGATCCACGAGGCGGGCGGGGAGATCATGCTCAGCAGGGGCAACGCAATCTCCCGGGCCGCGCATGCGGCCGCCCCCGCCGTGGTGACTGTAGGTGTCACGAAGACCCGCCTGGTGCGCGGACAGCGCGCTCCCCTCGATCCATTCGAGCTCTTCTTCAACCGCTATCTCCCCGGTGTCGTCTACGAGCAGAAGATCCCCGGGATCGGAAGCGGTCTCATAGTCGACCCGACAGGGATCGTCCTGACTAACGAGCACGTTGTCCGGGACGCCAGGGAGATCAAGATCATCCTCAATGACGGAAGAACCCTGGAAGCTCGCCTTGTGGGGGCAGACCCGAACTACGACCTGGCCGTGCTTAAGGTGGATGCGGATGACCTCCCTTCCATCGCGCTTGGCAACTCCGACGATCTGACTGTGGGGGAGTGGGCCATCGCCATCGGGAGTCCCTTCGGCTTCTACCTCAACGATGCACAGCCCACTGTCACCGTCGGTGTCATTTCCGCCCTTCACAGGGACGTGAAGCCTGACGGAGAGACCACTGCGATCTACAAGGACATGATCCAGACAGATGCTGCGATCAACCCCGGGAACTCCGGGGGGCCGCTGCTGAATGCCCTCGGCGAGGTGATCGGGATCAATACCTTCATTTTTACCCAGGGCGGCGGCTCCCTTGGGATAGGCTTCGCCATCCCCATCAACACGGCTGTCCGGGTGGCCAGGGAGATCATCAAGTACGGCCGGGCGCGGCCTGTGTGGATCGGGGTCTACGCCCAGCAGATCTCCCCCTGGATCGCGGGGCAACTCGGCCTCAGGGATCCCCGCGGGCTCCTCGTCTCCAGGATCGAGGGGGGATCGCCCGCGGATCGTGCGGATCTGCGGGTCATGGATATCATTCGTGCCGTGAACGGCAGGCCGGTCTCGAGCGCACAGGAAGCGACGCGCACCATCTTCGGGGCGCAGGTTGGGGACGTGCTGACGTTCGCAGTTGAGAGGCAGGGAGAGATCCACGAGATTCCTGTCACGGTGGAGGCCGCCCCGACAGGACAGTAAGCTTCCGTCTGTCTGCTGTCACGCATGGTCCGTGCAGGGATGGCGCATCAGAATCACTGAAGACGGGGAAGGCCGCGGGAAGCAGGCCGGAGGGACTCCCGGCAGGAACGGAAGGAGGATTCCGAGGTGATCCGACGCTACACGCGTCCCGTGATGGAGGCGATCTTCGAGGAAAAGGCGCGGTTCGGTGTATGGCTCGAGGTGGAGCTTGCACACCTGGAGACACTGGAACAGGCCAGCGTCGCCCCCGCAGGGACGGCTGCCGCGGCCCGCAGGAACGCCAGGTTCGATGTCGGCCGGATAGACGAGCTGGAGCGCGAGCTGCACCACGATGTTGTCGCCTTCCTGACTGCGGTGGGGGAAAACCTGGGCCAGGAAAAGGCCTGGCTCCACTACGGCATGACCTCCTCGGACCTCACCGACACTGCCCAGGCGATCATGCTCTGCAGGGCCGGAAAGCCCGTCCTGGAGAGCGTCAGGGCGCTGGGTGTGCGGCTGCGATCCCTGGCCCTGGAGCACAGGGGGACCGTCTGCGTGGGGCGGACACACGGTGTTCATGCAGAGCCAAGCAGCTTCGGGTACAAGCTTCTCACCTGGTACTCGGAGCTGGGCAGGCAGTACAGGCGTCTGGAAGCCGCCTTCGATCAGATCGCCTTCGGGAAGATCTCAGGGGCCGTGGGGACTGCGGTCCACCTGGATCCCCGCCTCGAGGAGGAGACACTAGGCAGCCTGGGGCTTCGTCCCGAGCCTGCGGCCACACAGGTTGTCCCGCGCGACCGGCACGCCGAACTCCTCTGCGCCCTGGCCAATCTCGGCGCGTCGCTCGAGCGTTTCGCCGTCGAGATCCGGCACCTGCAGCGGACGGAAGTGCGTGAAGTCGAGGAGCCTTTCGGCAGGGGACAGAAGGGATCCTCCGCGATGCCTCACAAGCGCAATCCGATCCTGTGTGAG
Organism: uncultured bacterium; assembly: GCA_964636385.1. GTDB lineage: Bacteria > Eisenbacteria > RBG-16-71-46 > CAIMUX01 > CAIMUX01 > CAZWSC01. The sequence continues at coordinate 4,884 of CAZWSC010000042.1, forward strand.
CGGGTGTCCGGCCTGGCGCGGGTCCTCAGAACCAACGCCATGGCGGCCCTCGAGAATGTCGCCCTCTGGCACGAGCGGGACATCAGCCACTCCTCGGTTGAGAGGGTCATCCTTCCCGACAGCCTGATACTCGCCGACTATCTCCTGGACCGCTTCCGCTTCGTGATGGACGGCCTTGTGGTCTTTCCGGAACGTATGCGCGCAAACCTGGATTCGACCGGAGGGCTTGTCTACTCCCAGCGGGTCCTGCTCTCCCTGGCTGTCACACTCGGCAGCCGCGAAGATGCCTACCGGATCGTGCAGCGCTGCGCCATGGAGACCTGGACGGAGGGCGGGAGCTTCCGGGAAAGGCTGGCCGCCGATCAGGATGTTGCGTCCCGCATGAGCGAGGCTGAACTGGACACACTGTTCGATCCGGCCTACTACCTGAGGAACCTTCACTGTCTGTATGACCGGGTCCTGGCAGATCCCTGGGAGGCGGACTGACACATGCACGTAAGCATCCTTGGCCTGAACGACGATCAGATCCGCGAACTGACATCCAGGCTGGGCCTCACCCTTTCGGTGGAGGAGTGGCGTCACCTGGCAGCCGGCCTGGATCGTGATCCCACCCTGCCTGAGGCGTTCCTGTTCGATGTGGGCTTGAGCGAGCACTGTTCGTACAAGAGCAGCCGTGCGCTCCTGAAGAAGCACCTGCCTCCGCTCGCCTCGCACGTGGTCCTGGGTCCCGGAGAGGACTCCGGGATCGTCAGCCTGGGGGAGTGGAAGGGCGAGGAGTGGGTTCTCGTGGTCGCTCACGAGAGCCACAATCATCCTTCACAGGTCCTGCCGGTCGAGGGAGCGGCAACAGGGATAGGCGGGATCGTACGCGACGTCTACTGCATGGGCGCTGACGTCATCGGCGTGCTGGACGGCCTGCGGTTCGGGGATCCCGACGGACCGAACGGCACCCGCTGTCGTGCGATAGCGCGGGGCGTCATCCGAGGAATCTCGGAGTACGGGAACGCCCTGGGCGTGCCGAACCTGGGCGGCGATGTGGTCTTCCGCAGCGGCTTCGACGACAACTGCCTCGTAAACGTGGTTGCACTCGGGATAATGCCCAGGCGCCGCCTGATCCGAAGCCGCGTCCCCGAGGAGGCCCGGCGCGAACCGTACATCCTCGTTCTCACCGGGAAGCCGACCGACAGCACCGGGCTGGGCGGGGCCTCCTTCGCCTCGCAGATCCTGGACGATACAGGCGAAAGGGACAACAGGGGTGCGGTGCAGATCCACGATCCCTTCCTGAAGCGTGTGCTGGCCGAGGCGATGCAGGAAGCCTTCTCCTGGGCTGAGGAGAACGGCGTGCTTCTCGGCTGCAAGGACCTGGGCGCGGGCGGCCTCGGAGGCGCGTCCTCGGAACTCGTGCTGGCAGGCGGTTTCGGTGCGGAGATCGACCTCTCGTCCGTTCCCCAGGCGCTCCCTGATCTGCAGGCCCACCAGGTGCTCTGCGCGGAGACGCAGGAGCGCTATGTCTGGGCGATTCCCGGGCGGGCGGTCGATCCGTTCTGCGCAATCTTCAATGAGTCGTTCGAACTGGGGCGCGCCTGGCCTGGCGCCGCCGCGGCTGTGATCGGGCGCGTCCTGCCCGAGCCGGTCTACCGCTGCTTCTGGAAGGGCGAGATGGTCGTGGATCTCCCAGGCTCGATGCTCGAGACGCCGCCCCCACTCCACCGGCCGCAGTCTCCGCGCCCAGTCCCGGCAAAGGCATGCGACCCTCATCCGCCGGATGACTGGCAGGCGTGGGCGGCGGAACAGCTGACATCCTTCGATGCCTGCTCCCGGGCCCCGATCTTCCGCTTCTATGATCAGGAGGTTCGCGGAGAGGCCTTCTTCAGGCCGGGCGAGGCCGACGCCGGGATCTGCAGGCCGATCGCGGGAACGGGCCTCGGTATCGCAGTCAGCCTGGACGGCAGCCCCGACTACGGCGCCCTCGATCCGTACTGGGCGGGTGCGCTGGCCGTCCTGGAGTCGGCGCGCAACGTCGCCGCAACCGGCGCGAGGCCGCTTGCCATCACTGATTGCATGAATTTCGGCAATCCTGAAGACCCTGTCTGTCTGCAGGACTTCGAGGATGCCCTCGGAGGGATGGCCGATGCCTGCCGGGCCGTCGGATCGCCCGGTGATCCTGAGGAACCGCTGCCGATCGTGTCGGGGAATGTCTCCTTCTACAACCAGTCTGCGACGGGCCGCGCGATCCCTCCTTCCCCGATAGTCTGCTGCTACGGGATCATCCGGGATCATGTGAAGGCGGTAAGCCACAGGCTCAAGACACCGGGCAACCACCTTCTCTTCACCGGGGTTCGAATGCGGGCCTGGGCCGGGCTTGCACGGGGCGCCGGCCGCGTCCCGCGTCCCGAACTCGTGCAGGAGGGCAGGGAGATCCGCCTCCTTCCGGACCTGATCGATGCGGGGCTCGTCGAAGCCTGCCATGACATATCGGAGGGGGGAACCCTGCGCGCCCTGTGGGAGATGATGGCCGGCGGGGACGACGCACCCTCGCCTCTCGGGATCGAGCTGGCTGTCGGTGCGCTTCAGGACCTGGCGGATGGTGTCGAGGTCCCGCATGAACTCCTGCTGAGCGAGAACTCCGGGTTCGTGCTGGAGGTGGAACAGCGGAACCTGAAGCGGGTGAAGCATGCCTTCGTTTCCGCGTCCCTCCCGATCGTGGATGCGGGGGTGGTGCTGGATGCGCCGCATCTCGTCGTGAACGGTCCCTCAGGTCATCTCTTCACGCTCGAGTCTGCGGCCCTGCATCGTGCGTGGGTGGGGAAGCTCGAGACAATCACCCATTCAGATGGGGGGCGATAGCATGGGTGCCAGGGTTGCCGTGCTGCGTTTTCCCGGCAGCAACTGCGAGAACGAGACCCTCGAGGCTGTTTGCCGCGCCGGGATGGAAGGGCGAATCATACGCTGGAATGAACCACAGTGGGTGCTCGAGGAGTTCGCCGCCTTTATCCTGCCGGGTGGGTTCAGCTACCAGGACAGGATCCGTGCGGGGGCGGTTGCGGCCCGCCTTCCGATGCTCGATCACCTGACGCGCAGGGCGCGGGCGGGAGATCCGATTCTCGGCATCTGCAATGGTGCGCAGATTCTCGCCGAGGCAGGCCTCGTGCCCGGGCCTTACAGCGGGGAGGCAGAGCCTGTGCGCCTCGCCCTCGCTCACAACGAGATCGAACACAGGAACGGCTATTACACGCGCTGGGTCTTCCTCGCCCCCGGCCCGTCGTCGGGGGACTGTCTCTTCACCCGGGACCTGGAGGAGGCCGTTCCAATGCCGATGGCTCACGGCGAGGGACGCTATGTGACGTGCGATCCCGAGCTCGAGCTCGAGATGGACAGACGGGCGACGCTCTGCTATGCGCACCCGGACGGAAGGTCGGCTCATTGCTTCCCGTGGAATCCGAACGGGAGTACGGCCGGGATGGCCGGGGTGGCGAACACTGGGGGGAACGTGCTGGCCCTGATGCCGCATCCCGAGCGGGCGCAGGTCCTGGCACAGGTTCCCGAGGATCTGCCCGGCCCGTGGGGCGATGCGCGCAGGCGCGGACGGCGCTTTGGAGATCTCTCCGGCGACGGCCCGGGTCTGGTGCTCTTCCGTGCTCTTGCCAGGACTCTGGCGCTGAGGGGGGGGAAACGATGAGCGCAGAAGCACCGGACAGCCAGGATCGTCACGACAGCGGATCCTCCTGCCTGGCCCAGATTCTCATCGAGCTGAAGAATCCGGATCCGACTGGCCGGACCGCACAGGAGGCGATCCGTACTCTGCTCGGTTTCGGAGATCGCCTTCTCGAGCTGCGGCGAAGGGAGTTCTACGAGCTCGTCTGCCGCCCGGGGCCCGGCACCGATGCTGCGGCTGATCCTCTGGCGCCGCACCTGCTCCGTTACCTGCGCAGGACCGTCGTCCTGTGGAACTCGAACAAGCAGCGCGCCTGGCTGCGCCTCGAAGGGGTCTGCGATCGCCCCGGTCCATGGGAGATACTCCCGGGCGGACCGGAGCGGCCCGGACCCTTCGGGGATCCCGGTCTGGAGGATCCGGATCTCGACCATGTCATGGTCTGGGGCCGCGGGCAGGAGGCGATTCCGGGGGAGATGGAGCATGCACTTCCCGGATGGTCGGTGCCGGCCGCCGGATCATGCGAGCTTTACTCCCTGCGCTGGAAGGCCGGTTCCGATCCGGAGGAACGGAAGGCCTGGACCGACGCCGTCGCCACCGCGCGCTCCAGGGGAAGCGGGCTACTCGTGAATCCGCACTGCCAGGATCACCGGCTCCTCTTCGGCAATGTTCGGATACCCTTCTGGCGAAACGAACGGAACCCCGGCGATGCGAAAGCTTCGTGAAAGGATGATGAACGCCTGATGCGCGACCCTGACATCAGCCCACCCCGCGAAGACGGCTTCCACCACGAGTGCGGGCTCTTCGGCATCTACGGCATCGGCAATGTCGTGGAGTTGATCTACCTCGGGCTCTACGCCCTTCAGCACCGCGGTCAGGAGGGGGCCGGCATGGTCCTCCACAACGGGGAGAAGACCCGGCCCCTGAAGGGGCTTGGCCTGGTCTCCGAAACGTTCACGCCACAGGCCCGTGGCGGTATCGACGGCTTCATGGGGATCGGGCATATCCGCTACGCCACAACCGGGAAGGCGGCGAAGATCCGCAACATCCAGCCGATCCTGGTGGACTACTGGGGCGGCAAGCTGGCGATCGCCCACAACGGCAATCTCACGAATGTGAAGGAACTCCGCGGCCGCATGGAACGCGAGGGATCCATCTTCCAGACGACCACCGACTCGGAGGTCATCCTGCACCTCATCGCCCGCTCCGGCGGATCGACCCTGGTTGAGAGGGCCGAGGAAGCCCTGCTCCAGGTTGAAGGCGCGATGACATGCCTCATACTCGACTCGGATCACGTGCTGGGGTATCGCGATCCCCTCGGGTTCCGTCCGCTCTCGATAGGCTACCTTGACGGAATGCATATCCTGGCTTCCGAGACCTGCGCGTTCGACATGATCGGGGCGCGATTCATCCGGGATGTCGAACCCGGCGAGCTTGTGATCCTCTCTGCGCAGGGGATGGAATCGAAGCGCATCGCTCCGAAGAAGCAGGAGGCGCGATGCATGTTCGAGCTGATCTACTTCTCCCGTCCCGACAGCGTCGTTTTCGGGGAGGCTGTCGACGAGATCCGGCGGGAGCACGGCAGGCGCCTGGCGAGACGGCACCCGGTGGACGCAGACCTCGTGCTCGCCATACCGGACTCATCGAACTTCGCCGCACAGGGATACGCCAGGGAGGCCGGGCTGCCTTTCGAACTCGCCCTGATCCGTAATCACTACATCGGCCGTACCTTCATCAAGACCGGCGCAACGTCACGGGTGGACGCGGTCAGGATAAAGTTCAACCCCGTCGCCTCCCTTCTCCGCGGAAAGCGGGTGATTGCAGTGGACGATTCAGTCGTGCGCGGAACCACCTGCCGCAAGCTTGTGGACCTGCTCTTCAACGCCGGTGCGAAGGAGGTTCACTTCCGGGTGGCCTCGCCTCCGATCATTGCACCGTGCCACTACGGCATCGATACGCCGACATACGGGGAACTCGTGGCGAATCATCACGATGTCGAGGGGATCCGCGCCTTCATCGGCGCCACGACTCTCGGCTACCTGGATCTGGATGATCTGAAGGCGTGTGTCTCTGATCCCGGCCAGTACTGTTATTCCTGCTGGACCGGGGTGTATCCCACTGTGGTGCCCGAAAAGGGCACCTCGCTGCCGTTCGAACGGGACTGAGGATGTTTGAGTTCTTCGTGGCAAGAAGATACCTGGTGCCCAAGAGAGGGCGCGGGTTCCTGTCCCTGATCACCTGGATCTCGGTAGGGGGGGTCTGTCTCGGCGTACTGGCCCTGATAGTCGTCCTGGCCGTAATGACCGGCTTCGAGAAGGAGGTCAAGACCCGCATCGTCGGAACGAACGCGCACATCACACTTCTGCGATACGGGACACAGGGGATCCGTGAGTGGCAGCTGGTGCTGGACAAGGTGCGGGAACACCCCGAGGTCACCGGCGCAACCCCCTTTGTCTACGGCAAGGGGATGATAACGGCGGGCGGGAATACCGACGGACTCATAGTCAAGGGGATCGATCTGGAGTCCGAGGCGGAGGCGTCGGAGTTCCTCTCCTATGTCAACCACAGGCCCGGGCCTCTCAGGCTGAGACCCGAAGAGGAGGGCAGGCTGCCCGGGATCATCCTCGGGGTTCACATTGCCGCCAATCTGCAGGTCACGCTGGGAGAGCGGGTGCAGGTTCTGTCTCCGCAGGTCGGTTCTCCATCTCCGCTCGGATACGTGCCGAAGGTCCGGAACTTCGAGGTGGTCGGGATCTTCCGGTCCGGCATGTACGAGTACGACTCCAGCCTGGCATATGTCGATCTCCGGGACGCCCAGAGCCTGTTCTCGATGGGGGGCAACGTAACCGCAATCGAGGCCCGCGTGCGCGACATGTACCGGGCGCCAGTCGTTGCGGACGAACTGCTGGAGATGCTGGGAGGCTTCCCATACCGCGCCAATGACTGGATTCAGCTGAATGCGAATCTCTTCTCCTGGATGCAGACGGAGAAGCGGGTCATGTTTGTGATACTGGCACTGATCGTGACGGTCGCGGCGTTCAACATCACCGGCGCTTTGATCATGATGGTGAAGGAGAAGCGACGGGACATCGGCATCCTGCGCTCCATGGGTGCCACTTCCACCCAGATCAGGAACCTCTTCGTGATGGAAGGAGCGGTCATCGGAGTGACGGGGATGGTACTCGGCACGGCGGGGGGGATCTTCCTCTGCTGGCTCCTGGAGACATACGAGTTCATCCGCCTGCCGGGTGACATCTACTTCATCGACACACTTCCCGTGAAGGTCCAGGCGCTGGACGTGATCTCGATCCTGGCGGCCGCGCTTGCGATCACCCTCCTTGCAACGCTCTACCCCGCAACGAGGGCTGCCCGGATGAACCCGGTGGAGGCGATCCGCCATGGCGAGTGATCAGGTGTGCGCCAGGAAACGTGGTGGAGAGGCCGGCCCCCTGCTGGAGGCCACCGGTGTCCGCCGGGAGTTTCGCAGCGGACCATCGCTGCTGCAGGTCCTCAGGGGAGTTGACCTGACGGTCGCACCCGGCGAGATAATCGCCGTAGTGGGGTCGTCGGGAACGGGGAAGAGCACCCTCCTGCACATCCTGGGCACTCTGGACCGGCCCGACAGCGGAGAGGTGCGATTCCGGGGTGAGGATCTGTTCGGGCTGGGTGAAGCCGCCCTGGCTGAGTTCCGCAACCGGAACCTGGGTTTCGTGTTCCAGTTCCACCATCTGCTCCCCGAGTTCACCGCCGGGGAGAATGTCATGATGCCCGGACTTATCCGGGGGAAGACGCGCGTAGAAGCGGGGCGAAGGGCGAAGGATCTCCTCGAAGAGGTCGGGCTGTCGGAAAGGATCGACCACAAGCCCGGAGAGCTCTCCGGCGGGGAACAGCAGCGTGTGGCCCTGGCGCGCAGTCTCTATGCCTCACCGTCAATGGTCCTGGCCGACGAGCCGACCGGAAATCTGGATCCGGATACAGCCCGCGGCCTTCACTCTTTGATGTATGATCTGGCTCGTAGACACGGACAGTCCTGGATCGTGGTCACTCACAATGAACAACTGGCCGGGATGGCCGATAGAAGGGTAGAGATGTCATCCGGGCTGTTGCGGGAACGCCCGGCGAACAGCCCGGCCCGGGAGAGGCCCAAGGATGAAATGCCAGAACTGCGATAACGAAGCCACCATCCACTTCAAGGAGGTTGCCGGCGGGGAGACCCGCGAGATCTGGCTCTGCGAGAAGTGTGCTTCCGAGAAGGGTTTTCACCTTGTCATAGAGCAGAACAAGCTCTCCATCGCCAATCAGTTCATATGGATGGCGGAGAACCTCTACCCTGAGACAGGGGCAAAGGTGGGTTCGGTCCAGTGCCCGACCTGCGGGCTGCGTTACAGCCAGTTCGCGCGCACCGGCCGGCTCGGTTGCGCGGCCTGCTACTCGGCATTCTCCGTTCAGTTGCGCCAGATTCTCAGGAGGGTTCACGGTGCGACAAGGCACCACGGGAAGGGCCCGGGCCAGAGCGAGGAGCGGGTCAAGCATCGGCGAAGCCTCGAGCAGTTGCGGCAGCAGCTCAACAGGGCCGTTGACCGGGAGGAGTTCGAGCTGGCGGCACGACTGCGCGACGAGATCCGCAGGCTCGAGATCTCAGGGGCGCCACCGGAGGACAGCGGGGAGGCAGGCCGGGGATGATACCGATCGACACAATGGTCCGGGACCTAGGTGCCTGGCTGGCCGGCGACGGTCCCGATCCGGACCGGATACTTTCCACCCGTGTGCGCCTGGCCCGGAATCTGGCCGGAATGCTGTTCGTGGGAAAGGCCCTGCCTGACGATCTGGCCAGGAGCTTCGATATCCTCCTGGCTGCAGTGGCAGACTGCCCCGGCCTTGAAGGTGGAACAGCCCAGAAGATCGAGGAGCTCTCCCTTCTGGACCGGCAGTTCCTCCTCGAGCGACACCTGGTGTCTCATGATCTTACCGGGGATGCGGCAGCCCGCGGCCTGATTCTTGCCCGGGACGAGGGGGCGTCGATTCTCATCAACGATGAGGATCATGCCAGGATTCAGGCCCTGGAGGGGGGCTTCCGCCTGGAAGAGGCTTACGACAGGGCCCTCGCGATAGACGATCACCTGGAGAAGACCCTTTCGTTCGCGTGGTCCGAGGAGCTGGGATACCTTACGGCGTGTCCCACGAATGTCGGCACAGGAATGCGGGCATCAGTCCTGGCGCACCTGCCGGCCCTGGTCCTTACCCAGAGGATGAAGCAGATCCTGGCCGGTGTGTCGCAGGTCGGTCTCACCGTGCGCGGGTTCTATGGCGAGGGAACCGAGGTCATGGGGAACTTCTTCCAGATCTCAAACCAGGTCACTCTGGGGGAGGACGAGCAGGAGACCCTCACCAAGCTGACCCGCGTGATCCGGCAGATCCTCGACGCCGAGGAGAAGGCACAGGACAGCCTGCTGCGCCAGGCCAGGCCGCAGTTGGAGGACAGGCTCTACCGTGCTCTCGGAGTCCTCAGGTACAGCCGTCTGCTCTCTTCGCAGGAGGCGATCGGAGTGCTCAGCGCTGTCCGCTTCGCCAATACCCTGGGGATGGGGAACGTACCTCCAGTCTCGGTGTTGAACGAACTTCTGATCCGATGCCAGCCGGCCCACCTCCAGAAGGCCACGGGACGGGAGATGACTTCCGAGGAACGAAACGGAACGAGAGCGCGCATGATGCGCGAAGCCCTTGAAGCGCTTGAGGGACCCCAGGCGCAAGGCTAGGTAAGGGCCGGTATGGGCCCGGAGGAGCAACGATGCACGACAAGTTTACCGAAAGGGTGCGCAAGGTAATCTACCTGGCCAGGGAGGAGGCGGCGCGCCTTCAGCACGGATCTATTGGAACCGAGCATCTCCTGCTTGGACTCCTCCGGGAGGGCGAGGGCATAGCCGCGACCGTTCTTTCGAATCTGGGGCTGGATCTGGACGCAATCCGCCACGCGGTTGAGAACATGGTCGCCCAGGCGGGTGGCACGCTCACCATCGGGGAGATCCCCTTCACCAGCAATGCCAAGCGTGTTCTCGAGTTGTCGGTGGATGAGGCCAGACAGCTCGGCCACAACTACGTGGGGACAGAACACCTGCTGCTTGGACTCATCCGGGAGGGCGAGGGCGTAGCGGCCAAGGTCCTCATGGATATGGGGGTGGACCGCAAGAAGGTCAGAGACGAGACACTCAAGCTTCTCGGTGGGCACCCGCAGCAGAGCGCATCCGAGCCTGAGGATAAATCGGAGACGCCGTCGCTGAACCAGTTCGGGAGAGACCTGACACAGCTTGCGCGCGACGGCAAGCTTGACCCGACCTTCGGAAGAGAGGGGGAGATCGAGCGGGTTATCCAGATCCTGTGCAGACGAAAGAAGAACAACCCGATCCTGATCGGCGAGCCGGGCGTGGGTAAGACCGCCATAGTGGAGGGGCTCGCGTCCAGGATCGTGGAGGGGAAGGTTCCCGAGCTCCTGCGCGCACATCGCCTGATTACCCTGGATCTCGCATCTGTTGTGGCGGGAACGAAGTACCGCGGACAGTTCGAGGAGCGTCTCAAGACGATCATGAACGAGATCCGCGAGGCGCCGAACACGATCATCTTCATCGACGAACTGCGCACGATTGTCGGGGCCGGTGGGGCCGAGGGTGCGATCGATGCCTCCAACATGCTGAAGCCTGCCCTGGCCCGGGGCGAACTCCAGTGCATCGGGGCGACGACCCTGGATGAGTACAGGAAGCACATCGAGAAGGACGGGGCCCTGGAGAGGCGTTTCCAGATGATTCTCGTGGAGCCTCCCAGTGTGGCGGAGACGATCATGATCCTGCGGGGCCTGCGGGACAAGTATGAGGCGCACCACCGCGTTTCCTACACGGACGAGGCGCTGCTGGCGGCAGTCAAGCTCTCCGACCGCTTCATCACTGACCGGTACCATCCGGACAAGGCGATCGATGTGATCGACGAGGCAGGGGCACGCGCCAGGCTTTCGACCTCCACCGTTCCCTCGGAGCTGAGGGAACTCGACAAAAAGATCGAGCATGTCGCCTCCGAGAAGGAGGCGGCGATTCGCGCCCAGGAGTTCGAGAAGGCCGCCTCCTTCCGTGACAGGGAGAAGGATCTCCGCCAGGACTACTACCGACGCAAGAAGGAGTGGAACGAGAGCAAGAACAGCCAGAAGGTGGAGGTCTCGGACGAGGACATAGCCCAGATCATCTCACATATCACCAAGATCCCGCTGACCCGTCTGGAGGAGACCGAGCAGGACAAGCTGATCCGCATGGAGGACGTCCTCGGTGCGCAGGTCGTCGGCCAGGAAGAGGCCGTCACCGCCATCGCCAAGGCGATCCGGAGGAACCGCGCAGGGCTGCGGGATCCCCGACGGCCTATCGGCAGCTTCGTCTTCCTCGGCCCGACCGGTGTGGGGAAGACAGAGCTGGCAAGGGTGATCGCCCGCTTCCTCTTCGGGGATGCCGATGCCCTGATCCGGGTGGATATGAGCGAGTACATGGAAAAGTTCGCCGTCAGCCGCCTCGTGGGCGCGCCTCCGGGCTATGTCGGTTACGAGGAGGGAGGACAGCTTACCGAGCGTGTGAGGCGCAAACCGTACTCGGTGGTCCTCCTGGACGAAATCGAGAAGGCGCACCCGGATGTCTTCAACATCCTCCTGCAGGTCCTGGAGGATGGCCATCTCACGGACTCCCTGAAGCGCAAGGTCAACTTCAAGAACACCGTGCTGATCATGACCTCCAACATCGGTGCCCGCCTTATCAGGGGTCAGGGGCAGATGGGCTTCCAGCGGCCTGATGGCGAGGTCAGCTATCAGCAGATGAAGAGCACCGTGATGGAGGAGGTCCGCAAAGTCTTCAACCCCGAGTTCCTCAACCGCCTGGACGAGATCATCGTCTTCCGTCCCCTTGACCGGTCCCACATGGAGAAGATCGTGGAGATCCTGCTCAACGAGGTGCGCGGACGTCTCACCGAACACAACCTGACCTTGACGGCAACGCCAGGCGCCCTCAACCTACTGCTCGAGAAAGGATTCGATCCCGCTCTGGGCGCCCGGCCGCTGCGCCGCGCGATCCAGAGGCTGATCGAGGATCCGATGGCCGATCTGCTTCTGCGTGGGAAGATGAAGCCGGGTTCCGAGGTCCGGATCACCAAACGGGGCGACGAGCTCGCCATCGATACCCGGGCACCGGAGATGACTCCAAAGGACTGAGCGAGGGACAACCTGTTGGAATCCAGGATGAGATTCGGGATGACGGGCCGGCCGGCGATGATCAGCCGGGCGGCCCTCTTCCTGGCATGTCTTGCCTTTGCGCCGGCCGCTGCCGTCGGAACAGAGGATTCACCGGACGAGGTCACAGACGATCTGCGCCCGATCGGGTCGATTCAGGTAACCGGAAACAGGACCGCCGAAATCCCACTGATTTTGAGGACCAGCGGGCTTGCGGTTGGGGAACCTGCGGGCGAGGCCCGCATGCGCCGGGCAATCCAGGCCCTTTACGGAATGGGGCTCTTTTCCAGCATCAATGTCGTGGAGAGACCGGACTCTGCGGGCTTCCGCAGAATAGCCATTGAGGTCGCCGAGAATCCCCGCATCGGATCGGTGGAGTGGAGCGGCAACAGGGAGATGGGAACGGAGGACCTTCGCGCGGAGATCGATCTGCGCACCGGACGGCTGCTGGACCGCCGGATGCTTCACGAGGCCAGGACCGCACTCGAGGCTCTCTACCAGGAGAGGGGATACGCGTCCGCCTCGATCACCACGCATGTCAGCGATCCCGCAGACGGCAGGGTTGATGTCCGCTTCGAGATCGAGGAGGGAAACAGATTCCGCGTGAACAGGGTTCGCTTCGAAGGGAACGAGGCATTCACGGACGGGGAGCTGCGCGGAAGGGTGAAGGTCAAACCGAGGCGGCTGCTCAAGGATCGCCCCTACTCGGCGTCGGGAGTCAGGGAGGATCGGGCGCAACTCGAGGAGTTCTACCGCAACAATGGCCACATGGACGCCACCGTGTCGCTCCGGGAAGCGGAGTTCGACCAGGAACGCGGACGAGTGGCTCTCGTCTACGATATTGCCGAGGGGCGGCTCTACAGTTTCGGTGGCATCGAGTGGAGCGGGAACACCGCAGTCACCACGGAAGCGCTGAAGAGCGCCGAAGCCGCACGCAGAGGAGACCCGTTCAGTGCCGGGGAGCTCCAGCGCACTGCGATGGGTGCCTACGAACTCTACACGGAGAAGGGGTATCTCCTCGAGGTCTCGGTGGTGCCGGACACACGGATTGCCGCCGACACGGTCCACGTTCATTTCCGGATAACCGAAGGTGAACCGTCGCATGTCCGGGAAATCGGCATAGTCGGGAACACCCGCACCCGCGAGCACGTGATTCGAAGGGAGATGACCCTCTTCCCCGGGCAGCTGCTCAGGCGATCCGCCCTGATGCGCAGCCAGCGTGACGTGTTCGCCCTGGGCTTCTTCGAGGACGTGCAGATCGACTACGAACCTGCCGGAAGAGGTACCGACGTCAACGTGACCTTCCGGGTCATCGAGAAGAGCTCCGGCACTGCTACAGCCGGTGCAGGGTACTCCAGCGACACCGGCCTGACAGGATTCGTGGAGTTCGGCCACAACAACATCTTCGGCAGGGGACAGGCGGTCAACCTGCACCTGGAGCGCGGAGGCAGGCGGGAGACATTCGACATATCATTCACCGAGCCATGGGCGTTCGGAACACGGACGTCACTCGGAATCCAAGTATACAACAGGATGCGCGAGTATGACTACTACACGCAGAAGCAGCAGGGCGGCGGCCTGAGTGTCGGGAGGCCCTGGTTCTTCAACTGGCCGGACTACACCCGTGTCCATGCGGGCTATTCGATCGAGGACGTGGAGTACAGCGAGATCCGGGGGCTGGCGCCCGGGAGCGAGGAGATACTCAGGGCGAGCACCGGGCTGGCGTCACGCGTCAGCTTCACAATGATGCGCAACAGCACCGACAACCCCTTCCATCCCACCAGGGGGAGCCGCACCCGCCTCCGGCTGGAGTTGACTGGAGGGATTCTCGGTGGCGACCTCGACTACTTCAAGCCGACACTGGATCACCGGATCTACTTCGTGCCGTTCTGGACCCCGGCCCTCATGCTCCGAAACCGGCTGACCTTCCTGGGCACCTACACCTCGGGCGGTTCTGTTCCGGGATCCGAGACCTTCCGCCTGGGTGGCACCCGTGCCGACTACCTGCGGGGATACCCGGACTACCACGTCGTGCCGGAGGAGAACATCCGCCTGGATCCCGACGGAAGGTTGATCCGGTTCCCAGGCGGCAAGATCGGGTACACATTCACGGCAGAGTACCAGTTCACCATTGTGAACCCGGTTCGCGGGCTCCTCTTCATGGATGCCGGCAATACTTGGAACCGCTGGACCGATTTCAGTGCCGGGGACCTCTACACAGGCTTCGGGGCCGGCATCAGGCTCGAGATTCCCATGCTGGGCCCCATAGGATTCGATTATGCATACGGCCAGTCGCGGGAGAGGTGGAGGGCCCACTTCATCATCGGCCCGGCGTTCTGACACGGACTCTGAGCTTCCCGGCGGACCCGGTTCAGCCTCGGGCTCTTTCCCTCCGGCCGGGGCAGCCTGGGCCGACGCAGGAGGGGCGATCATCTCGGGCGGGGAAAGCCTCTCAACCCGCCCCGTGACAAGGGAAGGGACAACACCATGAAGTCACATTACCTGGTCAGGGCCGGGGTACTGGCGGCCCTAGTGATCCCGGTCCTCCTCCTGTCTGCGGTTGCCGCGACGGCCAACGTCAAGATAGGGTTCATCAACTCGGAGGAAGTCCTCGAGGGGTATACCGGGACGCGTTCCATCCTCGAGGGTTTCAACCGCGACGTCGACATCTGGGTACAGGAGGCAGCCGCCCGCAAGCGCGAACTCGACAGGGCGGGACGGGAACTGACATCGCAGTCTCCGATGCTCAGCGACGAGAAGCGGAGAGAGATGGAGCAGGACTACCAGCGCCGACTGACCGAGTACGACCAGTTCGTCAGGAACATATGGGGCGCCGACGGCCTCGTTGTACGGCGGAATGAGGAGATCCTGAGGCCCATCGCCGCCAGGGTGCAGACGATCCTGGCCAGGATCGGCGCTGAAGAGGGGTTCGACCTGATTCTTGACGCGGCAGGGGGCACGATCCTGTACGCGGACCAGGCACTCGATCTGACGAAGAGGCTGATCGACGAGCTGAACGCTGAAGAGGCCCCGTGACCGGAGTCGGCCTGACCGCTTTCCGCGGCAGGGAGGATGAAGAGGTGGCGGCTGGATGGAACTGACTCTTTCGGAGCTGGCGAAACGCCTCAATGCGGGGCTGGCCGGGGACGGGTCGGTAACGATCCGCGGTGCAGCCGGGATTCGCGAGGCATCGACGGGCCAGATCACCTTCCTGGCAAACCCCCGCTACCGTGAGTTCCTCGCCTCAACGAAGGCGTCCGCCGTCATTCTGCCCGAGGGGTTCGCTGATCCGCCCATCCCTGCGATACTGGCCCCCAATCCCTACATCGCCTATCTCGAAGCCCTCCGCCTTCTTCATGGTGACAGGAAGGAAGGTCCGGAGCCGGGGATCCACCCGACGGCTGTTCTGGGGGCCGGCGTGATGCTCGGGCCGGATCCGGCGATTGGCGCGCATGTCCATATCGGTGAGAATGCCCGGCTCGGGGCGAGGGCGATGATCATGGCCGGTGCATACATCGGTCCGGATGTGACCATCGGGGATGACTGTGTCCTGTTTCCGCGTGCCGTGGTCCTGAGGGAAACCCTTATCGGCAACCGGGTCGTGCTCCACTCGGGCGTTGTCATCGGAGGCGACGGCTTCGGATTCGCCCCCGATGGCCCCGGCTACCGTAAGATACCGCAGGTGGGGAAGGTCGTCATCGAGGACGACGTTGATGTCGGTGCCAACACCACAATCGACCGGGCCACAACCGGTGAGACGCGGGTTGCGAGCGGCTGCCGGATCGACAACCTGGTGATGATCGCTCACAACGTCCAGGTTGGGGAGAACACGGTGATCTGCGGGCAGACCGGAATCTCCGGCTCGACCCGCGTCGGCCGGCATGTCACACTTGCCGGCCAGGTGGGCATCGTGGGCCACATTGAGATCGGCGATGATGCCCGGGTCGGTGCACAGGGTGGCGTGACCAAATCGGTGCCCGCAGGGGAGACATACTCGGGTTACCCGGCGCAACCGCACCAGCAGGCCTCCAGGGTCTATGCCGCATGCCGCCGGCTTCCCGAAGCTCTCAGGGAAATCAGGCAACTGGAGAAACGGATCACGGAGCTCGAGAGCCGTCTTGAGGAGAGGGACAGGGAGTGAGCAACGACACCCAGAGGACCCTGGCCGGGCCGGTCTCCTACACCGGGCAGGGTCTGTTCACAGGGGAGACCACCACCATCACCATGCAACGAGCCCCCGTGGGAGCCGGACTGCGGTTCGTGCGCACGGATCTCCCGGGACGCCCCGAGGTGCAGGTGGCTACAGAAAACGCGCAGCACGACAGCGCGGGGCTCAGGCGAACGGTGCTCTCGTCCGGCGGCGCGGAGGTCCACACGGTTGAGCACGTCCTTGCCGCGGCAACCGGGATGGGGATCGACAATCTCCTTCTCGAACTTGACGGCATGGAAGTGCCCGAGCCGGAGGACGGCAGCGGCCTCGTCTTCGCACGCCTTATCAGGGATGCGGGGATTGAGGATCAGGGAATCCCCAGGTCGTATCTGACCATTCGCGAACCTGTCAGTCTTCACCTGGATGGCGGAGTTCAGCTCCTGGCCCTGCCGGACGATGGTCTGCGCCTCAGCTTCACGATCCAGTACGACGCTCCGGCTCCGGGCACTCAGCACCTGAGCCTCCTGGTCACCCCCGAGAGCTTCTTCAACGAGATCGCCCCAGCCCGCACATTCGGATTCAGGGAGGAGATCGAGGCTCTCCGCGCCTCCGGCCAGATCAGGGGCGGCACGCTCAACAACGCTGTTGTCTTCGACGGAGACGGTGTCGTCAATGAGGGCGGGCTGCGCTTCCCCGACGAGCCTGTGCGGCACAAACTGCTCGACCTCCTGGGCGATCTGGCCCTTCTCGGCAGGCCTCTGCGGGGCCATATCTCGGCCGTACGATCGGGGCATGCCTCCAATATTCGCTTTGTCCGGAGGATCATGGAGAGCTTCGGGGGAGGAGGCACACCGGGGCATGAGGATCTCCTCGACAAGCCGCACTTCGACATCACCGCCATTCAGAAGATCATGCCCCACCGTTATCCCCTCCTGCTCGTTGACAGGATCCTCCTGCTGGAAGACCGCAGGCGCGTTATCGGCCTCAAGAATGTGACGGTCAATGAGCCCTTCTTCGTCGGGCACTTCCCCGGTCATCCCATCATGCCGGCCGTGCTCGTAATAGAGGCGATGGCCCAGGTGGGCGGCGTACTGCTTCTGAGCACGGTGACCGATCCGGAATCGAAGCTTGTGTACTTCATGGGTATCGACAACGCCAGGTTCCGCAGACCGGTTCTCCCGGGTGACCAGGTCATCTTCGAACTTGAGCTGGTCCGCCTGAAGGGACGGATCTGCAAGATGCACGGCAGGGGGTTCGTCCGCGGCGCACTCGTAGCTGAGGCGGATCTTCTCTCAACGGTAGTGGATCGTTGAAGGAGGCTGCGTGGAGCGGAGCGTGAGGCGTCCGTGGGATGGGCTGAAGTACGGAAGCGGGATGCGCATTGGAGAGGCGACATGACCAGGATCGATCCGACTGCTGTTGTTTCGAAGGGTGCCGAGCTCGGGGACGATGTTGAGATAGGTCCGTGGTGCCGCGTCGGCCCTGAAGCCAGGATCGGCGACGGTTGCCGTCTCGATTCCTCGGTGGTGGTAGACGGCCGCATCGACATCGGCCCGCGGTGCCGGTTTCACCACGGCGCAGTGGCCGGAACACCTCCGCAGGACCTGAAGTACCGCGGAGAGCCAACACGCACCGTCATCGGTCCGGACACCGTCCTGCGGGAGTACTGCACCGTGAACCGTTCAACGTCGGAGGACGAACCAACAGTCATCGGTTCGCACAACCTGATAATGGCGTATGCGCACGTGGCCCATAACTGCCGCCTCGGCGACCATGTCATCCTCGCAAACTCCGTGAACCTGGCGGGACATATCGAGATCGGGGACTGGGCGATAGTCGGCGGCGTAACCCCGGTGCACCAGTTCGTGAGGATCGGCTGCCATGTCATCATCGGCGGCGGGTCGCGGGTGCCGATGGATGTCGCTCCGTACGTGAAGGCTGCGGGCAATCCCCTGCGGGTCTTCGGGCTTAACACCATCGGCCTGGAGCGCAGGGGCTTCCCGGCGGAGACCCGGGCCGAGCTGCAGAGACTCTACAGGATCTTTTTCCGCTCGAAGCTTCTTGTTGCACAGGCGGTCGACAGCATCCGCGCCGATCTCAAGCCCCTGCCGGAGATCGAGGAGTTCCTGCGATTCGTTGAACGCTCGGAACGCGGCCTTTCCCGCCCAGGCAGATGACCCGCGCGGCACGGACCGGGCGGCAACGGGAGGGAGGAAGGACCATGTCGGATCCGATTCCGGTCAGCGTTCTGGGTTGCGGAAGACTTGGCACATTCCACGCACGGATATACCGGGATCTTCCCGGCGCCCGCCTGGCCATGGTGGCCGACATCCATGAGGAGAGGGCCCGTGAACTGGGCGAATCTCTCGGGGTTCCCTGGACCATCGATCCGAACCACGCAATTGCCGAAGCGGAAGCGGTCTCCATCGCTACACCCACCAGCACGCATGCATCGCTCGCGAAGGCCTGCTTCGAGGTGCACAGGCACGTGCTGGTTGAGAAACCGATGGCCTTCTCCGTGGAGGGAGGGATGGCGATGATTGCCCGGGCAGAGGAGGCCGGAGTAGTTCTCGCCGTCGGTCACACGGAGAGGTTCAACCCGGCATTCCTTGCAATCCGAGACTCGGTGGGCACGCCCCGTTTCGTGGAATCCCATCGCCTCGCCCCATTCGTGCCGCGCAGTCTGGACATCGACGTTGTGCTGGATCTCATGATCCACGACATCGATCTCACCCTCTGCCTCGTTCGGGATCAGGTGGAAAGCATTGATGCGGTCGGGGTGCCGGTCCTCACCGACAGGGAGGACATCGCGAGCGCGCGAATCCATTTCTGCGGAGGAGCAGTCGCCAACCTTACCGCCAGCCGTGTCTCACGGGACCGCACGCGAAAGATCCGCTTCTTCGCGGAACGAAGATACATCTCGCTGAATCTCATGGACAGGAAGGCGGATGAGGTTGTTCTGGAAGGCACCGCAGGGGCCGATGACGGCAGTGGCGGCCCGGCCCGGCCCGGGGTTTCGGGATCGCCGCCGGGCTCGGGCGGACCGGCCGGGGCTGACTCCGACGAGGCTGCCCTGGCCGCCTACTTCACGGCACGGCGCCTCAAGCTGCGTCACGGAGCGATTGCCGTCCCGGATGCAAACCCCCTTCAGCTGGAGCTTGCCGACTTCCTGCGCGCCGTCCGTGGAGCGCCACTTGAGGGCGCTTCGGGAAGGGACGGACTTCGAAGCCTGGAGGCCGCCCTGGAAATTCACATGCGTGTTCAGGAATCGCTCAGGCGTCTCGCCCCTGGTCAGGGCGGCATCGGGCCATGACAACCCTCTTCCTCCTGGCCGGTGAGCCTTCGGGAGATCTCCACGGTTCGATCCTCGCGAGAGCCCTGCTTGCGCGCAGGCGCGACCTCGAACTATGGGGAGTTGGCGGGGAGCGAATGGCCGAAGCTGGGGTGCGCCTCCTCTTCAACTCGGAGGAGCTGTCCGTTGTCGGGATCTTTGAGGTTGCGTCCCGTCTTCGGCAGGTCGTGCGAGCCATGAAGGTGGTGCGCAGATTCCTTTCCGAGCGCCGCCCGGCCGGTTTCATACCGATAGACTATCCCGATTTCAACTTCCGCCTCCTGCCTCATGCCTTCCGTCTCGGCATTCCGATCGTCTACTTCATCAGCCCGCAGGTATGGGCCTGGCGTGCAGGCCGGGTGAGTTCCCTGCGGCGATACGTCAGGCGGATGGTGGTGATATTCCCCTTCGAGGAGAAGATCTACTCCGATGCGGGCCTGCCGGTGAGCTGGGTCGGCCATCCGCTGGCTGACCTCATCCCGCCTGCCGATTCCCCCGCGGAGGAGCGCGAACGCCTCGGCCTCGGCCCATCCGGTCCGGCTGTTGCCCTGCTCCCGGGGAGCCGCGGCTCGGAACTGGGCAGGATCGCACCGCTGCTCTCCGGTGTCAGGCGGGTCACTGACGCGGAGCGTGCCGCGGCCGGCGCGCCGCCGGTAAGATGGATCCTTGGACGGGCATCCGGCCTGGACCAGAGCGCCCGGCGTCACCTGGACGGGATGGGTGGCGGGTTCATGGCGGAGTTGCCCGGAGTCGATGCACTTCGTGCGGCCGACTGCGCCATTGCCGCATCAGGTACCGCCACCCTGGAGGCGCTGCTTCTCGGGCGTCCGGTTCTGGTGGTCTACAGGATGCACCCTCTCACGTTCCAGCTGGCCCGCCACCTGGTGCGGGTCGAGCACATTGCGATGGCCAATCTCGTGGCCGGACGCCGTGTCGTGCAGGAGTTCATACAGAACGAGGCAAGCCCACAGCGAGTGGGGGCGGCCCTCAGTCGGCTCCTTGGCGAGCCCGGAGCGCTTGCACAGACGCGCCAGGCTCTTCTCGACGCGCGGGCCAGCCTTGGTCCCCCGGGGGCAGGCGAACGGGCTGCGGAAGCCGTCCTGGCGGCTCTGGAGCCGGCCTGATGGGGCTTCCCGGGGACATGCGGCCTTCTGCTGATCCACCGGGGCAATCAGGCTCACTATCGCCTCCCCGGCCCAAGACGGCGAAATCCCGTATGCTGCGCTACCGGCTGGCTGGTATCGCCGGAGCCGGCCTGATCAGGATGTGGGGGCCCACCCTCCGCGTGGAGTGGGATCTTCCGGATTCCGTTCGGCGTCTTGAGCGTGATGGGCATCACATGCTCCACGCATTCTGGCACGCACACATCCTGACCTTCTCCTACACCCACAGGCGCCGCGGCATCACCGTGCTTGTCAGCAAACACGGGGATGGCGAGTACATATCCCAGATCATCCACCGTCTCGGGTTCGGGACAGTGCGCGGGAGCAGCTCCCGGGGTGGAGTGCGTTCACTCCTTGAGATGGCGAAGCTTGGTTCGCTTGGCCACCCGCTCTCCGTGACGCCGGACGGGCCAAGGGGCCCGAGGCGAGTGCTGCAGGGAGGCGCCCTTCTCATCGCGCAGAAGAGCGGGCTGCCCATCGTCCCTTTTTCCACCAGTGCACACCCCTGCCGAAAACTCCATAGCTGGGATCAATTCGAGATCCCACTGCCGGGCGCACGGGTCTACATTACCGCCGGAGAGCCGATCCACCTCCCCGGTGATACCTCCGTGAAGGCTCTCGAGAACGAGTGGGCGCCACTCGTGCAGGCGGCCATGCTCGAGACGGAGCACCGAGCCGAGCGGTGGGCGGAGGAAAGATGACAGCCCTGCTCTACATTTACCAGGCCATCGGGACACTGGGATTCATCCTGGCGCTCCCATGGATCGCCATCCGCTCCCTTCGGCGGCCTGCCGAGATGCGCGAGAGACTGGGGGGCGGACTCTCGCCCCTGGCCGGCTCCGGACCACTCTGGATACACGCCGCATCTCTCGGGGAACTGGAGGGGATCCGCACATTGCTCGATTCCGAAGATCGCCGCTTTCGTCCGCCGGTCCACCTGAGTGTGCTGTCGGTCTCGGCAAGGAACCGCGTCGAGGAGATCGCGAAGGGCAGGACGTCAGTCGGCTTCGCCCCGCTGGACCTATGGTTCTGCTACTGCAGGGTGCTCAGAAGGGTCAGGCCCCGGGGCGTGATCCTGCTCGAAACGGAGCTTTGGCCCGGGTTCCTCCATGCGTGCAGGCGAAGGAGGATACCGGTGGCTGTGATAAGCGCGCGCCTCTCTCCAAGGAACTGGAGGAAGACACGCCTTATCCGGCCGATCCTTCGGCCCCTGCTGGAATCGATCCCGGTAATCGGCGCCCAGGGCGAAGCTGATGCAGCCCGCTTTCGCCAACTGGGGGCGCCGCGTGTGACATGCACCGGCAACCTGAAGTACGAAGCAGGCACAGGCGAACCGGCGCCCCGCAATGGTGGTGATCCTTCCTTCGTCTTCGTCGCAGGCAGCCTGAGGAAGGGGGAGGAGGAGGTGCTGGCTGCCTCGCGCATACCAGGCCTCCTGATGATTGTCGCGCCCAGGCACCTCAGGGAGCGGGAGCACTGGATCGACGCCTGCACCCGGACAGGGATCCACCCTGTGCTTCGAAGCGGGACGCAGATTTCCATCCGCCCGGATCGCGAATCCGCCTCAGGGAGGGTCAGGATGAGGGCGGCGCTTCTGTCGCTGCTGCGCGGGGAGGTTGACGGCACTGTGCCGGAGGCGCAACGGCCGCGGATTCTCCTCCTGGATACGCAGGGGGAGCTGGGCGAATGGTACAGCGCCGCCGATGCCGCATTCGTGGGGGGAACACTTGTCCCGATAGGCGGCCACAACCTTTTCGAGCCCGCGAAAGCCGGCCTTCCGGTTGCATTTGGCCCCTGGACAGCCAATGTGGAGGATGTTGCCGAGGCCCTTCTGCGCTCCGGGGGCGGTGTCCGGATATCGGGGGCGGAGGATCTGAGTGTCTGGCTGCTCAGACTGGCTCAGGACAGGAAGGCCCTTGCCGGGGCATCTACGGCGGCGTTCGGGACCGCGGTGGAACTTGGCGGAAGTGTTGACCGCACGTGGGAACTGCTCGAATCCCTCGGCTGGCCCGGCGCACACCGTCATTCAGAGGATTCCTGATGGGGTGCCTCTCATGGCCAGGGATCCTGCACAAAGAGTCCGGGCAGGCATGAGGCGATTTATCGAAGAGGAGGTCTGGCGTGGTGGCGAAGACGCGGGCTTCCCTGCGGCATGCGCGGGGGCCCTTCTGCGCCTTCCGGAGGCCCTGTACGCGGCCTGCACGGCAATCCGGAACTCAGCCTACGACCACGGCATTGCGCGACCCCTCACGGCTCCTGTCCCGATAATCTCCATCGGCGGTATCGAAGCAGGCGGTGTCGGGAAGACTCCGCTTGCAATTGAGATCGCCCGTCTGGCGGCAAGTGCAGGCCTTACGCCCGCGATCCTGACGCGTGGATACGGCAGGCGCGGCAGGGACCCGCGCGGGTCCGCGATTCGGGTCATGACCGGGGCAGACGCACGGGACTGGCTCAGGTACGGGGACGAGCCGGTCCTGATGGCCGAGGCGACGGAGATGGCCGTGTGGGTGGCCCGCAGGCGGGCAGATGCGGCGTGCGAGGCCGCGGAAGCCGGGGCTGACCTCGGGATTCTGGACGACGGATTGCAGCACCGCGCCCTTTCACGCGACCTCGAGATCGTCTGCCTTGATGCGCGCAGGCCCCTGGCGAACGGGCGTCTCCTGCCTGCAGGGCCGCTTCGCGAGAACCCCCGGAGGGCGATCTCCCGTGCAGACCTGATCGTGATCAGCGACGGATTGCCGGAGTTGTGCGCAGAAACCGGGAGGCAGCTCCGAAGGGTGCTGGGCGCCCCACAGCCGATCCTCTCGTGGCGCGGTGAGCCGTCCCTTCAGGCCGTTCAGGGCGATCCACCGTTACCGGCCGAGGCGGTCCGTCTTGTCGCCGGTATCGCCCGCCCGGACCGTCTGGAACAGGCGCTGGATTCGCTGGGGCACCCGGTCGCCGCAAGGGCGTTCTTCCCCGATCATCACCAGTTCGCGCCCGGCGATCTGGACCGGGCCAGGCAACTGGGTCCTGACCGTTCCGCTCCCTTCGTCACCACCGGCAAGGACTGGATCCGCCTGCGTACCCTTGTCACCGGATCGGGTGAGCGATGGGCAATACTCAAGCGCCGCCTCAGATGGAACGAAGACGGCGCCGGGGAGTTGTTGCTGCGCAACCTCGAAAGCCTGGCGGGGCGTCCGCCCGCCTGCCCGTTGGAGGGATGAGGCCGGGCTCACTCCGCCCAGTTCGCGAAGTTCACCTGCAGCGACGCAGTGGCAGTAACCTCGTGGTTGGAGGTTGCCTCGCGACCGTGGATCGTGATCGTTGCCATGGTGAGGATCTCACCGCCCTCTCGCAATCCCACGAGGGGGGCGCGTGTCTTCCAGGCCGCCGGCACCACCACGAACGCACCGGAAACCTCCTGTCCTGTGTGGACAGGCCACCCAAGGGTTCCTGTCACGGAGTCGATCCGCTCGCTGCTCTGGAAGTCGATCCTGTAACTCTCCAGAGTCACGTGCCCGAACGGACCGTTGGGAGTCAGGTTCAGGGCCTCACTCTGTGCGACGTTGCGGACCCGGATTGTGACTGCGTCCTCCACAATCCCCCCGCTTCCGTCGGGACTCTCCGTGATGACATCGCTGCTAAGCGGTTCGTTGTCGTTCACGCTCAGGACCAGAAGTGAAGAACGGGGTGCGGATTCGTCGCTGCATCCGCCTGCGGCGAGCAGAACCGGGATTATGATCGAGAGACTGGCGATCCCGTGGGCAAGTCTGCGCATGGCCAAAAACTCCTCCGGTTGGGTGCAAAACGGGCCTGGGAAACCCTTTGTTGAGTTATCGGCCCGGGATATGCTCCCCTGAAGCCGAATCGGCCGGTGGGAATCTGTTTCCCGAGAGGTGTAACACATTGAAGCAGCATGATTTTCTGGTAATGGGTTCGGGGCTGGCAGGGATGGTCTTCGCCCTGCGGGCGGCTCGCGCGGGTTCCGTGCTCCTCATCTCCAAACGGGCCCTCACCGATGGGAACACGGACTGGGCCCAGGGAGGGATTGCCGCGGCGGTGGGCCCCGGTGACGATCCGACAACTCACGGACAGGACACGATGACCTGCGGTGTCGGTCTCTGCCGCCAGGCGGCCGTGTCGGTGATGGTCGACGGGGGTCCGGGAGCGATCAGGGCGCTTCGGGAACTGGGTGTGCGCTTCGCAACCCGGTCGGATGGATCGCTGGACCTCGGATGTGAAGGGGGGCATACCCGCAGGCGGGTGGCGCATTCGGGGGACAGCACCGGCCATGCGATCATGGAAGCGCTGGTGCGCACCGTTCGCGATGATGAACGTATCCGGGTGCTGGAGCATCATACCGGTGTTGACCTGATCCGTACGGGAGACCGGCGCGACAGGGCCGGGGAGACCCGATGTCAGGGCGCATACGTGCTCGACTGCCGCTCGGGCAGGATATTCCCGGCAGGGGCAAGGGCTACAGTGCTGGCAACCGGGGGATGCGGGAAGGTCTACCAGTACACCTCGAACCCTGACGTGGCCACGGGTGACGGACTGGCCATGGCCTGGAGGGCAGGCTGCAGGGTTGCCAATCTGGAGTTCGTTCAGTTTCACCCGACATGTCTCTTCCATCCGGAGGCCAAGTCGTTCCTCATCTCCGAGACGGTTCGCGGAGAAGGCGGCTTCCTGACCACGCTCTCGGGTGACCGCCTGCGTATTCCGCATCCCCTGGGGGATCTGGCGCCCAGGGACATAGTGGCGCGGTCGATTGACCGGGAGATGAAGCTGCGGGGGGATCGCAGCGTCCTTCTGCACCTGGAGCACGTGGATGCCGATGCCGTGCGCGGGAGGTTCCCGAAGATCCATGCCACATGTCTCTCGCTCGGATTCGACATTACCCGCCAGCCGATCCCGGTCGTTCCGGCGGCGCACTATCAATGCGGGGGAGTGGTCACGGATCTGCACGGACGGACGGACCTGCCGGGTCTGTACGCCGCCGGCGAAACTGCCTTCACGGGGCTGCATGGTGCGAATCGCCTGGCGAGCAACTCGCTTCTCGAAGCGCTGGTGATGGCGGAGAGGGCCGCCGCGGCTGCTGCAGACGAGCTGGGCGACGCCCGAGAGCCCGCCCTGCGTCCATGGGACGAGGGGACGGCCACCCTCCCGCGGGAGACCGTGCTTATCGACGCGCACTGGGACCTGGTGCGCCGCCTGATGTGGGACTTCGTCGGAATCGTACGGACCGACCACAGGCTTGCACTGGCATCACGCTATCTGGAAATATTCCGCCGCAGCATCGAGAGCTACTACTGGGACTTCGTGCTTGACCGGGATCTGATCGAACTGCGCAACATCGCACTGGTGGCGGAGCTGATCGTCCGGTGCGCGCGGGAGAGGCGTGAATCCCGTGGCCTGCATTACAACCAGGACTTCCCGGAGCGTGATGATGCCCGGTTCGCCGCTGATACGATCCTTGATCCGGGCACCGGGGAGTGATGGCCGGCGGGGAACCGGTGCCGCAACAGAATGACAGCGGGGGAGAACAGTCTGAGCAATGGACCCTGAGGTCGTCGAGAGAATCGAGAACCTGGCCGAGGAGAAGGGACGCTACAGGGCGGCCGCCTACTTCTGGCTTCTTCGCGCGCTTGACTACACGCGGCGCTCGCTCGACCGGGCGGGACACGTCACGGGGCAGGAGCTCCTCGAAGGAACGCGCAGGCTGGCGCTTAAGGAGTTCGGCCCGATGGCGACATCGGTTTTCGATTACTGGGGCATAGAGAAGGGCGAGGACCTCGGCCGGATTGTCTTCGATCTGATTGAAGTGCAGCTTCTGGCCAGAACCGAAGAGGACAGCCTGCAGGACTTCCAGACAGGGGAGAGCTTCGAGGCGGCATTCAGGCGGGACTCCTCCAGGTAGAAGCTGCGATGAACCAGGGAGGTTGAGTGCAGGGAAGCGGGGGATCCGCGCCGGAGGAGGGGGGGGGGCGTCGCGAAAGCTGGCTCCTCATCCGTTATCATGCTCTCGGCGATGTTGCTCTGTCCACCGGGATAGCAGGGCTGGCGGCTTGTGGCGGTCCGGGCATGCCATCCGCCGATCTTGACGTTGCCGTGGACGCGCGCTACCTGCCGGTCTACAGGGGCAACCCGCATGTCCGGCGGCTGTGGGACCGCAGGGATCTCGAAAGGCAGGCCGTCGGAATCCGATACGACCGTGTCCTTGATCTGCAAGGCACGGTGGGATCGAGGCGCCTTGCATCGCGCCTCTCCGATAGCGTTGCCTCTGTGCGCACGCGTTCGGTCTGGCGGAGGTGGATCGTACTGTGGGGCGACCGCTTCCCCCGCCCCTCGATACCGCACGGCCTGGAGCGTTACGCCGAGATACTGCCAGGCTCCCTTACCCGGGAAGAGGCTGCGCCCCGTGTCTGGGTCACGCCCGAGGAAGATGCCGACGCCCGGCTGGAAGCCCCAACGGTCTTCGACACCCCTCCCGGCCAGGCTGTGATCCTGCTCCCGGGCGCTTCGCGGCGCAGCAAGGAGTACCTGCGCTTCGACGAGGTGTGCGCGGGCCTGCT
The DNA here is from genome assembly GCA_964636385.1 of uncultured bacterium. GTDB lineage: Bacteria > Eisenbacteria > RBG-16-71-46 > CAIMUX01 > CAIMUX01 > CAZWSC01. The sequence goes on from CAZWSC010000042.1 coordinate 31,985, forward strand.
GGCATCAGGCAGGCGAGTCTGGTGGGCCGTCGGGCCCGGGGCGCCTGATCCGCCGCCGGAGACTGTCCCGGGGGCATCGACACTGCGGCTGAGCCTCGGTGCTCTGAAGGCCGTGCTGGCCCGTGCCGGCGTGGCAGTCACGTGCGACAGCGGCCCCATGCACCTCGCCAGGGCGTTGGGTCTGCCCGTAGTGGCGGTCTTCTGCTCGTCTGTTCAGGCATTCGGTTTCTCACCTGTCGGCCCTGGTGCAACGGTGCTGGAGCCCGGCGAGCTTGCATGTCGCCCCTGCGGTGTGCACGGGAGAGACCGCTGCTGGCTTGGACACTGGCGATGCGTGCGGGAAGTCGACCCGGCTGGAGTAGTCGGCGAGACCCTGCGCCTTCTGAAGCAGCGCATACGGCCTGAAGGCCGGTCACGGAGGAGTTCCGGATGATGCACTCAGGGCAGGGGGATCCAGGGGGTCGGGCCGTGATCCGAAGGCTGCCTCCCGGGGTTGTGGCAAAGATTGCGGCAGGCGAGGTGATCCTGAGGCCGGCATCCGTCGCGAAGGAGCTGCTCGAAAACTCGCTGGATGCAGGCGCCCGGATGCTTGAGATCTCGGTCGGTGAGTCTCCCGATCAGTTCCTCGAGGTGACCGACGACGGAACGGGCATGAGTCGGGACGGTCTCATCCTCGCGATCGAGCCGCATGCCACAAGCAAGCTTCGAAGCGAGGAAGACCTGCTGGCCGTAAACACCCTGGGGTTTCGCGGGGAGGCTCTGCATTCCATCGCCCGGGTGTCGCGGGTCGAGATCATCACGGCGCAGGAGGGTGAGCCGCAGGGATGGGAGTTGAGCGTGGAGGCAGGGAGGCCATCTGCTGTCGAGCCTGCCGCCCGGCCGGCCGGAACAACAGTCCGCGTGCAGGATCTCTTCTTCAACTCACCTGTCAGAAAGCGCTTTCTGAAGACTCCGGATGGAGAGATGCGTCTCATCACGAGGATGGTCACCACCTATGCACTGGCGTTTCCCGGTGTCGGTTTCCGTCTTCTGCAGAGGGGTGCGCTGGTGCTGGATCTGCCCCGGGCGGAAGACTCCGCTGCACGGATCGTACAGGTTTACGGCCCCTCCTTCAGGGAGAAGATTCTTTCACTGGAGTCATCGGACGGTAGGGGTGAGATCAGCGGCCATGTAGGAATCCCTGAACTGGCACGCCCCGGCACGCAGCACCAGACCATGATTGTCAACCAGCGCTGGGTTTCCGCCTCCTGGTTCTCTGCAGCGCTGCGCCGGGGTTTCGGCGACCTCATCCCGCCGAACCGGCATCCGTTCGCGCTCGTGCTCCTTGCCGTCGATCCGTCGCGCGTCGACGTGAACGTGCATCCAACGAAGCGCGAGGTGAGGTTCCTGGACGAGTCGGCGCTCTTCGGAAGCCTGGTTCATGCCGTTCAGGCCGTGACGCGCCAACTCGTACCCGGCTGGAACCTGGATCCACGGGACCCCGGCTCCGACGCACGCCCTGGGACGGCCTTCCATGGCCAGTACACCCCCGGAAGGGATGCACCGGGGGAGGGAAGGCCGGGTTCGGCGGCCCTGGATCTCTTCTACCGGCCGGCCTCCGAAACACACATCGTTCGTGAGGCCGACGGAAACGCCGGCCAGGAACGGCCCGAGGATGCCCCACGGGACGATGCCCGGGTGGCCGGTCCCGATGCCTCGCCCGCAGGGCTGGTGCCGCTCTGGCAGCTTCACCACAAGTACGTCCTGGCCCAGACCCGGCATGGGTTCATGATCATAGACCAGCATGCCGCGCACGAGAGGATCCTCTACGAGCAGGCCCTGATGAACCTCCGTGGGAGCATGGCGGCAACGCAGCAGCTCCTCTTCCCGCTCTCTCTCGAGCTGGGAGGAGACGAGTGGGAGGCATGGGGGAAGATCTGCGAGGATCTCATCAACCTCGGGGTGGATGCCGAGGAGTTCGGCCGCCATACGGTGCTGCTGCGCGGGGTGCCTTCGCTGTGGAACAGCGATCCCGAAGGGCGCTTCCGCGAGCTCCTCGAGCAGGCAGGATCGCAAAGGACCCACGGCCGGGACCGGCTGCAGCATCTTGCGGCATCGTTCGCCTGCCGCACTGCTGTCCGGGCAGGTCAGCAGCTCTCACTGGAGGAGATGAACCAGCTTGTGGATCAACTCTTCGCCACGAGCCTTCCGCACGGTGATCCGCACGGGCGGCCGACCTTCCTGCAGGTGACCCTCGGGGACCTGGACCGCAGATTCGGGCGCTGATCCGCAGGAGACCGACGGGAGGTTGCGATGCGAGCCCTGGCCGGATATCTCGCCGGGCCGACGGCTGTCGGGAAGACCGAGGCTGCACTCCTGCTCGCCGAGAGGAGGGGCCTTGCGATCCTCTCCGTTGACAGCCGCCAGGTCTACCGCGGGCTGAACATCGGCGCAGCCAAGCCGACCCGGTCCGAACTGGCACGGGTCGAACACATTCTGCTCGACATCCTGGATCTCACCGAACCCTGCTCTGCAGGCGCCTTCAGGAGGATGGCGGTCGAGGCTCTCGACGGGAGGGCTCCCGGATCGGTCCTCGCTGTCGGGGGGGCGGGCTTCTACTGGGAAGCACTCACGCGCGATCTTCATCCGCTTCCCCCGGCCGATCCCGGTGTTCGCGCCAGGCACTGCGCAATCATTGACTCGGAGGGAGTGGAGGGGCTCTACAGGCGACTGAAGGAGATCGATCCCGGGGCGGCCGCAAGGCTTTCGCCCAGAGACCGTCAGAGGATCAGCAGGGCTCTCGAGGTAGCCGAGATCTCGGGCCGTCCACTCAGCAGGATCCTTGCGGAGCCGAGGCCCTGCCCGGCGGAATCGGTCCCTGTCGTTGCCCTGCTCCGCCCACGGGACGAGCTGTATTCGCGGATAGAGGAGCGCTGCAGGAAGATGCTGGACGCCGGCCTCCTGGATGAGTTGCGCGGGATACTGGACCGGGGAGTGGATCCGTCGGCGCCGGGTCTTCGCACCGTTGGATACCGGGAGTTCATTCCGCACGTCGTGGCTGATGCGCCCCTGGAACCTTGCGTGGAGGAGTTCGTGCGCAATACCAGGCGCTACGCGAAGCGTCAGGAGACCTGGCTGCGCAACCGCACGCCGGGAGTCCGCTTCGTCCACACATCCACCCGGGAGGATCCACAGGCCGTAAGCCGGCGGGTGGAAGCATCCCTCCTCCGGGAATGGTCCGGGAGAGGGGGGCCGGAGTCAGGGTGACATCTGACCGCGTGACAGGCCGTTTCGCCCAATGGAGTCATGCAGCCACCGGACCAGGTTTCGTCTTGACAGCAGCAGTCCGCAGGCAGATTCTGGTTGTCACGTAGGCGGAAAAGCAGGGCGGGCGTAACTCAGTGGTAGAGTATTAGCTTCCCAAGCTGAGAGTCGCGGGTTCAAATCCCGTCGCCCGCTCCATGATAAAGGGCCTGCCGGCCATGCGATCGGCAGGCCCTCTTTCGGGTCTCTGGCGGGTTCCACCTGCTGATGCAGCCACGATGCACACCAGGCCGCCGGAGCGTGCCGGACCCGGGATTCCAGAATGCTCAAGATCTCCAGCGTCGAACCAGGATCGCCTGCTCACAGGGCCGGCCTCGCTGTCGGCGATTCGGTATTCTCCCTCAACGGCCACGAAGTCCGGGATCTTCTCGATCTGCACTTCCGGATGTCCGGCAGTGTCCTGCTCCGTCTCGGGATCCTTCAGAACGGTAGGGAACGGAAGGTGCGGGTGCGCCGCGAGCCATGGGAGGGCCTTGGGCTGGCCTTCAGTCCGGAGCCCGTACGGCGTTGCGGGAACAAGTGTATCTTCTGCTTCATCGATCAGAATCCGCCGTCACTTCGATCCACCCTCTACGTGAAGGATGAGGACTACCGGCTTTCCTTCCTGCACGGAAACTACGTCACACTGACGAATCTCAGGGAATGGGAGCTGAACCGGATAATCGAGCAACGCCTCTCACCGCTCTACGTATCTGTGCACTCCCTGAACCCGGCCGTAAGACGCCGCCTCTTCAGATCCCGCTCCCGATCGGACATCCGCCCCGTGCTGGCTGCGCTCGACCGGGCGGGTATCAGGCTGCATGTGCAGATCGTGCTCGTTCCGGGCTACAACGACGGGCGGGATCTCGGAGAGACCCTTCAAGGGCTCGCATCGATGCGGGATTCGGTGACCTCTGTCGGAATCGTACCCGTCGGGCTTACCCGCCACAGGAAGGGCCTGCCGGAGTTGAGGCCGGTCAGCGCCAGGGAGGCGCGGGGGCTCGTGGAACGGATCGAGCCAATGCGCCGCGCCTGGAGGAGGGAGGGGGGAACAGCCTTTGCTTACCTGGCCGATGAGCTCTACCTGGCGGCAGGGTGCCCAGTCCCTTCGGAAAAGGACTACGACGGGTATCCGCAGATCGAGAACGGCATCGGCCTCATGAGGCGCTTCACGGTCCGCCTGGGCAGACTGCGCAGAGTCTTCAGGGAGTCGCCGCGCCGCGGGGAGATCACCATTCTCACCGGGCGGCTGTTTGCGCCGCACCTCGAGCTGCTGCTGCGCGGGAAGACAGCCAGGACGGGGGAGAGGGTGCGAATGCGATTCGTGTGCGTTCCCAACCGCTTCTTCGGCAGGCGGGTCACGGTCGCGGGGCTCCTCACGGGAACCGACATTGCGGCTGCCATGAAGGGCCGCGACCCCGGCCGGCGTGTCTACATACCGCCTGAATCCGTCAATGCCGACGGGCTGTTCCTCGACGGGATGAGCCTCCGGGAGCTGGAACGCATCCTGGGAGTCCCTGTGCAGGCCGGGCTGAGGGACACGGAGTTCTAGCCTCCATCCCCGGGGCACAGGTCGCCCTATCCACAGCATTGCCTTCGCCGCTTCCCGCCGACATACTGCCGAAGGCGCGACTGCAGCGCCGGATGTCGGAAGAGAGAGGGGAGTTCTCGGTGGCAATACCGGTTCTGGCAATTGTCGGGCGCCCCAATGTGGGAAAGTCGACACTCTTCAACAGGATCGTCGGGGGCAGGCAGGCTGTCACGCATGATGAGCCCGGGATCACGCGTGACCGCCTGGCGCACCCTGCGGACTGGAACGGAGTCCGCTTTGAGGTGGTCGATACAGGCGGCTGGATCCCTGAATCGCGAGAGGCAATGGACTCGGCGATCCTGGAACAGGTGCTGCGCGCACTGGAAGCCTGCGATCTCGTTCTCTTCCTCGTCGATGCCCGGACTGGCCTGCATCCGCATGACGAGGAGATCGCACAGGCGCTGTTCCGGCGGGGGATCCGGCCCCTCCTGGTGGCGAACAAAACGGATTCTGAGAAGCTGGAGGCGCACGCAGCCGAGTTCCTGGGCCTTGGCTTCGAGTCGTATCACAGCATCTCGGCCATGGACGGCCGCGGCCTCGGCGACCTTCTTGACGACGTCGTGCGCCGCCTTCCGTCCCGCGGCCAGGAGAGCGGGGAAGACTCCGGGATACGGATTGCCATGCTCGGGAGGCCGAATGTGGGGAAGTCCTCGCTCGTGAACCGCCTGCTCAGGGACGAGCGGATGATCGTCGATTCACGGCCGGGCACAACGCGGGATGCAATCGACGCTCCACTGCGCTACCACGGACGGGCACTCACGATTGTCGACACGGCGGGGATCCGCCGGCGACTCGACAGCCAGCCGGCGTGGGAGTTCTACGCGACCCTGAGGGCCCTGAAGGCGCTGGACCGGGCTGATGTCGCGCTGCTGGTGCTCGACGGCACCGGGGAGGTGCAGGGGCAGGATGTGCGAATCGCCGATCTCATCCGGAAGCGCGGCGCGGCAACCGCGATCCTCGTGAACAAGTGGGATCTCGTCGAGAAGGAGACCGGGACGAGCGGGGCCTGGATCAAGAAGCTCCGGGAGGAGATACCCTTCCTTCGCTATGCGCCGGTGGAGTTCGTTTCCGCACTGACTGCGCAGCGGATCAACCGCGTCCTGGAGGCTGCAATCCGGGTGTACGACGCGGGGCGTGAGGAGATCGGCACGGCTGGCTGGAACAAGGTGCTTGAAGAGGCTGTGGAGCGGACACCACCCTCGGCATACCGCGGCCAGCGGCCGGCGAAGTTCTACTACGCCGCACAGGTGCGCAAGGGGCCGCCGACAGTCGCCCTCTTCGTGAGTGATCCGAAGCGGGTCCAGCCTGAGTATCTGCGGTATCTCTCCGGAAGGTTCCGGGAGGCGTTCGGCTTCGAGGGGAATCCGATCCGCCTTCTGCTTCGCAAGAGCTGATACGCGTTTCCTGCGCGGAACGGGCGCCCGTAGCACAGCGGTCACCGGACGGGAACGGAGACAGGAGGGGGAAGGGGCTGAAGGATGTACTGGATTCTGGCCGGGCTCTCCGCTTTCGCACTCGGTTCGCTTCCCTGGGGGCTGTGGATCGGCCTTTGGCTGCGAGCAATCGATGTGCGCCGGCACGGGTCCGGCAACCTCGGTGCCACGAATGTCTACCGCGTGCTCGGCCGCGGGCCCGGTCTGCTGGTCCTTCTACTCGACGGCCTCAAAGGTGCTGCTGCCGTAGCGCTTGCCGGCTGGATCTTCGCTGCGCTCGGTTCGCCTGACGGGAGCTTGAGGTGGGCGGGTCTTCTGGGGATGACAGGAGTACTGTTCGGGCACGCGTTCAGCCCCTTTGCATCCTTTCGCGGGGGCAAGGGGGTGGCCGCAGCAGCAGGCGCCTGGTTCGCCCTGGCGCCGCAGGCTACGCTGATTGCCCTGTGTGTCTTCGCGATAGTCTTCGCCCGCACGAGGATCGTATCGGCCGCGTCGCTGAGCGCCTCGATCGTACTGCCGGTGGCGGTCTTCTTCACCGGGCGCCCGGGTTCCGGCGCAGATGCCCCGGAGTTCTGGGTCGCCTGTGGAACTGCGCTCATGATCATCGTGAGGCACAGATCCAACCTGTCGCGCCTGCTCAGGCGCGAGGAGAAACCGCTGGAGCTTGACGGAAGAAAGACCCCGGAGGCGTCCAGGCCATCCGGGACTGCGGATCACGGGGAGTCGGGATGAAACCTGTGTTTGTCTATGGTGCGGGCAGCTGGGGGACGGCCCTGGCCTGGATCCTTGGGAGGAAAGGGATCCCGGTGAGGCTGTGGGATCTGGACCCTGAGCACCGCGCCAGTCTCGCGCGCGACAGGGAGAATCGCAAGCACCTGCCGGGAATCCCGTTGCCCGCTGCCGTTGAAGTGGTGTATGAAGATTCCGCGCCCGATCCGGGAGTTTCGATGGCGGTCATCGCGGTCCCGTCGCACGGCCTGAGGCGGCTTGTCGCTTCACTGCCCGTGGCTGCCGATCCTTTTTGGATCCTGGCGACCAAGGGCCTCGAGGAGAAGAGCTGCCTGACCATGAGCCAGGTTCTGGAGTCGGAGCGGAGTCCGGGGGCGGACAGGTGGGTGGTGCTCGCCGGGCCGAGCCTGGCTGCTGAGGTGGTTGAAGAAAAACCGACTGCCGTTCTTGCAGCATCACTGAGCGGCGAAGCTGCGGAAAGTGTGCAGGCACTCTTTGCCACAGAACGCTTCAGGGTCTATTCCTGCGGCGATCCTCTCGGGGTGCAGATCTGCACCGGGCTCAAGAATGTCGTAGCTGTTGCTGCAGGGATCGTCGACGGGCTCGGTTTCGGGCAGAACACGAGGGGCGCTCTCCTGACCCGCGGTCTTGCGGAGATCCGGAGACTGGGGGAGGTGCTGGGTGCAAAACCGGAGACATTCCTGGGCCTGGCCGGTGTCGGGGATCTCGTCACTACCTGCACAAGTCCCCTGAGCAGGAACCATACGCTGGGCGAGGCGCTGGGCAGGGGCGAAGGGCTGGACGCGGCCATCAGGCGGATTGGCATGGCCGTGGAGGGGGTTAGGACCGCGGCCGCCGCGAGGGATCTGTCACGCCGTCATGGAGTGGAGATGCCTATCACCGAACAGGTCTGCAGGATCCTCTTCGAAGGGCTCTCCCCGGAGATGGCTCTGCGGGAACTGATGACAAGGCCGTTGAGGGGAGAGTGAGGAATGCCTGAGTCACCTTCAAGGCGATACTACACGATCAGCGAAACGGCGGAGATGCTGGACGTCAAGCCGCACGTTCTCAGGTACTGGGAGAGCCAGTTCCCCAGGCTCAGGCCGAGGAAGAATCGGGGCGGAATCCGGATGTACCAGGAGCATGACATCGATCTGCTGCGCACGATCCGTGAGATGCTCTACGAGCGCGGCTACACGATCTCCGGCGCGAAGAAGAAACTCAACGAGGAAAGGCGCTCCGGGGCTGCAGGGGAGAAGTCGCAGATCGATATCGACTTCCTCACACCGAAGGATCGAAAGCAGCTCCGCCATATCCGGGACGAGCTCGCTTCCCTGCGGAACAGGCTGCTTGCCGGCCCGGCACAGGGTGTGACCGCCAGGGTTGCGCCGCGTTCACGGATGGCCGGCGGCGAGAAATCCGTTGATCACGCCGGCCTGCAGGGGTAGGCTCCTTCGAGTTGCGGTCGGGGCGTGGCGCAGTCTGGTAGCGCACTTGCATGGGGTGCAAGGGGTCGCTGGTTCAAATCCAGTCGCCCCGACCAAATTCTACATCAGCTTTCGTTCCCCGGAGCCCTCGGTGTCATGGCCGGCGGGCTCTCTTCATACCTTCCGGAGGCAGTGTGCGCATTCTGGTAACCAATGATGACGGCGTCCGGGCACCCGGATTGCTGGCTCTCGTGAAGGGCCTGGAGGGACTTGGCGAGTGCATCGTCGTCGCGCCGGACAGGGAGCGCAGCGGCGCGGGGCGGTCTCTCACCCTGACCCATCCCCTTCGGATCCGCCGCACGCAGCGGGGCTTCTACTCCGTGGATGGGACACCGACCGACTGCGCGCTCGTTGCGGCCCGCGGGGCGATTCCGGAGCTGATTGAGACGCCACCCGACCTCGTCGTCTCCGGTATCAACAGCGGACCCAACCTGGGTGATGACGTGCACTATTCCGGCACTGTCGCCGGAGCGGCCGAAGCCTGCCTCACGCTGGGCATCCCCGCCCTTGCCGTCTCCATGGCCCTGTGGAATCCTGCCAGCTATACGGCTGCGGCGCGGGCAGCAAGGACGATCGTTGAACGGATTCCTTCGATGCCCGCCCCCTTCCCGGTTCTGCTCAACGTGAATGTGCCCGATCTCCCCTGGGAAGAGATCCCTGGAATACGGCTGACCAGGCTCGGGAGGCGGACATATCCGGACATGGTCGTTCAGCAGACTGATCCATGGGGAAGGCCGTGCTACTGGATCGGGGGCGGAAAGCCCAGTTGGGAGCCGGGAGACGACACGGACTACGCCGCAGTAAGTCAGGGTTACGTATCCCTCACCCCTGTCAGCCTGGATATGACAGACCACGCCATGCTCGAGCGTATCCGGGGGTGGGAACTCCGCCTGCAGGCTGAAGAGCGGCAAACCTGAGGACTCCCTGATGCCGGATTTCACCCAGGCGCGTGAGCGGATGGCCCGCAAGCAGCTTGAAGGCCGGGGAATCCGCGACACGCATGTGCTGGATGCGATGCGGACCGTGCCCCGCCACCGATTCGTGGATGAAGCGCTCGCGGCCTCGGCCTACGGCGACCACGCGCTGCCGATTGGATTCGGTCAGACGATCTCCCAGCCTTACATGGTCGCTGCGATGACGGAACTGCTGAAGCCGCTTTCCGGGCACCGGGTCCTGGACATAGGGACGGGTTCAGGGTACCAGGCTGCCGTTCTCTCGCGGATAGTCCAGGCCGTCTTCAGTATCGAACGGGTTCCCGAGTTGACAATGAGGGCACAGGCCCTGCTGCAGGAGCTTGGCTACGAGAACGTGATCCTGCGCTGCGGGGACGGGACGGTGGGCTGGAGCCGCTTTGCACCCTATGACAGCATCGTTGTTGGTGCAGGGGCCCCCCCAGAGCCGCCTCCATCCCTGATCGATCAGCTTCGGATCGGTGGAAGGCTCGTAATCCCGGTAGGGGATCGGGGAAGCCAGCGCCTGATGATCCTTGAGAAGAAGGAAGAAGGGCATGACACCGCCTACGGAACAGGCTGCACCTTCGTGCCTCTCATCGGAAGGGAGGGATGGTCCGGTGACGATGTGTGAACATCCCCGGCATCTGCGCCGACATTTCTAGGGCTGGACAAGGCGGGGTGGCAGTGCTAGCGTGGTCACTCCCCTTGGGGACAAGGGTTCGGGTCGGGGCGTAGCGCAGTCTGGTAGCGCACCTGGTTCGGGACTAGGGGGTCGGAGGTTCAAATCCTCTCGCCCCGACCATGCAGAATCGAAAGCCGGCCGGAAGTGTATGGCCGGCTTTCCCTTTTGTACGCCCGGGCGCCATCGGGCATCATCACCCTGATCCGGGGTCTGCTCCGGGCCCCGTTCGACATCGACCGGAGGAGAGGAGAGTGACGTGTCCCTCGAATCGCGCCTGAGGCAGGCCATCCGCAACGTTCCGGACTTTCCGAAGCCGGGGATCATGTTCCGTGACATAACGACCGCACTGTGCGATGCGGTGTTGATGCAGGAGGCGCTCGAGGCGCTCTGGGCACCGTTTGCCGGCAAGGCCGATGTGGTGGCGGGAGTGGAATCGCGGGGATTCATCCTGGGGGCTGCGCTTGCATGGTCGAAGGGTCTGCCATTCGTGCCGATGCGAAAGCCGGGGAAGCTGCCGGCAGAGGTGTATCGCGAGTCATACGCGCTCGAATACGGCAGCGACTCGCTGGAGGTCCACCGGGATGCATTTCCCGCAGGCAGGCGCGTGCTCATCGTTGATGACCTTCTGGCCACAGGCGGTACGGCAGAGGCGGCGGCCAGGCTGGTTCTCCAGGCCGGGGCGCAGACTGCCGGCTTCTCCTTCCTGGTAGAGCTGGACTTCCTGAATGGCAGGGCCAGGCTGCAGCCCCATCAGGTCCATTCCGTGGTTCACTACGCGGAAGAGTAGCAGGCTGCGGCCGGTGGCGGAGCAGGCCGGGTCGGAGTTGCGGCCCCGCCGGGCACGGCCGGTTGCAGGCAGGCATGAACAGGCGCACCGAAACACCACTCCGCAAAATGTGTGGAAACGCCGTGGGCGGTTGGCGATACTCTGCCGGTCCGCACTGCCCTCGTAGCTCAGGTGGATAGAGCAACGGTTTCCTAAACCGTAGGCCGCGTGTTCGAGTCACGCCGAGGGCACATTCCCACCCGGGGAGGGCGCGGCGCAGGAGCTGCACCATGGACGGCAGGAAGCACGGCAGGCGATCCGGGGGCGGAAGTCCATCCCACCTTCCCAGGCCACCGCGCCGCAGGCCAATTGAGGGTGAAACCTGGCCGGACAGCGTTCACGAACCGGGTCCCGACTCGATCCTTCTCACCCCCCCCGATCCCGGAGTGGCGCCGAGTGGCGACGGCACTGCACCGGCGCACGTTTCTGCCAGCCGGTCCGGCGGCCGGGAGTTCCATGTCCCAGACAACTGGATGCAGACCCTCGGGGAGAAGCTGCGCCTGCTTCCCGGCCTGAGCGGGGTATACCTGTTCCGCGACGACCGCGGCCGCGTCATCTATGTGGGCAAGGCGAAGCAGCTGCGCAGCCGGGTAAGGAGCTACTTCCGTGGATCTCCCGCAGACAGGAAGGTTCGCGAGCTCCGCCGACGCACCAGGGTCCTGGACTGGATGGTAACAAGCGGCGAAGTCGAGGCGCTGGTTCTGGAAGATAGCCTCATCAAGCAGTATGCCCCCCGTTACAACATCCGCCTGAAGGACGACAAGCGGTACCCGTACATCAAGGTCAACCTGTCCCACCCGTTTCCCGGGATGTTCATCACCCGCCGGATCATGCCGGACGGCTCCAGATACTTCGGCCCGTTCACGCGCGTGCGGGATCTCCGCAGCGCCCTGAAGACTCTTCGCTCGGTCTTCCGGCTGCGGAACTGCACCGACCGCCGCCTTGAGAAGGGGGGGCGCGAGTGCCTCCAGTTCTTCATCGGCCGATGCACCGCGCCATGCGTGCGCAGGGTTGACCTGGAGCAGTATCGTCTGCAGGTTGCTCCCCTGGTGGATCTCCTGTCGGGCCGTGGTGAGGAGGCGATCGGGGAACTCCGGCGCAGGATGCACGCAGCCGCAGAAGAGCTGCGCTACGAAGAGAGTGCCCGTCTGCGGGATGAGATCGTGCGGATTCAGGAGCTTCTCGGCGAGGGTGCGCTTGTGGCGCCCAGCGAATCCGAGGCCGACGTCGTCGGACTCGCATCGCGCGGCAACCTTGCGTGCGCAGTCTTCCTTCACGTACAGAAGGGGAACGTCGTGGGCAAGACGCACCGCCTGCTGTCCGGAGTTGGGGGAGAGACCCAGGCGTCGGTGCTGAGGTCCCTGATCGCGGCAGCCTTCCTCGGCTCTGCGAGGATCCCCACCCGCATCATCTGTCCTGCAACACCTCTCGACTCGGCAGGGCTGGGAGAGGCTCTCTCCAGGGCCTCGGAGCGTCCCGTGAGCATAGTGCGGGGAGACCGCCAGGCAGGCCTGTCGCGCCTTCTGCAAGTGGCGGCCCGGAACGCGCATCTCCTGCTGGAGGAAGAGGAACTCCGTGCCGCGAACAAGGAGCGCCGCGTTGATCGCAGCGTCTACACTCTGCAGGAGGCTCTTGGTCTCGAATCGCCCCCCTACGTCATCGAGGGATTCGACGTCAGCAACACACAGGGTGCGTTTTCCGTCGCCTCGAAGGTTGTCTTCCGGGACGGAAAGCCTTTGAAGAGCGATTACCGTCGCTATAGGATCAAGAGCGTCAAGGGTCCGGACGATGTCGCAATGATCGAGGAGGTCCTGACCAGAAGACTCGTCCGGTTGCGGGACGAGGGAGGCGATCCTCCAGATCTCATACTGGTCGACGGGGGAGCCGGACAGGTCTCGGGCGCCATTCAGGCTCTGCAGCGCGCCGGATTCGCGCATCTGCCTCTGGTGGGGTTGGCCAAACGGGAAGAGGAGATAGTTGTACCCCTCGCGAAGCGTCCGATCATACTTCCAAGGTCTTCTGATGCGCTCCGCCTTCTCCAGCGTGTCCGGGACGAGGCGCACCGGTTTGCCCTGGGACACCATCGGATACTCAGGGGGAGGGGCGTACGTGCCTCGAGCCTGGAGAAGATCCCGGGGGTCGGGCCGGCGCGCAGGCGTGCGATTCTCCGCTCTTTCCGCAGCGTGAAGGGTATCCTGGCTGCCGGTCAGGATGAACTGTCCGCCGTACCGGGAATCGGTCCCGGGCTGGCGAAGGTCATCTGGGAGGCCCTCCATGAGGCCGAAACTGGACAGGACAGCGGATTCAGGCAGTCCGGGTAGGCGTCGGTTGAGGGGCAGGGTTTCCGGAAGCGATCTCCCGATCTCAACCATGAGGCGCCACCTGGATTCCTGGGTCTTTCACCTGTCGTTCCACAGGAGGCTCTCTCCCCGCACAATCTCCGCATACCGCTCGGACCTGGATGCACATCTCTGCTTTCTGGAGGAACGGGGGATCGGCAGCCCCTCCGAAGTCGCCCCTGATCTCATCCGGGAGAGTCTTGCTGCCCTTCATGACGCGGGCAGAGCCGCCCGGTCCCGGCAACGTGCTGCTTGCTCCATTCGCGCCTTCTACCGCTGGCTCCTCAGCGAGGGAAGCCTGAAGGCGGATCCCACTGCGGAACTCGAGTCCCCACGTGCGCCCCGAACTATTCCTGATGTGCTGACACGGGAGGATGCCGGCATGCTGCTCGAGGCATGTGGCGGGGCCGGACCCCTGGACAGGCGCGACAAGGCCCTGATCGAGATCGCCTACGGATGCGGGCTGAGGGCCTCCGAGCTGGTGGGACTTGGGGTGGATGACATCGACTTCCGGGAGCGTTGGATGCGTGTGCGGGGGAAGGGTGGCAAGGAGCGCCTTCTCCCCCTTGGACGCCACTCGCTGGATGCGCTGACGGCCTACTTCAGCGGACCCAGGCAGAGGATGCTCCGGAACAGGAGGGATCCGGGCACGGTCTTCCTGAATGCACGGGGCGGGCGGCTGTCCCGCATGGGCTTCTGGAGAATCCTGAGAAAGCGTGGAGTCATGGCAGGCCTGCGGGCGGACCGGATCCATCCTCATCTGCTCCGCCACTCATACGCCACGCACCTCCTGCAGGGAGGCGCTTCGCTGAGGGTGGTGCAAGAGCTTCTGGGACACGCGAGTCTGACAACTACCGAGATCTACACGGCTGTGGATCGGGACTATCTGAGACGCATCCATAACGAGTATCATCCGAGGGGTTGACGAAGGGAGGCACAGTAACAATGAGTCGCGATACTCGTGGGCACGGAGGCATGTCCCGGCGGATCAAGGCACGCTCAAACTGCCTGGCGGCCTGGATCACGGGAGAACGGATGAGCTCCTGCTCCATCCTTCTGGCAGGATTGGCCCTCCTCCTTGCCACACTGCCGGAATCTGCACCGGCATACGAACAGAGGCCAAACACCGTCAGTCTGGGGATGCAGGGTGGAGTCGGATACCTGGCCGGATCCGGGGCGTACGAGTGGAAGCCCCTGAGAGAAGACCCGATCCTGTTCTACTACGGGGACTTCGACCTGGGGCCTTCCTACGCGATCCGGCTTCGTTACAGCCTGAGCCGATCCATCGCCGTCGGCGTCTCTGCCGAGTCCCGGGAGCATCACCGCAAGTCAGACAAGCAGGCTGATTTGGCATCATCATACAAAGAAGAGTGTTATAGCCTGGATTACTACATCTACCTCAACCGCCCCGAGAGGCTCTCCCAGTATCTGGTTCTGGGTGTAGGGGCCAGCAAGGGCCAGTTCAGGTTCGAGGATGCTGACACCGATTTCGCGGAGTATGGGCTACCCCCGTTCTACCCGATGGCGAACCTGGGGTTCGGTTTGGAGTACTTCGTCAGTCGTCCACTCTCGTTGGACATGTCACTCAGGGGCTACTACACGATGGCTGAGGGAGGAAGATCGTACTCAGGTCAGCTTCAGATCGGCTTCCAGTACTACGTGATCCGCTGAGAACACAGACATATGGTGACAGCTTATCGCGGAACCAGTCCGGCCTCACGCCTGCGGGCGCCTGGATCCGGACGCAATCCTGAGGAGGGGATGTGCCCGCACACAGGCGAACAGCCGTGGGAGACAAGATCTACCACGAGGACTACGGGGAGGGGATGGTCGTGGAAGTGCGTCCGCGCCCCTTCTTCGACATCCTGGAAGTCGCCTTCGGGGATCGCGTGCGGCGTCTGAACTCCAATCACCCCAAGATCTCTGAAGCTCCCCCTGCTCAGCCTGAGAAGGCGGGGAAGGACACCATGGGCGGACCCGAACCCGGGAAGACTGCCCGTAAGACTCAAGGCAGAGCCCGGCGGGCCGCGCCGGCGGACGGGCAGCAGGACACAGCCACCGAGCCGCCTGACTCTCCGGCAACAGAGGAGGCAGACCGGGGGCGATTCCGGTTCCAGGACCCCGAGACCCTTTCTCTGGATCAGGATTCCGTGGATGTGATTCTCAAGATCAAGGCCCCTCCCGATGACGACGGTCGAGGCTTCCGATTCGCGATCATGGCTGAGCGGATGTCGATGACCAGGGGTTTCGAGAAGCTCCTTGCCCTGTCCGCCGTTCGCGACCTCGAACGGTATGACTTTCAGATTCAGGCCTGCCTTCGGGTTCTGAGACAGATGAGAGGTCGAGCCCTGCTGGCGGACGAGGTGGGGCTGGGTAAGACGATCGAGGCGGGGCTGATTCTGAAGGAGTACGTGCTGCGGGGGCTCGTCAGGCGCGCCCTGGTATTGACGCCGGTGTCCCTTATGACCCAGTGGCAGGAGGAGTTGAGCCACAAGTTCGACCTCCCTTTCAACGTTTACTCCAGGGGGCAGGCGTGGGACGCAAGCCCTCTCCTTATCGCATCCATCGACACCGCCAAGACCGAAAAGAATCGGGATGAGATCGGCTCCGCCGGATTCGACCTGCTGATTGTGGATGAGGCACACCGCCTGAGGAACCACCTGACCCAGGGCTGGAAGTTCGTAGACGCCCTCAGCCTGAAGTACCTCCTCCTTCTTACGGCCACACCGGTGCAGAACGAACTCCGCGAGCTCTACAACCTGATCACCCTGCTCAAGCCGGGGCTCCTGGGGACCTACCGTTCGTTCCGCAGGGAGTACATGATGCGGGGCGACAAGCGGCTGCCGAAGAACACGCGGCAGCTGGCCCGCACGCTGTCGCACGTGATGGTTCGTACCGGCCGGAGCTCCACGGCAATCAAGTTCCCCGAGAGGGAGGTCCGGATAGTCACATTCGAGATGAGCCCGCAGGAGAGGAAGCTGTACAACGGAGTGGCGGAGTTCATCAGGGACGTGGCCGAAGAGAGCGAGCCGAAGGACTTCCCGCGCTGGCAACTGCTGCTCATGGTCCTCCAGAAGGAGATGGGCTCGTCTGCCTGGGCGGCCGTCAAGACGCTTGAGCGCAGCCGGCGGATCTTCAAGGGGACCCGCTATGGCAGGCGCCTGTCCAGGCTGGCTTCACTGGGCCACTCAATCGAAAGGCACAACAAGGCCGAGGGGCTTCTGGACCTTGCGCTCCAGGAGAAGGACGAGAAGATCCTGGTCTTCACGCAGTTCCGCAGAACCTTGGAGTTTCTGCAGGATCGCCTGAGAGGGCTTGGTGAGGAGCCTGCGGTCTTCCACGGAAGCCTGACCGTCCATGAGAAGGATCGGGCGGTGGAGCAGTTCAGGAACTCCCACCGGATCCTGCTCTCGACCGAGTCGGGTGGCGAGGGCCGCAATCTGCAGTTCTGCCGGACTCTGGTCAACTACGACCTGCCCTGGAATCCGATGCGCATCGAGCAGCGGATCGGCCGTGTTCACAGACTGGGCCAGACCCGGGATACCCGGATCTACAATTTCAGCACGAAGGACACGGTGGAGGACCATGTGCTGCGTATTCTCGGCCAGAAGATACAGATGTTCGAACTCGTGGTCGGCGAGATGGACATGGTGCTCGGGCAGATGAGCGATCGCTTCAGTTTCGAGTCGGAAGTGTTCAGAATCTGGGCCGGTAACCGCGATTCCGCTCATCGCGAGAAGGCCTTCGAGAAGCTTGGAGAGGAGCTCCTCCTCGCCAGAAGGCGGCATGAGCGGGTGAAGGACTTCGATGAGGCGATCTTCACGCGACTCGATTCATCGCTCGCGCTGGATGCCGGAAAGGAGAGCGGGGCGTGAAACCTCAGGTGATGAGGGCCTTCCTGGAGGATTTCTTCACGTGGCAGGGGGCGAAAACCGAGGATGGGGATAAGCAGATTCTGTTCGTGCGCGCTCCCCGAAGGCTGACCGCAAGGCTGGGAAGGTCCCCTCTTCGCTTCGCATTCAACAGCAGCGGGCTCAAGGCCGACCCCTCATCCGAACTGGCGATGGTCGGCAACCCGGTTTTCGACCGGATCCTGGACTTAGCCCGCGATGCCGGCCGTGTCGGTGAACGCTTCCTGAGGGTGCCTGGCCGGTCCGGCCGTCTTCCTGCCCCTACAGGGCGTCTGGGCGTGAAGGCTCCATCCACGGGGTGGGGTGCCCCCGAACAGGTATACACCCCGCAGTACTTGTTCCTGATGCGCTGCGAGTTCTCCCTCGAGGAGCTGCCGGACAACCTGGAGCTCGTTTCCGTTGACGGGGTTACATTGGAGGGTCCCAACCGTACTCCCGACCTGCTGGAATTCTGGGACTCCCTGGAGTCCGGGCCCGAAGGGGAGCGGGAGATTGTGCCGGCTTTCCCGCTTAGGGAGGATATCTTCATGGCTGCCATGAAGGTTCTGGAGCAGAGGCTTCGCAGGAGGATCGGACGCATGAAGCGGCTCGCCCGGGAAGCGCTGATGCGGGAGTCCAACAGCATCAGCAGCTACTACCAGCAGTTGATCGATGAAACCCGCAACGCCAGCCGCCGATGGGTCATGACACCTGAGGATAAGGATGAGCGGGTAAGGCTGCTTCAACTGGACTGGAAACGCCGGGCTGGGGAAGCAGAAGACAACTGGAAGCCGAGGGTGGCGATATCAGTCGCCGGGGTCGGCGTGGTGCAGCGTCCGCGCATCAGATACGGCGCCGCTTCCCCGAAGGCCGCTCGCGGGGGGAGGAAGGTACCCGGCCAGGCGGAAGACAACAGATGCATCTACTGGGATGAAACCGACAAGGTGTTTTCCGTGCCGGCTGCTTAGGGTTTGTCAGATGATATGCTTGCGGCTATTCTACCTTTTTGCGCGGATCCAGGGTGGGGGACAGGTGCAGCAGACATGAGGCAGGATCCACGGAGTGAAGAAGCAGATCAGGAAAGGGGAGCAGTTACATGAATCCCAAGGGACTAAGGGCAGCCCTGAGGGTTTCGGTCGCATTGATCGGTGCCGCCGTACTGGGCCTGTTGCTGACAACCGCACACGATTCCTCGGCAAGCGACGAGATCTCCCGAATACGCGAGAGATTCGACGAGATGAACAGCAGGATACTGTCCGAGTGGTACAGTTCGGCGGGTGAGGGGAGAGAATCCAACGCCAACCGGGTCTACAGGGATTACGCTTACCTCCTTATGGCCAGCAAGACAGACGCGCTGAAGGAGGGCATCGACAAGGCATCTTCTCCGGCCGAGGCGGAGATCCTGCGAAAGGCGCATGATTACCTCATGCTGCACAGGATCTACGGCGAAGTGTCGCTGAGCCTGGACAACCTGCGACGGTTCGAGCGAAACAATCAGATACTGATTGCGGGCTCTAACACCGCGCTGTCGCTCAGGAGCTTTCCCGCGATGCTGGCAAACGAGGAAGACCGCGCGAAGAGGAGGAACTGGTATCTGGCCTCTCGCGAGCTTCTGGATGCAGCAAACGTGCTCCTTTTCAGTTTTCGTGTCGATTTCGACAGGTTCGCGCGCGAGCTCGCCGGGAAGCCGGGCAGAGACTACTTCGTGGACTTCCACAAGCTCGACCTCGACCTCATGTCCGAAGTTGCGGATGCAGTACTGGAGTCCACCCGGGAAGAGTACGAAGACCTCCTGACGGAGCTCACAGCTTCCCAGCTGGGGATGGAGTTCAGGGAACTGCGGGCATATGATGTTCCGTACCTCCTGCGGTTTCCCGCCCTGGACAGATCCTTCCCTTCGGGAAAGATGGAGGATGCGGCCAGGAAGTGGATGAGAAGTCTCGATATCAACATGGGCAGGCAGAGGCACTTGCGAATCTATGCTGACGACCGCGACGGGAAGGACCCGGCCCCGAGAACATTCCCGATTGCAAACGAGCGGAACACGCGGATATCCATTCTGACCCAGGGCGGTCTTTCCGACTACGTGAACCTCTTCACCCAGCTGGGGGAGGCGCAGTTCTACTTCCACATCTCTCCTGATCTACCCTTCGAACACCGGGCGGTCGGATCACCCCTGCTTCCGCGCACCTATGGCCAGTTGTTCCGCCGGGTACTACTGCAGCCGGAATGGCGTGATCAGTACCTGAACATCAGGGAAGAGGATGCTGAGCTCGCCGCCAAGGCTCTCCGCATCCATGAGTTGCACGATCTGAGAATGGCAGCTGGAAGACACAGATGGCAGATGCTGCGTCGTGAGACTCCGGATGCGCCGCCGACGGCATACAATGAGATCATGCAGGCTGCGATGCTGTGGCCCTACGGAAGCAGCGAGATGCCTGAGCATCAGTTTGCCGACGATGATCTTGAGAGCGGAATCTTCCTGGTCGCCTATCTTCTGGCCGCGCAACTGGATGAGAAGCTCAGCACCGAGTTCGGCCAGGATTGGTTCTCGAGTTCCAGGGCCGGTGATTGGCTGCGTGACCAGTGGGCGAAGGGGTTCACGGTCTCAGGCCCGGACCTGGCACGCTCCTGGGGAGTTGACGGCCCGGATCCCCGTATCCTCCTTTCTGAGGCACTGGATGCCGGTGAAGAACCGGATCCCGATGAAGAAGACGAGCCGTTGACTAGAGATGCCGCAGGAGACTAGTCTTACTGCTTTGGCAATCAGCCTGATGATGAGGCGTGGGGAGGACAGGCGTGGCAGCGAAGCACATGACGAAAGAGGAGATTCGCGAAGACCGTGTGGTAACCGCGGTCGTTCGGGCGGGGGAGTTCGTCCGCGAGAACGCTGTGTGGGTTATCGCCGTGGCGGCAGTGTTCGTTGTTGCTGTCAGCGCCATCATCCTGATATCGAACGCCAGGACCCGCGCGGAGAGAGCAGCAGCTGCCGAACTCCTGGAGGCGAAGAGCCACTACTTTGCCAATGACTTCATAGCAGCGTCTGCCCAGTTCCAGGCCATCATCGAGAGCCGGGGTTCCAGTCGCGCAGCGCGGGAAGCCCGGCTTTTCCACGCGAACAGCGAGCTTGCTGCAGGCAATGCGGCCGGGGCCGAGTCCCTGTACCGCGAGTACCTGGACTCCAACGCCGCAAAGGATCCGATGTCCAGGGCTGCCGGACTGCGCGGACTTGGGGCAAGCCTGACCGCACAGCGTCGCTATGCTGAATCTGCCGCCGAGTATCGGAAGGCAGCGGCTGTCAGCGGCAACCCTCTGGCCGCTGATGATCTGATGCAGGCTGCCGTGGTGATGCGTCGGGCCGGTGATATTTCTGGAGCTATTCGGGCTTTGAACGACCTCCTGGCTGGCCACCCGGGCTCCCACCTTGTGACCGAGGCCAGGATGCGGCTGCAAGAGTACAAACACCTGCAGTGATCTGCTCCTTCTGGACCCAGAACTGCATCTGTGGCCTGGGGAAGCTTCCACCGCGGGGGGCCTGAGCGGCATCCGAACCCCGCACTTCTCCCGTCCGGAACATGC
>CAZWSC010000043.1:0-59370 GCA_964636385.1 uncultured bacterium
GTCGCTCAGCCTGCCCTGGTAGGTGAACGCGGCGGCCCCCGCCTGGGCAGGCGACTCCCCCGGCGCGGCCGCCAGGGCAACCAACACCCCCGCAACAACGGCAGCTGATGCAACCAGTGATGAGATGTGCTTCATGACCAGCACCTCCTGTCCTTCAGGTTCGCCCTCGACATGTGGCCTGGCTGTTCAGACGGATGAAGGGCGGGAAGCGAACAGGAAAGCAACCGCGACAGGGGCGTGACCTGAACCCGTTCTGCTGATGGCATTCAATCCTGGGGCCGCACCTGTCACGCGGGAAGACTCCTGCCGTCAGTGCCACCCGCCCCCTTGCCGCGACAGGCCGTCCATGCCAAACTCGCCTCTCTCCGGCCATGCATCCGGACCGGACGCCCTACGGGAGCAACAGCCGCTTCCGGAGCGACACCCCGCTCTGGTGGGCAGATAGGAGCACTCGAAATGTCCAAGAACCCCTGTTTCGCCCTCGCGGAGGCCGGGACCTCCGTGTGGCTGGATCAACTCAGTCGCGATCTGCTTGTTCAGGGACAGATCCAGTCCCTTCGGAACGAGGCTGCCCTGACCGGCCTGACCTCGAACCCCGCCATCTTCCACAAGGCGATGACCAGCGGTGGCGCCTATGACGCCCGAATCGGGGAGTTGGCCGAGAGCGTCTCCAACACCGAGCTGCTGTACGAGCATCTCGCCGTCGAGGACATCCGGATGGCCTGCGACACGCTCCACCCCGCGTGGGACTCGACCGAGGGTGTGGACGGCTATGTGAGCCTCGAGGTCTCCCCCCACCTTGCGCGCGACGCGGAGGGGACAATCGCTGCGGCGAGACGTCTTCACGACTGGGTCGACCGGCCGAATCTGCTGATCAAGGTTCCGGGAACGGAGGAGTGCCTGCCTGCGATCGAGACGCTACTCGTGGAAGGGATCGGGATCAACGTCACCCTCCTCTTCTCGGTCACGGCATACGAGGCTGTGGCCCGCGCCTACATCCGGGCGCTGTCCAGACGGGAGGAAGCCGGGAAGCCGCTCCACGTACCATCGGTCGCGAGTTTCTTCGTCAGCAGGATCGACTCCCTTGTCGACACGCTTCTGGATGAGATCGCGCAGAAGCGGGCATCGGACCGCAAGGCTGTCGTTGCGCTTAAGGGAAAGGCGGCGGTTGCGAATGCCAGGCTGGCCTACCAGTCGTTCCTGCAAATCTTCCGGGGAGACGAGTTCGCCGCCCTGGCCGCGAAGGGCGCTCGTGTACAACGCCCCCTCTGGGCCAGCACAAGCACGAAGAACCCTTCCTACTCCGATGTGATGTACGTCGAACCGCTCATCGGGCCCGACACGGTCAACACCCTGCCGATGGAGACGATCCACGCATTCCTGGACCACGGACGTGTGGAACCAGGCACGGTGGAGCAGGAGCTGGAGGAGGCCCGCGACCTGATGGCCGGCCTCGCGAATCTCGGCATCTCGTTCGACAAGGTGACCGATCAGCTGCTGGAGGAGGGCATAGTCAAGTTCATCCAGCCATATGATCAGCTTCTCGCATCACTGGGAGGGCGCTGCAGGACGGCCGGCCAGAGGTAGCCGATGCCCCCGTTCAACCTGCCACTGTCCACCTTCGGCGCCTTTCTGGCCGTTGCGGGGGCGATACTCCTTGCCATCCTGTGGGCACTGCTGGACCGGGCCCGGGACCGGTCATGACGGTATACATTCCCGTCCTTGTAGCCTACTTCGCGATTCTCGCGACGGCAGGGGTCATGCTGAGCGGGCGTACCAGGAGCGCGGGCGACTTCGCCATCGGCGGCCGCTCGGTAGGGCCCTGGGTGACCGCCCTCTCGTTTGTCGCCGCCTACTACTCAAGCGTTGTGATCATAGGGGGCGGCGCCTTCGGCTGGATGTACGGCCTGCCCACGCTCTGGGTGTCGGCAGGAAATGTTCTCATCGGCACTGCCCTGGCATGGATCGTGCTGGGCCGCCGGATACGTCGCTTCACGGCCAATGTGGATGCGATGACGCTTCCGGGCTTCTTCGCCGCCCGCTACGGCTCTGCATCGACGCGGATCTTCTCCGCCCTGACCACGGGCATCTTCCTGATCATATACAACGTGAGCGTGCTGAAGGGGATGGCCAACAGCTTCGAGGTCCTCATGGACCTGCCCTACTGGGCGGGGGTGCTGATATCGGGTGTGGTCATCCTTTTCTACACAGCCCTTGGCGGATACCTGGCCGTTGTGTGGACGTCGATGATGCAGGGGATCGTGATGATCGCCGCCCTGACTATGCTCGCCTTCATGTCGCTTCGGGCAGCCGGCGGAATGACCTCCGTGGTGGACAGGCTTGGCGAGATCGACCCGGGCCTGGTCTCCACACCGGGGGTCTGGGGCTGGGCGGGTCTGCTCAGTTTCACGCTCATAGTCTCGCTCGGCACCTGGGGAATGCCCCAGCTCGTGGTGCGCTTCTACTCCATAAGGAGCCACCGCATGCTGCGCGCCGGCACTGTCGTGGTCACGATCGGGTCATCGGTGGCGATGCTGCCGTACCTTACAGGCGCGATAGCCCGCGTCCTCGTGCCAGACCTGGACACACCGGACCAGGCGATCCCCGCCCTTACTAAGCTCGTGCTGAACGACTGGGGGGGCGCTCTCTTCCTGGCCGGAGTCGTCGCCGCCGGCATGAGCACTTTCGCGGGAGTGCTGATCACGATCGCCAGCAGCCTCGTCCGGGATGTGTGGATCACCGGCCTCGGCCGCCGGCTGAGCCAATCAGCTGAACTGCGGGCCGGCCGCCTGATGAGCCTGGCGGTCGGCGTGATATCGCTCGTAATCGCCATGAGGCCGCCTGCACTCGTGCTGGTCCTGACTGCATTCAGCTGGGCGGTCATCGCATCAACGAACATGTGGCCGCTGCTGTTCGGCATCTACTGGCGCCGCACGAGCCCCGCTGCGACCCTTGCCAGCATGATCGCAGGAGTGACGGCTGCTCTTCTGAAGCAGGCCTGGTCGCATCTTCCCCTGCCTCCCCTGCCCGCGGCGCTGGCCGGGATTCACGGATTCGTCATTGGGACTTCGGTGGCCCTGATCGTGATCGTAATCGGCACTCTCCTGGGCAGACCGGCGCCGCGGCACCTGTCCGACAGGGTCTGGGGGGATCACGCCATGCCGGCCGTCAGCAGGCGTTCGGCCAGAACGAGCGCATCGACCGGCCAGTAGATGTGGGGACGCGGGTGACGCACTTCCTCCCTTCCGCCCTGGGGGCGGCATGTAAGCACGCGGTCCTTCCACGACCGGGGGATGGAGTCGGCCCCATGCACGGCGCCGAGGAGTGCACCCGCAATGGCTGCGTTGGTATCCGTGTCCCCTCCCCGGCTGACGGTGTCCACCACACCCTCTTCCACGTTCACGGCAGTCAGCATCTGGTGGACGGCGTTCTGAAGCGCGATGCGGACCCACCCGCCCTGCTTCATGAAGTCGGCCGGGGGGCCTGATCCGGCAGCTTTCAGGATCTCCAGGATCCCGGGCGCATCCAGGTTCGACCCTGCCCATTCGCACGCGAATGCGTACAGGTCCCCTGGTTTCCCTCCGGCGGCCACTGCCCTCGACACCATCACCGTGAAAAGGGCAGACGCCTCCACGCAGATCGGGTGCGGATGGGTCAGGGCCGCGTCCTCCCGCGCCAGAGCTGCGGCCCTGGCGTGATCCGCGGCCTGGCAGAAGATGCCGAGCGGCGAGATCCGCATGAGGGCCCCGTTCGCCTGGCTCTCCGCATTCGCGGCATCGCATGCCGCTGCAACAGGGTCCTGCCCTGTTCGCATGGCGATCGAGGCCGGTTCCAGTGCGGCGCGGATGGTGTTGCCGCAGTCAAACGGACGGGAGTCGAACCACTCCACATAGGAGGTCAGTACATCTGCCGCATCAAATCCCCTGTTCCCGACAAGGCTCCGCGCGAGTGCAAGCGCGAGTTCCGAGTCATCTGTCGGCTGACCTGCCAGGGTGTTCCACGCACCGCCGTCCGACATCTCCCGCAGGCCCTGCGGATGTGACGCGCGGATGTCATCGGGGCTTCTGAACTCCACCTGTGATCCGAGAGCATCCCCGCAGAGCTGGCCAAGGAGACACCCCTGGGCGCGTGAAAGGAGATGCGGATCCCTGACGGCCATACCACGCCTCGGCCTGAGGACCGGGCCGTCACTTCCCTGCCGTCCGGGCCTGCCGATGAGATGCCATCCACGGCCTGCGAGTGTGCGGGCAGTGCGCTCTGATCCTGCGAAGCAGCGCCAGCCGCAGCGACTCCTCCCATCGATGCTGTACCGCACAGGCTGTCCGTCCTGGTCCAGGAGGACCCCACCCGCTCCGACAAGCAGAGCGTGCCCGCCTGCGTAATCCCAGTCTATCGGACCGTTCAGTGAAACCGCAGCCTCGCACTCTCCCGCAGCGGCAAGTGCCAGGCGGTACGCGACGCTGGGCATTGCGCGGAAACGTGCCGGGGCGCACAACCCTGCGTTAAGCTCCGGATACCGGTCGGCATCCCGTGACACCAGAACAGTATGGGCCGATGTCAGGGCTTCGGCCCACCTGCGTTCCACCGGCCTGCCGTTTCGCCTGAGTGGTCCGCATCCCTCGGCCCACGCGAAGAGATCGCCCCTGCCATCCGGGTGTGCAAATGCGTACACCACGCCCAGGACCGGCTCTCCTGATCGAAGCAGGGCAATCGACACGGCCGAACCGCGGTATCCGACGAGGTAGGACCGGGTGCCGTCATTGGGATCTATCACCCACACATGTGACAGTGGGTCACTGGAGGGGCGGTCGCGGGATCCGAGTTCCTCGCCGCGGATGCCGTACCCGGGGAACCCGGCATCCAGGATCCCGCGTATGAGGATCTCTGCCTCGGCATCTGCCGCAGCGGTGCCGCCGCTTCCCCTCGGCCCTTCCGGACGTAGGAAGTCCTCCCGCAGAACCTCGCCGGCCTCCCAGGCTGCGCGGAGAGCGGCCTCGAGTGCAGCCCCGTAATCGCTCCTGAGATCTTCCATCCTGCTCCGATCAACCATCAACCCTGACCAAGGCTCTTCACCAGGCGTACAATCTCTCCCTCGGACTTAGCATCCATGAACTCGCGGCGCATGTCCCTCACGGAGAACGCCTCCGCCAGCTGCTTGTACAGCTTCAGATACGCGGTGTCGTCATACGGCGGCGCCACCATGACGAAGAAGAGATGGGCCGGCATCTGATCCAGGCAGTCGAACTCCACCCCCTCGTGGGATCGGGCGAACCCGACCAGCAGCTCCTTGGCGTAGATGGTCCGCACATGAGGAATGGCCACGCCGTTAGCAAGGCCTGTGGTCGCCTTGCGCTCGCGGTTCAACAGATCCTGCAGGAGCTTGTTCCGGTTGCTTACACGGTTGGAGCGATCGAGCAGATCCACCAGTTCCCGCAGCACACCTTCCTTCATCCGCCAAAGGTACTGCTCGGCCGGGATCTCATCCCGCTCCTCATCCGGGAGATCCCGTGTCTGCAGATCCAGCAGTATGTGCTGGGGTTTCAGAAGCCGGGCCAGATTCATGATACTCGTACCTGTGCGGCGCGTCCGGGCTAGCTGTACTTCCGGATCAGCGCTTCAACCTCCACCGGGGGGCCGGACATCTGTCTGCCGACGCGGCGCTCCAGCATCTCCGTGTACTCCGGCCGGTCATCCTTGTAGAAGAGCCCCACACTAAAATGCTCGATGTCGGAGGCAAGTCCAATCGCGCCCGCAATGTCGTCAACGCGGTGCGTTTCCGGAATCGGGCGCAGACGTTCCTTGAAGTAGTCATACCCTGCGGTTCGGTTGAAGGATACACAGGGGCTCAGAACGTGTACAAAGGCGAAACCCTTGTGCCTCATCCCCGCCTCAACCAGATCCGCCATCTGACCTGTGTCGGCTGCAAAGCCGCGTCCCGCAAAACTCACCCCGAAAGCGAGCATCTGCAGCATGGGGTTTACCGCCGCTTCGACGGTGCCGTAGGGGGCGCTCTTGGCCCTTGCCCCCGATGGTGAGGTCGGCGAGACCTGGCCCTTCGTCAACCCGTAGATCTCGTTGTCCACCATGACATATGTGATGTTGACGTTCCGGCGCACCGCGTGCGGGAGGTGCGCGGCCCCGATGGAGAACCCATCCCCGTCGCCTCCAACCACGAGCACATCAAGCTCCGGATTGGCCACCTTAACACCGGTGGCAATGGGAAGGGCGCGCCCGTGGGCGCCATGGATCCCGTAGGTCCGCATATATCCCGGCATCCTGCTGGAGCATCCGATGCCGGAACAGACGACGAGCCTGTCCTGATCCAGATTGAGCCTCGAGAAGGCGGAGAAGATCGCATTCATCACGCCATAGTCGCCGCATCCCGCGCACCAGATCGGTTTCCTGCCGCTCTTGTACTCCGAAGGCTTGCGCGCAGGCTGCCCGCTCTGCGGTTTCGCCGCGGTGCGAACCTTGTCTCCGGGTTCAGGCGGAGCTTCGCCCAGCGTCTGTCCTCCGTCGCTCATATCTTCCCCTCCTCCTTTATGCGCCTTGGCCGCCTGCGCGGTGCGCCCCCGATCCCGTACTTGTCGGCGATCTCGTAGATCTTGTTAAGGACCTCGGCGGGCTGCAGTGGGTTGCCGTCGAACTTGTTCATACGCTCGGGCCTGAAGCCCAGATCCGGGCCGTAGATGGACTGCAGGTAGTTCGCATACTGCCCGCTCTGGTTCTCTTCGACAACCAGCATGACCTTGTGTCGCTCGATAAACGGGCGAATGGCCTGATCCGGATTCGGGAACAGAATCTTCGGGTATATCGCAGAAGCGGATATTCCGGCATGGGCCGCCCTCTCCACCGCCTCGCGAACGACACCTGCCGTCGCACCCCAGCCGATGATCCCGATGTCGGACTCCGGCCGGCCGAACAGCCACGGTGTGGAGTGCTCCCGGGCAATCCCCTGCATCTTCCGAAGGCGCTTCTCCATCATGGCGACACGATGCTCGGGATCATGCCTGGGCATGCCGTTTTCCCCGTGTTCCAGGCCGGTAATGATGTGGCCGCCGCCCTTGTCGCCGGGGCAGGCGCGCTCGGATATTCCCGTATCGGTCATCCGGAAACGGAGGTAGGTCGACGGGTCGAAGGTCCGGGGCGCCCTCTTGCCGTCGTGCTCGGGTATCTCGGTGAGAATCGACTTCGGAAGGTCGGTTCTCCTGTGGGACAGGGCCTGCTCGGTCAGCACGATCACCGGGACCTGATACTTCTCGGCGATCTCGAACGCCTTGAACATGATGTCGAAGCAGTCGTGGATCGAGATCGGAGCCATCACAACCTTCGGCGACTCGCCGTGGCTCATCACACGGGCCAAATCGAAGTCCCCCTGCTCGGTCTTGGTAGGCAGACCGGTTGAAGGACCGCCGCGCTGCACATCAACCACCACAAGCGGTACCTCCGCCATTCCGGACAGGCCGAGAAGCTCGGCCATCAGCGAGAGGCCCGGGCCTGAGGTTGCGGTCATTGAACGGACACCTGTATAAGCAGCTCCGATTACCATCCCCATGGAGGCAATCTCATCCTCGGCCTGCAGCATCACTCCGCCCACCTTGGGCAGTTCGGCCGCCATGAACTCCATGATCTCGCTGGCCGGGGTGATCGGGTACCCCCCGAAGAAGCGGCATCCGGCCCAAAGGCCGCCCATGGCGATGGCCTCGTTTCCCGAGACCACGAGCAGCCCCTCATCGCCGTCGGCAGGCTGGAGTTGGAAAGGATCCTTCTTCACCGTGTTTGCCCTGGAGAACTCGTAACCGGCCACGAAGGCGGAGAGGTTCTCCCGGTAGACGTCGTCCTTACCCTTGTACTTCTCGGCGAGGTTCCTCTCGATCTTGTCCCGGTCGAAGTTGAACAGATGGCAGCAGGCGCCCACGGCCACCATGTTCTTGGAGCGCACATTGCCGGCCTCCTCCCGGGCGATCCTGTCCATCGGCACGATGTACACTGTGTGTTCCCGCAGTTCGGGATATGCAGCCGTCGGATCGTAGGTCTCCGGGTCCCCGTCCATCATGATCACAGCATGCGGCTCGATCTGGCCGCGATACTTCTCGTAGTGATCGGACGTGATGGCGACCAGGATGTCGAAGAAGTCACCCTGGTTGAAGCAGTGGTCGACTCCGTAGCGCGTGCGGTGCAGGGAAGCCCCGCCCCGCACCTCGGCAGGAAATATGCGCACGCTGGATACGTGTATGTTCCGCCTGGCGGCTGCCAGGGTCAGGATGTCCCCGGCCAGCATGATCCCAAAGCCGGACTCGCCGGCAATCCCCATCACGAAATTCGGGTCGAACTCCATCCGTATCCTCCAAGGAAACGCCATTCCGGAGTGACCAGGAACCAGCCCCGGTTCATCATCAGGCTGATTCAGACGTGTCGCGCGAAGGGACGTGCGACAGTGTTCCCGCCCGCTTACGCGGCAAGATCCGGTCCCTAACGGGATTCCGGATCTCACGCCTGCTCGCCTGTCAACAGACCAGTCTATACCTTTTCATTGGTCTAACAAGGGGTTTCGGAAGTCTCCCGGGGCGATTCCGAAGGACGCGCCCGCTGGAGCGGCTGAAGCACAATCTTCCGGCTCCGCCCCTGTGTTCCGGCGATCATTCAGCCTGCATCTGCCGGTCGCGCCATGGGGGCATAGTCGGCAGCAACCCGGGTTCACGCCGAGTGCGGGCGGAGGAGCTCTGACCGGTCTCGGCCGGTCAGGGAAGCCAGAGACCTCTCCGCGGCGGCGGCAGCGGCGTCGATCTGCGCTTCCGGCCCGGAGAGATAGAGCCGTCCGAAAGCACCGATGGGATTGACGTCCACGAGCGTGACCCTGGCCGCCTTCTCAGCCTCGTTGGCGGCAATCATGGTGCATGCCGCCGGTTCGGTCTCCAGTATGTAGAGGGAGTCGCCGGCCAGGATCATCGAACCGTAACGGGTGCGGTTGATCAGCTGCGAATGGTCCGCTTCAACCCCCCTGATAATCTGCGAGGAGACGGCTCTCGGCTTCAGCCGGTCGGCCTCCCTGCGACCGATTCCTGAGAGGATCGCCTCACCCGCCTGGCGCACCTGGCCCTGATCCGGGTGGTGAACCTCCATGACGCCGAACGCCCGCTCCACCGCTATGGTGGCGGGCCGACATCGCGTGGCCTTCAGCGCCGTGTCGAGCAGGCGATGTATTGCGATCCCGGGGGCGATCTCCACCCAGAGCGAGGCCACCCCCGCCACGGGAAGAAACCCTCTCGAGGTTGTCCCGATATGGGCCGCGAGCTGCGGCTGAAGACTGTCGAGAAAAGCAAAAGTTCTGAGCTCGATCTGCATGGATGAATCCTAGCCCCAACCGTGGAGATATGATACGGCAGAACTCCCCGAACCCGGCCATCTCCTCAGGAGTCCCGATCGCCTTCCCGAACCGGTAGATTGGCCCAGTTGACGATCCTGAGCGCCTCGGCCTGCGTCGTATCCAGGAACTCGGCGAGGGTGTCAGGCTTCAGAATCGCCGCACTGAATGCCGCCAGGGAGAGGTGGACATATCGCTCGGGCAGTGACAGGCAGGAGATCGTCACAGGATCGCCCTGCCGCGCGGCCGGATGGACCAGGGGATGGTCCCTGCTCACTGCACCCCCGGGCTCCCGGGGCAGGATCGCCGCCTCTCGCGGATGTTTCTCCTCCGCAGACCCGTTAAGCCCGAGGTCAGCAATCCTGAGGTGCACCAGCGCAGCGGGAACCTCGAAGATCGCGGCCAACTGGTCCGCCTGGCACCGGTCTGCATCCGGATCGGCTCTTCCCTGCAATGACCCCTGCACTTCCGCCAGGACCGAGCGGAACAACCCTTCCGGCATCAGCAAGGCGCGTGAGAACCGGTCCGCCCTGCGCTCCTCAGGGGTATCGCTGAGATTCCGCAGAGAGTGCGGATCCCACCTGCAGAAGCGGGACTGGTAGGGGTCGAAGTCGGCGACAAGGTGCCCGAACTCGTGGGCGAGCACATAGCACGCCACCGGCTCATCCAGGGGCCTTCCCACGAGCAGCGCAGGCCCAATGCCGTCCTCGAAGCTGAACGCCCCGAAGAGGGGTGCGGACCCGTCCGGGGAGCCGCAGGCCGCATCCACTGCCTGCTGCATGGGCGACAGCACCTTAATCCCGATCCCGTCGAGGACCGAAACAAGCTCATCCGCGGCACCGGTCTCCCAGTCCAGGAGATCCCGCTCACCACCCGCCAATCGCTCCCCCTGGGCTTCAGGACTGTCGCCGCTGGAGTCCCGGGCCGCGGAAGTGTGCAACGGCAGATTGAACAGGACATCCCCCTGGATCAGGCGCTCCAGGAAGGCGAACCTCCTGCCCAGAGCTACGGAGGCGGTCAGGACCAGCTCCTCCCAGGAACCGCGATCGGGAGCGTCGAGGTAGGAGGAGGCGGAGCCGCGAATCGCGGCAGCTTCACCGGGCCGGAAGGGATACTGCGGATGGTCCTGAACGGTCGGGACCGGCACATTCATTGCGATGCCCTCTCTGATCCGCCGGCAGACACGGCAGGCCGGGCGGAATCCAGCATCCGCCGGACCCTGGCCCGCTCAACCGGAGCGCCAACGGCGCCACCAGCCTTCAGCGAGGTGCCTGCGATCGCGCCGCAGCAGCGGGCAAGGTATTCGCGGATCCTGTCCTCGGTCATCCCGCTTGCAGCCAGCACCGGGATACCATCTGCCGCTTTCACAACAGCATCGAGGGCGTTCATGTCTGGGGGTGACCCAGTGCGCTCCCCGGTCACCAGGAGTGCATCAGCCAGCCCGCGCTCGACAAGATCCCGGACGCTCTCGGCGATCGGAACCGGTGCGGCAGGGTGCGAGTGCTTCACCCGCACGTCGGCCAGTATTGCCAGGCCGGGCACCAGGGCGCTGCGCAGGCGCAGGGTCTCCCAGGCACGGCCGTGGACAAGCCCCTGGTCGGTCCACGCGCTGCCGGCATGCACGTTGACGCGGATGAACTCCGCCCCGGTTGCCGCTGCCACGGCAATGGCGCCGGCTGCGTCGTTTCGCAGCACGTTGACCCCCCACGAAAG
This sequence comes from uncultured bacterium, assembly GCA_964636385.1. Lineage (GTDB taxonomy): Bacteria > Eisenbacteria > RBG-16-71-46 > CAIMUX01 > CAIMUX01 > CAZWSC01. The sequence continues at coordinate 11,078 of CAZWSC010000043.1, forward strand.
CGATGGATCCATCTCCGCACGCAGCAGACTCAGGACAGCAGCCATGGCTGCGATGGTCTCCCGGGAAACGCAATCCGGACAGAACGGGGCATCGCCGTAGTTCTCGATAAGGATGGTTCGAACTCCTTCGTCGGCCAGGGCAGAGGCATCCTGCCGGGCACGATCCAGAACTGCACTCATCGATCCACCCCACCGCGGGCTCCCGGGAAGGGGAGCCAGATGAACCATCCCGATGATCGGGAACTCCCCTCTCAACCAGGTCGGTCTTGTCGCATTGTAAGACATAGATTCCTGCTAGTAGTGGAACGTGTAGCCCAGCAACAGCTTGAAATCCGGGTACTCGTCGGTAATGCCGACTTTCAGATCCAGGTGCAGGGGCATATTCGCGAGGATGAACTCGTAGCCTGCCGTCGCTGCCACGCCCAACTCGGAGCTGGACCTGTTGACATTGTGCGGCCCCCGTAAGGGCCGATCCATCCTCCGGTAGAGTATGCCCAGCCAACCACCGAAGTAGAGCTTACCGGCTGATCCGGTCGGAATGGCATAGGTGATGTCCGGACCGACGGTGAGAAGAGTCATATGGTCACCGAGCCCGGTGTCCGCTGCCACTCGAATGCGGAGATTCTCTGCGGGCTCACCCATTCCGGCGTTCATCCCGATCACGAACTGATCAGGACTCGAAGACATGCCGACGCAAACGCCCCATCCGCTCAGCCCGAGCCGACCGGCCCCGGCGGGATCGGTACCGAGCGAAGTCAGCAGGATTGCCACCGCAGCCAGTGCGGATTGCCGTAGATACCTCCTCATCGCGACCCTGCTCATCTTTCCACCTCCTTGCGGCGCAGCTTGCTACAGGGGAGGACCGACCCGAATCGCTCACAGATCACAATGGCTGGGAGACCCTGGCGGAACTGCCCCATGGATTCTAGTGCCCTGAGCGGCGTCAGGGTCAACTCCTATTACGCCCAGTCAGGCGTCACTGAGTCTCAGTAGTGGCCGGGATCGCGAACCCGCTGATCGACTGCGTCAACCTGTTGGAACAAAATGTACTGAGGGATCTCCACCCCCAATCGGAGGTTGAATCTGCCCGAATGATGTGGTAGCATTTTTACCAGTGAGTTTGCGGGCGCTCGACCTGTCCACGCTTGAGGCGCACAGGCATTGCCAGGTTTGCGAGGTCCGGGTTCACGGGAATACAAGACGGAGGTAACTACTTCATTCATTGGATGTTGCGCCATGAGTGCGATCGACGGGTCGCATCTCAATCAATCACTTGGGTACCCAATCCTAGAAAGGACGAATCATGACACGAGTGCGAAAGCTGGCGCTGACCCTCACCCCGCTGTTGGTTCTGGGACTCGTCACCGTTGCCGGCGCCGTCGACAAGGACGAGCTGCTGCACGGTCCGACGACCCACGTACCGCATGCTGAGGAAGGCGCAAGGGCGCAGGGCGATGACTGTACCGATCCCATCGTCATCGACACCCTGCCGTTCTCCGGTACAGGCTTCACCAACTGCGGTAGCGGCAACAACTACAGCGACACCTGCCTCGGTTCCTATGACGGCGGCGAGGACATCATGTTCAAGCTCGTCCTGACCGAGGAGACCACGATCCAGATTCACATGGACCCCCTGGGCACAGCGACCTGGACGGGCATCGCCATCGACGATCAGTGCCCCCCGGGCGATCCCTGCATTGCCTTCGCGACCGGTTCCTCCGGCCCGAAGTCCATCACCAGCCTGACTCTTGCGGCTGGCGAGTACTACATCATGGTCGACACCTGGCCGTCGCCCAACTGCATCCCCGAGTTCAACCTCACGGTTGACTTCGACGATCCGCCGCCGCCGCCGCCGGAGAACGACACCTGTGACGGCGCCATCGAGATCGAGCGCTGCACGAGCGGCGTCATCTATGGCGATCTGACCTATGCCACCAACGACTACAACCCGGCCGTTCCGGGGCCCAGCTGCACCGGCTACTCCGCCATGGGCAAGGACGTGACCTATGTCATGAACCTTGAGGAAGGCGACGAGGTCAGCCTCTTCTACTTTGGCGGCTATGACGGATCCACCTTCGATGAGTCCTTCTATATCGTCACAGACTGCTCGGACATGACCACCTGCCTCATCGGCGCTGACAGCACGGTCGGCACCGGTGAGACGATTGTCTGGACGGCTCCCTATGACGGCACGTTCTTCCTGATCTGTGACGCATACGGCACCGATACGGGCAACACCTTCGAGCTGACTTTCGACATTACCTGCGCCGGGCCCGCAACGGGCGCCTGCTGCGTCGGCGAGTTCAACGAGATCTGCATCATCGTTGAGGAAGCAGAATGCGACGGCATCTGGATCGGCGAGGATGTTCCCTGCGATCCTGATCCCTGCGAGCCGGTTCCGACGATCGACGGCTCCTGGGGCCAGATCAAGAACACCTATCGCTAGTCACGTCTGTTGAGTCCCCTTCAGGGACTCCGCTCATTCGAATCCCGGCCCTCCGAGAGGGGGCCGGGATTTCTGCATGGGTTCGGAATGCAGGAGTTGCCTGATCTGGCCTAACCGATGCGCGCAGGGCCGGAAATAAATCGGGCCGGCACCGTTTCCGGTACCGGCCCATGGGGTTGGTTTCCGCTGCCCCTGCGGACTACCTGCCACTGATCTGGATCTTCCTCGGACTCGCCTCAGGCTTGTACGGGAGTACCAGCTCAAGAACGCCGTCCTTCACCTGTGCCTCGGACTTGTCCATGTCGACCTTGTCCGGTATCCGCAGAGTTCGCGAGAAGCTTCCCTGGAACCGCTCTCTCACGTAGAAGCGGGAACCTTCCTTCTTCTCCTTCTCTTCAGTGGTCGTGCCGGTAATGGTGAGCACGCCGTCTTCGTAGGTGATCTCGATGTCATCCTTCGAGATGCCCGGCAGATCCGCCATCACGAGAAGACGGCCTTCATCTTCCCTCACATCCACTGCGGGAACCATGTGCCTTGTCCTGGTCTGAGCACCGGGTTCACCCAGAGCCCACCCGAACAGACGATCCCAGTCCGCATTGTCGAAGAAGCCCCAAGGGCGATTCTCCGGACTCTTAGGCTGCCAACGTACGAGTGTCATGATCCACCTCCTGCTTCTGATCCAGTGTCCCTTGTCTCTACCTTTACCTTTTCCGGCGAGGTTCCCGGGGGCTTCATAAGCCCCTCCAGCCTCGCCTCATCTTTCTCCCGTAACCAGCATCGCCCTTCGCCTGATCTCTCATCTGGTCACCTCAATCCATGCAGGAGTCGTGCCAACTGGGTGCCGGGCGGAACACTTCTGCCCTAATCTCCTGCCAGACAACCATTTGGGGAATCTGGACAGATCTGAACCGGCTCGCCATCTGCGATTCGCTTCCCAGTGGACACAAGAATGCGCCTGGGAGTGTTTCAGATCGCGACAGTTGATGATCCATTTTGAAACACACACCCGTCCAGGCAGGCCTTCTGTCATTGCCACACATCTCAATGGAGAGCTTGCTTCGACGGCACTCAGGAACACTGTCCGCATTGCCTGGCACAGTCCCTTCTCGTCGCGCCACGGTATCAGCCCGGCAGGGGCGTCGCCGTGGTATGCTGCGCCTCTGGCCCGGTCGTCCACGCCAGATCCGAAGGCGGCCGCAACGCTCGGAACAAGGTGAGCTGAGGAGGCGAAAGGATGAATGAGCGCCTGCCCTACGACAGGAGCGATATGAACGGACGGATCCGAACCATTCTGGACGAACTGCCCGACGGAGATAACCGCGATCTTCTCGGCGAAATCCTGGGTTCGGTCATGCGTCTCGCCTACGACCGTCCGCTGCGGCTGGACATGAAGATTGTCAACAGCGCCCTCCGCGAGATGCGTCACTCCTTCAGGATCTTTGCCCCCCACCGCGGCAGGCGGAAGGTGAGCATGTTCGGGTCGGCCCGCACGCCTGTGGGCACGCCACTCTACCTGAAGGCGGAGGAGACAGCGAGGCAGGCAGTCGAGCACGGCATGATGGTCATCACTGGCGCAGGGGGCGGCGTGATGGAGGCCGCGAACAAGGGTGCCGGGCTCGAGGACGGCTTCGGCCTGGGCATACGCCTTCCCTTCGAACCGGAGGCAAACCCGTATGTGCGGCGTGGTGACAGGCTCATCAACTTCAAGTACTTCTTCACCCGCAAGCTCGCCTTTGTAAAGGAATCGGATGCCTTCATACTCTTCCCGGGCGGTTTCGGCACCAACGATGAGGCGTTCGAACTGCTCACACTCCTTCAGACCGGCAAGGGAGATCCTTGTCCTGTTGTGCTTCTCGACGTGCCGGGCGGCACCTACTGGGACACCTGGATCGACTTCTGCCGCCGGGAGCTGGTGGAGCCTGGATACATCGACCCGAACGATCTCGACCTGCTGACGCTGGCCCGGTCTCCGGAGGATGCACTGGCTGTAATACGGGGGTTCTTTCACAACTATCACTCCTCAAGGTATGTCGGGGATCGTCTTATGCTGCGCCTGAACAGGGCTCTGTCCGATGCTGAGCTCCGGCTGATTTCGGACGGCTTCTCCGATCTCCTGCAGCCGGATTCGCTGGAGCGCTGCAGCATTCTCGATGAGGAAAGGGATGATCCCATTCTGGGAAAGCTGCACCCCATATGGCTGCGGTTCGACAGGCGCCAGTTCTCCAGGCTTCGTCAGATGATAGACAGGATCAACCAGCTATGAACCCGACTGCATGAGACAGATATCGACAGGATTCGACCTCACACAGGGACCGATAACGCGAAGGCTTCTCCAGATGGCCTGGCCCGCGATGCTCTCGTCGTTCCTGCACAATGTATACAACCTCGTCGATGCCTTCTGGCTGGGCAAGCTCGGGATGACGGCCCTGGTCGCTCCCACCGTAACCATGCATGTCGTCTTCATCGGTATCGCCCTTGCGATGGGCCTTGGGGGCGGCGGCATGACCCTCGTGTCCCAGTACCGCGGAGCCGGGGACTTTCGGAACCTCAGCAGGGCAGCCGGTCAGACTGTCGCTCTTCTGCTCTCCGTCTCGGTTGTTCTTTCCGCCGTGGGCCTGATCCTCATGCGGCCGATCCTGCTCTACATGCAGACACCTGCCGATGCGATGGCGGACACAACGGCCTACATGTTCTGGATTCTGATCGGCATGCCGTTCCTGTTCGCCTTTTTCGTGTACCAGAGCATCCACACGGGGCTTGGCGACACGATGTCGCCCCTCCGTGTCAACCTCATAGCGGTGACCGTCAACCTGGTGCTCGACCCACTCCTGATATTCGGATACGGCCCGTTTCCCGCGTGGGGGACGGCAGGTGCGGCGATCGCGACTTCCATCTCGTACTTCATCGGCTGTGTCTTTGGCTTCTCCCGCATGATGCGCGGCCAAGGAGGTTTCAGGCTGCGCCTGTCAGACATGCGAATCGACAGGACGATGCTGCGGAGGATCGTGAAGATCGGGCTCCCGATGTCGGCCGGGCAGGTGACAACCGCCCTCGGTTTCACACTTCTCCTCGGCATAGTCAACTCGTTCGGATCCGCCGTCACCGCCGCGTTCGGAGTGGGCAACAGGATAATCATGATGACAATGATCCCCGTCTTCGGCCTTGCGCAGGCGAATGCGGCCGCAGTGGGGCAGAACCTGGGAGCGGACAAGCCTGACCGCGCTTCGGCTTCCGTCAAGGCCGCAGCCGGCCTGATCGCATCGATCCTCCTCCCTGTCACCACGGCGACCTTCTTCTTCGGGGCAGCGATCTCCAGGGTCTTCGTGGACGATCCGCAGGTGGCGCAGTACGGACAGGATCTGTTCAGGATCACGTCCCCGTCGGTGTTCACCTTCGGGTTCATCATGGTGCTGCTTGGAGCATTCCAGGGGGCGGGGTACACGGTCCCCATCATGGTGCTCAACGTGGGCAGGCTCTGGCTGCTTCGGATTCCGGCGTCCTATCTGCTCGCCATCACCTTCGGCTTCGGCCCTATTGGGCTATGGTGGGGCATGTTCGTCTCTAACACCGCAACGGCGGCCGCCGCTGCGATATGGTTCTCCCGGGGCAGTTGGAGACGCAAGGCCATCGACCCGGGTCCGGAGCCCAGGCGTACAGATCAGGCGGCGGACGTCGGGCCGGAACCGGTGAGAGTGGGCGATTAGCCGGAGCCTCCCCGTTCCGAACCACGTCCGGGGGTCCCCAGGCCCGTTCGGCAGGGGATGCCCTGTACGGGAAAGCCCGGGCGGCAGATCTGGGAACATCCTATGGAGGCAGATTCCATGATCATGATTCCGAGAGGCGGCCAGGCCGTCCGCAAAGGCAGGAGCTTTCGCACCGGGCGGGGTCCCGCCGTTGTTCTTTCCATTCCCGCGCTCCTGCTCGTCGGAGCGGCGATGGCATCAGTCCCGGCACAACGAGTGGCCGCTGCGGGTGCGAAGGCCGAAAGGGAGGCCGGCTTCCCCATACCCGGTCTCGACTCGCTTGCCTCCACCACACTGTACAAGGCGATCGACTACATGGACATTCGTCCGTCCGAACTGGGGTTCGACAAGCTCTATGCGGAAGACGACACATTCCGTATCGGCATAGTCGAGGCACTGCTTGGGAACCCGCTGCGTGTTCCCGGATGGCAGAAGGAGAGCGTCGAACAGATCCGCGGGGCCACAGGGGTTCCGTCGGGCCTCCTTGGAGTGTTGGCCCGACTCTGCGAGGCTCCGGCCGGCCAGGGCGGCATCGCCAATCCGCGCTTCGTCGGCCGGCCGCGGCCGATCAGGCAGGGACAGAGGCGCAGTGAAGACGACCTGGACGTAAGGCCCGGCTCGGTCCGGCCCGCCATTGGGGAGGCTGTCGCCGAGTTCGTGGAAGACTGCCGCCGCGCGGAGCGCAGACTGGACGAGGCCTTCGCAGCAGTTGCGCCTGACGATAAGGACAGGCTGCTCATGCTTGCTCCCGCATTCTGGGGCAACTCGCGTGATCCCGAGGACAGGCTCCGCAAGGGGCTCCTCCACCGCTCACTTGGCGCAGAAGTCGACACCGCCGGTGATTACACAGAGGATCCCGTGCTGGACGCAGGCGCTGCGATGAACCGCCCGGCCCTGACGGAATCGGCACAGATCTTCCTTGACGCGCTCATGCGCTGTGCCGACCGCATGAGCGATGCGCTTGGCCACTGGATCGACTCACCTGACAGGCCGGCGGAATCCGGTCCCCTCTCGATCACCTCGCTCGACGGCGTGACCGGAGAGATCCTCGGGGTGTTCGAGACTCCGTGGGGTCTGCTGATCCTTGGCGGATTCGGGCCCAACACGTACCGTCCGGAGATCCTCGAGCGGGCAGCCTTCATCTTCGAACCGGGCGGCGACGACCTGTACCGCGGGAGGGCAGCCTCGGCTGCCGGCGGCCTTCTGAGACCGTTCAGCGCCATCGTGGACTGGTCGGGGAATGACTTCTACGATGCCCGCAACGAGCCCTTCGCCCTTGGCGGTGCGCTCTTCGGAATAGCCGCGCTGATCGACATGTCCGGTGACGATGTCTACCTGGGAGAGGACGGATCGTGCGGCGCAGGCTTCTTCGGCGCAGGCCTTTTGTATGACGGCAGCGGCGCGAACACATTCGAAGGGCGGAACTTCTGCCAGGGAGCCGGGGCATTCGGCCTCGGCGCCCTTGTCGTGGACGCGGGGGAGACCCCTCCTCCCGGGCCCGAGCTGACCGAGGACCGCAATTACACAGCCGGTCTTGTCAATGTTCCAGGCACCGGATCGGTTCCCATCCGGCATGACGAGAACGACATGTACAGGGCCGCGAGGTACTCCCAGGGATTCGCCTCGACCTTCGGCGCCGGGCTCCTGTATGACGCCGCCGGAAACGACACGTACCGCGCAGGGGGACGCTATCTCCACTCGCCGCTTCTGCCGCACGACTTTCAGTCCCTTTCACAGGGGTTCTCGATAGGGTTCCGCCCCCGGGCAGGCGGCGGGGTCGGGATCCTCATGGACGAAGAGGGAAACGACTTCTACAACGCCGAGGTCTATGCACAGGGTTCCAGCTACTGGTACTCGATCGGACTCCTGTACGACGGCGGCGGAAATGACCGGTATCTTGCGACCCAGTATGCGCAGGGGGCAGGGGTTCACCTTTCCGTCGGATCCCTGTGGGACCGCGGCGGGGATGATCACTACATCTGCAGGTTTGGCGTGACCCAGGGAACGGCCCACGACCTCGGGGTTGCTTGGCTGCTTGACGAAAGCGGGAACGACTTCTACGTCGTGAGCGACGGGCAGGGTGTCTCCCTCACCAACTCTACGGCGGTCTTCATCGATGCGCAGGGTGACGATCTCTACTCAACCCCGGGACGCGGGCAGGGCTGGAGCAGATGGGCGAGGGGTTTCACGGGGGCGGCGGTATTCCTGGACCTGGAGGGGAACGATACGTATCCGGAGGGCGGACCGGCCGCAGACGGCTCTGTCTGGTCCTCCGAGTTGTACGCCATCGGGATCGATCTCGACCGGAATGTACACCCCCCTGCCGAGATCATCCCCGAGCCTGTGCTCACGGCGGAGGATTCCGCCCGCGCAGTAGCCGAGCTGTTCGAGACAGCTTCGATCTGGGAGGTTGGAAGCGCCCGGGAGCCGGTCCGCAGAGCCCGCGCCGCCCTGATCGCAAGGGGCATGGAGAGCATCGAGTATGCGTTCACGGAGCATCTCGCCACGAGGAGCGGGCTTGAGTACCGGACTCTCGAGGCGCTCGGCAAGGCTCATCCCGATTCGGCCGCTGCGAGGATCCTGCCCCGCCTGCAGGATCCGGATCCGCAGGTGCGGCGCAATGCCGTGAGCCTGCTCGGCGACCTGGGGCGCGTCGAGGCACTGGAGTCGATGGCTGCGATGCTGGCCGATCGGCACGAGGAGAAGCTGTGGGTTCCGCTGATCCGATCCATGGGCGTGATGGGCGACATCAGGGCCGCCCCGGACATTCACCCCTTCCTGGGTGATCCGGAAGAGCGGCGCAGGATCTACGCGGCCGACGCCCTGAAGAGTCTGCGCGACACAACGGCGATCCACAGGCTGGTTGATCTGCTGGACGATCCGATGATGACCGTCCGCTCGGCCGCATCCGCGGCTCTGGTCTCCTTCGGTTCCGAGCCGGTCCGCGCAATCGCCTCGCGGCTGCATCAGACGGATGAGGGCCCCCGGCCCCGGACGGGCAGACGAACGGAGGGAGCTGGTAAGGCAGGTCCGGTCGGAAACAGGATGGTCTGGATCCGCACACTAGGCAGGATAGCGGTGTCACTGGCCGACAGCATCGGAACCGCGGACATCGAAGCCAGGGCCATCGCTCGGAGGGCGCTTGTACAGGAGTTGCAGCGCTACCCCGGGGCGGCCGGTGATCCAAGGGCAACTGTGGCGACCCTTTCGGATGGAGCATCGCGCGCCGCCGCGGTTGAGGCGTTGCTCGCACTGGAAGATGAGGAGACGGCCCGGATAGTCCGCCTCCACATGGAGGACGAGCCGGATCCCCTGGTGAGAAGAACCTACGAGCTCGCCACGGGGGCTGACCGGCAGGCCGGACGATGAACATCCGAATCAGTCCAGGCCTTCGATAACGAATCTCCGCTCCAGGACCTGGTTGGCAGCCTCGATGCGCTCCCTCGGCGCGAGAACCGCCTGTGCGCCCTGCGCCACCATGGCACTTCCAAGCTCCTCGGCCGCGGCGCGAAGGTCCGCTGCGACAAGCTCCAGGATCCCGGATCGGACAGCCTGCCTGTCGTCATCCTTCAGCCCTATCAGGTGGCGTTCCAGGGCGGCATATCCCCTGGATGCAGGTTCCAGCGGCGTGTCCAGCGAACCGATCGTGCTTATTATGACCTTGCGTATCTCCTCCGGATCGAGCTCTTCGGAGAGGAAGTCCCCGAACAGGCTGTCGTAGACCCCGATGGTCTTCTCCAGATTCGGATCCCTGTACGATAGCATGCTGAAGAGGCCGGACGAGGGCTGGTGGACCGCAAACCCCCCGTATGCACCGCCCTCCACCCTGATTCTCTTGTACAGGATCCCGTCGGCAAGCATACCGGCAAGTGCGAGGGTCCGCGGGGCGCCGGGATCGGTGAACCGGGAGGCGCGGAACACCCTCGCCACGTAGCACACATCACCCGGAATGACAATGCCGCGGTGTACAATCCTGGGTTGCGGCCCGGATGCCGCCCCCGGGTCTTCTCGTGCCGGAAGGGCATCAATCAGCCTGCCGACCAGGTCTCTCATGGGAGCAAGGAGGGTCTCGTCGCCTGTCAGATTGACCACCAGTCGGTCCCTGCGGAAGACCAGCTCGCGCAGTCTTCCGAGCTTCCCTGCAAGATCCGCGGCATCTTTCGCGCTCCGACGCTGCAGTTCGTTCAGGAAGCGGATCTGGGAGGCGCCGTGCCACTGATCATCACGGTATCCGCTTGCGGACAGGCCGGAGGCGGCGGCCCTCAGCACAAACTGGTGGCCGCGCGGGGCAACGGCCGCGCGCATCTGGTTTCGCATCTCGGCCAGAACTTCGCGCAGGCGAGCCTGATCTTCGAGATCTCCCGCGAGAAGGATGTCTGCGAGAATATCAACCATGCTCGGAAGGTTTCGCTTCAGGGCATTCGCCCTCAGAAGCATGGTCTGGACAACCCCCGAACCCCGCTGCCGCTCCCGGGCCTTCAGCTCGAATCCGACCCCGCCGGTGCGCAGCGCCTTGTACGTGGCGAAGGCCTCATATGTGAGCCCGCCCGCACCCATCCCTGTTGCGGCAGCGCCCATCATCGGCAGGTATGGCTGGAGATCCTCCGGTATGTGCGAGAGATCGAAGGCCAGGTCGATGTGGGCTATACCGTTGGTGAAGATGTCGTGCTCCAGGACGGTCACTCCATCAATGGTTCGCTCTTCAGTGGGTATGATCTCCACCGACCCGGGAATCTCCGAAACATCAAGCCGGGGCAGCGCAGCGAGGGACTCCCGGGTCTCCGGGCGCCTCTGCTCTTCCAGCAGCGCTGATGTGCGAAGGCGGATCTCCTCCTTTTGCCCCTGCGAGAGCCCGGCGGCCAGGGCGGCAAGCCTGCCTTCCAGGCGCTCTCTGCGCTCCCCTGTTAGTGTACGACTGGGCGTTATGACGGCAAGCAGGCGGTGCGGGTTGTCCACGAGCCACTTCTGCACGGCGTTTCTGAAGAGGTCCGGCTCTTCCTTCCAGCGGTTGCGCAATCCTTCGATCAGGGAGGAGAGACGAAGGGGAGGAACCGGGTCCAGGCCATGCAGCCAGTTGCCCATCGAGCGGAACAGCAGATCCAGACCGAAACTGCGCGAGATCTCCAGCCCCTGAAACTCGACCTGGTGAAACGCCGCTTCCAGCACATCATCCCCAAACCCCCTGGCTGCGATCTCCTTCAGCGTGCCGAGAGTCAGCTCCTCTATCGCCCCGGCCTTGTCGGGATCAGTGCCCCTCAGACCGACAACGAACGGCAGTTCGCGGTAGTAGGCCAGCAGACCGGCAGCCGGAGTGAGATCCTCTCCCAGCCCCGACTCTACCAGGGCCTTGCGCAGGGGGGCTCCATCGTTGCCGATCAGGGCTTCCTGCAGAACCTCAAGGATAAGCCGCTCCTCCCCGTCCGACTGGGCGCAGGACAGCCATGCAACGTTTACCGTGCTCCGCTTCCCGAGAGGATCTTCGGGGTCTGCCGGGAAGGATTCCCGCCTTGTCCTGGGAGCATCCCACCTGGGCTGCAGCGGAGTTGAGGATTCGACATCAGTCCGTCCGAACCCCTCGAGCCGGGGCGCAAGAAACTCCAGGTGGCCCCTGGTCGGCAGGTCGCCGTAGAAGTAGATCCAGGCGTTCGAGGGAGAGTAATAGTGTCTGTGAAAGTCGATGAAGTCCCGGTATGCAAGGTCGGGTATGTGATCAGGGTGGCCTCCGGATTCGACACCGTAGGGACCTTCCGGGAAGATGCCCTGCATTGTAGCGCGTTGTGAAATCGTCTCGGGAGAGGAGAATGCACCCTTCATCTCATTGTACACTATGCCCGAGATTGACAGCTGTCCGGACTTGTCGATCTCCATGTGGTGCCCTTCCTGAAGGAAGGTGCTCTCCCTCAGCAGGGGGCGGAAGACGAGATCCGTGTATACCGATGCCAGGTTGTAGAAGTCCGCCCGGACCTGGCTTGCAACCGGGTAGCATGTGAAATCAGGCCCGGTCAGCGCGTTCAGGAATGTCTGCATCGAACCCTTGCCGAGTTCGTTGAACGCATCACGAACAGGGTAGTTCTCGGAACCGGCCAGGACGGAGTGTTCCAGGATGTGGGCCACACCGGTGGAGTCGGTCGGGGGAGTGCGGAAGGTCACGGCGTAGAAGTTCTCCCTGTCCCGGCAGTGGAGGTGGAGAATCCTGGCCCCGGTCTCCAGATGGACAATTTCGTAAGCGGTCGACCGGATTTCCGGGACCCGTGTCACCCTCTCCACACGAAACCCCAGAAAGTGATCCCCTGCACTGTAACATGGCTCCGGACAAAACGTTGCTGAACTCATCCGCAAACTCCCTCCCTGATTGCCGACACTGCATCCGACCGGCAGATAATGACTGAGGCTCCCGGGTTCAGGCAACACCGGATGCCTGTGCGTGCCGTCTCGCCAATGGCTGGGGATATCGCCGGAAGCAGCCGATAACCAGAAGCGTGTGTCCGGAGCCCCCCTTCTCAGGGTCCGCATCCGGCCAGAGCGTTGCCCAGCCATGGAAGCCGAAAGGAAGCCGCGTGATGAGATTCCGTTCCCTGTGCATGGCCATTGTCATGATCCTGGTCTCCGGATGCAGCGAAGATACAAGCCAGCCCACCGACCCGGGAGACAGAATCCCACCTTCGACCGTGACGGATCTTGCCGTGGAGGCTGTCACTGCGAACAGCATCACCGTCACATGGACTGCTCCCGGGGACGACGGCGGGACAGGAACCGCTGACCGGTACGATCTCCGGTATTCGCCGAATCCGATCACCACTGCCCATTGGGATGACGCACTCCAGGCTCCGGATCCGCCCAGTCCTGCCACGCCCGGAAACACCGAGTCTTATTCATTGACCGGACTGACACCTGACACAGCCTATCACCTGGCCCTGAGAACATCCGATTCGGCGGGCAACTGGTCAGGTATCTCCAACTCGATCGCAGCGACTACTGCAGCTCCGCCTGACGAGACACCTCCGGGGGCGATTTCCGATCTGGCCGCGGAGGAAGCCTCTTCGACAGCGATCAGACTCACATGGACTGCACCCGGAAATGATGGCAGCGAGGGCACGGCAGACCGCTACGAGATCAGGTATGCGACGTTCGAGCCGGCCGACTCCACCTGGTCGATGGCGTTCCAGGCCCCTGATCCGCCCGATCCCGAAGCCGCGGGCACGATGCAGGAGCATCTTCTCACCGGACTCGAGCCATCCACGTTCTACTTCGCTGCGATCCGGGCTGCTGACGAGGCGGACAACTGGTCGCCGATGTCCAACATCGCGTCCGCGACAACCGGCTCTCCTCCCGACGAGATGCCGCCCGCGGCGGTATCCGACCTGGCCGTCGAATCCCCCACTCTGGGCAGCCTCACCCTTACATGGACCGCACCGGGTGATGACGGCGACCTCGGGACCGCATACGAGTACGATATCCGGCATTCGACTTCACCGATGGACGCAGCGAGCTTCCCCGCGGCTGTGCGGATCGACGCGGCTCCCCTGCCCGCCCCGGCCGGGACGCGGCAGAACATGACGGTGACCGGCCTTCAGCCTGGTACAACCTACTATCTCGGCCTGCGCACGGCGGATGAAGCCGGCAATTGGTCACTCCTTTCCAACATCGCCACCGGATCCACCACGGTGGCGGAAGACACGACTCCTCCGGCTGCGGTCCTTGATCTGCACGCCGGGTCTCCCACAACCGGCAGCCTCACACTCACCTGGACTTCTCCCGGAGATGACGGGAACCAGGGCACAGCCTCCATCTACGACCTGCGGATCGCAGACGTGCTCATAACGGAGGCAGGTTGGGAGTCCGCCGAGCGCATCCTGACCACTCCACCGCCCTCACCTCCCGGATCACGGGAGAGACACACCGTGACGGAACTGCTTCCCGGCCTGACCTACTACTTCGCCCTGAAGACCGGCGACGAGGTGCTGAACTGGTCGGACATTTCGAACGTGGCCCAGGCCTCAACCTCGGCATTGATCGACACGATCGCCCCGGGTGAGGTGACCGATCTGGCTGTTGAGCAGGAGGGACTGGATTTCCTCGCACTCACCTGGACCGCTCCCGGAAACGACGGAGACACGGGAACCGCCTCGGTCTATGACATCCGTTACTCGACTGCGCCGATCCTGGAGGAGAACTGGGAGGATGCCGAACGGGCTGCTGTCGAGGCCGCCCCAAAGCCCGCCGGAACACCCGAAGGCTTCACACTGAGCGGTCTTCAGCCCGGTACCATCCACCACGTAGCAATGAAGACCGGAGATGAGGCGGGCAACTGGTCGGGGTTGTCCAACACCATTGCAGGAAACACACTACCTCCGCCCGACACAACTCCTCCAGCAGCCGTGATGGATCTTGTCGCTGTGGCGCAGACACCGATGAGCCTTACGCTCAGCTGGACAGCGCCCGGAGACGACGGAGACACCGGCACCGCCTCGGTATACGATCTGCGCTATCTGACATATCCAATCACGGCAGCCAACTGGGTCTGGGCCATCCAGGCCCGGGACGAACCAGATCCCCTGCCTGCCGGTCAGACTCAGCTGTTCGAGGCGACAGACCTGCTGCCGCAGACAACCTATTACTTCGCCATGAAGACTGCGGATGAGTTGGGCAACTGGTCCCCCCTCTCGAACACCGCAACCGGGACCACGGAACCCGCCTCGGGCGACATCATCCCTCCTTCCAGAATCACCGACCTCTCCGCCGGGTCCGCGACCATGAACAGTGCGGTGCTCACATGGACCGCGACGGGGGACGACTACCGGGAGGGCACGGCAACCACGTACGACATCCGCTACTCCACGACGGCATTCTCCGAGGTCACATGGGATAACGCGTTGCAGGTTGCCGACATTCCCGCGCCTCTTCCATCCGGCTCGACCCAGAGCCACACGGTAACGGGACTCTCTCCGGGGATCATCTACTACTTCGGGATGAAGGCGGCGGATGAAGTCCCGAACTGGTCGGGTCTTTCAAATGTCACAAGCGTGACGACAGTTTCCCTGCCGGATACGATTCCTCCATCCGCGGTGGCCGATCTCCGGATAGCCGAGATCTCGGCCGACTATGTTGCCCTGCGCTGGACAGCCACCGGGGACGATGGACACTCCGGAAGGGCAACCACCTATGACATGCGCTACTCAACATCACCCATAAGCCAGGCCAACTGGGACGCCGCTGTTCCCGTTCCCGGCATGGCGAGTCCGAATGCATCGGGATTTCCCGAGCAGCTGACGGTACGCAACCTGGATCACGGAACAACCCATTACTTCGCATTGAACGTTGCAGACGAGGTTCCCAATTGGTCGGGTCTCTCGAATGTTCCGATGGCAACAACCCTCCTTCCGGCTCTTACCGGACACCTCCAGGTCGAGGGAGGAGGGCCGATTTCCAGCGCCCTGGTTGAGTTGAAGCAGTGCGGCGGTGCGGACACGGGGTTGTTCACCTATACGGAACCGGACGGTTTCTTCCAGTTCATCACGGTCCCGCCCGGCGACTACTTCCTGCAGATCATAAGGGCCGGTTGTACAGACTACCGTGATCCGCCAGACTCCGAATGCTTCACGATAAGCGGAACAGGCACCCTGCACAGGGGCCATATCAACATGCTGTGTGAGTACACTGCATGGGTATCGGTTACACTCACCTGGGGGGAGAATCCCAGGGATCTCGACCTTCACTGCTGGACACCCGGCATCGAAGGACGCGAGTATCACATCTACTACGCAGACCGCGGCGCCATCTCCCTGGCACCCTACGCAGAACTCGACCACGATGACGTAACCAGTTACGGACCCGAGAACATCACCGTGTACGAGAACTTCCCAGGCGAGTACGTCTTTGCCGTATACCACTATTCGGGATCCGGAACGATCTCCACGTCGGGAGGGAGGGTGCGGATCGTCGACCCTGCAGGCGGAACTTACGAGGTCGAGGTGCCGATGGGCGCAACCGGCAGCCACTGGTGGTGGTGGATATGCCGGGTTGACGGAACAACCGGAGCGGTCACACTGCTGAACGAGGTAAACCAGGATCCGCCTGCGGGGCTGGGCATCATGCCGAGGCCTGATCCCGGCTTATACAAAATGCGGAAGCAATGAAGCGTGAGTCCACGGAAGTTCACATTGACACCTGTGCGCCAATCGGGTAAAATGCCCGGGCATTACGGGAGGAGTTGTCAACCGCCGCACAGCGGCAGGCCCCCTGCAGGTGGGCCGGACACGTAGCCCGCGAAAGGAGGGGGCGGATCCGGACCGGATCCGCCCTCGGCCCCGTTCTTCAGATTCCCGGACGTCCCGGCCAGGCTGCTGTGGACACACACGCCAGCCGGTGGTCTACTCCCCGATGTCCAGAGAGTAGACATGCACCTTCAGTGTTGTCTCAAATCCCACCCTCTCGTAGAGACCCAGGGCGCCGGTCAGGCTTTCGCTGTCCACGCCGAGAGCCGCGTGTGCCAATCCAGCCTCTCTGAAAAGCTTCATCGAACGGAGAAGGAGCGAGGTGGCCAGCCCCTTCCGACGCCATGCCCGCACCACGCCGATCTGCCCTATCCATGCCTGCCTTACGCCCAGGCGGCGGTTCTCATCCTTGTGCAGATATGCCAGGCTGTAGCCGGCAATCCGGCATCCGCTCATGGCTGCCAGGCTGAGATCGGGACGGAAGTCGCTGTTACCTGCGAAGTGATGGGCCCAGATCTCCCCAGTCACCGGCTC
Source organism: uncultured bacterium (assembly GCA_964636385.1). Lineage (GTDB taxonomy): Bacteria > Eisenbacteria > RBG-16-71-46 > CAIMUX01 > CAIMUX01 > CAZWSC01. Next base: position 28,015 of record CAZWSC010000043.1, read on the forward strand.
GAACCCCCAGTGATCGGAGAAAGTGACGTTGACGGCCTCCATCATCGCCCTGCTCATGTCGGGTGCATATGTGCGGTAGTCGATTCCCGGCACATCAGGCACATCAGGCATTGATCGGGAGAGGTCCCTGCGCATGCGGAAGAAGCAACGCGCAGGCGTGTACCCGGCCTCCCCGATGAGGCGGATCATGTCATCCTTTCCCGCGAACTCGTGGATCCGGATCAGCCTGGGAAGCCCTGCGGGGGAATCGGCCAGTTGCTGGCGGCCCCTGGCTCCCGCCCATGAGAGCATGTACGGCTCAAGACCGCGGCCCCTGTGTGCAGGGTGTGTCTCGAGCCTGATGTGCGCAGCCGCCTCCTTCCGGGGGTTCGGGATCGACACAACCCTTGCCATGGCAGCGATCTCGCCGTCCGCGCCGAACGCCGCCATGGTGTCGGCTTCGGGGCTGCAGACCGGGTCGTCGTAATCGTGGTGGAGCGAGTCCATGGATCCGGTCCACTCCACGCGGTCAACCCGGTCGATCTCCTCCATCATGCGGTATACAGATGGCAGATCCTCCCGGGTGACGGGGCGCCAGGAGTATCCCGGGATCCGTGGCGGAGAGGGCAGATCGTATGAGGATGTCATGTTCTTCCCCCCGGCCCGCGGGGTGCGGGCGGCTGAAGCACGAGGTTGAATGCCGGGTCATGTCGCATTGAGGCTACGCCTCAGCACGCATCCGCACCATCCTGCCCCTGTATAAGTACCCTCTCCAGCAGCCGCTCATCGGGGATGAACGGCAGGGTGATGTGGTCACCCTGGTTGAGCTGGTTGTACTCGATGCAGGTGGCGATCGAGTTCTCGTTGCGGGCCCAGGCCCGGCGCGCCACTCCGCCCATCACATCCCACGGCATGGATGACACGATGATCGCATCCTTCTGTGGAGAGCCGTCCAGCACCAGGCCGAAGCCGCCGTTGATCGCCTTGCCTATACCCACTCCCCCCCCGTTGTGCAGGGCGCACAGGCTCATGCCGCGAGCGACGTTTCCCGCGAAGCACTGTGTCGCCATCTCTGCCATCACGTTGCTGCCGTCCCGGATGTTGGCCGTCTCCCGGAAGGGGGAGTCGGTGCCTCCCGTGTCGTGATGATCCCGTCCCAGTATGATCGGGCCGACCTCTCCTTTGCGCACCATTTCGTTGAAGCGAAGGGCTATCCGCATCCGGCCCAGGGCGTCCTGGTAGAGGATGCGGGCGGGCATCCCCACGACAAGCCGGTTCTTCTCCGCGTCGCGTATCCAGACCCAGTTGTCGCGGTCCTGACCCCTGCGGTTCGGGTCGATGCACTCCATTGCCGCGCGGTCGGTGCGGGCGAGATCTTCGGAGCTGCCGCTGAGGCAGAGCCAGCGGAACGGGCCGTATCCATAGTCGAACAGGATGGGCCCCATGATGTCCTCCACGTACGAAGGGAATATGAAACCGTCGTTCGGATCGCTGCCGTTCCTGCAGATCGCGGCTTCCCCCGCGTCGAAGACCGCCTTCATGAAGGAGTTTCCGTAGTCGAAGAAGTATGTGCCGCGCCTGACCAGGGTGCGTATCAGTTGGAACTGCCTGCGCAGGCTGGCATCGACCATCCTGCTGAAGCCCGGCTTGTCGGAGGCGAGCATCCGCGTCCTCTCCTCGAAGCCCAGCCCCTGGGGGCAGTAGCCCCCGTCATAGGGTGCGTGGCATGAAGTCTGGTCGGAGAGGAGGGGTATCGACATCCTGTGTTCAACCGCATACTCGAGCAGGTCGACTATGTTCCCGAGGTAGGCGATGGAGAGCGGCTCACGCTTCTCCTGGTACTCCCTGGCCTTGCCGAAGACCTCCGACAGATCTGATGAGACAAGGCTGACCCATCCCTGGCTTCGGCGCGTCTCTATCCTGGAGGGGTCGACTTCCGCGATTATCCCGACAGCCCCTGCAATCTCCGCCGCCTTTGGCTGCGCGCCGCTCATCCCTCCCAGGCCTGAGGAGACGAACAGGTGGCCGCGCAGATCATCCTGATCACCTATGCCGAGCTTCAGCCTGCCCGCGTTGAGGAGGGTGTTGAACGTGCCGTGTACAATCCCCTGCGGGCCTATGTACATCCATCCCCCGGCGGTCATCTGGCCGTAGTTGGCGACTCCGAGCTGGGTGGCGCGATGCCAGTCCCGGGGATTGTCGTACAACCCGATCATCAGGCCGTTTGTGAGAATCACCCTGGGCGCATCCGGCTTGCTGCGGAACAGCCCCAGCGGGTGGCCGGATTCGAGGACGAGCGTCGTGTTCTCATCCAGGTGCTCCAGGTACTTCATGATCAGCCGGTACTGCATCCAGTTCTGGCAGACCTGGCCGGTCTCCCCGTAGGTGACGAGCTCGTAGGGGTAGAGGGCTACGTCGAAGTGGAGGTTGTTGTTGATCATCACCTGGAAGGCCTTCCCCTCCAGGCAGCGGCCCCTGTACGCCTCTACCGGCAGGCGGGGCATGTCGCCTGCAGGGCGGAAGCGGTAGCCGTAGATCCGCCCCCGGGTGCGAAGCTCCTCCAGGAACTCGGGCGCCAGCTTCTCGTGATGCTGCGCCGGGACGTAGCGGAGCGCGTTGAGCAGGGCGGTCTTCGTCTCCCCGGGGTTCAGGGTGAAACCTCGGTCGGGGGCGCGCCTGATCCCGGGCACGAACTCCGGGTACTCCGGCAGGTCGTCATCCAGCCGGATCGTCATGGCGCCGGCGATTTCTGCATTCGGGATCATCTTCAAGCTCCTGTCGTGAGTCCTGGTGCCCCCTGCGTTCCGGGGACGTCTGCCCCGGCCGGCACATCCCGGCCACCGGGACAGGGTGACGCCCCCGGTCAGCTAACGTCAAGCCAATATTGCGATTGTCCCGCCTGAAGAAACTCGGAATCTCCGCTGTTTCCCTTACCTCGATGGTGGGAATACGAATACACTGAAGAGCGCTCAGCCGGTATCATCCGCAGCCTGATGCCCCCGGCAGGGCCGCTGCCGGAACAACAGGGGGGACCGATCGATGGTGGAGGATGCCAATCTCTGGTTGGCCTTCGGCCTCACGGCATTTGCAGGGCTCGCTACCGGCATTGGCAGCCTGATGGCCCTGCTGGGCAAACAGACGAACACGCGATTCCTGTCCGGAGCGCTCGGCTTCTCGACAGGAGTGATGATCTACGTGAGCTTCGTCGAGATCCTGCCCAAGGGACGTGAGGCGCTTGCCGGGGCGCACGGCGCGAGCTCCGGAGACTGGCTTGCCGCCGCGGCTTTCTTCGCAGGCGTGCTGGTGATCGGACTCATCGACCGCCTGGTTCCCGAATCCGGCAACCCTCATGAACCCCACAAGGTCGAAGAGATGCGAAAGCCACAGCGAAACAACTCCCTGCTCCGGATGGGGGTCTTCACCGCAGTTGCTATCGCGATCCACAACTTCCCCGAGGGCCTGGCCACCTTCGCCGCAACGCTGGCTGATCCTGCACTGGGCGTCTCGATCGCCATTGCCATCGCGATCCACAACATACCGGAGGGGATCGCAATCGCCGTTCCCGTACACGCCGCCACCGGGAGCCGCAGGAAGGCGTTCTGGCTGAGCTTTCTGTCGGGCCTGGCCGAGCCGCTCGGCGCTGTCATCGGGTGGTTCCTGCTGCGCTCGCTCTTCGGGCCGACGACCTTCGGACTGCTTTTCGCCTCGGTTGCCGGGATCATGGTCTTCGTGTCGCTGGACGAGTTGCTTCCCACCGCCAAGGCATATGACACGGGGCATACGGCGATCTATGGCCTCGTCGCCGGCATGGCTGTGATGGCGGTCAGCCTGCTTCTTGTGTAGGCCGCCCGCAGCAGCCCCTCGCCCGGTTCCACAACCGCAGCGTTGTCCATCCCAACCGCGTGAAGACCCAGTATAGAGCCGGCATCGCCGCAACCAGCAGCACCGTGCTGCTCAGAAGACCGCCGATGGAGGAGAGGGCTAGGTTCTCCCAAATGTCGCGGCCCTGCTCCGTACGCTCCCTGATCTGGACAAGCAGGGGCAGGAGCCCGGCAATGGTGGTACCGCTGGTAAGGAGTATGGATCGGAGCTGTATCCGCATCCCGGTGCAGATCGCCGTTCCCAGAATGTCACTGCGGATCCGCCCGGGCATGCGCCACAGGTCGATGCCGCCCAGGCGCTTCTTCGCGGGCACCATCTCGCCGGAAGGCGGTCTCCCAGCGATCAGCTCGCGCACCTGAAGCCGGAAGCGGTTGACAAGAAGGATGGCGTTGTTCACAACGATCCCGAACAGAAGCACAAGGCCAATCCGTGCCGAAGAGTCGAACGACGAGCCCGATGCCCAGAAGAGCCCGACAACCCCGCTCAGGGCCATCGGGACGGAGAAGAGCACAAGGAAGGGGAGCGAAAGGCTCTCGAAGAGCGCGGCGAGTGCCATGAAGATGAAGAGGAGCGTCAGCCAGAGCACCGCCCTCATCTCCTCCTCCTCCTCCCGGGTCAGTCTCTGACCCGATACATCCTCCGCGCTGTAACCGTACGGCAGCGCAATTCCGTCGAGCACCTCCTGTATGAAGCTCTGGCGCATTCGGTCCGTGCCGATATACTCCCAGTTGATCTGCATTGTATAACGCTGGTTCTCCCGGTTGATCGACCCGATGACGGGCCTCGTCTCGAGGGTCATGAGATCGGCAAGTCGAACCCGGTCTCCGCGTGAGGTCGTCATCGTCCTGTGCATGATCTGCTCGTACTGGATCTGTCCGGCCTCGGCAAAGGAGAGCTGAACGCGCCGGTCCTCACCATCCAGGATCATGTGCCATGGGTTCTCGATCCCGAGGAGGCGGCGCAGGTGGCCCATCACCTCCGCGACCGTGAGGTTGTGCTCGAGCAGGCGATCCCTGTGCAGGAGGATCACTGTCTCATCCGAGGATGCCCTCTCGAACCAGTCTCCACTGCTGAGACGGACGTTTCTCACACGCCTGTTCCGCTCGAGCCTCGATATGACAGCTTCACACGTCTCGTTCAGCACCCTGCTGTTGTAGCCGGTCAGCTTGACGAGCGAGTTGCTCATCAGCCCGCCCCTGCCACCCTTCATGTAGGGATCACCGAAGCCGCCGATGAAGATGAACATTCCCCCCAGCTCCTCCGCAAGAAGGATCAGCCTGTTTCGGAAGAGCTCGGGGTAGGCGGTCCGCAGCATCTCCGGCTCGAACTCCACCGACATGTAGGCGGAGTTCTCCCAGGCCCAGGTCCGCATCGTGACCCCGTCCGGAACCGGCATCAGTTCGTCCTCGAACAGCTGGATCGTCTCTGCGGAAAGAACCACGTCCGTGCCCACGGGCCGCTCGATGTAGAGCCGGAGCTGTTCGCGATCCTGCTGCTGCCAGAACCCTCCCTTGTGGATCCTCTCCGTGTACGCCCACCAGGTGCCCGCAAACAGGGCGAGCATCAGGGTCACCGGGACGAACCAGAATCGAAGATTGAAGGCGGTGATCCGCTCGATGAAGCCGACCAGAAATCCCACGGCGACGGCAAGCCCGGTGAAGACGGCGCCCCACCGCCAGTGGGCGAGTACGAAACCGGAATCCTTCACCACCCAGAAGCCTGTCCCGGTCAGCACAGCAAGCAAGAGGCAGGCTGCGGACCAGCGGAGTATCAGCGACCAGCCTTCCGGGCCGGGCGCTTCGTTGTCGGTCCTGGCCGTCTCGCGGACAGCCTCTCCGCGAAGCGCAACGGGGATCCAGCAGAAGGCGACGAAGATCGAGGCCAGCATGGCTATTCCGACCGATGCCGCCAGCGGGATGTAGTAGAGGGACAGACGGCCGGACAGGAATGTGAAGGAAAGGAAGGCCACAACCGTCGTCAGGGTCGTTGTGATGACGGGGAATGCGACTTCGTGAGCGCCCCGCTCCAGTGAGTCCTCCACCCGTTCCCCGCCCCTGCGGTGCAGGCGCCGGTGGATTGCGTCCAGCACCAGGATGCTGTTGTCGAGGAGCATGCCGAAGCATACGGTGAGCCCGCTGATCGTGATGAAGTTGACCGATATCCCGAAGAAGTAGAAGAGGGAGAGACAGATCACAATTGCGAACAGGATTGAAGCCGTCACGATCGCCGTCAGCCTGATGCGCCTCAGTGCAACGGCCAGGATGATGAAGAGCAGTGCCAGGATGATGAGGGACCTGTGGACCAGTTCCGTCAACTTTTTGCCGAGTTCCCTGCCCTGGTCGCTGTCGATCTCGAAGTGGACGGGGAACGGAACGGACTCCCGGATCCCCGGGAGGACGCGCCGAAGCTCACGGCTGACGGTGACGGCGTTCTTCCCGCTCCTCTTGGCGACATTCAGCTGTACAACGTTCTCGCCGTTGATCCGCACGAAGTTCACCGGATCCTCGTATCCGGCTTCGACTCTTGCGATGCGCCCAAGGGTGATCGGCTGGTTCCCGGATACGGCGAGGACCGTGTTCTCCAGCAGGCGCTGCGTCACCTGGTCCTTGACGCTGACTGTCAGCTCACGCCCCGACCGGCGCACGGCGCCCGCGGGCAGGATCTCGTCGAGTCCCGCAAGCGTGCCGTACACGTGGTCGGCAGTCAGGCCAAGGCGTTCCATGGCATCCATGTCCAGGAGGATGCGCAGGACCGGCCTGGCTCCCCCCTGGATCTGCGCATCGGCAACGCCTTCGACCGACAGGAGACGCGGAACCAGCCAGGTTTCGGCCTTCTCGCGAAGCTCGTTCGTGGACAGCGGCGAGATCAGGCTGACGGTGAAGAACTCATCCGTCCTGAAGTCGGCGGGAATGTACGGGACGATCACAGGCTGGGAGGCCGAGGCGGGGAGGTTTCGCCGCACGGCGCCCAGTTGCTCGGACAGGTCGAGCCGGGCGAAGTCCAGGTTCGCATCGCGCCGAAACGAAATCTGAACGCGGGATCGGCCGGGCGATGAACGCGATACGATCTTCTCGACACCGTGAACACGGCGTGCGGCCTCCTCGATCGGAACTGTGATCGAGCGCTGAACCGCGCCGGGCGAGGCGCCGTGCCAGAAGGTCTGCACGGAAAGGGACGGCAGGTCGGTCTCCGGCATCGCCTCGATGTTCAACCTGGGGAGTGCATAGACGCCGCACAGAATCAGGGCGGCGAAGAGCATCCAGGTTGAGACCGGGTGCCTGATGAAGAAGCGCGTCATGACGGGTCAGGCCCGCTGCCGCCTCTGCCTGACTCCCGGTTCCCCCCCTCGCCGGCGGCGGCAGAGACCGGGGCATGCCCGTACCTGCCCCTCTCCGTCAGCCTGTGCAGGATCTCGTAGATGCTCGGAGTAAGGAACAGGGTCAGCAGGGTGGCTATTGTCAGCCCCCCGATCATGGTGAGCGCGAGGGGGCGCTGGATCTGCTCCCCGGTTCCGATCCCGATGGCCATTGGGATCATGGCGAGGACCGTGGTCATTGTCGTCATGAGTATGGGGCGGAAGCGAAGTCGGCTCGCCTCAAGGACGGCTGCCCTTCCGCCAAGCCCCTGCAGCCGCAGGCGGCGAATCGTGGCGACTTTAACAATGGCATCATTCACCGATATCCCCAGGAGCGCGATCATCCCGATAAGGGAGATTATGTTGATCGACTGGCCCGATACCAGCAGTGCGATCAGCGCGCCCATGACGCCCACGGGAAGGACCGCGGAGATGATCAGCGGATCGAGGAACGACTCGAACTGCGCCGCCAGGATCATGTACACGAGAAGAAGCGACAGAAGCAGCGCCCAGCCGAGATCCCGGAACGAGGCGTTGATCTCCTCCTGTTCCCCGCCAGTCACGAAGCCCACACCCGCGGGGAGTTCGATGCCGGCCAGGGCCGAGTTGACATCGTTCCAGACGTCGTCAATGCGGCGGCCCTGCACATCACCGCCGATGGTTATCTGCCTCCGCTGGTTTCTGCGGACAACCTCCCTGACCGGACGCCCTTCCGACAGTGTGATGAAGCTGCCCAGGGGGACGGTCCTGCCGGGAGCGACTTCGACCGGCGTCGCCAGCACCTCTTCAAGGCTGCGGCGCTTCTCGAGGGGGAGGCGCACGGCAATGTTGACGCGCTGCTCAACCTCGTTGAACGAGGTTGCGATCACTCCCTGAACCCGGGCGCGCAGTTCGCGCGCGAGGTCGTCGGGATTCAGGTTGTGTCGGAGTGCCCTCTCGCGGTCTACCGAAGCCTCGATTGCCGGACTGCCGAGCACACGGTCCATCTCGAGGTTGTGAAGACCGTCGATGTCCTGTAACAGAGGGAGAACCACATCGGCTGCCGTCATCGCGTCCTCCCCCCTCTCGGCCACGATCCCAAGCGAGAACTGCGCTTCTCCTGAAGCGAGTATCTCGCCAAGGCCGATACCCTCGTCCCTGAACAGATAGGACGCGCCCGACATCCCTTCGAGCCTCGGCAGCAGGGCCGCCTTCAACTCCTCCATCTGCCGTCTGCCGTGCCGGCTGGGATGCAGCAGGACCCTTATGCGTGCGGTGTTGGACGCCGTGTACTCCCGTAACGCGGCCAGGGTTCTCTCCGTCCGGCCGACCTGCGAGTACACCGTGCGCACCTCCGGTCGGTCGCGCAGGAAGGTGGAGATTCCGGCTACAGTGCTTTCGGTCTCCTCCAGGGGAGTCCCTGCCGGCAGTTCGATCGCCAGAACGAAGTCGCCCTGGTTACGGTCGGGAAGGAAGGTCCTGCGTATCCCGATACCGGCCACTCCGGCGGCCACAAGCGCGATGCAGAGCACGGCGAGGAACCGGCCCTTTCGCGCCATCACCGCGAGCAGGAGGGTGTGGTATGAGTCCGCGAGGCCCTGGAAGGCGGCCTCGCAGACCCGGAAGAGGCCCCGGGTATCTGCCCTGCCTGTGGCCAGGATTCGCGCCGACAGCATCGGCTGAAGGAAGAGCGCGGCGAAAATCGATACAAGGAGTGATATCGTGACGGTGAGCGCCTGGTCCCTGAAGAACTCGCCTGCGATGCCCGGGACATAGATCACAGGGAAGAAGACGGCGACAGTGGTGAGTGTAGCCGCGATGACCGGTGCCGCCACCTCAGAGGTTGCTTCCGAGCAGGTAGCCTCGACTGAGCCGTGAAGACTCCCTACACTGCCGGCTGAGGATCCTCTCGCCCTTCGCTCCTTCAGGTGCCTGCTGATGTTCTCGAGGACCACGATCGAGTTGTCGACCAGCATTCCCGCAGCCAGGGACAGCCCACCGAGCGACATCAGGTTCAGGTTCACCCTTGCGAAGTAGAGGAATGCGAAGGTGGCGAACACCGAGACCGGTATCGCCATTCCGACGACCAGCGGGCTTCTCCAGTCCTGCAGAAAGAGGAACAGCACCAGGAACGCGAGTATCGCGCCATACAGGAGCGAGTCCCTCAGGCCTGCGAACGACTCGGTCACGTAATCGGCGTCCCGGTAGACGAACCGAAACAGGAAGCCCGGATACTCGCCTTCGAGGACGTCGAGTATCCTGTCGATCTCCCTGGTCGCGCTTACCGTGTTCGCCCCCGCCTCCTTGTACAGATGCAGAGACACAACCTCCCTGTCACCGAGCAGGGTGACCCCCTCCGGCTCCCTTGTTGAATCCACCACGCGCGCAAGGTCACCGACCGTCACGCCCGGAAGGGCCGAGGGGATCTCCGTCAGTATGATCTGGTCGAGATTCTCGAACTCCCCCAGGATCCTCAGGGGCAGGTGCAGGGGGCCGCGCCTTATGCGGCCGCCCGGGAAGGAGATGTTGGCTGCCTGGAGTGCACGGCTTACATCCTCAACACTCAGTCCGTAAAGGCGGAGTTTCTCCGGGTCAGGTTCTACGAGAATCTCCCGCTCCACCCCTCCGATCACCTCCGCCTGGCTTATACCCTCGATCTGTTCAAGGGCCGGCTTTATCACATCGCGGGCGAACTCGGTCATCGATGAGAGGGAACCTTCACCCTGCAGCACCATGATGGCGATCGGGCGCGCCCCGGGATCCCAGCGGAGAATGAGGGGCCTGTCGGCTTCAGCAGGAAACCCGTCCCTGTATGCGGCACGGTCGATCGCTTCGCGGAGATGCAGATTGGCGAAGTTCATGTCCGCGCCCCACTCGTACTGAACCATAATGGTCGAGATTCCCTCCCGGGTGCGTGAGACAACCTGACGCACTCCGGCAAGGCCGCTGATTGCCTCTTCGAGCGGCTGGGTCACCAGACGCGTCAGGTCGTCGGCAGGGCTATCGGGATAGTTCGTGATGACAGTCAGGTTGGGATAATTGACGGCCGGGAGAAGATCGACCGGCAGTCTCCTGAGTCCCAGCACACCCATGAGGACAAGGCCGGTGAAGATCATGATGACGGCAACCGGCCGGTTGACCGCGGCACGTATCATCACTTTCCGGTTCCCGCCCGCTCACGCTCCGGGTCCCACCTGTCCTCGGGTGGGCTGGTTCTGCCCACACTGATCCTCGCCTCGTGGGCCAGAGTGAGGTGATTGCTCACCACGACGAGGTCGTCGGGAACAAGGGAACCTCCACCATGCACTGAAACAACCTCCGTCCAGGTGTCGTTTTCAAGACCCTTGGTGATGTACAGCCACTCGGCCCTGTCTCCGTTCACCTTGAACACAAGCGGCCGGTCGTCCCGCAGCAGGACTGCCTCCCTGGGAACCATCAGACGGTCGCGGTACACCCATCCGGCGATCTCGGCACGGACAAACATCCCGGGCCTGTAGCGGCCGTCGCGGTTCCCGACACGAAGCAGGACTTCGCAGGTCCTGCTGGCCTGGTCGATTCGGGGGCTGATCACATCAACCCTCACCCGGATCGTGTCCCCTGCAGCGGGAATGCAGAGAAGCGCCGGGCGGCCCTCCTCCAGGTTTCCGAGGTCCCCCTCGAGAACATTGACAACCGCCTCGAGGTTGTCGTTGTTGTACAAGGCACACACAGGTGAGTTGAGGCCTATGATCTCCCCGGGAACAACCTGTACACGCCCCACGATTCCGGCAAATGGGGCCCGAATCTCCGTGTATTCGAGGTTGAGGCGCGCCCGCTCCTGCGCGGACCTCGCATTCGCCAGGCCAGTTCTCTGCTCGAGCACCTGCTGCCGGAAAGTCCCTGCAGAGAGGTTCTGCAGCTCGAGCTCCAGCACCCGGACCTGGAACTCGTCCCGTGAAAGGGTACCCGCCCGGTGCTGCCGCTCCAGCCCTTCCCGGCTGCGGGAGAACTCCTCGAGGGCCGCCTGATCGGTCTCAATCGTCCCCATCTCCGCCTTGAGCTGGGATAGTGCCTGGATGTAACCGGAGCGTGCGTCCTGCAGGGCGAGCGCATGCTCGCGCCCATCGATCCGGGCCAGAAGCTGGCCGCTTCGCACCCGGTCGCCCTCGCGGACCGCGACCTCGACGAGTTCGCCTCCGATCTTGGATCTGACTTCCAGGGATCGGGTGGTTCGCAGGACGCCGTCGGCGAAGATGGGGATCACCAGATCTGCCCGACGGACATGACCGGCATCGACCCTGATCTCCTTTTCGGTCCTGGCAGGGGTTGAATCTTCAGCCGCCTCCACTTCCGTGCCTACAGTGTCCCGCTCCGCCGCGGTCTGGGTGTCTCCACCGGCTTCCCCCTCCTGTTGTGCACAGCCTGCCACCAGCAGGAGCAACGTCGCCAGCATGGCGGGAATCGCGTGGAGCGGGAGGCCGGCGCCAGTAAGGAGCCCGCACATGAAGGATCGTCTGAGACAGGACATACAGTCTTGATCTCCTCCGGGGCGGCAGTCCGCCACCCGTGTTGGAACAGCCCCCATCCGCATAGCTGTCCCGGACTCAGATCATTGACAGCGTGGATTGTACGGATCATCCGACTACATACAGATCTCTCCGGGCCTGATTCATCCCTTCTGAGGCTTCCTTCAGCGCTTCACCCTGTAGTAGATCGCCTCCATCGGGGCCGAATCCGGTTCCTCGTCAGCCTCCTTCGCCACTCCCTGCATGGCACGATAGGAGCTGAGGGCCTGTGTGACGACAAGGAAGCGGTCCGTGTCCAGCAGGAAGACGGCATCCTCCCTGGGATTGCCCGGTCCCATGAGGTTGATCCGGTGGGTGTAGTTTCCCTCCGTGTCAAAAGCGTCGAATGTCGCAAGAACTCCAGCAGGGGCATCGTAGTCTCCCCTGCTGGTCCGGATCCAGAGAGATCCATCCGGGTGTGTCTGCATCATCGTGATGTCCGGGTCATTGTCCAGAACCCGGTAACCGAGCGGAGGAGCGGGATAGTTGGCTGCAATGGCCTTCAGAAGCAGTTCGGCATCCTGCCTGTCATCGGCGGTTCGCTTGCGGCCTTCATACGCGCGCTCGATGACGCGGTCTATGGATCCATCGGGGTTGTGCACCTCGATCTCGTAGGCATTCCGTCTTGGGGCGGCACAGACACGGCCGTCGTGAAGTACGGCGTAACGCTCCCATACGAAGTCGATCTCGTCTTCATTCATGTAGAACTCGGCGAAGTTCATGGTGTGCGTCCTCGAGACATACCGATGGAGTTCGGCGCCCTCCATCGACACGCTGGAAAGGAAATAAGTCTGCTCACTCACGCCGGGAGGTCTGAATGACATGGAGATCCCGCCCAGGACAAGGTTTCCGCCTCCGCTGGATCCGGCGACCAGGACCGAGAAGGCGCCCTGCGTCGGGTCGTTGCCGCCGAGCTGCAGCGATCCCCCCGGAGTCCCGTCAGGATGAACAAAAACGACCCTGCCGGGCATCGTCTGAACAAGCCCGATCCTGCCGTCGGGCGCGAAGAACATGTCACTGGGACTCCGAACCTCTCCCGGCCCTTCGCCTTCTCGTGACAGTGTTCCCAGGAACTCGCCATCCGGGCTGAGGACGTGCACTTCGGACAGCTGCATATCGAGCATGTAGATGTTCCCGTCCTCGCCCATGAGCACCCTGATGATGACGCCGAACAGGGCATCGGAGTCCTCCCCACCCGCCCGCCAGAGCTCCTCCAGTTCCAAGGTCACTGCCCCCTCAGCAGGCTCGCTGGGGTTCATAACCCGGACAACCCCGTTGAGAACCTGGATCTCACTTGCGAGCGCTGAGCCGGGAATCCCGGCGATGTGGAGAGCTGAGAGCACCAACGCCGGGAGGAGAACGCCCAGCACACAGCCGGTCGCAGTGAACCGCCCCCCAGTGGACTTAAGAGTGCGTCTGTTCCGGGCAAATCCGGCGGAATCGGTGTCGGGTTTTCGACGGGCTGAACGGACATCTGATAGCTCAGTCATCTTCTCCTCCTGTTGGCCCGGGCCAACGGGACCCGGAGTTCCCCTGCCTACATCCACGGATGGCTCCTGAGATCCTAGCTCACTGGCCGCGCCCAGAAAACAGAAGCGTACGAAAAGGAAGATGCCGAGTTCGCCAAAAACCCCCGGGCATACTGCGCCCTACACCTGCTAGGATCCTCTTCGGATGCAACACCGTGCGGCCCTCCTCCGTCTGAAGCAGGGCTGCAGAGTTCCGGTCCGGCGGAAGGCGCCTGGCACCATCCCCGCCGGAGTATGGAGAAGGAAGCCTCGCTCAGGCCCTCGTCCGGAACCTCACTGGACATCCCGCCGGATGACCAGCGTGCACATGGAGCAAGACCTCGGGAGGATAACATGCACAGCAATCTCCACCGCCGCTCGTTTCTCCAGTGGATGGGAGCGGGAGCGGCAATGGTTCTGCTGCCTTCAACGGCACCGGGCGGCTGGGGCCGATCTTCTCTTCTACAGACAGGGGTTGCAGGAGGGCAGGATGGAGGTGTCGACTACTTCGAGCGTTTCGACCTCGGCCGGCCGGTCATTGACCGCGTTCTGGCCAAGGGGCTGTCCCGCGGGGGAGATTTCAGCGAACTGTATCTCCAGCACACTGTGCAACGCACCCTTGTCCTTCAGGATGGTGAGGTGAACCAGGCCTTCAGTTCCATCGATCTCGGGGCCGGGATCCGCGTGCTCAAGGGGGACTCCACCGGTTACGCCTTCTCCGAGGATCTCAGCGAAAGCGCCCTCATGCAGGCAGCGGACACCGCAGCCTCCGTGGTTGACAGGGGCGCAGAGGTTGATGCGGTCCGGCTTCGTGAAGGCCGGGTGCCGAATCGCCACCCGGTCGCGGTCCCCTGGGACCAAATCGGACTCCAGGACAGGCTGCCCATCCTGACCTTTGCCGAGGAACGGGCCAGGGCTTATGACCCGGGCATCATACGGGTGACGGTAAACTTCAGCGACGCTGTCTCCCGCGTGGTACTGGCCAACTCCGAGGGAAGGTTCGTGGCCGACAACCGCCCGATGGCCAGCTTCCACGTATCGATGGTCGCAAGATCCGGCGGCCGCACCGAGAGGTACGGCGAGGGTGCCTCTGCCAGGCGGGGAATCGACTACTTCGACCAGGCGCTTCTCGCCAGGACCGTGGACAGGGCCGGGGAACGGGTGATGTCCCTCTTCGACGCGGTGGATGCGCCTGTGGGCGAGGTGCCGGTCGTCCTTGCGGCCGGGCGCTCGGGAATCCTGCTGCATGAGGCGATCGGCCACGGAATGGAGGCCGATTTCAACCGCAAGGGGCGGTCGATCTACTCCGACATGATCGGGAGGAGGATCGCACCGCGGGATGTCACCATCGTGGACGACGGTACGATCCCGCACCTCCGCGGTACCGTAAACATCGACGACGAAGGAACGGAGGGGCAGCGCACGGTCCTCGTGGACAATGGTGTTCTCCGCTCCTACATGCACGACCGGATCTCCGCGAGGCACTACGGTGTGAAGAGCACGGGATCGGGCAGGCGCCAGGACTTCCGCCACCCTCCCGTTCCCCGGATGCGCAACACGCTCATGCTCGATGGCTCGCGCGACCCGGGCGAAATCATCTCATCCGTGAAGCGCGGGTTGTACGCAGAGGACTTCGGGAACGGCGAGGTCAGGATAGGCGAGGGGGATTTCACATTCTACCTGCGCTGGGGAAGACTTATCGAAAACGGCAGGCTCACCGGCGTCGTGAAGGACGCCAACCTGATCGGCAACGGCCCCAGGGTGCTCGAGACGATGGAGATGGTCGGCAATGACAGCCACATCCCCGAGACCGGGGGTACCTGCGGGAAGGATGGGCAATGGGTTCCGGTCACGTTTGGACAGCCGACAGTCCGCGTGGGCGCGATATCGGTCGGAGGGAGGTTGGCATGAGCCGGGATCTTCTGGACAAGGCGAGGGAGTATGCCCGGCTGGCAAGGGCCGCCGGAGCCAACGAAGTGCGCGCAGAAGTGCACCGCAGCCGCAGTTCGTCCGTGGAGTGGATCGACGGCGAACTGGACCGGGTCAGGGAATCGACAGAAATGGGCCTTTCCGCAGAGCTCTTCGTAGACGGCCGCTATGCGGTGCACAGGACCAGCGACCTCCGCACCGATGCCGTACGCAGCTTTCTGGAAGAGGCGGTTGCAATGACCAGGCTTCTCGCCGCGGACACGCACAGGAGGCTTCCGGATCCGTCCCGGTATGTACAACCCGAGAGGCGCGATCTTGGCCTCCACGATCCGGCAGGACTTGGCGGATCTTCCGGCGCGGGCAGACGGCGGGAGGCGCAGGCCCTCGAGGACGCCGTGCGCGCGGCTCCAGGGGGGGAGATGATCGTCTCTGCTTCGGCCTCCGTCCGCGACAGGGAGTACCAGCACGCCATGGTCATCAGCAATGGCATGGAGGGTACCGCGGCTGCAACGACCTTCAGCATCAGTGCCGACGCAAACATCCGCGTGAATGGCGACGAGAGGCAGAGGGGGTATGACTTCGCGATGTCCCGCACGCGAAGGGACCTTCCTCCAGCTGACAGGATCGGCGCTGAGGCAATGCGCAGGGCGCTGAGCGGACTCGGCGCAAGGAGCCTGAGTACGGGCGAGCACCCCTTCATCCTCGAGAACCGCTGCGCCGGCCGGATCTTCGGTTGGGTCGGGCGGGCACTGACCGGACGGAGCATCCATCAGAATCAGACCTTCCTGGCAGGGAAACTCGAGGAGAGGATCGCGTCCCCAATCCTGACCGTCATCGATGAGCCGCACATCCACGGCGGCTTCTCCTCGCGCCACTACGATGGCGAGGGTATGGCCAGCAGGCGGATGCCTGTCATCGAGAACGGAGTACTGCGCAACTTCTACATCGACACCTATTACGCATCGAGGCTCGGTGTGACTCCCACAACCGGTACACAGACGAACCTGAGGTTAAGTACGGGAACACGGGACCTCGAAGGCCTGCTCCAGGCAATGGGAACGGGGATCCTCGTCACGGACTTCGTCGGGGGCAACAGCAATGCCCTCACAGGCGATTTCTCGGCCGGCATCCGCGGGCAGTGGGTGGAGAACGGTGTCATCGTGCATCCCATAATCGAGATGAACTTGAGCGGGAGCCTCCAGGGCCTGCTGATGGACCTCGAGGAGATGGGAAACGACGTCTACACCTACGGGGGCACTCTCAGGCCAAGCATGCGGTTCTCGAAGGGGCTCTTCTCGGGGGCGTGAGCGGGACGATTCGCGAACCTCGGGAAGGAACCCTGGGGGGCGGAACATACGGTACCCGCTGATTCACTCCACAGGGAAACATCCCGGAAGCTCAGCGAAGATTCCCCTTGCACTCCAGTTGGTGAACCGATATTCATGAAGACTCGTTCATGAATCTGTGTTCACGGTCTGGCCACGGTCTGCCCGTGTGTGGACTCCGGGGCCAGGCCCTTTCGAGAGGGTACACATGTGGCCAGGACGGAACGCACCTCCAAGCGCTTGGCAGAGTGGGAGTTGCGCCGGACGGAAATCCTCTCTGCTGCCATAGAGCTGATCGCGGAGCGGGGGTACAGCGGCACAACGATGCAGGCCATATCCTCGCGGGTGGGTTGCTCGGTGGGCTATCTGTACCGGCACTTCAACGGAAAGCTGGCCCTTGCCCGGGTTCTTGTCGACCGGGAAATTGGCCAGTTCGAGCGGATTGCCTCCCACGTTCATGAACTCGGCCTGTCGCCAATGGCCACCTACCGCCGGCTGTTGGAGGAGTTGAGCCGGTACCTGATCGACAGGCGGGCGCTGGTCAGGGTCTTCACGCGCGAGACGGTGCTGCGTCACCTTCCCGAGGCCGACCGGCGCCTCTGCAACCTGCGAGGCCGCGACCGCGACCTTCTGGCGAGGGCGGTGGCTTGCGGGGAACTGCGCGAGCTCGATCCCGACCTGATGAGCGTTGTCCTTCACAGCATCGTGGATGCCCTTATGAGCCACCTGGCCGGGCAGGAGAATCCACAAGCCCTGGTGCGTCTGCCCGACATCGTCTTCTCGCTGATAATCGATCCTCTGCGTCCCGGCGCGGGGGAACATCCGACGAAAGAGGATTAGCAGCATGGCGGGATTATCCCAGTCTCTGATGAGAGCCTCGCGAACACCGCGGGCCGGCGCCATCGCCGTTGCCGCTTGCATCATCGTGACTGCGCATGCGCTGCCGGTCACAGCCGGCAGCCTGGCGCTGCGCCTGGACGAGGCGATTTCGCTGGCCCTGTCCAACAGCGAGCTGCTCCAGCAGACTGCGGATGCTGTCACCGCTGCTGAAGCAGAGGTGATGGCGGCAGGGGCCGGCCGGCTGCCCCAGTTGAACCTGGGAGCTGAGTGGACCGCAAACTTCGTGAAGCCCGTCTTCTTCCTCCCGCCCGAACTGCTGGGAGGCGGGGACGGTCCACTCAAGGTGGAGATGGGACGGGACTACAGCCTGCAGGGCGGGATCAGCCTGACGTGGAACCTCTGGACTGCCGGCCGGCTCTCGGCTGCGATGGGCACTGCCCGTGAGCTTGTCGCAGCGAGCAGGTGGCAGCAGTCGGCCGTGTCGGATGCCGTGCGCTTTCAGGCTACTGCGGCCTATCTCGATCTCCTGCTGGCGGCCCAGCGCGTGCGGATCGCGGAAGAGGCGCTCGCCACGACTGCAGAGGCGCTGCGCGTTGCCAGGGCCGGAGGCGCGCAGGGTACTGTCAGCAGGTTCGACATCCTCAGGGCGGAGGTGGAGCTCGCCAACCGCGAGGCGCCGCTTATACAGGCGCGCAATCTCCGACGGCATGCGGAGCTCGTCCTGAACCGTATCTGCGGTCTCGATCCGGGAACCATGATTGCACCCGCCGACACCCTGGCCCCCGTCCCACAGACAGGCAGGCCTTCCGGACCTGAGGCCGCCGAAGCCCTGGTCGCAGCTATGCGCGAGCAGAGCCCCGAGCTGAATGCCATCCGCCACCGTGTCGCCGCCGCCCGTCAGGGTCTGTCCCTGGCACGGGCGGCGCGCGGGCCGGTTGTACAACTCCACGGGCGCTATGGGGTCCAGGGCGAGTGGGACCACGACATCGCCCCTTCCAGCGAGGAGCGCGCGAGCAGCGCGGGCGCCGGCCTGTCGGTCGCCTTCCCGATATTCGACGGGCGACAGGCCAGGGCCGGCATCGAGAGCGCGGAAGCCCGGCTGCGAACCGCCAGGCTTGAACTCGCCCGCCTCGACCGTGACCGCGCGCTCGCTGTCCGCCAGGCCGTCCTTCAGCTGGAGAGCGCCCTGGCGGCCCTGGAGGGACGGCGGGAAAACGTCGCACTTGCCGCAGAAGCATATCGCCTGGCAGCCGTGCGCCTCGAGAACGGCCTGGCCACCCCCCTGGAACGCCTCGATGCCGAGCTGGCGCTGACCTACTCCAGGGTCCAGCTGGCGGAGGCGCTGCACGCATGCAGGCTGTCCCGTGCCGCAGTCAACCTGGCTGTGGGCGGCGATCCCGGTATTGTCACCGCAACCCTGTCCGTATCGGAGAGCCAGGAGGCCAACCAATGAGTTCCATGGACAGCAATCCGACCGGCCGCCGCCGTATCGGATGGATCGTGATCGTCATCCTGGCCGTTGTGGCGGTCTTCGCACTGCGCTTTCACACACTCAGCCGGCCGGGCGCAGTCGCCAGTGTACAGGAGCTGCGGAGGATCAACGGTGTGCCGGTGGAGATCATCCCCGCGGAGGAAAAGGAACTGTCGGCCTGGACAACCCTTGCAGGGACCGTGAAGGGGGTTGTGCAGTATCCCGTTGTGTCCAACAACTCCCTTCGAGTACAGAGAATTCCCGTGAGGGAAGGGAGCCATGTTGACGCCGGTGATGTGGTCCTGCACTTCGCGCAGGAGGCCCCGTCACCCATGTTCCACTCCGTGCCGCAGGCTCAGGCCGGATACGACAACGCGCTGGCGGATGTGGAGCGCCTGCGGAACCTTCACGCAGAGGGGGCCGTGTCCCGGCAGGCGCTGGATCACGCTGAGACCAGACTGGCGGTGGCCACCGCTCAGCTTGCCGAGGCCAGGAGCAGCACCTCCCTGACCGCCTCCCAGCCGGGAGTCGTCACTTCGGTGGTCACGGAAGTGGGCGCCACCGTGTCAGCGGGAAGACCCCTGATCTGGATCGCCCGCACCGACACTGTAAAAGCGACATTCCAGGCAGGCAGCCGGCAGGCGCTGGAACTGGCCGTCGGACAGCAGGCGGTCTGGAAGACCCCGGAGGGTGCGGCGATCGAGGGGGTCGTCGGCAGGCTGGATCTGATGGCTGACCCGTCCACCCATCTGCTGGAGGGGGAGGCCCTGTTCGCCAATCCGGACGGGCGGCTCCTGCCGGGTCTCCTGATCTCCTTCGATGTCAGGACGAGGTACAGCCCTGACGCACTGGCCATCCCGCGTGAAAGCCTTGTGAGCCACGACGGGGGCTGGGCTGTCTGGGTGATTTACGACACTGAAGGCGGCGCCCTGCGGCAGCGGAACCCTGGGGGAGGGCATGAGGAAGACCATGTCCTGACAGTGCGGCTTCGTCCCGTAACCGTGGGTATGATGACCTTCGAGTGGGTGGAGATCGCCTCGGGGCTTGTACAGGGGGAGTTCGTTGTGCGCCACGGGCAGTCGCTCCTCGCGGACGGCGCCCGAGTTCAGATCGTAACCCCCGGCGAGGAGGGCTGAGATGGGCTTCTTCCGCACCATGGTCGGCAGGCCCGTTCTGACAACCATGATCGTGGCCGTCCTTGTGATCATGGGCGTCTACTCGTACACGCACCTGGTGGTGGAGTTGATGCCGCCGATCGAGTTCCCGCTTGTCGTCGTGACGACCGTCTACCCCGGCGCGGCCCCCGGCGAGGTCGAGAGCCAGGTCACGAGGAAGCTGGAGGACGAGATCTCCACCCTCGCCAATCTTCAGGACCTGGTCTCCTATTCGCGGGAAAGCCTGTCACAGATTATCGTCATGTTCAGGCTGGAGACCGATCAGGACATGGTCGCCATCGATGTTAAGGACAAGGTCGAGGCCATTCGCGCCCAACTGCCCGAGGGCGCAAACGATCCTGTCATTACCAAGTTCGACATCGCATCATTCGCTGCGGTTGACCTGGCGGTATCGGGCCCGCGCCCGCTACCGGAGCTTCATCGCATCGTGGACCAGCAGATCCAGGACCGTCTCAGCAGGGTGGACGGCGTCGCTGCAGTACAGCTCGTGGGAGGGCAGGAGAGGGAGATCCGGCTCTCGGTTGCTCCGGAGCGACTGCGGCCCTACGGGCTCTCCCTGCTGGACGTGCTGGGTGTGCTTGCAGCCGGCAACCTCAATGTGCCGGTGGGCCACATCACCAGCGGGGAGGGCGAGTTCAACGTGCGCCTTCGCGGTGAGGTGACCGGGCCTGATGAACTGGGCCGCATCCGCGTGCCCCTGCGCAACGGGACGACGATACCGCTCTCCGAAGTAGCCGAGATTCAGGATACGGCGGAAGAGCTGCGGCAGCGTTCAAGCTACAACGGCCAGCCTGTCATAAGCCTTGCCGTGATGAAACGCGCAGACGGCAACACGGTGTCCGTGGTGGACGGCGTCATCGCCGCAGTGGAGGAGTTGCGCACCGTCCTGGATCCCGACCTCACTATCGAGGTCGTCCAGGAGTCCGGGAGCTTCGTGCGCAGTTCGGTCAACGACACCCTTGGGAACATCGGGCTCGGGATCCTGCTGACCGGCCTGCTCCTGTTCCTCTTCCTGCACGACTGGCGGCTGACAATCATCTCCTCCCTGGCCATGCCGGTGTCGGTCATCGCCGCATTCATGCTTGTCGAGGCGTCGGGGTTCAGTGTGAATGTCATGACCCTCATGGCGCTCGGGATCTGCATAGGAACCCTTGTGACCAACTCCATCGTCGTGCTGGAGAACATCGCCCGCCTTGTGCACTCCGGCATGCCTCCCGACGAGGCTGCAGCGAAGGGAACAAGCCAGGTGGCGGTGGCCGTTCTTGCGGCGACCCTGACCAACATCGTGGTCTTCACACCGATCGCCTTCATGAGCGGGATCGTGGGCCGCTTCTTCATCCAGTTCGGCCTTACGGTCGTCTTCGCCACCGTCTTCTCGCTGATCGTGAGTTTTACAATGGTGCCGATGCTGGCGGCGCGTCTCGTGAAGCCCGGCAAGGGGATCGGCAGGGGGGCGGGCGGCGGCCTGATCGCCAGGGCAGCGCGTGCGTGGGACCGTGGGTACGACAGCCTCGAGAACGGATACCGCCGGGTTCTCGCCCACTGCCTGGAACACAGGCGCCGGCCGATCCTGGGCGCCCTTGCCGTCCTGATCGGCACAATCGCGCTGTTCCGCTGGGTTGGCGGGGAGTTCATGCCCACGGTTGATGACGGCACGATGCTGGTGAAGCTCGAGTTTCCGGCCGGCACGAGCCTCAGCCGGAGTGTCTCCCTGGCCGAAAGGCTGGGCGCCGATCTTCTCCGTGAACCCGAGGTGAGCGGGGTCCTCGTCAAGGCCGGAGGTGAGAACCGCGGGATAGAGGATGTGGACATCCTCCTCACCCTCACCGACAAGCGGGAGCGCAGGGTGACCATTCTCGAGTTCATCGCACGGATCCGTCCCCGTCTTGCACAGGTGCCCGACGCGGAGGTGACCGTTTTCCAGACTGGAGGGGTCGGCCATGCCGAGTCCGACGTGGTCCTCGAGGTGGTCGGAGATGACTATGCAGCGATCACTGCCGTCAGTGAGGAGCTGCGCGAACTGACGGGCGGAATCCCCGGTCTTGTGGATGTGCAGACGAGCAGGCGCCCTGGGAAGCCGGTCATCCAGATCGAGCCCAACCGCGAGTACCTTGCCGCCCACAACCTCACAACCGCCCAGGTGGGCCGCATCCTCCGCACGGCATACGAAGGGGAGGAGGCCGGTGTCTACCGCGAGGGCGGCGATGAGTACGACGTGGTCGTCAGGCTGTCGGAGAAGGCCCGCAGCAACCCCGCGGTCCTTCCCGATCTGCCCGTCGCCACTCCCACGGGGCGGACGGTGCCGCTGTCGGATGTCATGACCTTCACGGAAACCGAGGGCGACGCGACGATCATGCGCACCGACAAGATGCGTCTTGTGCAGGTGACCGCCAACATCGCCGAGGGAAGCCTGAGCGAGAAGCGGGCGCTGATCGACGCCGGGATGGCCGGGATCGCGATCCCTGCGGGTGTGCGGGTGCAATACGGAGGCATGGCCGAGCACCAGGACGAATCCTTCCGGGCCATATTCGAGGCCCTGATCCTGGCCGTACTCCTGCTCTACATCGTGATGGCCGCGATTCTCGAGAGCTTCATCCATCCGCTGACGGTGATGGTGACCCTCCCCCTGTCGCTTATCGGGATGGCGGTGGCCCTGTTCTTCACGGGACAGAACATCAACATCCTGTCGCTGATGGCCCTCGTGATGATGGTGGGCATAGTGGTGAACAACGCGATCCTGATGCTGGATCAGACCTCGCAGGAGCGCGCAGCAGGCGCCGGGATAAGGGAAGCGCTCCTCACGGCCTGTCCGATGAAGCTGAGGCCGATCATCATCGCCAACCTGGCGATCGCGATCGGGATGATACCGCAGGCAGTGGGTACAGGGCCCGGGGCGGAGTACCGGGTCCCGATGGCGGTTGTACAGATGGGCGGCGTGATCTTCTCCAGCATCTTCACCCTCTTCGTGATTCCGCCGGTGTACATGCTGCTGGACAGGCTCTCGCCGGCGGGACGTAGGAGGAAGCGGGCGGGATAAGAGGCTCGCCCGAACGGAAGACCAGCCGATGCCACGGGTTGCATGCGAGGGGACTTCGGCCTACCATGCAGGGGTTGCCGCGGGTCCGGAGTCCCCGGGCATGAGACCACCCACAAGACCGCATTTCTGAAGGAGGCCTTCAATGCCCCGGAAGACGAGGATCAGCCCGGAGGATCTCTACCAGATCAGGCAGCCGCTGCAGTGCCGGCTCTCACCCGACCGGACGCGACTCCTCACCGTCGTGTCACAGGCGCACAGGGAGCAGCTGAAGAACCTTTCCCACCTCTGGATGGTCTCTCTCGACGGTGAACCCGCCTCGAAGCGCAGGGCTCACCCCGCCGGTCCGCCGGGCGATCCCGGCGCCCGGCAGTTCACCCACGGCAGAAGCTCGGAGGTTTCGCCACGCTGGTCGCCCGACGGCGGGAGGATCGCCTTCATCTCTGCGAGGTCCGGAAAGAGCGAACTCTGGATCATGCCCGCAGACGGCGGCGAGGCCCGCCAGCTGACCCGGCTCCAGGGGAGCGTGAACGATCTCGCGTGGCACCCGTCCGGTCGCTCGCTGGCCATCTCATTCACACCCGTGGACGAGGAGGCGAAGGAGCGTGAGAAACTCAAGAAGCAGGGAAAACCGGGGCACGATGCGCCGCGAGTCCGCGCGATATCGAGGCTCTTCTACAAACTCGACGGAACGGGGTTCATACCCCAGGGGCGCAGCCATCTCTGGCTGGTGGACGCATCCACAGGCAGGACGCGGCAGTTGACGAAGGATGACCGGTTTGACGAACAGGAGCCTGTCTTCTCCCCGTGCGGAAGGTGGCTCTACTTCGTGAGCAACCGCACCGATGATCCGGATCTGAACTTCCAGAGAGTGGATGTGTGGCGCCTGCCGTCCCGTGGCGGACGCGTCGAGAAGGTCCCCAGCTTCGACGGCCCTTCCACCACCATCAGCCTGAGTCCTGACGGCCGCTGGATGGCTTATCTGGGAACCCAGGATCCGAAGGCTCCGTGGAACCAGTATCACACGAAGATCTGGCTTGTCCCGGCAGGAGGCGGTCGGCCTGTACAACTGGCTCCGAACCTGGACCGGTCCTGCTACAACAGCACGATCAGTGACACTTTTGGAGTTGGAGGGGGCAGGCCTGCGATCTGGAGCCCTGACAGCCAGTGGGTCTACTTCGCCGTCACCAGCGAGGGGAACACGGAGATCTGGCGGTCCCACGTGCGGGAGCGCAGGGCCGAACCCGTGCTTCAGGAGCCGGGGGCGGTGATCGACTTCGAGATCGATTTCGAGGGCGGATGGCTGCACACAACATGGTCCGGCCTGTCCAACCCGGGCGAGGTCAGGAGCTTTCCCCTGCCTCCCGCGCCCGCATCGCCCGGAAGGCGGCGGTCGCCCCGCGTTGAGGAAAGCCGGCAGATCCGGACCCCGCTCACCAGGACCAGGTTCAACAGCGAGTGGCTGGAGTCCAGGCTGGTGGCCGTTCCTGAGGAGGTCCGGCTCGATGGCCAGGGCCGCAGCCGCCTGCAGGGGTGGGTGCTGAGTCCAAGGCCCCTGAACAGACGGCGCAGACATCCCGCCATGTTGTACATACACGGAGGCCCGGCCACGCAGTACGGCCGTGTCTACTTTCACGAGTTCCAGGTGCTTGCCGCCAACGGCTATGTGGTCATGTACTGCAACCCGAGAGGCGGGACCGGTTACTCCGAGAAGCACCTTAACGCCATCGTGGGAAGGTGGGGGACCCGTGACTATGACGATCTGATGCGTTTCACGGATCATGTTCTGCGACGCTTCAGGCACGTGGACAGAAGGCGTGTCGCCGTTGGCGGAGGTTCCTATGGCGGGTATATGACGAACTGGATCATAGGTCACACCAACCGCTTCGCCTGCGCCGTCACGTCACGGTCCATCTCGAACCTGATGAGCTTCGTGGGATCGAGCGACTTCGGCTATGCCTGGCCCCAGGAGTTCCGCACCACCGGTCCCTGGGAAAACCCGTCGGCGTATCTCAGGATGTCACCACTCACGTATCTCAGGAAAATGCGTACTCCGACGCTGATCGAGCACCAGGAGGAAGACCACCGCTGCCCCATGGAGCAGGCTGAACAACTCTGGGCTGCCCTCAAGGCAAAGGGCATACCCGTCGAGTTCGTGCGCTACCCGGGCGAGCCTCACGGAATGAGCCGGGGAGGCAGGCCCGACCGGCGGATCGACCGGATGGAGAGGATCCTGTCCTGGCTGGGCCGGTGGACAACCAGGCCGGGCACCAGGAGGCGGTGACAGCCCCCGGGACGGGCCGGAGACAACTGTTGCCTCAGGATAACGGAACCAGAACCCGGCGCTTTGACACATGGTGCGTGCATAAGATCCACATCCTCCTTCTCTGGGTTCTCGTTCATGTCCTCGCAGCCCCGGGATGCGTACGGAGGGACCCCGAGCCCTTCACGCCACCGCGCCCGTTCTTCGACTTCGGTCATCCGAGAACCAGGGAGCGCGCACCCGACCCATATCCCGAGAGGCGCATCCTCGACACCCGCGAAGAAACCCCTCCACAGATGCTTGCACGCATCGAGGAGATCTTCCGGAGCATCGCCAGGATAGGGGGAACAGAACCCCAGTGGCGGCGTGCAGAACTCGAGGCGGAGATCGACTCCATCAGGGCGGATCTGGCCGAACTGGGCATTGGAGCCGGCACACTGCTTCGCGAACGCCTCGGGAGACTCAACGATGAGGAGGCAGAGGTCTTCCGAAGGGCTGCCGTGCTCTACATGCGATGGGGGTTCGCGCTTCTGCGCTCGGGTGAACAGAACGAGCGTGTCTGGGCCGGAGACAGGTTTCGTCAGGCCCGGCAATGGGATCCCGGGAACGAACTCCTGGCGCTTGTAATGTCCCACTACCACGAACTGGGAGGATACTGGTTCAACGCAGCCGACCTGCTTGACACATTCGTCGGGAGCCATGGGGAAAGCGAACTGATCAACCTTTATCGTCTGCGCAGGCGCGAGCGCAGCTGGAAGGTCACGCACACCCGCAAGGAACTGGATCGCGCATTCGACATCTGCAATGCCATGGCCGACAACCGCGGAGGATGGGAAGACTCGCCCGCCTGGCTCAATCTCGAGAGGGCCCGCCTCCTTCTTCTCGCGGACTCCACCCGCTCGGCGAAGAACTCGGCGCTCCTGGCAAGACAGCGTCTTGGCACCCCCCCATCCGACACACTGACTTCGGCCCAGGTGGAGCTCCTGCTCGGCGTGACGGCGACGCGCCTGCTTGAGTACGAGGAGGCGACTGAACGTCTTCAGCGTGCCATGGAGCTCGCCTCTCTCCGGCCGTCACTGGCCGGACTGGCCTCCTGGATGTCGGTTCCCTGGGACTTGTGGACCATGGAGAGGCAGGCGCAGTACAGCCGCTCGCGGAATCAGAGGGCGTTCGTCGATCGGTTCTGGAGCGACAACGATCCCATTCTGGCAACGCCTGACCTCCTGGAAAACCGCACCGAGTACTGGCGACGGATCGGTGAAGCATGGTTCCGGCTTTCCGGTGTCGACCTCGCGTTGCCGGGGCCACTCACACCCGCCGGGTCGATCCTGCTGCGCTTCGGAATGCCGCTGGAGTGGACTTCGACGGCCGGCGAGGAAACCCCGGGTGCGGCAAGGGCCTCCGGTCTGAGATACGCAGTCAACCGTTCCTGGCGCCTCAGTTACAGGTTCCATGAGAAGTCGGCAGACAGACCTGTGACCATTCTTCTGCAGGATCGTGGAAGCGGTTCCAGGTTCTCCCCGGTCGACAGCCTCCACGGTCCGCACTGGCCACCGCATGTCTTCTCCTACGGATTTGAGGGGCGGTCGTACAGGCTTCACACGTCGGTGTCCAGGTTCCGCCAGTACGACGGTCGCACGCGCCTCCTCGTGGCATTCGACACACATCTTCCCAACTACTCCGTCAGGTATCCTTTCCAGGGGCTGCGCTTCGAGGGAGACGCGCATGTCCGTGCGGCGCTGTACAGACGTCACGGCCGCACCCTCATCGACTTCAAGGAGATCGTCACCGTCCTGGGCAACGAGTCCGTGCAGATGAGGGAATGGGAGTTCCGCCGCCGCTCCTCTGCGGTTCAGATTCCCGACCTCTCCGATGGTCCCGTCCGCCTGGCATCCATGCTCACGCTACGGGATCGCGAAGAACGCATCGCTGGAATCGCGGTTGACAACGGCGAGTACGCGAGACTGGAGGGCTTCGGCTGGGATGAACTGCAGGCTTCCGACCTTCTTCTCCTGGAGGAGATGGAACACGATGCGCCTGATCTCGAAGAACGGATCATCAGGCCGGGTCTGGTTGTCCATGGGCCGGATCTCGATGATCAGAGCTTCCGCCCCCGGGCCAGTCGCGTGTACCTGCCCGGAGAAAGCATCTCCTTCTATGTCGAGGCGTACAATCTCGACACTCGAATGGGCGTGGCTGAAGTGGAACTGCAGACATCCCTGGAACGGCTCAGGCCTGACGGCCGCCCGGAATACTCAGTGACGATCCGTGGTCTTTCACAGACCATGGTCAGGTTCGGGATCAACCAATGGAACGTGGCAAGATCCATGGGAATCGGGCATCTTGAACCCGGCCTCTACCGCCTCCGTGTGGCCTTCTTCGACCGCAGAGCCAGCCGCCGCGTGGAACGCTTCGCCCAGTTCCGCCTGCTCTCACCACAGGAGATGGCCGACTTCTACCGCTGGTCGGAGTTGAAGCTTCCGGAGTGAAGCCGAGTGACGCGGCGGGGCCCTCGGGGGATCATCCTGGCAGCTGTCGGCCATTGGTGCAGGGCAGCCTGGACGCCTCGGCTCTCCCCCCCCCCTACGCCTGGAACCGCTCCGCATGCGAGAAGAGCGCCGGTGTGCCGCCGGTGTGGATGAAGACGACAGCCTCCGCATCATCGAGGTTCCCGCGCTGAAGCTGATCCAGCATCCCGGCCATCGCCTTGCCGGTGTATACGGGATCCAGCAGCAGCCCCTCCGTCCGGGCGGCGAGCCTGATCGCCTCGATGCCCGCGGGGGTGGCCACGCCGTACTTCCCCCCGTAGTACTCGTCATGCACGATCACCGCGTCCGGAGCTATGCGATCCGGCAGGCCGAGCAGTGCAAAGGTGCCGTTCGCCAGGACGGCGACCTTCTCCCTCTGGAGGGACGCTGCGCGGCTTATCGCCACGCCATGGATACGGAGACCGGGGGATGACACCGCCGCCCCGACTATCGCACCCGACTGCGTGCCCGCAGAGCCGCTGGCCGTGAAAAGGTGGCCGATCTCTACGCCCGCCGCCTCGCCCTGTCGTGCGATCTCCGCGAGGCTCTCTACATATCCCAGCGCGCCCAGCGGCACTGATGCGCCGACATGCACGCAGTACGGCCTGCGGCCCGCGGCACGCAACTCTTCCGTGAGATCCAGAGCGCAGGCCTCGGGGTCTGCATCCTCGCCGATGAAGTGCAGCACAGCGCCGAGAATCGTCATCACCAGCAGGTTCCCCTGCCGTACCGGGGGATTCGGGCCTGCGAGCACAAGGCAGCACTCCATCCCGAGCCGCCGCGCGAACGCCGCTGTCTGACGGCAGCTGTTCGACTGGACGCTTCCCCACGTGACGATCGTGTCGGCGCCGGCTTCCCGTGCATCCGCCATCACGAAGTCCAGCTTGCGGACCTTGTTCCCGCCGAGTGCAACCAGGGTGGCGTCATCGCGCTTCACGAAGAGGCGGGGGCGGGCGCCGACCGCCTCGCGTAGGCGGGGCATCTCCGCAAGGGGCGTAGGAGGCGTGAAGGCGCCGATGCGGGGGAAGCGGGACAGGTCAACCGGCGTCCGTGTCATTGCGACAACCACCTCTTGTGCGCCGAAGAAGGCCGGTACCAGTACCCGGGCGGCAGGCTCGTATGCCCGGCGCAGGCACGCAACATTCGCGAATCACCTGCTGCGACTCCGGAAACGCGCATGTGCCGCGGCGCTAGTACTCCGGCGGCAGTTCCTTCAGTTCGGCGAAGCTGAAGACCGGGCCGTCCTTGCACACGTACCTGTCCCCGATATTGCACCGGCCGCATTTGCCCACGCCGCACTTCATCCGCATCTCGAGGGTTGTGATGATCTGCCCGGGCGTGAAACCCATCCGCTGCAGGCCGGCCAGCACGAACTTGATCATGATCGGGGGACCGCACGTGATCGCCACCGTGTTCTCGGGCGGGAAGCCGAGCTTCTCCACGTACTGCGGAACGAACCCCACCGGCCCGTCCCAGCCCTCCTCCTCGACATCGATTGTGAGATACACCTTCGTACCGGGCGTTTCAGGCCAGGTCCTGGTGATCTCCTCCTTCTGGATGAGATCGCCGGAACTGCGCGCGCCGTAGACGATGTGTATGTCGCCGTAGTCGGCGCGGTTGTCGAAGCAGTACCTGATGAGGGAGCGGAGGGGCGCCAGGCCTATCCCACCACCGATGAAGAGGAGGTTCTTCCCCGCGATCGCGTCCAGCGGGAATCCGTTGCCGTACGGCCCCCTGACCCCTATCTGCGTACCCGGTTCGATCTCGTGGAGGTAGTCGGTGACCAGGCCGGTCCTCTTGATGCTGAACTCCTGGCAGTCCTTCTGCGTCGGCGAGGAGGTGATCGAGAAGATCGCCTCGCCCACCGGGGGGACGGAGAGCATCGCGCACTGCCCCGGAAGGAAGGTGAAGGGAGATCCGCCGCCGGGCTTCACGACCCTGAAGGTCTTGATGTCGGCCGTCTCACTGATGATGCTGTCCACAACGGCACATTGCGGGAGCAAGGGATTACCTGCCACTGACCACCCCTCCTACTTCCTTGATCACCTGTGTAATGTCCAGGCTGACGGGGCAGCGGCGCACACACCTGCCGCAGCCCACACAGCCGTAAAGACCGTTCTGCCGGGAGGGGATGTAGTTCAGCTTGTGCATGAAGCGCTGGCGGACCCTCTCCTTCTGGGACGGCCGCGGGTTCTCCCCGCTGGCCATCAGTGTGAAATCCCCCGCCATGCAGGTATCCCAGCAACGGAAGCGCTCCCCTGCCTGTCCCCTCGAGAAGTCCTCAACGTCGAAGCAGTGGCAGGTGGGGCAGAGATAGGTGCAGATCCCGCAACCCAGACAGCGGCGGTAGAGCTTCTCCCAGACCGGGGAGTCAAACATGTCATTCAGCCGCTCGCTGACGCCGTCCACACCCCAGTGCCTCTCCCGGGCTCCGTCAGCGACCTCCGCGGAGGCCTTCTGCCTGAGCTCTTCCGCCTTCCTGGCATCCGTGGCGGTCGCATCCTCCAGGACGCCGTTCACGCTGTCGGTGAGGGCCCTGCCCCTGTCCGTCTGGGCCTGCCACACAATCGTGTCGCCCAGGTCCCACAGCATGATGTCGGCTCCAGGTGCCATGCCGGGTTCAAGGCCGAACACCGTGCAGAAACAGGCCTGGTCGGGAGCGTTGCAGGCCATGGAGATCACGAGCCCGCCGCGCCTGGCTGCGTACAACCCGTCCTCGGGATCCTCCAGGAAGACCTTGTCCAGCACGGCAAGCCCTGCGGCGTCGCAGGGCTTCACGCCGAAGAGGATGTAGTCCGATCCCGGGCCCTGCACCTCGCGCAACTCCAGCTTTCCGTCATCGCTTTCGAAGCGGAAGTAGGCCTCCGACTGCGGAAAGACGACCCTCTTGGGAGGCTGCATGGTGCTCAGCCATTCCAGATTGACGGCAGCCCCCTCCCTCCAGGGGGCGAAATCCACCACGCCGTCCTCCTCGATGGGAAGATAGAGGGTCGCACCCCCGGCCATCTTCGCCCAGAGCAGGGGCAGATCGCCTTTGCTGACCTTCTTCACCTGTTCACCCCCTCTAGCTTTCCAGGAAGGCTGCCGGATCGCCCTGGTTGAATGTAACCAGGGGCGGCGCCTCCTCCGGTTTCACACCGGCATCGTACTCGCCGTACAGCTCGTTTACGTCCTTGATCAGCTTGCGGTTCAGGCTCATCAGGGGAATGCCGGCCGGGCACACCCTCTCGCACTCGCCGCACTCAACACACCGGCCCGCCAGGTGGAAGGCCCGCGTGATGTGGTAGAACTGGGTCTCGCTGGGTTCGCAGGACTTGCCCAGCCAGCGGGGCTGGTCTATGTCGAAGATGCACTCGAGGCAGTTGCAGGAAGGGCAGACGTTGCGGCAGGCGAAACACCGTATACAGCGGGAGAACTGGCGGCGCCAGTACTCGTACCGCTCGTCGACATCCCGCTTCTCGAGCCTCTCCACCTCTGTAAAACGCTCGCGGGGCTTCACCTCCACCGGCTCGCCCAGCATCCTGTCGAACACGACGGGGGTGGG
>CAZWSC010000044.1:0-6939 GCA_964636385.1 uncultured bacterium
ACTCCTGCGGCCAGGCTGGATGTTAACGGCACTGCGAAAGTGAACGGCTTTCAGCTCGGCACGTCGACCACTGCGGGCCACGTGCTGACCGCGGATGCGGACGGGATCGGCACGTGGCAGCCGGCGGATGCTCTGGCCCTTCCGTATAGCGGGTCGACGAGTGATGGCGGTTTTGCCTTTGAGGTGGTCACGAGCGCCGAGGATGGTAACGGGCTTGTCGGGCGGGCGTCTCACCCTACCGGCAGTACCCGGGGAGTGTATGGCATCTCCAACAGCACTGATGGGGTCGGTGTCCTGGGATGGGCTACATCCGATAGCGGAACCGGCAAGGGCGGCTATTTCCAGAGCCAGAGCACCACAGGCACCGGGGTATTTGCATCTACGCCCGCAACCAGCGGGATTACTTATGCCGGCCATTTCCACTGCGCCAGCCCCGACGGATTCGCCGGCTACTTCAGCGGCAGCAAGAGCTACTTTGGCGGCAACGTGGGCATCGGCAAGACTAATCCATCTTCAAGGCTGGATGTTGACGGGACTGTACGCATGACTGGCTTCAGACTGGGCTCTTCTTCTACTACCGGCTACGTGCTGACATCGGACGCAAGCGGTGTCGGCACCTGGCAGCCGGCGGCTTCCAGCCTGACCCTTCCGTATAGCGGGACGACTGGGGATGGCGGTCGTGCCTTTGAGGTGGTCACCACCAGCGAGGATGGTAGGGGTGTGGTCGGGCTGGCCACTCACCCGACAAACAACGTCTGGGGGGTGTTTGGCGCCACCAGCAGCACTGGCGGAAAAGGTGTTGTGGGAATTGCTGACGCTACTACAGGCGCCACCTATGCGGGCTACTTCCAGAACGAAAGCACCGGGGGCTTCGGGGTCCGTGGGGGGACTACCGCTACGAGCGGCGAAACAGTCGCCGGCTATTTCTCTTGCCAAAGCCCTGACGGATACGCAGGTTACTTCTACGGCGGCAGGAACTACTTCGGTGGCAACGTCGGCATCGGCAATACAGGCCCGAGCGCCAGGGTGGACGTGATAGCAACCGATGACAAGACCGCAATTCGCGCAGTATCCGCCCGGGGGCATGGCATGCGCATCGAGCAGGACGCTAGCTACTCCCAGGATGTCGCCGCACTCTCGATATCAAGCAGCGGAACAGAGGAACCCCTGGGGATCGATGTCGACGTTACCGGCGACTACGGAAAGCTGGCCCGCTTTCAACTCACCGGGACATCTGCGCTGTACAACGTTCCGGCCTTCTCGGTGAAGGCCGAGACCGGCGGCAGGGTTGCGGAGTTCATCGGACAGACGGCCGGATCCACCAATCCTGCTCTCTATGCCGAGCACGCCGCTCATGCGACCGGGGGGGCTGCAGCGCACTTCAGGGGAAACGCGACCGTGACCGGAACGCTCTCGAAGGGGGGCGGGTCGTTCAAGATCGATCACCCCCTCGACCCTGGGAACAAGTACCTGTACCACTCCTTCGTCGAGAGCCCGGACATGATGAACATTTACAACGGCAACACGGTTACGGATGGCACAGGATACGCCACGGTCACGCTGCCCGACTGGTTCGATGCGCTGAATCGTGACTTCCGCTACCAGCTCACGGTGATCGACGAGACGGACTCGGACCTCTTTGTACAGGCGAAGATTGTGCGAACCGTTGAGAATGGCTCCTTCGCCATTCGCACGAGCGCGCCGAACGTGGAGGTCTCCTGGCAGGTCACCGGCATCAGGCAGGACGCATTCGCGAATGCGCACCGCATCCCGGTCGAAGAGGACAAGCCTCTGGATGAGCGCGGGACCTACCTGCACCCGGAGGCGTACGGGCTTCCCGATGACCTGCGGGTCGACAGAAGGAACGAGGAGAGCCGGTAATCTGCGTGGCCTCCGCGGATGCGTGCGCAGCATCCCCTGCCCCGAATCCGGGGGCGCCGAAGAGGCTGTTTTGAAGACGACACTGTAGGTTGAACACAAGCCGGCCGCCATGAAGAACCGGCGGCCGGCATCAGACCGGAGGCTCGATATGGCGAGAACAGCGGACAGACTGACGGCACTGCGGGTGGTTTGCCTGCTCCCGGCCCTGGTCGTACTGCCAATGACAGCATCAGCCCAGCTCAGCCTTGACTGGTACACGATCGACGGTGGCGGCCACACCTTCAGCACGGGCGGGGCCCTGTCGCTGGGCGGGACCGTAGGACAGCCGGACGCCGGGTCTGCGGAGGGAGGGGAGTATGCGCTCCTTGGCGGATTCTGGGTTCCTTCGCATGGCGACGCGTCAAACGCCCCAGAGGCATCCACGGAGCAGGAGGCTCCGCTCGCATTCCGTGTGGCAGCGGGCATGCCCAATCCATTTCGGGATGCAACCAGGCTGGAGTTCGATCTGCCGAACGACGTGCCGGTCAGCGTGCTTGTCTTCGATCCGGCAGGACGCAGGGTGCGAACGATGCACAATGGGTGGATGGCTGCCGGGCGGCATACGCTCATGTGGAGAGGCGACAGCGACTCTGGTCACCGTGCACCGGCAGGTGTGTACCTGATGCTGCTCAGGGCGGGGCAGTACGAATCGCACCACAGGTTGATCCTGCTGCAGTGAGCGAGGGGGGGGTCTGCGGCCCCCTGCCGCAGGACCGCATCATGCCCCCGCAGCCGAACCGTCCAGCACCTTCTCCCGCTCCTCGGCCCTCTCCAGGAAGCGTCGGTACACCTCGCAGCGGCCTGCAAGCTCGTCATGCGTGCCGGTGTCGGTCACGCAGCCGCCGTCGAGAACCACAATGCGGTCGGCGCGGCGGATGGTTGCAAGGCGGTGGCTGACCAGGAGCACGGCCGTGTCGGGGAGCGCGCTGCGAAGCCCGCTCCAGAGGCGGTCCTCGTTCTCCGCGTCAAGGCTCGCCGTGCAGTCATCCAGCAGCAGGAGCTGTGGCCTTCCGTAGAGGGCGCGGCTGATCGAGATCCTCTGGCGCTGACCTCCCGAGACCCTTGCGCCCTTCTGTCCCAGCACTGTTTCGATGCCGTCCTTCATCGCCGCAAGCTCGCCGTCCATCTGCGCGACTTCCAGCACGGAGCGGATCCATGCATCCGCATCCTCCGTTGGCCGGCCCATCGAGACATTCTCGCGGATCGTCTCGCTGAAGAGGAGCGAATCCTGTGGTGTATAGCCGACGATCGATCTGAAGGTGTCGTGATTGTACGCTGCGAGAGGCAGGCCATTGACGCGGATTTCGCCCTCATCCGGCGCGAGAAGTCCCGCTGCCAGCTTCAGCACCGTCGTCTTGCCGGATGCAACTGGCCCCACCAGCGCCACTATCTCGCCCCGGTCGACACTGAAGGAGACGCCGGATGCGGCATCCCTGTCTCCGTCGTAGCGGAACCGGACGTTTGCGAACTCCAGGGAGTGGAAGGCGGAGAGCCGCTCACCGCGAAGTGAGTGCGAGATCTTCACGGGGTACTGGATCAGCTCCTCCTCGCGTTCGATGCAGACGAATGCCTGGCGGGAGGTGACAAGCAGGTTCGGCAGATCCCACATCGGCTGCACCAGCATGTCGAGGTAGATATAGAAGGCGTAGATCGTCCCGAGCGTAATCTCACCGCGCATCGCCATTACCCCGCCAAGGGCGAGCACGACAAGCTGTCCGGCCCGGGTTGCCGTGAGGTCCAGGGTATTGATCATCGCCCAGAGCTGCTGGACCCGGAACTGAACGCCGATCCTGTGCTGCAGAATGCGGTTGAGGGCTTCCGCCTGACCGGTCTCCGAGGAGAATGCCTTCACAATGCGGATACCCGAGAAGCTCTTCTCCAGCATGTCGTTGGTCTGCGAGATCGCACGTTGCTGATTCTGCGCCGCCTCGGTCAGGCGGGACTTCACCCTGTAGATGATGTACATCATCACCGGCAGGGGTATCAGGGCCAGCAGGGCAAGCCGCCACTCCAGAAAGAGCATCGCCCCTATGCAGAAGAGCAGCCTGCTGCCCGACTCGACTCCCCGGAATATCCCCGAGCAGCAGAACCACGCGATCTTGGGGTACTCGGAGATGTCGTCCATAAGCCGCGTGACCATGTCACCGGGGGCGAAGTGGTTGAAGAACCTGTAGTCCTTCCTCAGGATCCTCGAGAAGACAGCCTCTCGAACATCAACATCGATCTTCAGGTTCATGCGCGCACGGAACGCCGGGTAGAACCCGGCGAGGAACCGGCCGAGAGCGATCGCTCCCAGGATGAGCAGCACTGTCTGCACGGTCTGCATCGGGATCGACATGCCGCCAACGGCCTGTCCATCCTGTACAAGTCCAGCGCTCCGGGCCGCCTCGTACAGCTGGTCGAGGACGACCTTGAAGATCATGGGATATGCGATCGTGACCGCGCTCGACACGAGCGTGAATACGAAGAGGAGGACCAGTGACGCGCGGTGCGGCTTCCAGAAGCCCCAGATCCAGGCCACGTTCTGGGCGGTTGTCCGCTGTGGAGGGGTCATAATGCCCCCCCCGCCTGGAACTGGAGGTCGAACAGGCTCCGGTACAGACCCTTCCGTCCGTATAGATCGGCGTGCGATCCCTCCTCGACAAGCTGCCCCCGCTGCAGCACCAGGATCCGGTCGGAGGTGGTGATGGTCGAGAGACGGTGCGCAACGATGAGAGACGTGCGCCCCTGGAGCAGCCTGTGAAGGCTCTCCTGCAGGTGTCTCTCGGTTCCGGGATCCACCGACGAGGTCGCCTCGTCAAGCACGAGAATCTGCGGATCGCGAACCACCGCCCGGGCGAAGGAGATGAGCTGCCGCTCTCCCATGGAGAGATTCTGACCGCCCTCTGCAAGACTCGTCTCGTAACCAAGCGGGAGCCGCTCCAGGGTGTCCCGGGCGCCGATCGCCTCCACGGCGGTATCAAGGGCGGCATCAGGTATCTCCCGGGAGAAGACGCGCATGTTGTCGGCGACAGTTCCGGGGAAGAGGTGGATGTCCTGCAGGACAAGGCCGATTCCCTGTCGCCAGGCCTTCAGCGCGTAGCTTCGGATGTCGACGCCATCCAGGGTGATTCTCCCGGCGCCCGGTTCGTAGAAACGCAGGAGGAGGTTCGTCACCGTCGTCTTGCCGCCTCCTGAGGGACCGGCAAGGGCGACACGCTCTCCACGCTTCAGTGCGAATGTCACGTCCTCCAGTGCGGGCTTTCCGTCTTCGTACGTGAAAGTCACGTTCTCGAATCGAATCTCGCTCCAATCCGGGGGAATCTTCGGGAGGGCGTCCGGAAGGTCGGACACGCTGCTATGAGTGTCGAGAATCCCGAAGACCCGGTCGGCAGAGGCGAACGCGCGCTGCAGGAAGCTGACCTGTTCCGCGAACATCATGATCGGGAAGAAGAGGCGGCGGGTGTACTCCACGAACAGGACCAGGGTACCGAGCGTCATGCCCGTGCCTATCGTGCTGCCGAACCCCAGCCAGAGGATCAGCATGACCGCAAGCACCTCCAGGGTCACGACCGTGCTCCAGAAGCCGTACTCCAGGAAGGCTGCGCGTGTCTCGACCGACTTCCGTTCCAGATTCGCCCGGTGCAGGCGCTCCATGGCCCAGGCAGAGCGGCCGAAGACCTGGAGGATCGGGACAGCCTGGACATATTCCGTCACAACCGTCGTCACCTTGGCGTACAGTCTCCGCACGGTGGCGTAGACCCTGCGAAGGTAGCGGAGGACCAAGACGGTGCCGAGCACAACCGGAATCGTCATGCCGATCACGGCGAGGGTGATTTTCCAGTCGGCGAGCATCATCACAGTGAGGGTCCCCACCAGGAGGATGATCACGCGCAGAATGGCGATCGCAACCTCGGAGAACATCATCTGCAGACGCTCGGCGTCCGACTCCACGCGCGACAGCAGCCGGCCGGGTGGATGCTGGTCAAAGTAGTCCATCCCCAGGCCAAGGAGGTGTTCGAATGTGTCCTGCTTAAGACGCGTTACGATCTGAAGCCCCATACGTGCGACCACTATGATCTGCCTGTAACTGGAGAGCGCGAAGACCCCGAAGACGCCCAGGTACAGGAATGCTGTGCGCAGAATGCCGAAGATGCGCCCGCTCCCCGTTGCCCGGGGGATATCCTGGTCAATCAGGCGGCGGAGGATAAGCGGCCCGGCCAGCTCCGCGGCAACAGACAGGAGCATCAGCAGGATGGCAATGGCCAGAGCACGACGATGGGGCTTCAGCCTGGGCAGAATCCGGCGCAGCATCTCCGGCAGGCTGAGATGGCGCAGGTATCCTTCTTCTGTGGTTCCGTCATCGTCCCAGAAGTGCATTTTTCTGCCCTGGTCGCTCGAGGAGAGCGGGGTTACCGAGAGGTCGCGAGGCTGCTGGTTGGGGCCTACTTGAACCGGTAGACTACGCGGCCTCGGTTGAGATCATATGGAGACAGCTCAACAGTGACCTTGTCACCTCTCAGAATCCGAATGAAGTGCTTGCGCATCTTGCCGGAAATGTGCGCCAGTACGATGTGGCCGTTCTCGAGTTCCACCCGGAACATGGCGTTTGGTAGGGGCTCGACGACAGTCCCTGTCACCTCGATGGCGTCCGGCTTGGACCTTCGGACGTCCTCCGGCTTGTCATGGGTCGCGGGCTTCTTCTTCGGTTGGGGCCTGGGTCGCCTTACTGGGCGTTTTGGCATGAAACCTCCGGCAGACATGGTACCGCTGATCGCTCCAACCGTTCGGGCGGCGGCCGGAATGCGTTATGTACCGGGCCGGATCCTTGCAAGTCTTCGCGATGATGAGCAGACAAAGTGTAGTCTCCAACCGCCAAATCCGTCAACCCGTTCCTTCTCGACCCTCAGGCTCAGACACCTGCTCATTCCCATCAACCAGATGGCAGTCTCAGGAGCAGGGCTCAGGCAGATAGCACGCACCCTCGGCAGCGAGCAAGCGGAGGCAGATGGGGTTGGAGCGGCTGGCGGTGTTCATGGT
>CAZWSC010000045.1:0-23391 GCA_964636385.1 uncultured bacterium
CCTGATCACACCGATCGCCATGGAGAAGGAGCTTCGGTTCGCCATCCGCGAGGGCGGGCGGACCGTGGGCGCCGGCCTCGTCACCGAGATCCTGGAGTAATCGACCGCCGCCGGGTCCGGCCCGGCGGCCGAGCCTGCTCCGCATAGGGGCGATTTGGAGTGCCAGGTGGTAGCACAGAAGATTCGGATCAAGCTGCGGTCCTACGATCACACGATCCTGGACAAGTCCGCGGGCGAGATCGTTAAGACGGCCAAGAAAACCGGGGCCATCACGGCGGGGCCGATTCCCCTCCCGACGAGGAGATCGGTTTACACTGTCCTCCGGTCGCCCCACGTTGACAAGAAGTCGCGCGAGCAGTTCGAAATGCGGGTGCACAAGAGGCTGATTGAGATTACACAGTCGTCTCAGCAGACCATGGATGCGCTCATGAAGCTCGAACTGCCGGCCGGCGTTGATATCGAGATCAAGCTGTAGCGCGGGCTGCAGCAGAGGAAACCTGCGATGATAGGTTTGATCGGGCGTAAGCTCGGAATGACCCAGGTCTACTCGGATGAGGGCCTCCTGATTCCGGTCACCGTACTGGAAGCGGGACCGTGCCCGA
This sequence comes from uncultured bacterium, assembly GCA_964636385.1. Classification (GTDB taxonomy): domain Bacteria; phylum Eisenbacteria; class RBG-16-71-46; order CAIMUX01; family CAIMUX01; genus CAZWSC01. The sequence goes on from CAZWSC010000045.1 coordinate 603, forward strand.
TTCTGCAGGTTAAGACAGTGGACAAGGATGGATACTCGGCTGTTCAGGTCGGGTTCGGCGAACGCAAGGACAAGCGGGCCACTAAGGCGCAGAAGGGGCATGCCGCGAAGTACGGCGCCCGGGCTCCGCGCTGGCTGCGCGAACTCCGGATCGCCGAAGATGCGGAATACAAGCCCGGCGACACGCTGACCGTGGAACAGGTCGAGACCGGCAGCTTTGTCGACGTCGTCGGAACCAGCAAGGGGAAGGGGTTCCAGGGCGTGGTCAAGCGCCACGGATTCTCGGGCGGTCCTGCATCGCACGGATCCAAGACGGGAGACCTCCCCGGGTCGATAGGCGCGAGCGCCTGGCCGTCCCATGTCATCAAGGGGCGCAGGCTTCCGGGGCAGATGGGCAACAGGCGCATTACCGCCCGGAACCTGAGGGTTGTGCGCGTCGACAGCGACCGCAACCTTCTCCTCGTGGAAGGTGCGGTACCCGGCGGAAGCAACGGCTTCGTCGTCATCCGTCCGGCAGGAGCCGGCCGCAAGGGCGCCGTTCAGAAAGGAAAGTAGGAGATGCCTACTGCGACACTGCGCGACTCCAGGGGTCAGGAACGCGGCACGGTGGAGCTCCCCGAGGACATCTTCGGTGCGAAGATTCACCGGCACCTGATGTGGCAGGTGGTGACGAACTACCTGAACAACCAGAGACAGGGCACGTCCCAGGTGAAGACCAGGGGGATGGTCAGCGGAGGAGGCAAGAAGCCGTTCCGCCAGAAGGGGACCGGCCGGGCCCGCCAGGGTACGTCCCGCGCGGCTCACTATGTCGGCGGAGGCCGTGCCTTCGGGCCGATCCCCCGCGACTACCATGTGCTGCTGCCCAGGAGAATCCGGCGGCAGGCCCTTCGTTCCGCCTTTTCCGTGCGGGCGAAGGAGGGGCTGGTCACGGTGGTGACGGACCTCGCTTTCGAGCGGGGCAGGACACGGGAGATGGCCAGCTTGCTGAAAGGCCTCGGGCTGTCCGGGACGAAGTGTCTGCTGGTTCTCGAAGGCAACGATGCCGCCGTGATGAGGGCGGCGCGTAACCTGCCCCTCGTCCAGACGACGAGCGCGGCGCAGGTGAACGCATACGAGATCCTGCGGGCAGGTCACATCCTGATCACCGAGAAGGCGATCGATGTGCTGAAGGAGGTGAGGGCGTGACAAAGGATCCCCGCGTCATAGTCGAGCGAGCCATCATCACCGAAAAGGGCACAAGCCAGCGCGAGAAGGGGAACAGCTACCTTTTCCGTGTTCATCCATCGGCCAACAAGATCGAGATCGCCCGGGCGGTCGGGAAGATCTTCGAAGTCGAGGTCACGAAGGTCCGCACGATGAACTACCTTGGCAAGCCCAAGCGGATGGGACGCTATGAAGGGAAACGGTCCGACTGGAAGAAGGCCATTGTCACTCTGAAGACTGGCCAGACCATCGAGGTGTTCGACCAGGTCTAGCGGACCTGTCTTTGCAGGAGAGGCCCGGTGTAAAGGCCGGGCTAGCCTACGGGCCCATAGACGGAGCAGAAGGAGCAGTCCTGATGGCCCTGAAGAAATTCAAGCCGATTACCCCGGCTCTCCGCTTCAAGACGGTCTCCGACTTCGCGGAGATCACGAAGAAGGAGCCGGAGAAGTCCCTGCTGAGGCCGCTGAAGCGGTCGGGCGGGCGTGACAGCCGGGGGCGTACGTCCGTGTGGCACAGGGGTGGCGGTCACAAGCGTCGCTACCGCCTGATCGATTTCAAGCGGGACAAGGTGGGCATCCCCGCGCGCGTTGCGGCGATCGAGTACGACCCGAACCGCTCCAGCAGGATCGCCCTCCTGTTCTACAGGGATGGAGAGAAGCGTTACATCATTGCCCCGCACGGCGTGACTGTCGGCGACGTGCTGATGTCCGGTCCCGAGGCCGAGGTCCGGGACGGCAACGCACTCCCCCTGCGCAATGTCCCACTCGGCACGTCGGTGCACAATCTCGAGCTGATCCCCGGCAAGGGCGGTCAGGTGGCCCGTGGCGCCGGCAGCGAGTGCCAGTTGATGGCCAAGGAAGGACGGTACGCGCAGGTCAGGCTGCCCTCCGGCGAGGTCCGGATGTTCAACCTGGACTGCTACTGCACCATCGGGAAGGTCGGCAACATCGACCACGAGAACGAGGTGGTGGGGAAGGCTGGGAAGAGCCGCTGGCTCGGCCGCCGTCCGCACAACCGCGGTGTGACGATGAACCCGATCGACCACCCCATGGGCGGCGGCGAAGGACGGAGTTCCGGCGGACGGCATCCCTGCACGCCGTGGGGTAAGCCGACAAAGGGCCTCAAGACCCGTAAGAAGAAGCTCTCCGACAAACTCATCGTGCGTCGGAGGAAGTAGCGGAGGCATCGGACCTATGGCTCGTTCGATCAAGAAGGGCTACTACGTAAGCGCCACGCTCCAGGCGAAGGTCGAGGAGATGAACAAGGGGCGGGAGAAGAAGGTCATCAGGACCTGGGCCCGCCGCTCCACGATCACACCTGAGTATGTCGGGCACACCATCGCCGTACACAACGGCAACAAGTTCATCCCGATCTACATCTCGGAGAACATGGTGGGCCACAAGCTTGGCGAATTCGCGCCGACGCGCACGTTCCGCGGGCACGCCAAGTCCGACAAGTCATCGGGCATGCGGTAGGCGCCGCATAGAAGGCGGGAAGGGGAATGGATATGGAAGCGAGAGCCGTGGCCAGATATGTGCGTGTGTCGCCCACGAAGGCTGACCGGGTGCTCAGGCTCATCCGGGGACTGCCGGTGGATGCCGCGCAGGAGACCCTGGCTCTGACGACGCGGCCGATCGCCCGGACCATCAGCAAGGTCCTGAAGTCTGCGGTCGCCAATTGCGGCAATTTCGAGGAGAAGGTCCCGGTTGAGGATCTTCGCGTGAAGATGGCGGTCGCCAGTGCGGGACCGACCATGAAGCGCTTTCTGCCGCGTGCGCAGGGCAGGGCTACGCCGATTCTGAAGAGGTCCAGTCACATCACTATCGTAGTGGGGGATGGCGTCTAGGGGCGGCCCGGGCGCGAATCCGGAAGGTCGAGGAGGATTCCTTGGGACAGAAGACACATCCGATAGGCTTCCGGCTGGGGGTGATCAAGACCTGGGACTCCCGCTGGTTCGCTAAGAAGGAGTATGCGGACCTGGTGGAGCAGGATCTGACCATCCGCAGGTATCTGCTGAGGCGCCTCGAGAACAGCGGAGTTTCCAGGATCCGCATCGACAGGCGCGGCGGAACCAAGGTGGACATAACCATCTTCACGTCCAAGCCGGGCATGGTCATCGGCCGGAGCGGCGCCCAGGTGAACCAGATTCGCGACGAACTGCATCACCTCACCGGCCGGGAGGTCTTCATCGATATCAAGTCGATCGACAACCCCGATCTGGATGCGTACCTGGTGGCCGAAAGCGTCGCCCGCCAGCTTGAGCAGAGGATCTCGTTCCGCCGTGCGATGAAGAAGGCCGTGTCATCCACGATGCGTTCCGGTGCCCTGGGCGTGCGCATCATGGCCGCCGGCCGCCTCGGCGGAGCGGAGATGTCCCGCACCGAGAGCTACCGCGAGGGGCGGGTGCCCCTGCACACGTTGCGGGCGAACATCGACTACGCCCAGGTCACTGCCAGGACCACCTACGGGGCGATCGGAGTAAAGACCTGGATCTTCAAGGGTGAGATTCTCGGGGGAATCGAAGAGGCGGAAAACGCCCCGACTCCTCCTCCGCCCCCCGGCCGCCATTCGCGGCATGGGCGCAACTAGTCACAGGGCAGGATAGTCACGGGAGACATCAGCCATGTTGATGCCGAAACGGACAAAGCACCGGAAACAACAGAGGGGCCGCATGAATGGCCAGGCCCTCCGGGGTGGCACCGTCGCCTTCGGGGAGTTCGGTCTCAAGGCGCTCGATCCTGCCTGGATCACGAACCGCCAGATCGAGGCCGCGCGTGTGGCGATCAACCGCCATGTGAAGCGTGGGGGGAAGATGTGGATCCGCATTTTCCCGGACAAGCCGATCACGTCGAAGCCGGCCGAGACGCGCATGGGTAAGGGCAAGGGGAATCCCGAGGGATGGGTTGCGGTGATCAAGCCCGGCCGTATCCTCTTCGAGCTGGAAGGAGTGCCCGAGGCCCTGGCCCGCGAGGCCTTCCAACTGGCGTCATCCAAGCTGGCTGTGAAGACAAGGTTCGTGGTGCGGACGGTCCACTGATTGATGTTGGTCTGGATGCCCGGCAGTCGAGCTGCCGTGGCCAGGAGGGGGACGTGAAGGAAAACAGGCCCGATAAGCTGAGGAATCTCGCGGCTGAAGAGCTGGAGAAGAAGCTTGGGGCCATGCGGGAGGAGCTGTTCAACCTGCGCTTCCGCAACTCCATGCAGCAACTGGACAATTCCCTGCGCATACGCGAGGTTCGCCGCGACATCGCCCGGATCCTCACCTTGCTGGGGGAGTATCGCAGGGGCGGCAGCGCGGCTGCCGGCAGGAAAGCCTGAGGGGACACCGTAGATGGCCGAGAGAACACAACGCAAGACCCGTGAGGGGGTCGTCGTCAGCAGTAGGATGGACAAGACGATCGTTGTCGCCCAGAAGCGTCGTCTGCAGCATCCGTTGTACAAGCGGTACATCGCCCTCACGAAGAAGTACCACGCGCATGACGAGAACAACGAGTGCAGCGAAGGGGATCTGGTCCGGATCATGGAGACCCGCCCGAAAAGCAGGATGAAGCGCTGGCGCCTGGTCACCATTCTGAAGAAGGCGGGCTAGCGCAGGCGGGTTCGGGAGTCGGCGTTCCGGGCCGCAAAGGCGGAGCGGGCGGAGGATGGATCGAGAGACGCGGCGTGCGCCGCGCGGGAGTGACGGCAGATGATCCAGCAGCAGACAATGCTCACGATAGCGGACAACTCCGGGGCCAGGCGGGCCATGTGCATCAAGGTGCTCGGGGGAACCCGGCGGCGCTACGGCAGCATCGGCGACATCATCGTCGTGGCCATAAAGGATGCCCTGCCGGGCTCCAATGTGAAGAAGGGCGACGTGGCCCGGGCTGTGGTGGTTCGCACTTGCAAGGAGATCCGGCGGAAGGACGGTTCCTACATCCGCTTCGACCAGAACGCGGCCGTCCTGATTGACAAGGAAAAGGAGCCCCGGGGAACGCGTATCTTCGGCCCCGTGGCGCGCGAGCTCCGTGAGAAGGAGTTTATGAAGATCGTCTCGCTGGCTCCTGAGGTTCTCTAGGGAAGCCGGTCCGGAGGAGCTGAGATTATGGCCATTGACATCAGGAAGGGCGACACGGTTGTGGTCCTGAGCGGGGCGCACAAGGGCAAGACGGGGCGTGTCCTGTCGGTCCTGCCCCGCAAGGGCGAGATCATCGTGGAGCGTGTACAGCTGATCAAGCGGCACACCCGCAAGGGCGGCAAGGCCGCGCCCCAGGGCGGCATCGTCGAGAGGGAGGCGCCCATCGCCTTGTCCAATGTGGCGCTGATCGATCCCAAGACCGGCCTGCCGACGCGCGTTCGGGCTCAGTATCTGCCCGACGGCAGCAAGGTCAGGGTCGCCGCCCGCTCGGGCGAGACCATGGAGAAGAAGAAGGGGTAGTTATCCTCCAGTCCTGCCCGAACGCCGGAGGATCCGGAGCGGGGCGGGAGTGAGGTTGCGAGAGGTAGCCGGATGGCAACGAAAGACAAGAAGAAGGGTAAGGTTCAGGAAGAGCCGAAGAAGGCGGGAAAGAAGGGGAAAATCGAGATCGATCCGCCCCCGCCCAGTTCGATGAAGGCCTTCTACGAAGAGGAGGTCATCCCGTCTCTGGTGAAGCGCTTTTCCTACTCCAGCAGGATGCAGGTTCCCAGGCTTCAGAAGATCGTTCTGAACATGGGGGTCGGGGATGCCCTGCAGAACATCAAGTTCCTGGATGCCGCCGTGGCGGACATGGAGCAGATCGCCGGGCAGCGGCCCTCAATAAGGCGCGCCCGCCGTTCCATCGCGAACTTCAAGCTCCGCGAGGGCAACCCGATCGGCTGCATGGTCACCCTGCGGGGCGCCCGCATGTGGGAGTTCCTGGAGAGGCTGACAACGATTGCGATTCCACGGATACGCGACTTCCGCGGCCTTTCGCCCAAGTCTTTCGACGGGCGGGGCAATTATACATTCGGCATCAAGGAGCAGGTGCTGTTCCCGGAGATCCGCTATGACAAGGTGGAGAAGATCCGGGGTATGGACATCACCCTTGTGACCAGCACGAACACCGATGAAGAAGGATACGAGCTCCTCAAGGCCATGCGCTGGCCTTTCCGGGAGCGTTAGCAAGGGCACCCAGGACGGAGGAGTCAGGTGGCGAAGAAAGCCCTGGTCGAGAAGTGGAGGCGAAAGCCCAAGTTCAAGGTCCGCGGATACAACCGCTGCCGTCGTTGTGGACGCCCCAGGGGGTACCTGAGGCGGTTCGGCATGTGCCGCATCTGCGTCAGGGAGATGGCCCTGTCGGGCCAGCTGCCCGGCATGGTCAAGGCGAGCTGGTAGGGGGTTGCGGGATGAGTGTATCTGATCCGATTGCCGACATGCTGACATGCATCCGCAATGCCTGCCAGGCAGGCCACAGGCGGGTGGACGTTCCTGCATCGCGGTTGAAGGAGAACGTAGTAAAGGTCCTGGAGCGGGAGAAGTTCGTTGCGAACTACCGCCGGATCGAGGATTCCAGGCAGGGCGTGCTGCGGATCTACCTCAAGTACGAGGATGAGGCCGGGTCCGTCATCCGTCACATCCGGAGGATCAGCAAGCCCGGGCGGAGAATCTATGTGGGCAGTGACAAGATCCCGATTATCCGGGCCGGCCTTGGAATGGCCATCTTGTCCACTCCCAGGGGTGTTCTGACCGACCGCGAGGCCCGCGAAGAGGGCGTCGGCGGAGAGCTGCTGGCGGAGATCTGGTAGGAGGCTCTGCGGAGCCGCAGCAGTCGAGGCCCTTCGTACGGCCTCTGGAGGCGAGTCGAATGTCAAGGGTAGGCAAAAAGCCGATCAACGTTCCCGCGGGCACCAAGGTAGACGTGGACGGACGGGTGGTCACGGCCAAAGGGCCGTTGGGCGAGCTGAGCTATGAGCTGCTCCCGGGCATAGACCTGCGGCAGGAAGGTGCTGTGATACACATCCTGGCCGACCTCGATTCCGACAACAGGAAGATCAAGGCTCTCTGGGGTGTCTCCAGGGCCATGGTCAACAACCTTGTGGAAGGGGTTTCGCGGGGATTCTCTAAGACCCTGGAGATAAAGGGCACAGGTTGGCGTTTCGCCATGAACGGGCCGGCCCTTGAGGTGAACATCGGCTATTCACATCCCGTGCGTATGGAGGTGCCGGAGGGGCTGAAGGCCGAGGTTGCCGACCGTCCCCCCAAGGTCACGATAAGCGGCATCAGGAAGCAGGCTGTGGGCCAGTTTGCTGCCGAGATCCGTGCCCTCAAGCCGCCTGAGCCGTACCAGGGCAAGGGGATCCGCTTTGAAGGAGAGCAGGTTCGCAGGAAGGCCGGGAAGTCGGCCGGTTAATGACCACGGGCGGCCGGGCCGCGAGCCCGGATCCGGGTTGAGGAGCTTGAAGGAACCATGGCTTCGATCGCAAAGAAGAGAAGAGAGTCGCGGCTTCGCCGCCACCGCAGGATCCGCAAGGACCTGTCAGGTACGGGGGATGTGCCCCGTCTGGCTGTATACCGCAGCCATGTGCACATCTACGCGCAGCTGGTGGATGACGTGGCCGGCCGTTCTCTCTGCGGGACATCCACGCTGGATCCTTCCCTGAAGGAGAGCCTGTCGGGGAAGTCCAAGTCGGAGAAAAGCAGGCTGGTGGGCAAGAGGATCGCGGAGATCGCCAAGAGCAGGGGTTTCGGGAAGGTCGCCTTCGACCGCGGCGGGTATGTCTATCACGGCCGCATCAAGGCCCTTGCCGAGGGTGCACGGGAAGGCGGGCTCCTCTTCTAGGAGCTGCATAAGAGGAAGAGACGGGAGGACCTGGCGTTGAGAGGAGACAGAGGGGGCAGGCGGGATCGCACCGAGTGGGACGCCCAACCCGAATTTGTCGAGCGGGTCATCAGCATCAATCGCGTGGCCAAGGTTGTGAAGGGCGGCCGACGCTTCGGGTTCAACGCCATAGTGGCGGTGGGGAACCAGAAGGGCAAGGTTGGCGTCGGCCTGGGCAAGGCGAATGAGGTTGCAGACTCCATCCGCAAAGGAGCCGAGGCGGCCCGGAAGAACATGATGGAGATTCCCCTCATCAAGGGGACGCTTCCGCACGAGGTGCTGGGCATCGCGGGTGCGGGCCGTGTGCTGATAAAGCCTGCGTCGGCCGGTACCGGAGTGATTGCCGGCGGCGGGGTGCGCGTCGTTCTCGAGGTTTCCGGCATTCAGGATTGCCTGGCCAAGAACCTCGGGTCGAGCAATCCCCACAACTCGGTGCAGGCGACCGTCAACGCCCTGAAGAGCCTGACAAGCGCGGCAACGGTTGCGCGGCGCAGGGGGCTTCCGGTCAGCCATTTCGTCGGCAGGAAGGGAAAGGTTTCCGATGGCGAAGAAGTTGAGAATCCGGCAAATCCGTAGCGTGATAAACACGCAGGAGAGCCACAAGCGCACTATCCGCGCGCTGGGAATCCGCCGGATGCAGCAGCAGGTGACGCTGCCCGACAACGGGGCCATCCGCGGGATGGTGCGTCACGTGCGTCACCTTGTTTCGGTTGAGGAGGTCGAGGAGTAGGCCGCGGGGCGCTCTTCAGCCTCTCCCAGGGGATGAATCGATGAAACTGAATGAACTGAGGCCGGCAAAGGGCGCCACCCGTCCGCGCAAGCGGGTTGGGCGGGGGCAGGGATCCGGCACCGGCGGCACTTCCGGGCGTGGCCATAAGGGGCAGAAGTCCCGTTCGGGTGGCGGCACAAACCGCGGTTTCGAGGGAGGAACGATCACCCTGGTCCGCAGGCTGCCAAAGGGCGGGTTCAAGAACGTCAACCGGGTCGAGTTTCAGGTGATAAATGTGTCCGACCTCGTCCGGTTCGAACCCCAGACCGAGGTGACACCGGTTCTCCTGAAGGAGCGGAACCTGGCCAAGAAGCTGTACCTGCCGGTCAAGCTCCTTGCGAAGGGAGAGGTGGACCGCCCGGTGAACGTGCTTGTCCATGCAGTGAGCGAGGCGGCGCGCCGGAAGGTGGAGGCCGCCGGAGGCACGGTGACACTCATCGAACCCAGAAGCTGAGGCTAGTCGATGCTGCAAAGTATACAGTCGATGTTCCGGATCCCCGAACTGAAGCGGAGGATCTTCTGGACCCTGGGCCTGCTGGTGGTCTACCGCCTGGGAAGTCAGGTCCCCACCCCGGGTGTGGATGGCTCGGCGCTGGCGAGCTTCTTCGCCGCTCAGTCCAGGCACACGCTCTTTGGGCTGTACGACCTCTTCGTGGGCGGCAACTTCCAGAGGGCCTCGATCTTTGCGCTGGGCATCATGCCCTACATCAGTTCGTCGATCATCATGCAGCTCTTCGGGGCCGTCATACCGTACTTCGAGCGGCTGAAGAAGGAAGGCGAGGAGGGTCAGAAGCGGATCACGCAGTACACCCGCTACGGGACCGTTCTTCTGTCGGTGGTTCAGGGTATCGGCGTAGCGGTCTTCCTGGAGAGCCTGAACCAGGGCTCCAGCATCCCGATCGTCCCCGATCCAGGCATCGGGTTCCGCCTGCTTACGGTGCTGACCATGGCCAGCGGAACCATCTTTGTGATGTGGCTTGGGGAAATGATAACGGAGCGGGGGATCGGCAACGGGATCTCACTCATCATCTTCATAGGGATCGTGGCCCGTGCGCCCATAGACGTCTACAATACGATCACGCAGGTGCGGATCGGCGCGCTGAACCCGGTCGTGATGATCCTCTTCATTGCGGTGATGCTCTTCATCACGGCGATCGTCGTCATGTTCACCCAGGGACAGAGGAAGATCCCGGTCCAGTACGCCAAGAGGATCATGGGCCGGAAGATGTACGGCGGTCACACGACGCACCTTCCGCTTCGGGTCATAACCGCCGGCGTGATCCCGATCATCTTTGCGCAGTCCATCATCATCTTCCCGGGTACCCTGGCCAGCTTCTTCCCGGACAACGAGATGATGATGACAGTGGTGCAGTGGTTCTCTCCGGGCAATTTCATCTACACGCTGCTGTACGCCGTGATGATCATCTTCTTTGCATACTTCTACACCGCCATCATCGTCAACCCGGTCGACATGGCGGAGAACATGAAGAAGGTGGGCGGGTTCGTGCCGGGGATCCAGCCGGGCAAGAACACCGCGGAGTACATCGACAGGATCCTGCTGCGGATCACGCTGCCGGGGGCGATCTTCCTGGCCGCGATCGCCGTCCTTCCGGACATCCTGACCCGCCATGTGCAGATCCCGTTCTATTTCGGCGGGACGAGCCTGATCATCATCGTGGGTGTGGCGCTGGATACACTGCAGCAGATCGAATCGCATCTACTGATGCGGCACTATGATGGGTTTATGAAGAAGGGCAAGCTCCGGGCGAGGCGCTAGGAGCGGCGGAGGAAGTTCAGAATCATGAGGCTGATCCTTCTGGGAGCACCAGGTTCGGGCAAGGGGACGCAGAGCGAGCTCCTGACGGCGCACTACAGGATTCCCCAGATCTCGACCGGTGACATGCTGCGGGCGGCGCTTTCTGCGGGAACCCCCCTGGGCCAGGAGGCGCACCGTTACATGCGCGCGGGCGACCTGGTGCCGGATGCGGTCATACTCGGGCTTGTCCGGGAGAGGCTCGGCGCCCCTGACGCGGGGGGCGGCTTCATCCTGGACGGGTTCCCGCGGTCGATTCCGCAGGCGGAGGGGCTTGACGGCCTGCTCGGCGACTTGAACTGGAAGCTGGACCGGGTGGTCAAGATCGATGTGGACAGGGATGCTTTGATGGCCCGTCTCACAAGCCGGCGTGTCTGCCGCAGCTGCGGGGCCGTGTACAACCTGGCAAGCCTTGCACCCGGCAGTGAGAGTGACTGCGCCAAGTGCGACGGGAAGCTGTACCAGCGGGATGACGACACGGAGGAGACCGTGCGCCGGCGCCTGGATGTCTACGAGCGCCAGACGAAGCCGTTGGCTGACTACTACGGCGCCCGGGGAAGCCTTGCAGTCATCGACGGGAACGGCGAGGTTGAAGCCGTCTTCGCCAGGATCCGTCAGGTGCTGGAAGGCGGCAGTGGCTGCTGCGGTTCCGGCGCCGGGTCATGATCCATATCCGAAGGCCCGAGGAGATCGAGAGGATAGGCGAGAGCTGCCGGATTGTGGCCGAGGCGCTGGATCTGGCGGCGTCGATGGCGGTGCCCGGTGCGCTGACCGGCGACATTGACAGGAAGCTGGAGGACTTGATCCGCGACCGGGGGGCGGAGCCCTCGTTTCTGGGATACCGCGGATACCCGGCTTCGACCTGTATCTCGGTCAACGAGCAGGTGGTCCACGGCATTCCCGGGGACCGGGAGCTGATCGAAGGCGACATAGTGGGCATCGACGTCGGGGCCTGCAAGAGCGGCTACCACGGCGATTCGGCCAGGACCTTCGGAGTCGGGACGATCAGCGACGTGGCGGCAAGGCTCCTGCGGGTGACGCTGGAGGCGTTGTTGGCCGGGATAGGAGCAGCGAGGCCGGGCGCGAGACTGGGAGCGATCTCCAATGCTGTGCAGAGTCGCGCGGAGGAGGCCGGGTTCTCGGTCGTGCGCGACCTTGTCGGCCACGGGATCGGACGGAAGCTCCATGAGGAGCCCCAGATCCCGAATTACGGGCCTGCTGATGCAGGACCCATCCTGCGTGAGGGGATGGTTCTGGCCATCGAGCCGATGGTCAACTCGGGCGCTTATGCGGTCCGGGTCATGGAAGATGAGTGGACGGTCGTGACATTCGACGGATCGTTGTCCGCTCACTTCGAACACACTATCGTGGTCACGCGGGAAGGCGCCAGGATCCTGACAGGGTCCAGGGCCGGTTGAGAGGGGCGATTCCGGGAGTGTACCGGATGATACCCGGGCTTTGCGTCCATGAGCCGGCTGCTGTGCAGCCGCGCGGGGACGGGGCCTTGGAGACAGAGGAGCTTTCGACCTGCGGTCAGAACGGCCGGCCGGCAATGCGGCGGGCAGGACAGGTCGGGGAAGGAACGGCGGTACGATGAAGGTGCGCGCATCGGTCAAGAAGATCTGTGAGCACTGCAAGATCATCAAGCGAGAAGGGGTGATTCGGGTCATCTGCAAGAACCCCAGGCACAAGCAGAGGCAGGGGTAGGACCGGGTAGTTTCCCGGTCGAGCGAGGAGGTTTGCCTTGGCACGCATTGCGGGAGTCGACATCCCTGGTGACAAGAGGGTGGAGGTGTCACTCACCTACATCTATGGGATCGGTCCGTCGATTTCGAAGAGGATCCTGAGCAGGACAGGCGTCGATCCCAACAAGAGAGTCAAGGACCTGACCGACGAGGAAGCGGCCCGTCTTCGCGGTGAGATCGAGAACAACCACCGCGTTGAGGGAGCCCTCCAGACCGAAGTCGGGATGAACATCAAGCGCCTGATGGACATTGGGTGCTATCGCGGGCTGCGCCACCGTCGGAATCTTCCGGCGCGCGGGCAGCGAACCAAGACGAACGCCCGGACCCGCAAGGGGCCCAAGAAGACAGCCGGCGCGATGAAGCGCCCCAAGCCCGGTAAGAAGGGTTGAGGGAGGTAAGAGCTCTTGGCCAAGCCAGTCAAGAAGACCAGGAAGAAGGACCGTAAGGTCGGCCTGAACGGGGTGGTGCACGTGCACGCCACCTTCAACAACACGATCATATCCATCACGGATACGGACGGCGCGGTGGTCTCCTGGGCGAGCGCCGGGAAGGTCGGCTTCAAGGGGTCCCGCAAGAGCACGCCGTTCGCGGCCCAGATGGCTGCGGAGAACGCCGCGAAAGAGGCCATGACCATGGGTATGCGCAAGGTCGAGGTCTGGGTGAAGGGCCCGGGCACGGGCCGCGAGGCCTCGATCCGCGCCCTGTCTGCGGCCGGGATGGAGATAACAGCGATCCGGGACGTCACACCCATTCCCCACAATGGGTGCCGTCCCCCCAAGCGTCGCAGGGTATAGCGGGAAGCAAGAGGAAGCGGGACTCAGGGCGCAGGGGGCGCCTGTCCTGATAAGACGGAGGGTTTGATGGCCCGGTATCTTGATGGGAAGTGCCGCCAGTGCCGGCGGGAAGGGATCCGTCTCTACCTGAAGGGTGAGCGGTGTTACTCCGACAAATGCGCGCTCGAGCGCAAGGCATATCCGCCGGGCGAGCACGGTCAGAGCCGCCGGATGAAGATCACGCCTTACGGGCAGCAGTTGCGCGAGAAGCAGAAGGCCCGGCGGATCTACGGCATCATGGAGCGGCAGTTCCGGAACTACTTTGCGAAGGCTGAGCACAGGCAGGGCGTGACCGGCGAGATCCTGCTCCAGATGCTGGAGACCAGGCTGGACAACGTCGTCTACCGCATGGGCATTGCCCCGTCACGTAACGCCGCCCGGCAGCTGGTCCGCCACGGTCATGTGCAGGTCAACGGCCGCAAGGTCGATATCCCCAGCTTCAGCCTGAGGCCGGGGGACACAGTTTCCATCAAGGAGAAGAGCAAGTCACTGGCAGTAGTCAAGGATACTGTGGCCAACCGCCGGCGCACGGAGATGCAGGAATGGCTGGACTTCGATGAGAAGGCCATTTCCGGCCGGTTGCTGCAGCTGCCCAACCGGGATCAGATCCCGGTGCCTCTGCAGGAGAAGCTGATCGTCGAGCTCTACTCGAAGTAGTTGATTGGCGTTTCCGGCCTGGATGCCGGAGCGCCGGCCGGCCGGCCGGTCAGGAGGATCGAGAAGAATGAAGTGGAAAGCGCTCCAGATGCCCGAGCGGGTGGTCACGGACGAGGCGGTAAGCAATTCCACCTATGCCCGCGTCGTGGTGGAGCCCCTGGAACAGGGCTTCGGCGTCACACTGGGGAACGCCCTGCGCCGCGTACTGCTCTCTTCGCTCCAGGGCGTCGCCGTCACAGCCATTCGCATTCAGGACGAGCGGGTGCGTCACGAGTTTGCTCCGATTCCGGGCGTGAAGGAGGACGTGACGGACATCGTGCTGAACCTGAAGAAGCTGCGGTTCAAGCACCTCGGAGATGGCCCCCGCAGGGGAGCTTTCCGGGTAAAGGGCCCGAAGGCCGTAACGGCCGAGGATCTGGAGATCTCCTCCGACATCCTGGTGCTGAATCCCGAACAGCACATCGCCCACGTCAACAAGGATGGCGAGCTCAACCTCGAAATCGAGGTCGCTTCCGGCAAGGGTTATGTGCAGGCCGAGAACCAGCCCGGGATCGATGAGCGGCCCATAGGCTGGGTCACGCTCGACTCCATATTCTCCCCGGTCACCAAGGTCAACTTCTCGGTGGAGTCCACCCGTATCGGCCAGCGGATCGACTATGACAAGCTGAATCTGGAACTCTGGTGCGATGGGTCTATGCTGCCGGTAGACGCCCTTGCCATGGCAGCCAAGCTGATGCGCGATCACTGCAACCTCTTCGTCAAGTTCCAGGAGACCTTCGAAGAGGAGAAGGAAGAGATTGTCGACGAGGAATACCTCCGGGTGAAGGAGCTTCTCGAGAAGACTGTGGACGAACTGGAGCTTTCGGTGCGTTCCGGCAACTGCTTGAGAGCAGCAAAGATAAGGACACTGGGGGATCTGGTCCAGAAGTCGGAATCCGAGATGCTGCAGTACCGCAACTTCGGCAAGAAGTCCTTGAAGGAGATCGCGGACCTGCTCGTAGGGATGGGCCTGCACTTCGGCATGGAGGTCGGGCGGTACCTCGGGCCGAAGTCCGAGTTTGACGGCCAGGAGCCGGGCGAGGATGCGGAGGAGGCCGGGGGAGCGATTCCCGACGAGGTGCTGGAAGAGAGTTAGCCCCCATCCGTGGCCGGGTTTTCACACATGACCCGGCCGTATGTGCGGGCCAAGGCCGGCCGCGCCACCCTCTTCGGGTCAGCGGCCTCAGCAGGATGTGGAAGAAGGAATTAACAATGAGACACCGGTGTGATCATCGTAAACTCAGCCGCACCGCCTCACATCGCAAGGCGCTGCTCAGGAATCTCGTGGCCGCCCTGTTCATACACGGGCGCATCGAGACTACCGTGGCCAAGGCCAAGGAGGCCCGCCGGCTGGCCGAGCGGCTCATCACTTATGCCAAGCGCAACTCGGTCCACTCCCGCAGGCTGGTTGCAGCCGTTGTAAGCGACAGGGACATTGTGAAGAAGGTGTTCGACGAAATCGCCCCCCTGTACGCGACGCGCGAAGGCGGTTACACAAGGATCATCCGCACGAAGCGGCGTCTGGGGGATGCCGGGGAAATGGGCATCCTGGAACTGGTCAGGACGAAGGAACAGAAGGACGCCGAGCGTAAGCGCAGGGCTGAGACGGCGGAGACTGTGAAGCCCGCGAAGAAGGGCGGACTCTTTGGCCGGAAGAAGATCGGGGATGCCGAGGCGAAGGACTCAGCCGCGCCCGGGGATGAGAAGGCTCCGAAAGGCGAGAAGCCCGCAACCAAGGAGCGCAAGCCGCGCCGCAAGGCCGAGGGCGACAAGCCTGCAGGCAAGTCCCGTTCCGGCAAGGCGCCAGGTCCGGCTGCCTCCACACGCAAGACACGCGGATCGCAGAGGGGGCAGTAGGGGGCTGGCCTACCAGTCGGCGAGTATCCAGTAGACGCGCAGGCTTGGGTAGTCCGGCCAGCCGGAGCTCCGGCGGCCCCACCGGCCGCCGAGTTCCGCGGCTGCGATCCAGCGGATCCCCTGCCTGTCGCTGACAGTCCATCGATATCCGACTCCCGCCTCAGCGGCGCTGAGCTCCCTGTCCTCGCCGATGTAGGTTCTGCCGAAGATGAGATTCCCGTAGCAGTGGTAACCGTCCCTGCTGTACGTCCCGCGCTCCTGGCCGAACCTGACCTCGAACCCCGGGCTCCACGCGACACCAACCCCGGGGAATGCTGCCAGGCCGAAGCGGAATCCCAGGGGCCCATCGACGGGCGCGGACACGAGCGCTCCCACGGCGGATGGGAAGCCTGCGTAAAGCCCCACTGCCGTCCTGCTCAGCCTCATCGGGATCTCGGGAATCTGCGGGACAGGCCGCGAGCCGGGAGGAATCAGGCGAACCGGGCGGGGCTCCACCACTCCTGGTCCGGTTTCCAGGCGGGTCAGCGTGGCGCTTCCCCTGCCGGCGTAGAGGGAATCGCCGAGAACCTCATCCGCATCCACCCAGGAGTCCATGTCAGTCATGCCGTCTGTGAACGGGGCGGGATAGCGGGTTGTCGCGGCATCCGGATCATCGGCCTCTTCGGCCCCCTGTTCAGCTGCGCCGGCAGCTGTCATGAGGAAGACTGAACAAGTCAGGAGCGGGGCGAAGAGCATCAGGCAGATCAGGAGGAACGGCAACACGATCCCGGGGTTCTCCCGGGTTGTCGCTCCCTGCCCATGCTTCCCTGCGTGTTCTGGTCCTGTCATCCTGGGGCCTGCCTCCCGGTTGCACCAGGCTTCCGCCCGCTCACTCCGGCCCGAATTCACTGCAGTATGTAGAGGAGCGATGACAGGCGCAACGCAGTATTCGGGCACACACGGATTGCCTGCCATCTGGAAGAGGGCGGCGGATTCTGGTATCCTAGACTAGTGCGTGCCTTGGCGGCGCGCTTGGACTCCCCGGGGCGGTGCCCCGGCAACTTGCTCTCGCATTGCGAGTTAGGAGGATATGATGGGATACCGGCGCCAGCCTCCGGGCCAGGGAAGATCCCGCATCAGCGCAGTTCTCACGACAGCCGTTCCGGTCATCTGCCTTGCTATGGCTGCCATTCTGGCGGTTCCGGCAATCGCGGCGGCTGATGACGGGGCGATGATGGACCCTGTGTATGCATTCTCCGACCGCTATCCGGTGGAGATCACGGTGCTGAACGCCGCCGACGCACGCGAAGTCGCCGCGATGAAGATCAGCGTGGGCAGGGTGCGCCTGCCCGACGGTCCCCACATGCCCGGTGTCGTGAACGCCTACGTCAACGACCGGGAGGCTCAGGAGGTTGCACAGGCCGGCTTCACCGTCCGCCGAATCCGCAACGAGGGTAAGGAAGCCCATGCGGAGGTATACCGCTACTGGGTCGAGAACGGCCTGCTGGATGACCAGCCTTCGCCTGAGCCGGGGATGCGATATGACAACTGGTACAGCTTCACACAGCTGCAGGCCGAACTGCTTCAGCTCGCGGCCGACAATCCTGATCTGGTTTCCATCCAGTCGATCGGGACCTCGGTGCAGGGTCGCAACCTCTGGATGCTGAAGGTCAGCAGCAATGTGTCGGTAAAGGAGGCCGAGCCCGAGTTCAAGTACACCTCCACGATGCACGGCGACGAGGTGACCGGGTGCGAGATGATCCGCAGGATGCTGCACTACCTGGTCGACAACTACGGCACCGACCCAAGGGTGACCAACCTGCTGGATTCCACAGAGCTGTGGTTCATGCCCTTGCACAACCCGGACGGCTTCGTGGCGGGCAGCAGGTTCAACGCAAACGGGGTGGACATCAACCGCAACTTCCCCGATCCGGTGACTGACCCTTACGATAATCCAGCCGGGCGCCAGCCTGAAACCCAGGCGATGATGTACTTCGCGACAGATCACAACTTCGTGCTGGGGGGGAACATGCACGGCGGTGCGCTGGTCATGAACTTCCCCTGGGACTGCAGGCTGGCCCATACGCCGGATCACGACCTCTTCATGCACATCTCGCTGGAGTACAGCTACCTCAATCCGCCGATGTGGAACAGCCCCCATTTTCCCAACGGCGTCACCCACGGCGGGGAGTGGTATGTGGTCCATGGAGGGATGCAGGACTGGTCGTACGAATGGCGGAAGGAACTCCACATCACGATGGAGTTGTCCAACACAAAGTGGCCGCCGTGGAACCAGATGGACACATTCTGGAACAACAACCGCGAGGCGATGCTCAAGATGATGGAGCAGGTGCTCGAAGGGGTGCACGGCGTTGTGACCGACGCCGTGACCGGCGAGCCTCTCCGCGCCACTGTCAACGTGCTTGAGACAGGCAGGGAGATCTTCAGCGGGGTTGAACACGGGGACTACTACCGCCTGCTCCTCCCGGGGACATACACGCTCACATTCGATGCCCAGGGATACGAGCCGCAGACGATCGGCGGGATAGTCGTTATCGACGACCAGAAGACGATCCTGGATGTCGCGCTGCAGCCGCTGCCGAGCTACGCGCTTTACGGCACGGTGACGAAGGCGGGGACCGGCGCGCCGCTGTACGCCACGGTCGAGGTCTGGGATCACGCCAGCGGTGCATTTATCGACAGCCAGGCCACCGACCCCGCGACCGGAGCGTACAGCTTCGCCTCGCTCCCGAGCTCCACCGTCTATGACGTGCGGGCCAGGGCCCTGCTGCATGTGCCTGAACAGGAGACGATCACACTGACGGGGGATACCGAGTTGAACTTCCAGCTCGAGGAGTCCTCCGGATCGGTGCTCGTCGTGAGGGACGGCGTGACAACGCGTATCGCGTCCGATCTGCAGGATCTGGGATACGAGGTTACACAGCAGAATGCATCCGCGACCGATCCTCAGACATGGCCCGAGTACGGTGTGGTGGTGTGGTCGGCGGGTAACAACACGAACCCTGTGTCCAACGCATCCTACAGGGCCGCGCTGGAGGCTCACGTTGCGGCCGGCGGGCGTCTTCTGATCGAGGGGGGCGAGATCGGATGGCGCGCCGCGACCAACCCCGGTTATCCCAGCTTTGCCGCCAATGTGCTGCACATCGACGCCTGGCTTGCCGACAACGCCGGCGGCCTGCAGTTGCACACGGCAGGACATCCGCTGGCGAACGCTCCCAATGCGCTGCCTTCCTCGCTCGCCATATCCTACTCCAGCTGGGGCGATGAGGATGCGGTAGTTTCCACGAGCAGCGCGACGATGGTCTACCGGACTGCGGGCTATCCCAGCGCGGCGGGGGTGATCACGTACGATGACGACGCGATTGCGGAGGACGGGCAGATCGTCTACTACGCCTTCAACTATAACGCCGTCACGGATCAGTCCGCGGCGAAGGACCTGCTGGAGAACTCGATCTACTACCTGACTAGCCAGGGGGTCGTGTCGGTACAGGATGGTGCGTCTGTGGCGAGGCTGGCCCTCTCCGGGCCTGTGCCGAACCCGGTCGCAGGCGCGGGGGTGAGGATGATCCTGTCGCTGCCCGAAGCCGTCACCGTGGACGCGTCGATCTACGATGTCACCGGCCGGCGGGTGCAGGTGCTGCGCGGTGGCGGCCTGCTGGATGCGGGGAGCCACGAGATCGCGTGGGACGGCCGCACCGGCGGCGGGTTGCCGGCAGGCTCGGGGGTCTACTGGGTTCGCGTGAGCGCGGGGGAGGAGATCCTCACCCGGCAGGTTGCGGTGGTGAGGTGAGCCTGAGGCGGGCGCATAACTGACGGGAGTGCAAGGCATTGCGGCGGCCGGCACGAGCGGGTTCGCAGCCTGCCGCAGAGTTCTCCGCAACTTGCCGCGGGCCTTGACAGATGCGGGATCGGTGCGATAAGTTCGCCGTCTTGGCTTACGGACCTGCAGGCACGTTCCGATAAGAGCGGTGCAGGTCATCAGGCCGACACAGCTTTGTTCCTCGGTAGCTCAATGGTAGAGCATGCGGCTGTTAACCGCAGGGTTGTAGGTTCAAGTCCTACCCGGGGAGCCATTTGTTCCAGGATTCGAACCCACCGCGGTTTGGTAACGCATACCAGACCTCGACGGTGTGGCGATCCCTGATGAGGACCTTCTTCACCACTCGGTGAAGGAGGTCTTTCTTCTGGGCACTGCTACCCACCGCCATCAGCTTCTCGAGTTCATCCACGATCGCAGAGAGCGTCTTACGGTCGACTGCTGGTAACTCGAGCCGTTCCCGTTGGGACTCGAGACCCAGTCTCTGTGTCTCCAGCTGATCGAGGCGTGTACGAAGATCCCGGACCTTCTCATTGCAGATGTCCGGACTGAGCTTCCCGTCCTCGAATGCCTTGAAGTAGCGGTCCATTGCTGTCCGGACCTTGTCAGCTTCCGTGAAGTTGCCCTCGATCTCCTTCTCGATGTTCGGCCGCTCGGCCCCGAGGCGCCTGTTGGCCTCCTCCCAGACACGCGCCATGAACTGCTCATCACGGAACATGGACTTGATGTCGTTGAGGATGGCGCTGTCGAGGGGATCCGCTCTGACATAATCCTGATCACAGTCCCGGTGGTTGAACCGCTTCGAGCAGACGTAGTAGTGGAATGCCTTTCCGTTCTTGCAGCCACCGCCTCCAAACATGTGGCTCCCACACTTGGCGCACTTGATGACCCCAGTGAGGAGCCGATCCTCACCGTGGCGCATCTGGCGTCCCTTCAGGTCCTCGTTGCGCTCGTCGAGGACTTCCTGCGTTCTGCTGAAGAGGTCTTCCGAAACGAGCGGATCATGGGTCCCGTCGTATAGGACTTCCCGCCACCGGATCTTGCCTGCGTAGACCGGATTCTTGAGCATGTAAAGGGCCACGCGCCGCCCCCACTTTCGGCCGCTTCGGTTCCGCAGGCCGGCATCGTTGAGCTGCTTGCAGATCGCAGACGAGCCGACCTTCCCGATAGCGTATGTGCGGAAGAGCTTGCGGACAATGAGCGCCTCCTCTTCGTGCACGACCAGCCCGGAGCCAGGATCGAGCCGGTAGCCGAAGGGCACGTTGCCTCCGACAAACTGCCCACCCTTCGCCTTCTTCTCCTGTCCACGGACACCCCATAGTCGGTCTTAGGGGACACGAACTCTTACGACTTTCCACAGGCGCGCGAGCGGCGTAGTCGGTGAGATCTTCCCCCCGGGACAACCGGGGAGGGATCTGCCGATGAGAAGCCGTCTCCGCAAGGAGGAAGTCGTGACGGTAGGAGTGTTGGCCGAGAAGGGACAGTCGAACACGGAGATTGCCCGGACGATGGGGGTGACCGAGGGCGCGGTGCGCTACCACCTTCGCCGGGCGGCCGTTGGGGCGCAGGACGGCCGGCGGAACAAGCCGGCCAAGGCGGAC
This sequence comes from uncultured bacterium, assembly GCA_964636385.1. Lineage (GTDB taxonomy): Bacteria > Eisenbacteria > RBG-16-71-46 > CAIMUX01 > CAIMUX01 > CAZWSC01. The sequence continues at coordinate 21,754 of CAZWSC010000045.1, forward strand.
ACGGTGGGCGAGGTGATTCGGGAGTGGGTGTCGAGCCGCGAGCGGCATGGGGGCCGTCCGGTGAACGTGCGGGATCTGCACGAGCACCTGGTGAGCGAGCATGGGTACGAGGGTTCGTGCAAGTCGGTCCTACGTTGGGTGCGGTCGCACTTCCCGCCTCCGAAGATCCGGACGTATCGACGAGTGGAGACTCCTCCCGGCGCCCAGACGCAGACCGACTGGGCGCAGTTCCCTCGGGTCGACCTGGGCGAGGGCCCGGAGGAGCTTTCTGCGCTGGTGATGGTGCTGAGCCACAGTCGGATGCCGTCGGTGGTCTGGAGCCGGTCGAAGGACGAGCTGTCGTGGCTTGCGGCGCACAACGGGAGCTTCCGGCGTCTGGCCGGTGTGGCGGCGGTGAACCGGATCGACAACGTGAAGACTGCGATTGCTGCGGGTGCGGGGGCGTGGGGGACGATCAACCCGACCTACCGGTCCTATGCCCGCTCGGTCGGGTTTCACATCGACGCCTGCGGTCCGAGGCGGCCGTTCGAGAAGGGGAAGACGGAGGCGAAGGTCCGGCTGGCGCGGTTGTTGGTGGATGTGGAGCGGCGCCGGTATGACGGCTTTGACGATCTGCAGGACTGGACGGACCGGCGGGTGCGGCTGTGGGCGGAGCGGGCGGTCTGCCCGGCGACCGGTTGCACAGTGGTGGAGAGCTGGGAGCGAGAGCTTCGCCACCTGGCACCTCTTCCGATCCTTCCCGAGCCGTTCGACATCGCTGTGGAACGGCCGGTGTCGCGCGACTGTCTGGTCTCCTTCGAGGGGCGATCGTACGCGGTTCCATTCGCACACGCCGGGCGGACGGTAGAGGTGCGCGGATGCGCGGGAATGGTGCAGTTCCTGGCCGAGGGGCGGGTCGTGCGCGAGTACCCTCGCGGGACCGAGCAACGGTTCCTCCTCGATCAGACCTGCTACGAGGGGGAGGCGACCGATCGGGTCCTGGCCCCTCCTCCGCTCGGGCGCATGGGCCGGCGTCTTCAGGAGATTGCGCAGATGCCGGTCGAGGAGCGGCCGATCGACCTCTACGCCGCTCTTGCGGAGGTGGCCCGATGAGCACAGCGATGAAGGGGCGAGTCGACGCGGACGCCACCCGGCAGTTACTCGAGCAGCTTGGGCTGACCCACGCGGCCGAGAGCCTGCCACGGCTGTTGGGCGACGCGGTCAAGGAGGAGATTCCCGTCCATCGGTTCCTCGACCTTCTGCTCCAGACGGAGCAGAGCCAGCGGGAGGAAAGGCGGATCAAGACGTCGCTCAAGCTCTCGGGGCTGCCGACCGGCCAGACTCTGGGCAGCTTCGACTGGGCCTTCCAGCCGGGGATCGAACGGAGTCGGATCGAGACTTTGGCCACCTGTGCGTGGATCCGCGGGCACGAGACGGTCCTGGTGTGCGGCCCGCCGGGAGTCGGGAAGACACATCTGGCCGTTGCTCTCGGCGTTAAGGCAATCGAGAACCGCTTCTCCGTGTCCTTCTACCGGCTCCAGGATCTGCTTCACGCGATGAAGCAGGACGCCGAGGCGCCTCCCCGCCGGCTCCGCGGGAAGAAGTACATGAGCGTCTCGCTTCTGGTGGTCGATGAGGTGGGCTTCCAGCCGATGAACC
>CAZWSC010000046.1:0-64011 GCA_964636385.1 uncultured bacterium
TGACGTGGAGATCCGCTTCCCTGGCGTCCTGATCGTCACTTGCCCTGATTCAGGGCGAAGCACTAAGCGCGTCGGGTACCATGAGCCCGTGGACTGGGATGGTCAAGCATCTCTAATGCAGACACGTGACTTCATGCTCAACAACCTAGCAAGAGGCGGCTGGGTGGTTGTTGCCCGTATGGGGGCAACCAAGTTTGTTTCTCCGAAGAATGTTCAAGCACACAAGGCAATCATCCAGCGCATCCGAGAGGGTGCTTCCGATGAAGAGATCAAGGAAGCGGGAACCTTCATTCACCGGGATTGGGTGAAGGCACTTCGCGAGGAGGTGGATCATGAAGACAACTGACCTCCTCCTGCTTCCTCTCCTCATGTTCTGCGTCAGTTCTCTTGCGGCTGCAGCGCAGATTGAAGGCGGCCTGGTTGCGCCTGGAAGCAAGGATCTTCTATCTCTTCAGCCCTGTGCACCGCATCTTGGCATTATCACAATACCAATGGCCGTCGCCAACTCCTTCGACTACGAAGTCACCATTCATCATCCAGGCGCATTCACTCTCTCCCCTACTCTGACAGTAGAGGAGTACCTCTTCCTCCTCATGAGAGGCACAGGAGGAGGGTATCAATGTACTCATGGCGATAGTGCCGGGCTTGTCATAGAGTGCTATGAGTACACACCCATCGGATTCAACGCCAGGAACTACGCATACGATCAGCTGATCAGCGATAACCCTAGCTGGGCGCCGTATCTGTACAAAGGGGAGAAGGACGGGCAGTTTTACAGCATCGATGTAGACTACGAGCTCATTGCCATTCTTTCCCACTTCAATGACGGCTTCTTCCACAGCGAGGCATGCTACGCCTCCACCTTCACCGGCTACAATGGTTGCCATACTGTCGCAAGCTCCCAGGGGCAACCAGGTATATTTGATCGGCGTGACAACGCAGAGTTCTTGTGGCGCGGACAGGCAGGCTTTCACGGCCCGAACAAGCGTGCTGCGATCAACGCCATTGATGATTGCCCCAGATTGGCGTTCACCCAGGGAGATGGCAGGATCACCCTGGCTCCCATAGTCAGAGAAACCAGCCATGAGCCGTTCACACCAGTCCCTCCGAGCTTCACCTTTGAGGTAGGGTTCAACACCGCGATGAACACAGGGATGAATCCTCTTCACTATGTGGAGTTCCATCCAGATCCAGGCGTATTCTCCGTCGACAATGCCTATTGGTGGGATGACTACACCATGCGCGTGGGAGTCAGCAGCTCGGGAGAAGTCGGCAACAGATGCGGGCTCTTTGGGATTAACACCGCACTGGCAGCAGCAGGCAATCCAAGGGCAACTCTTGATGGAGATATGATAGCCCCGAACAATGACCACTACTACTTCTACATGGGCCAGGACTGCACGGCAGGCAACTCCAATCTCAAAGGCTACTGCGCCGACACAGAGATCTTCTCCTGGTCTGTTGACGGAGAGGATGGGCGAACTGTTCGATGGGCCGTTGAAGGCTGGACTGGAGAGGAGTGGGTTGAAGACGCATCTGTGCTTCCCGGGGAGGGCGATATGGCTGTCCAGCTCTCTCAACCCTATGAGGAGGCGCGTCTCCTGAGCTATGATATCGACACGCCGCTGCCGACTTACCATGGCGGCATGGTTCGCGGACACCTTGAAGTGCCGTATCGTCCATTCTCCGGCGACCGAGACCACCTGATGGAAAGGGCATGGGAGAGGCTGAGCAATCCTGCTCCGGGCAGCACTGGTCGAGGCCGGCATCCCTTTCGGGAGCGGACGGCTATAGCCCTGGTAACTGCCTACCTGGATGAACACTATCCGTTGATCACATACCTTGAGAGCTACTGCAATGTCGATGTTCACGTTGTCGAAGCTGCTGCCTGGCCGATTGGTCAGGAAAGACGGCAAGGTATCAAGGACGAGCTGCTTTCCCTCTACCAGACGGAGAACATCGTTGCTTGTGTCCTTGTGGGAGGAACCAACGATTGGGAAGTGTGGTCCGAGCCATGGCCGGATGAGACCGGTTGGGACGTGATCCAGCAGAACTACTGGCAAACAAGGCCACCCGGCGGCAATCCGGAGCGTGATGACATTCCCATGGGCGAGTACATACCTGACGCCTACGAGCGCCGGTACAATACTTCATTCTGGACTCCGTATGTGCCCAGCATGGACTTTTACGCCGACATGAACGGTGACGGCCTTCCGGACATAGACCTGGGCTTCATCCCGGTTCTTGATGACGCAGCCGCGGCAAGCGTAGTGTACAAGGCCATGACATACATGGACTATAACGGATTCTGGGACAACCCCTGGGTTACATCAGCGGTCTTCGTCGGCGATGAAGACTACGATGATCCGGGTGACGGGCTGAACTCCCTGCTCAATGCGCAACAGCTCAGCGGACAGATGGAGATGCACGGCATCCATTCCAGCTGGCTCAGGCAAAGCGACGGTCATTCGTATTGGCGAACGCAGCAGTTCATCAACATGATGCGCAGCAATCTGACGATGTCGGTCTTCACGGGGCCGAACTCCTCAAAGAACAACCTTGTCAGCATCACCTGGGCGGCTATCTTCAACTGGTCTGATGTGGGCACATGCTGGCCGGGTGTCACGTTCGGCGCAGCATGCGGGCTCGGCAATGTTGGAATGACCAGACGCCATGATCGGCCGCATGTGCTCCTGGAGGATGCGCTTGCAGAGACTGACGGAGGACAGATCATGGGTGTCGTAAGCCTCAGTGGCACCTTGGACAAGGATCTGATGTACTTCTACGAGCGCTTGTTCGACCGATTGTTTGACAATCGCGAGGTGCCGCTCGCAACGCATGTTCGCATGGCCAAGCGCGACTGCGCAGACGCCGGCAGGTACACCAAGACGGTACAGAGCGTGGTCCTGATGGGCTATCCATGGATGCGGATGAACAACTATACATATGTGGTCGACACCCCGATGGAACAGGAGGAATGGCGCCTCGTCTTCGACAACAGTCCCAACCCGTTCACGGACGTCACAGACATCAGGTTCACAAGTGCCGGAGACGGCATTGCGACGGTGCGCATACTCGATGTCACCGGGCGGGTGGTCCGGGATTGGGATGTGGAAGGTGTGCTCGGGATGAACATGATTCAGTGGGATGGACGTAACCAGGCTGGTCAGCTTCTTCCTTCGGGTGTGTACTTCGGCATCTTGCAGGCGGACGGGGAGAAACATATGAACAAGATGCTGCGAGTGCGATGAGGGTTGCTGGCCGCCCCCCCTCACAAATTCATGATCGCCACCGGCTCGAGGTCACCAGCGGGACGGAAGCCGAAGATCCTGCCGTAGAAATATAACTCGCCGTCGAGGGCGCGCCTGATGCTGGCCGCCTTGCGGAACCCGTGCTGCTCCCCCTCGAACGTGACGTATGCCACAGGGACCTTCGCCGCACGCAGCGCCATCACCATCGCCTCCGACTGCGACGGAGGCACGACCTTGTCCTCCAGCCCCTGGAAGAAGATCACTGGGCAGGACAGCCGCTTCGCGTGGTGTATCGGCGAGCGCCTTCTGTACAAGGCCGCCTTCCCGGGATACGGACCGACCAGGCGGTCCAGGTAGCGGGACTCGAACTTGTGCGTGTCGCGTGCAAGCGCCTCCAGGTCGCCAACTCCATACCTGCTGGCGCCGGCACGAAAGAGATCGTGGAAGGTCAGCGCGCAGAGGGTCGTGTATCCGCCCGCGCTCCCTCCGGAGATGGCGAGGCGGCGGCCGTCGGCCCTGCCGGCCTGTACAAGGTGCTTCGCCCCCGCAATGCAGTCCTCCACGTCCACGACGCCCCAGGCCCCCTCCAGCCGCCCCCGGTAGGCGCGACCGTACCCTGTGCTGCCCCCGTAGTTCACATCCAGAACCGCGAAGCCGCGGCTGGTCCAGTACTGGATGCGCAGCTGGTACCCGCTGCCTGCAGCCGAGGTCGGGCCACCGTGGCTCATCACCAGCAGCGGCGGCTTCTCCAGTTCCGGCGCTTCGTGATCTGCGCTTGCGGGCTGGTAGAAGAAGGCATGCGCGGTCTCGCCCCCCGATCCGGGATAGCTCAGCGCCTCGGCACGGGAGATGGACGCTGAGTCCTGCTCGTATGGATTCGATCTCTGTACAACCTGATGCCTGCCGGACACCAGGTCGAGCAGCACCACGGCCGGTGGATCGCAGGGACCGCCCGCGATCATGACCGCCTGGTCACCTTCCACACGCAGTCCGTCGATGTCCGTGAAGGGGAGGTCGAAGGGAACGACATCGCCGCCCGAAGCCGGGATCGCGCCCACGCTCCAGACACCATGCCTGCAGTATGCGCATATGATGCGGCCCTTCGAGTCGAAACTGTACAGCGATTCGCCCAGCACCCACAGCGGGCGGCCGAACTCGGCATCCATGGCACAGAGGGCACGGTGTTCGCCACCGTCCAGGCGGTAGATGTTCCAGAAGCCGGACCGATCGGAGACGAAGTGCAGGGCGCCGTCGGGTGACCACTCAGGAAAGCAGACCGACACGCCCGGCCCTCCGGCGACACAGCGCGTGTTCACAGGGCGGCCGTCTGCGCGGATCTCGGCAAGCCACAGTCGCGTCGAATCCCACGGCATGTCCGGATGGCTCCATGTGAGCCATGCGAGATACCTGCCGTCCGGGCTGATGCGGGGCGATGAGTAGAAGTCCTCCCCCTGTGCGAGAACACGCGGCGGGGCCTCGCCGGACAGGCCCACGGAGACGAGGAGATTGGCAGGCTCGCGGCCGTCTGCATCGTGGCACTCGCAGACGCAGATCACCCGGTCGCGGGCGGTGTCGAAGACGAAGTCGCCGTAGCGCCAACCCCCCTCAGGGGTGAGTGGCGCCGGCGCACCGTCCTGGCCGGACTTGTACACCCGCTGGTCCTTCATCTCGACGAAGACAAGGAGGCCGTCGCGGATGGCGAAAGCGCCTCCGCCGTACTCGTGCACGCGGCTGCGCGCGTTGTACGGCCCGGGCAGAAGGTCGCGGATGGTCCGGCCGTCGAAGCCTGCGATCGCGTTGCGCCCTCCCTCCGACGGACGCCCCTCTCCCCAGTAGATGCACCCGCCGTCCATCACGGGGCCGTGCAGCCGAAGCCCTCCCTGCACAATCAGGTCGGATGTGACAGGCGAATCCCAGGTTCCGAACGGAGCCACAATCTTCTTCTGCATCACTCAGAATCCTTCCTTCCCGGACAGGCGGTCCAGGCGCAGCCTGTGTCTTCCGTCGAAGAGGCGCATCGACGCGATCCGGATCGCGCCCAGCGTACCGAACCCTACTCCCGCCGCTATCAGCAGGAAGATGAGTATCTGATACTTCACAGCCTCGAATGGCGGGCTTCCCGCCAGTATCTGGCCTGTCATCATCCCCGGCAGACTCACCAGGCCCGCCGCCGCCATGGAGTTTATCAGCGGCATCATCCCTGCACGCATGCTCTCGCGCCGGACATCGCCGAACGCCTCGTCCCTCGGCTGTCCCAATGCCAGGCGCTGCTCGATGATCACGCGCTGGTCCCACGCGGCCGTGGTCAGGCGGTCCAGCGACAGCGACACCCCGCTCATCGTGTTCCCCAGGAGCATCCCGAGCAGGGGGATCGCATACTGGGGCAGGTACCAGGGATCCGGCCCGATGATCGCCATCAGTGCGTACGCCGTGAGCAGGAACGAGGAGAGGAACATCGACGCGGTACCGATCCAGAATCCCCAGAGGCCGCGCATACGGCGCTTCTGCCTGGCCATGACCTCCCGCCCCGCGATCGCCAGCATCACAATCGACATGACGCCAACCCAGACAGGGCCGACGGTCCGGAAGATGACACGCAGCACCAGGCCGACCAGCAGGAGCTGCAGCGCCATCCTGGCCGAGTTCACGAGCAGTGAGCGCGAGATCCGCAGACGCATGACGGTACCGAAGGCCGCGACCGCCACGACGATCACGGCAGCGAGCACAAGATCCAGTGCCGATAGTTCGATTACGCCCATGCTCAGAATTCCTGCTCCAGGCGGCCGTTGTTAAAGCGGTATCCCCGCGTGCAGAGACGCCTTGCCTGCTCCGCATCGTGGCTGACCCAGAGAGCCGGCGCGCCGCGCTCCCGGGAGTACCGGGCGATGAGTCCCTCTGCAATTCCCACGTTCACCCGGTCCAGGCTCGCGGTCGGCTCATCCAGGAGAAGCGCGGCCGGTTCGTTGGCCAGCAGGCGCACAAGGGCCAGCCTCTGCTTCTCGCCTGTGGAGAGGCGCCGGATCTCCCAGTCCCGGACTTCGGGGCCGAAGCCAAGGGCGGCCAGAATCCGGTCAGTCCCTTCGACCAGGTGCCCGCCGACAGTGTCCTCCCACCACTGGCTCTCCGCGGGTAGCAGTCCCACGCGCCTGCGCCAGAGAGGCGCGATGACATCGGAGCACTCCTCGCCGTCCAGGTATATTCGGCCTTCCCAAGGGATGAGATCAGCCACTGCACGCAGGAGCAGCGACTTCCCCGCACCCGACGGGCCTGAGATCGCGACCGACTCCCCGGGATCCAGCTTGAGATCGATGGGGCCGCGATCAAGGTATCGCACACCTTCCAGCAGTAAGCGGCTCAGTCTCCCCTCCCTGTCTGCACGGCTGTCAACCCCCGGCCGTCTCTCCCCCGCCGGCACCTCACCAGCCGGTACCTCACAAGCCAGTCTCCCACCTGCCCTCTACCCCACCCGCCCTTGCCTTGCCGGCGCACCTCCAGCAGTATTGCCGCCACGCGGCCATAAGCCAAGCGAACAGGAGCAGAAGGCTCCAGCCACCGGCCCAGCGTCAACACGAAAGGATCATCCCAATGCCGGGACATGCCAGGCGAGCCGGGCAGACTCAGCCTTCATCACACCCTATCGGGTCACTCATCATCCGCGGCGCCGCCGGCGGGGTCCTGATGGGCCTCGCCAACCTCGTCCCTGGCATCAGCGGCGGAACGATGCTGCTGGCGGTCGGGATCTACCCCCTCTTCGTGGGCGCCGTGGCCGATCTGACCACGCTGCGCATTCGCCCTCAGTCGGTTGCTCTCCTGGTCTCGGTCGCAGCGGCAGCCGCCCTGTCGATCCTGCTGCTTGCAGGCGTCGTCAAGGATCTCGTCGTGGGTCACAGGTGGGTCATGTACAGCCTCTTCATCGGGCTCACACTCGGAGGAGTCCCGGTGGTCTGGCGGCTTGCCCGCCATGCCTCGCCGTCGCTCTGGATCGGGGCGGGAAGCGGATTCATCGTGATGAGCCTTCTCGCGATCGCCCAGAACACCGGTGGATCTACCGGGGCCTCCGGATCGGGGTTCCCGATCCTCCTCGCAGCCGGAGTTCTGGGCGCGGGGGCGATGATCCTGCCCGGGATCAGCGGCGGGTACCTGATGCTGCTGATCGGCCAGTACGTGCCGATCCTGGCCGCCATCGACAGCCTCAAGGATGCGCTCTCCAGGGGTGTGATGGCAGACGCGGTCGATCCGGCCCTGTCGGTCCTGCTGCCCCTCGGGATCGGCGTCGTTGTCGGGATCGTGCTGCTGAGCAACATCTTGCGATGGCTGCTGGGCCGCTTCTCCAGGCCGACCCTGGGGGTGCTGCTGGGCCTGCTGGTCGGGGCAGTCGTCGGGCTCTGGCCCTTCCAGGAGGCTACCGAGCCGATCCCCGGGCAGACCGTCATCCGCGGCGAGATCATCACGCGGGACGACCTCGGGGCGATCGACCCCGCCGATCTGCCCACGGAGTTCTTCACACCCACCGCAGGCCAGGCCGGGGCTTCGGTTCTCCTCGCTGCTGCCGGCTTCGCGATCACCCTGGGGATCGCACGCCTGGGGAGGCGGGAGGACGATCCGGCCGGCAATGCGTGAGCGGGAATGGACCCCGCGGCACCAGCCGGTATAAGATCCCCTGTACTCTTTGCTCTCTGGAGGAGAATCGCACCGAATGCTCGACAAGATCCTGTCCAGATATCCCAACGACGCGGCAAGCCTTGTCATGATCCTGCAGGATGTGCAGGCGGAGCACGGCTATCTCCCGAAGGAGGTCCTGGCGGAGGTATCGGAACGGCTGCGCATTCCGAAGGCGCAGGTCTACTCGGTCGCGACCTTCTACAACGTCCTCAGCCTTGAGCCGCGCGGGAAGCACATGGTGCGGGTCTGCATGGGAACGGCCTGCCATGTCCGCCAGGCGCCGCTCATCCTCGACTCGGCCGTGCGGGAGTTGGGCGTGGACGTCGGCAGGACGACACCGGACGGCAAGTTCACGCTTCAGAGCGTCGGGTGCGTCGGGGCGTGCGCGATCGGCCCGGTTGTTGAGATCGACGACACGCATCACGGGCACATGACCGTGACGAAGATGGGCAGGCTCCTGCGGAAGGTGGCGGCGGAAGACGGGGGCGCGGCAGGCGACGGCGGTGGCGCGGGCAGGAGCAGCGACGGCGGTGGCTTGAGCGACCGCGGCGGAAACGGCGACGGGGGCGGATCATGAGCGCGAATGCCGCAGGCCGCCGGGCGCTGGAATCGCTGCGCCAGATGCACGAATCAGTCCACCCCTCCAGGCGGCGCAGCATAACCGTATGCGGCGGCACAGGTTGTCAGGCCGCTGGGTGCAAGGAAGTGGCCGGGGCGGTACGCAACGAGCTTAAGGCCCAGGGGCTGGACGGCGAGGTGAAGCTGGTCGTGACAGGCTGCCACGGGTTCTGCGAGCAAGGCCCCATCGTGGTCATTCGCCCGGCGAACATCTTCTACCCCCGGGTCAAGGCGAAGGACGTCGGCGAGATCGTCAAGCGCTCGGTTGTGGGAAGCGAGCCGATCGAGAGCCTCCTCTACACCGACCCTGTCAGCGGCAGGAAGATCGCCCTCGAGCAGGAGATCCCCTTCTACGCCGCCCAGCACAGGATCGTGTTCGGTCACAACGGCTACATCGACCCCGTGGATCTGCAGGACTACCTGGCCGTCGGCGGGTATGAAGCCCTCACGAAGGCTCTCTTCGAGATGGAACCGCAGCAGATCATCGAAGAGGTGCTCGAGGCAGGCCTGCGCGGCAGGGGCGGCGGCGGATTCCTGACGGGCCGCAAGTGGAAGTCCTGCGCCGCGGCCCCGGGCGACCGCAGGTTCCTCATCTGCAACGCGGACGAGGGGGATCCCGGCGCCTTCATGGACAGGAGCATCCTGGAGGGGAACCCTCACGCGGTGATCGAGGGGATGATCATCGGCGCCATCGCGGTCGGCGCACACGAAGGGTTCGTCTATGTGCGCCACGAGTACCCCCTGGCCGTACGGCGGCTCTCTGAGGCGATCGCCCAGGCCCGCAAGGCAGGCCTCCTCGGCCGCGGCATCCTGGGCTCAAGCATCGGCTTCGACATCAGGATAAGCCGCGGCGGAGGGGCCTTCGTCTGCGGCGAGTCGACAGCGTTGATGGCTTCCCTCGAGGGGAAGGCCGGCGAACCCAGGGCCAAGTACGTGCACACGGTCGAACAGGGCCTCTACGGCGCGCCGACAGTCCTCAACAACGTCGAGACCTGGGCCAATGTCCCGATGATCATCTCAGGCGGAGCGAAGGCCTACGCATCCCTCGGCACGGATCACAGCAAGGGGACGAAGATCTTCTCCCTGGTCGGCAAGATCAACAACACCGGGCTTGTTGAAGTCCCCATGGGCACTACGGTCCGCGAGATCGTGTATAACGTGGGCGGCGGGATCCCCGGCGGCAGGAAGTTCAAGGCGGTCCAGACCGGCGGGCCCTCGGGCGGATGCATCCCCGAGTCGATGCTCGATCTTCCCGTCGACTTCCAGAAGCTGAACGAGGCCGGCTCCATGATGGGCTCGGGCGGCATGATCGTGATGGACGACGAAACATGCATGGTGGATGTCGCCCGCTACTTCGTCGGCTTCCTCAAGGACGAATCCTGCGGCAAGTGCGTGCCGTGCCGGGAAGGGCTCGCCACCTGCATGTCGGTGCTGGACCGCATCACCGGCGGGAAGGGGACGATGGAGGATATCGACCTGCTGGATGAGATCGGCCGCTGGATGACCTCCTCCTCCCTCTGCGCCCTGGGGGGATCGGCGGCCAACCCGATCGCGAGCACGATACGCCACTTCAGGAATGAGTACGAAGTCCATGTGAAAGAGCGCCGCTGCCCTGCCGGAGTGTGCAAGGCGCTCATCACCTACTCAATCAACCCGGAGTTGTGCGACGGCTGCCATGCATGCCCCAGGACGTGTCCGGTGGATGCCATCGCAGGAGAGAAGAAGCAGACGCATTCCATATTCGCGGACAAGTGCATCAAGTGCGGGGCCTGCCTCGCGAGCTGCACCCGCGGCGCAATAATGCGGAAGTAGACGCCATGGGCAAGGGACACAGGGAAGATGGTGCAAGAGTAGACGCCATGGGCAGGAGACGCAGGAAAGTCAGGATAGTCATAGACGGCCGCGAGGTGGAGGCGGACTACCGCGCGCCCCTCATCGAAGCCGCTGCAAGGATCGGGATCGTGATCCCCACCCTGTGCAACCACGAGGCGCTGGAGCCGGCGGGTGCATGCCGCCTCTGCCTGGTGGAGCAGGTGCGCGACGGGTGGAGCAAGTTCGTCACCGCGTGCAACTACCCGGTCGAGGACGGCATGGTTTTCCGCACCTCGTCCGATGAGGTGCTGCGGCAGAGGCGGATGACCGTGGAGTCGCTTCTCGCCCGCTGTCCGGATGTGCCTGTCATCAGGGACTTAGCCGCAAGGATGGGGATCGCGCGCTCCCGCTTCACACCCGGCGACGACACCTGCATCCTCTGCAGCCTCTGCACGCGCGTGTGCGAAACGTACGCCACAAGCGCGATCTCGCTGCTCGCCAGGGGGCAGGACAAGGTTGTCGGCACCTTCGCAGGCGAGCCCCCGGAGGACTGCGTCGGATGCGGCTCCTGCGTCAGGATCTGCCCGACCGGCCACATAGGCGAAGAGCGCGGCCCCGGCGCGTACAAGGTCTGGGACCGCATCTTCAACGTGGCTGTGTGCGGCGTGGACAGGGACCTGTGCATCGGCTGCGGGGCGTGCGAGGAGTCCTGCCCGTTCTCTGTCGCGCGAGTCATCCTGAAGAGCGACGGTACATCCCACGCCGAGATCGACCTCACAGCCTGCCGCGGCTGCGGAGTCTGCCTTGCGAGTTGCCCGTCAGGCGCCATCACCCAGCCGAGGGTTGACCGCAGGCTTCCTGCCAGGGGATCGGGGCTCCTCGTGATCGCATGCGGGCGGGCCAACCTCTCGCAGGAGGATCTGCCCGATGGCGTGACTCTGATGCCGATGCAGTGCTCGGGAGGCGCGGACATCCCGACCCTTCTCGGTGCTCTCGCCCGCGGATTCGACGGAGTGCTGGTCATGGGCCGGCACCAGCAGACATGCAGGCTGGATGGCGCCGAGGCCCACGCCCGGGAGATGGTGAGGCGCACGGATGCCCTGTCCGCCCTCTGTGGCCTCGGCTACGGACGCGTGATGTTCGGCGACCCGGCCCCCGGTCCTGCCGGCCCGCCGCAGATGGTGCACGCGGCGCTTCGCCTCCTGTTCCCGAACCCGCTCTCCGAACCTCTGCCGGAGAAGATGGCGACATCGACCATGGCCGACGCATTCGGAATCCTGCAGTGGCTGGGCAGCCGGAAGGAGCTTGTGCCTGACGGATCCGCATGGCTGTCGCTGAACGAACTGCCGCAGGGCTCCAGCGAAGGCGCCTCCATCGACGCAGGCGCAATCCCCTACTTCGACCTGCTGCTCTCGGACCTCTTGAGGCCTGCGGATCTGCCAATGTACCTGGAGGGCATCACCCGGCCGGGTATCGTCGTCGGCCCACTCAGGTCCCCCAACCCGATTCCAGACAGGCGGCGGATTGCGGAAATCCAAGCCAGGCTGGAAGAAGCGGCGGCACGGGACGGGGAAACCCTGGAAGTTCACAGCATCGAGGACCTGGTGGCGCATCTAATCACATGCAGAACCGGATCGTGGAGGCGCACGCACGTCAGGCCGGTCCTGTCCGCAGGCAAGGGATTCGGCACCATCGCAGATGACAAGGTATCCAGATGAAGCAGCACCGCATACACACCCACCCGATTCTGAGGCCCTTTCCCGACGGCGAGGTCGAGTTCACCTTCAATGGCCACCCCATCAAGGCCCGTGAGGGCGAGATGATCGCATCGGCGCTGATCGCCTCGGGGATATCCGTGTTCGGACATCATCAGCGCGACTCGGGTCCCCAGGGGATCTTCTGCGCCAACGGCCAGTGCTCCCAGTGCACGGTCATCGCAGACGGCAGGATCGTCAAGTCGTGCATGGAAGCTGTAAGGCCCGGGATGGATGTGCGCAGCGCAGAAGGGCTGACGCCGCTTCCCGAGGACGACAGGGTGCTGCCACTGACCAGACCCGGGGATGTCGAGGTGCCGGTCCTGATCCTTGGCGGAGGACCTGCAGGGCTGTCCGCGGCTGTGGAGCTGGGCCGTGTCGGGATCGATGTGCTCGTGATCGACGACAAGCCCGAACTCGGCGGCAAGCTGACCCTCCAGACGCACGGCTTCTTCGGCTCGGTCGCGGACTGCTGGGCCGGCACCCGCGGGGTCGACATCGGGCACATCCTCTCGGACTCGGTCGAGGATCTTCCCAATGTGAAGGTCTGGACAAGCTCCACAGCTGTCGGAATATTCTGGGACGGCAAGGTGGGAGTGGCGACCCCTGACGGGTACAGGCTCGTCTCCCCGCAGAACATCCTGATTGCCATGGGCGCACGGGAGAAGGCGCTCGCGTTCCCCGGCAGCGACCTGCCGGGCGTATACGGCGCAGGCGCCTTCCAGACGCTTGTGAACCGCGACCTAGTGAAGTCCTCAAGTCGGCTATTCATCCTGGGCGGAGGGAATGTTGGGCTGATCGGCGGCTATCACGCGCTCCAGGCCGGGATCGATGTTGTCGGACTCGTCGAGGCGCTTCCCGAGTGCGGCGGATACAAGGTTCACGCGGACAAGCTGAAGCGCCTCGGGGTCCCGATCTGGACCAGGCACACGGTTGTTAAAGCCGAGGGGGATGAGCATCTCGAGGCCGTGACGATTGCGCAGGTGGACGGGCGCTTCAGGCCGATCCCCGGCACGGAGAAGACCTTCGAGGCGGACACACTGCTGATCGCGGTGGGCCTGAGTCCGGTTGACGAGATCCTCGTGAAGGCGCGCGAGTACGGGCTGAAGGTGTACGCTGCCGGCGACTCGGAGGAGGTGGCCGAGGCGTCCGCGGCGATCTTCTCGGGCCGCATTGCCGGCCGCAGGCTGGCGCGGGAGATGGGAGTGCCGGTCGACATCCCGGATCACTGGGAACCGCTGGCCGAGATCCTGCGCTCCAGGCCCGGCAAGGTGGAGCCGTGGTCCCCGCCGGTGTCGCGCGAGAAGGTCTACCCGGTCATCCGCTGCATCCAGGAGATCCCCTGCAACCCCTGTGTTGCCGCCTGCCCAGAAGGCCTGATCAAGATGGAGGGGATCATGGGGCTGCCCGGTTACACAGAGGGTTGCCTCGGCTGCGGCCGGTGTGTGAGCCTGTGCCCCGGCCTTGCGATCAACCTTGTCTGCGAGGACTACGACCCTGGTGGGAAGAAGGCGCTGCTCGTACTGCCGTTCGAGTTCTCCGACTACGCGATCCCCCTGGGGAGCGAGGTCCCGACCGTGGACTTCGACGGCAGCCCCGTCGGCAAGGGGAAGGTCGTTGCCGTGAGGGAGCGCCCGGACCAGGACAGGAGGCGGCTGCTGTCGGTGGAGGTTCCATTCGAGGAGCGCCACATTGTCGCAGGTTTCACGATCCGCGGCCCATCGGTGGAGGTCGAGACGTCGCTTCCTGCTGATGACGAAGACCCGATCATCTGCCGCTGCGAGAGGGTCAGGAAGAGCGACATCGTCCGCGAGATAAGGTCCGGCGTGAGGGATGTGAATCAGCTGAAGGCGCTTGTCCGCCCCAGCATGGGCGGATGCGGCGGCAAGACCTGCACGGAGCTCGTCTACCGCATCTTCAGGGAGGAGGGGATTGAACTCGGCAATGTGACTCCCGGCACTGTCCGCCCCCTGATCGCTGAGATTCCGCTGGGCAAGTTCGCAGAAGAGGACGACTCGGATGCCTGAGAAGAGTTTCGATGCCATAGTGGTCGGCGGCGGCAGCGTGGGAGTCCCGTCTGCGTATAACCTCGCGAAACGCGGCCTCAAGGTGCTCCTCGTCGACCGCAGGCCCGCAGTCGGTCAGGGCGACAACAAGGCAGCGATCGGCGGGATCAGGGCAACGCACTCGGATCCGGCCAAGATCCTCCTGTGCAGCCGCAGCCTTGAGGAGGTCTCGACCTGGAAAGAGGTGCACGGGGACGACGTGGGCTGGAAGCCCGGCGGATACGCCTTCCCTGTGTACGACGAGGGACTCGAGAAGACCCTGCGCGGGCTCTTCCCGATCCAGCACAGGCACAACCTCAGGATCGACTGGCTGGACGCGGACGGAATGGCCGCGATCATCCCCGGAATCCAGAGAGACCGCCTGCGCGGAGGGACCTACTCGCCCAACGACGGGCAGCTCTCTCCCCTGAAGCTGCCGGTGGCGTACCAGCGGGCAGCACAGCGCCTGGGCGCCACATTCGCCTTCAACGAGAAGGTGACAGGCTACCTTGTCGAAAAGGGCGCCATACGCGGTGTAAGGACAGCGAAGGAGACATACCACGCGCCGATCGTCGTCATCGCCACAGGAGCCGATGCCTCAGATGACGGCGAGCGGCTGGGGATCGACCTCCCCGTGAACCCCGACTCCCACGAGGCAGGGATCACGGCGCCGGTTGAACACTTCCTCCCTCCGCTCATCGTTGACATGAGGCCAGGGCCTGAGGGGAAGACCGCCAACTTCTACTTCGGCCAGAACTCCGAAGGCCAGATCATCTTCTGTTATACACCCTCAGAGTTGTTCCTGGGTAAGAACAGGGAGTCGCTGTCGGAGTTTCTGCCCGTGCTGGCCGGGCGGATGATCTCGCTGATCCCCAGGATGCGGCACCTGCTTGTACGCAGGGTGTGGCGCGGGACATACCCCATGACCCCTGACGGCGTCCCGATAATCGACAATGTGCCGCAGATCGCGGGGCTGACCCTGGCCGTCGGGATGTGCGGGCAGGGGCTGATGCTCGGACCGGGCGTGGGGCAGGAGGTTGCTTCGCTTGCCGTGGACGGCGTGTCGACCCTCCCCTCGGGCGCGCACAACAGCATCCGCTATGGACGCGACTTCAAGGCCGCCGGGACGGAGGCGCTGAAGTAGGTCGCGCTTGCGGCCTCGCTCCAGCGCCAGGGGCTAAGGGCCCAAGTACCAAGTGCTCTGATGGCGCTACGCTCCATCAGAAGGCCGACCTCACGAGCCGGAAGCCGCAGTTGTGACTACCTGCGTTGTCTGGGTTGTCTGTCCGGCGTTTCGCTGAACGACAGTTGTCCGCATAGCGGTTGTACGCACCGCCGCGAAGCACCCGGCCGACACCAGGCACCACGTTCTGCACAGGGTCAGACTGCGAATCCGTCGTGTAGGTGCGTTCTCCGCACCACACCCATTCCCACAGACTGCCGTGCATGTCGTACAGGCCCCACTGGTTTGAAGGAAAACTGCCTACTGCAGTGAGTTCATCACGAAAGATGCCAGTTGGACAACCGGGCAACTGAGCATGGCTTCTTCCATCGAAGTTGGCCTCGGTCGTCGAGTCCAGGCAATTCGTGTTGTTGTGGTACGCCGCTGTCGTCGTTGCCCGGCACGCATACTCCCACTCCGCCTCGGTCGGCAGGCGATACCCGTCCGCATTCTCATCCCAGGTCACATCGCCATGTGGCCCGTGGATCTCGTACGCAGGGGTCAGACCCTCCCGGACCGACAGCGCATTGCAGAACTGAACCGCCATGTCCCAGCTCACATACCTCTTCGGCAACTGCGAGGTCGTCGGAGCCCCGCCCATCACCTCGTTCCACCACTCCTCTGTCACCTCGTACTGCGACATGAAGAACCCACGAGTCAACGTCACCTGGTGCTGAGGTCCTTCATCCTCCCAACGCCCAGGCTCATCCTCAGGGCTGCCCATCGTGAACGTGCCGGGTGGGATGTGGACGAAGCCCGGGGGTGGCGTGGGATCCTCATCCGCCGTGTAGACCCCCATGAATGTGACCGTCTCGCCTGCAGCAAGCGGCTGCGTCTGGCTGGATGGTGTGACATACCCGTCCACATCACCCCAGGTCACCGTGTAGTCCCCAGGCACCCTGCCCGTCAGCTCGACTCTGCCGGTGTCCGCATGCGCATATCCATCCGGACCCGCGATCGACCACGGAGCTGCGATCCCTTCAGGCTGCGGGTTGATCATAACCCGGCCAGTCGTCGGCGGCGCCGGCCCGCCATTGTCATCATCGCTGCAGCCGACAAGGCCGATCAGAAGAACCAGCACCAGCAAATACATTCCAGATTTCACCGCGAACTTCCCTCCTGTGAATGCTCCCAATCACTGCGGGGGCAGCCTAGCAGATGACGCCATGGCAGTCCAAGAGCTCGATGCGCATGGCACGGGAGAAATGGAGGAGGCTGGCGTCGGAAGGGATGCTTGATCGGCTGAGCCCAGGACTGCAGCCGTGCAGGCCGGCTCAAGGCGGATGCCGCGGCCACGCAAACGCCCGGGGAGTCGGGGCGTCCCGGAGCCGGTGACGCGGCTCGGCAAGACACCCTGGGAGCGGCTGCATTCCGGAGAGCGACGTGTGAGCCGCGCGGGTACGGGCGTGCGAGCCGACGACGCAGCCGAGTGCGCAACAAGGCCGGCCACCCTGCGTCGCCAAAGAGCTGAGCCTACCAGCCGATCCAGGGAGGCGGCCCGGTGACTGGGTGACTGAACCGGCCCCGGATGGCAGCCGTCGGCATGTCTGCGAACTCGCTCCCGAGGAGCGCATCGATCTCGAACGCGACCTCCTCGCCTCCAGAACAAGGCACCTGATGGAAGACGATCCAGCCGCCAGCGTACTCCTGGTCTGTCGCGAGCTCGTTCGGCGGATCGTAGAGGAAGATGTGCGCGCCTTCGGGCTGATCCCAAACGAAGGTGTTCGGGAAGCGGAGTGTGTCTCCGGGTGTCAAACCGCCGCAGACGACTTTCAGCTCCCAGCCGGGCGTGTTGACCTCGACCAGGCTTCTGAAGAGGACGTGCAGGGTCGGGGTGGGGACTGCGTCCTCCTCCCACGCGCCACACCAGATCCACGCCCGGGCGGACGCAGGGAACTGGATCGTCGAGGAGTCATCCCTCAAAAAGAGCAGTGACAACTGGTCGGACCTGGGCCGGGCTGGATCGTCGTTTCCACAACCGATCACAAGAGCTAGCAGGAGACTGATGGATCCGCATGGAAGGATCCCCGACGTCCGGCGGCAAGGCATACTGACTCCTCTCCGGCCCTAATGCAGAGACTCATTCCGGGGGTTGCGTACCCTTCCGCAGTGTAACGCCGTCAATGCTTAGAGCCATGCCCTCGCCAATCGAGACACGCTGTTCAGCCCAGCATGGTCGATAAAATGCATTCGATGTCCGGCATCCTGGTGGAACACGTCACAATGGACAAGCACGCATAATCACTCTCCAAACCCTCCCCTACCTCGCCAGCGTGACCTTCGCCGTCCTGACCGCCCCATCCTCGGTGGCCATGCGAACGAGGTAGATCCCCGAGGGCAGTGCCTGGCCGCGCTCGTCCCTGCCGTCCCATGCAACAGGATGCCGGCCTGGACCCATCGCACCCTGCCGCAGCGTTCGTACAAGTCGTCCCGCAGGATCGTGGACTGTCAGGCTCACATCTGACGGCTGTGGAAGCTGCAGCCACATGGTCGTACCCGGGTTGAACGGATTCGGGGAAGCTGTACCGAGCGCCGGTCCCGAGGCGGCAAGCGGAGTCTCTCCGGCCGATGCTGCGTCGAAGTCCCCGATCGCCAGGCTGTGATAGTAGCCTCCCGCGATCGCGACGAATCCCGCGTTGGGTTCAGGGAGGTCACACTGTCCGTAGCCGTTCCACCCCCACGCAGCAACGGCGCCGCTGCTGCGCAACCCGAGGCTGTGGTTGTACCCGGCAGCTATGGCTGTGAAGCCGCTGTTCGGCGCCGGAACGTCGCACTGGCCGTAGTTGTTCCTGCCCCACGCGGCGATCGTGCCGTCGCTCCTGAGCGCCAGGCTGTGCTCCGTTCCCGCCGCAATCGCGATGAAGCCGGAGTTCGGCCCGGGGACATCGCACTGGCCGTGGTTGTTCCTCCCCCACGCGGCGATCGTGCCGTCGCTCCTGAGAGCCAGGCTGTGAAAGACGCCCGCGGCAATGGCTGTGAAGCCGGTGTTCGGCGACGGAGGCCCGCTCTGACCGTAGGTGTTGTCCCCCCAGGCCGCAACAGCGCCGAGCCTCCTCAGGCCCAGGCTGTGGTTTCCGCCTCCGGAAACGGCGACGAAGTCTGTATTCGGTGCGGGGACGTTGCACTGGCCGAAGTTGTTCCTCCCCCACGCCGTGATGACGCCGTCGCCCTTCAAGCCCAGGCTGTGAGAACTGCCTGCGGACAGATCCACGAACCCCTCGTTAGGCGAGGGAACATCGCACTGGCCGTGGCTGTTGCCGCCCCATGCCGCGATCGTCCCGTCCAGCTTCAGGCCGAGGCTGTGGCCGAATCCTCCGGAGACAGCGAGGAAGTCGTCATTGGGAGCCGGCACATCGCACTGCTCTTCATTCAGGCATCCCCACACGGCGATCTCTCCATCCGGGGCCTTCGGGCAATCCGCACCGCTGCAGTCGGATTCGTCACCCAGGTAGGCACCCAGGAGGGCACCGCACCAGGTCTCGGAAGACGCAATGCAGATGCTGTTGGGAAGGCAGCAGCCGCCGGTGACACCGGCAACCTCCACCGCCCAGTCGATCCGCTGAGTCAGATGCTGGGCCCTTGCCGCGGCGTCGCGAACCATCCAGATGTTGTCCGTGACGATCACCGACAGCTCATAGATACCATCCGGCAGTTCCAGCAAAGCCAGGTCCAGCGTCTCCCCAGTCCCGCCGGGGATCGGCTGATTGTCGAGAAGCCACTGGATATCCAGCGGCGCGCCGACCGGCTGGAGGGTCTGCACAAACACGATCTCATCGCCCGACAGCGACTGACCAGCGGGGGTGGAGCTGTCGATCGGGTCGACGACCTTGTAGATCTCGATGATCAACGCCTCTGCCGAGGGCAGGTTGAACGGCCTCCCCAGCGACCGCATCATGGAGTCGTAAGTGGGACGGTGGATCCCGTACTGGCTGTACATCGCCCCCTCGAAGGTCGTGTGATAGCCGTCGAACGCAGGGTAGTTCTCGCCCAGCCACGGCGCCCACTTGGTGCCTGCTGCGGCCATCTGGCTGTGGTTGAGCGTGGAGACGTTGCGCTCGGCCGGCTCCGGCCCGTTGTAGTGGGCCGGTCCTCCGTAGTCATACTCGTCCGCAAGGTTCCCCAGGGAGTGGCCCAGCTCGTGTATGGCAATCTGCGGGGCAACGGAGTTGCCGCCCGCGAATGTACCTATGTTCGCCGTGGGATACCCCGCACCGCCGTACTTCGTGCTGTTGGCAACCGCAAAGATCTGGTCCACACCGGGCGCGTTCGCGGCGTACATCGTGGCCTTGTACACATCGACGCAGAGCAGCCGTTCGACATCGTAGCACCAGAACTCCATGTCCATCGCGGTGTCCCTGTCGATCCCCGGAACCGGGTCGTTGCTGACGCCCGACTCGTTCGAGATGACATCGACCTGGTGTACGTTGAAGTAGGTGCTGTATGTGTAGAACGGCTCGAGGGCGAAGAGCTCGATGATGGCCGAGCTGACGTGCTGGCCGTACTGCCCCAACTCCGACTCCAGGTAACCGTCTCCGACCGTGACCAGGTTGACGCGGTTGGCAGAAGGCCCGTTGTCCATTATCGTCGTGAACTCGGCCGTGTACTCGCGCAGGACAGGCCCGTCGTAGCGCTCCTGGCGCGGGATGATCAGCCTGCCTCCCGCTAGATTGCCGGAGTCGTCGATGTAGTCGTAGTAGAGGAACTCGCTGTCCTCATCGGGCAGATGCTCCGAACCGGGGGCGGGAAGAGGAAGGGCCGCGAGAACCAGCCCGGCGATGACCGCGGGCAGCATGAGATGCCACAGAGCCCGGATGCCTGAAGTCTGCGTCGTGTTCAAAGGACTCCTCGCTTTCCGAAACGGAGAGTGACAGGGTCGCGGGTACTCCACGAGATCATGGCCAGACGGCCACGCGACAATGATAGCAGGCGGGGGGGCAGGCCGCCAAGAGGGCAGGAATCGGGAGAGCGTGGGCCTGGGGCGTTCCGACGTCGCCATCTCGCCGGTCAGCAGCTAACCCCCCAGCACCTTCTCCACATAGTCACGAAGCAATGGAACGTCATCAGTAGAGGCCAACCACACGGCGTCGAGATCCACGCCGAAGTAGTCGTGCACGAGCTTGTCGCGCATGCCGGCGATATCCTGCCATGGCACTGATGGATGCTGGAGGCGGAATCCAGTCGAGAGGCGCTTGGTCGCCTCCCCGATAATCTGGAGCTGGTAGATGACGGCATGCTGGTCAGCTGGCTTCATAGAGCACCTTGAGTTCGCCAAGGATTCTCTGTCGAATGAGAGGACTAATCGATGCCTCCGTGAGGAGGTCGACCTTTCGCCCAAGTGCGGCCGACAACTCCCGTTCAAGCCGGATCAGGGCCAGCAGGCTCTTCCGTCGGGAGAAGCGGACCAGCAGGTCCACGTCACTCTCGGGCGTGGCATCCCCCCGGGCGGTCGAACCGAACACGGCGATCATCTCTGCGTCGTTGGCTCGGCAGATCTCGATCACCTTCGACGTGTCGAGGGCAAAGCTTCCCACTGTTCTGCTCCATTCTCCTCATCAAGCCTTCAACAGCTTAGCAGAATGATGCGCTCGCATGAAGTACTCTCCAACGCCTTTGACTGGTATGGATTGGCCGCATGGTTCCCGTGCGGCGTAGTATGCAGTGCGCCGATCCCTGGCCTAACAACAACCACTTCCACGTGAGACGCGCCAGCGGCATTGCGTGCGAAGAAGTGTCCGGCAGACCGATCGGCCTCACATCGGCTTCCTGGTCTCCTTGAGCCTTTCTGTGATCTGCTCAAGCCGTCTCTTTCGGGTCTCTTCACCCCTGGCTGCCAGGTAGAACGCCGTGTAGGTTCGTCTCACGGAAGCGGACATATTCTGGAAACTCGTCAGCGCTTTTCTGCACCCGGATAGTGCGTCGGTCAGGATCCCGATCTGCGCCTCTGACATCGGCGCGGGCTCGGGCTTGTCCCATGTTCCCAGTTCCCGGGCCTGGGCTATTGCATCCCGCCCTGCGGCCGTCATTGCGCCCTCTTCAGTCATCTTCTCGGCCAGCTTCCGGTTGCGCTCCGACCAGACACTACGCTTTCTTCGGGGTGTGAACCGTTTGAGGTACTCCTTGGCCCCGAGGCTTCGGATCTGGCCATCGATCCAGCCAAAGCACAGCGCTTCCTCCAGGGCTTCGTTGGCCGTCAAGGTCTTGATCGCTGCGTCTTTGCTGAATACCAGCCAGACCCCGGGGCTTTTCTGGTGGTTCTGAACCAGCCACTTCCTTAATGCCGCTCGATTCCGAAACACCATCTGGTCGTCTTTCATCCGTCACTCTCCGATGTTGAACTCGGAGGGTCAGGGGCGCGAGGCGGCGTGCCCGCCACCGCCTGGCTCGCAGCCGTTTCCCATTCCTGCTTGAGTACCCCGTACACTTCAAGGTCTTCAGTCTTGTCCCACTTCTTCACATGCTGCCGGCGGCGGATCGCCGTCGGACTCATGTCAATCCGCATCCGTTATGCTCCTGAGGTTGTCTATGTCGTCCCGGATTGCCTCTGGTGGTTCCGGACCATCATACCCGTCGAGCGCTGCATGCCGCATCTGGCATAGAGAGCCGTCCGAGGTTGCCACGTAGTCAATCACACATCCTCTGTAGTCGAATAACGCCGGCATACCCGGCGGGCGCTGCGCTTCCTGGCTGTCGGCTTGTCCGAGACCTTGCCCTCGCCGCGCATCCAGAAGCGGTCGAGGTTCGCCTTGTCGAGGGCGAGGATCTCGATCCGGCACATGGTGCCCGGCAAGACACTCGGGAGTGCATGAGTGTGTCAAGCTTCCCGGTCGATGACCGGGTACGCGGGTTTCCTGGTGCGGGTGACGACACGCTTCAGCGGCGCGGCTTGTCCGCGTCCGTGTGTATGGCTTTGTCATGCGATTCCAGGAGGACGTCGCATCGCCCTAACCCCTCCATATTTCCAGGGTGTTTCAGCAGTTTCAGTGCTCCTTCTTTCCGGCACCATTATGACCTATCATGTTCGCTGGACAATGTCGGTTCCTGGTCCATCTTTAACAAGGCAACGAAGACATACTCAACGAATCTTGCCCCCCGGATGCATGTAAGTGGCGCCACTCACTTTGCATAGGGAAGGAGCAGGAAGAGCCGGCAGGATTGATCTGGGAAAAGCCCAATCCGGTTTCCTCCAGCAGTTCGCGTCTTGCCGCGCGCTAGAGCGGTTCATCACCTTAAAGACCTCCTGTGACGCCTTGCCGGAAACTGGGCAAACCCAGACTCGGATGGGGTACACGATGAAACAGCAGATATTGCCATTCACCATCGATCAGCCTAACCGGACAGACCAGAACTTGTACAGGCCGTGTCATGTTCTTTCTCTCATGACGCGGCGGCTGAGCTTGTCTCGAGCCTTGCGCATGGCGGCGACCGAGTCGTAGCGCGTGGCCTCAGTTGTCATGGCTGATGACCTCCTGCGGAGTTCGGACTTCCAGCAGCGGGTAGCCCGCCTTCAGGTTGATACCATTATGGTCACGGATGCGCTCTAACTTCACCATATGCTTGAAGTTCCAGCTCACGAGGACATCGACCCGGGAGACGGTGGCCAGCGCTGTGTGCTGGGCGTCCACCCACTTGGACTCGTGGAGGAGGCCCTCCTGAACGTAGCGCCGGGCGAGATCGGAGGCCTTGTCGGTGAGCTCAAGCTGCGTCAGATCGGCAGCACCGGGATTGCGCGGCTAGTCCTGAATAGCTGCATCAGTCGAATCGACGGTTGTCGGAACCCGGAGTCCAAGCACCCTCCGATTACGGACGCATCCGTATGGATGCGTGGCGTCACAACTCCTCCGGTTCACTGCCTTGTACATGCCCAACGCCCACCCTCAGCGGCGCGCGGCCCCCGCGCGTACGCTGCAGGGGGTTGTTCGCACGGCTCCCATTGAGGCGCCCGTAGCGACACATCTCCAGCACTTCATGCTCGTTGCATACGCTTACGCGCCACAGCGATCGTGATTCTTCCCATGAGATTCGCCGGGCTCAAGAGCCAGCGGATGTGACGCCGGTGAAGCTCCCTCACATCTGAGTACCTGCGCCGCAGCAATCTGCGCCGCAAAGCGAGTGCCAGGAACGGATACAGCAGCATTGGTGCGAAGGCACCGCGTCGTAACCGATTCGTGGTCAGATTGACCAGATCAGCACCAAACCGCTCAAAGTGAAAAAGCAACTCCGGTAGGCTAACAGGATTTATGTGATCCATGAAGTGCGCGTCTTTGTCAGGGTTCAAGGGGATCGGTGCGCAGTCAGTGTAACCGTAGAGAAAGTAGTGCCACCGCGAAGGAATACTAAGGACATTTGGGGTGGTGATTATAATGAGTCCATTTGGTTTAGTAACTCGAACCATTTCGCTCACGAATCTGAAGTGATTCTCAAGATGCTCGATAACTTCAATGCTCACAAGACAGTCGAACAGGTTGTCATCATATGGAAGACACTCATTCAGATTGGACCTTACAAACGGAATGTCCGGGCACTTGAATGTTTCCTCGCTGTAGTCGCACGCATCTACATGATAACCAGACACCTTGAGCTTTCGTGAGAAGAAGCCCTCTCCAGCTCCGACGTCAAGTATGCGGCACGGCAGCCTCTTAGGGATCAGTGCCGCGACTCTGTCATAGATATCAGGTTGAAAAGTCTGCGCGTTGGGGGTTTCAGATCCCATTGCATCTTCCTTATCCTCAGTGCGAACCATCTGTTTCTCCCGCACGCCACATAACCCGGCCCCATCCCTCAGCGCCGCCAGTGGCGCCTCGCTCCATAGCAGTCGACTGCACTCCAAGGCTTTACGATGACTTCATGATCGTAAGACAGTTCCCGGATCGGATCAAGCAGCTAAGACACACAGACAGCCTCTGTGACCGTCGCCTTTCCCCGGAATCGGCCGGTTGTCACCCCTGCCGCGCTCTCTGCATGCACGACCTGTCAGGCGAACCAGTTCGCCCATCCCTCGGGACAACGACGGTCCACCAGGGCTTCCCACGCACGCGGGACATCTCGGCCACCGACAGCCTCCAGCCGGCACCGGCGACAGAGTGCCCGTCACGAAACCGCCTCCGGACACCCACCCGCAATCGCCCTGTCTCCAACTCCCATCGGTGTCAGTGTCGGAACCGGTATCGGGATCGATTCGCGTGCTTCGCCCCCGACCCCCCCGCCACAACCTCCCGTCGCCACGGCCCCGCATCCCATTCGATACCGATTCCGACCCCGATCCCCACCCCACGCCCGTCCCTCACACATTCCCGCCCGCATCCCCGCCCGCAGTTGACAGAGGCCGTCCAAATGGCCGAGACTGACATGTTTGCTGTGCCCAAGGCGGGCTGGCGCGAGGAGTGCATCGATGAGCCGACAGGCGATCTGTCTGAACGACTACAGCACCGATCTTCTGGACGAGATCCGCGCATCCGGAATTTCGCCTCAGGACTGCTATCAATGCGGCCGCTGCTCCTCAGGCTGCCCGATCCAGCCCCACTTCGACATCAAGACCATGGAGGTCGTCAAGCTCGCCTCGCTCGGGATGGAGCAGCCCCTCATGAAGAGCCACGCGATCTGGCTCTGCGCCGGATGCGAGACCTGCACGACCCGCTGCCCCAACGACATCGACATCGCCGGGCTGATGGACGTCCTGCGCCAGTACTCCCTCCGCAAGGGGTACAAGCCCACGGAGCCGAGGATCGCGGCATTCCACAAGACCTATCTCGAGGTGATCAGCCGCTGGGGCCGCGTCTTCGAGGTGGAGCTCTTCTCCATCTACAAGATGCGAACCCTCGACCTGTTCGGCGATCTCGGCATGGGCCTCAAGATGTTCCTCCAGGGGAAGCTGGGGCTCCTCCCGCACAGGACCAGGGACAGGGCGGCCATACGGAAGATCTACCGCGATGCGAAGAAGGCTGACACGCGCACCGGGCGCACAGATGACGGCGAAGGAGCAGGATCACGATGAAGTACGCCTACTTCCCCGGTTGCACAATGAAGGGTACCGCCGCCGACTACGAGGCTTCCTTACGCGAAACGCTCGCACACCTCGAAATCGAACTGGTCGACATCGGCGACTGGAACTGCTGCGGCGCATCATCAGCGCACATGACCAACAGGGCGCTGGATGTCCCGCTTGTCGCCAGGAACCTGGACCTGGCTGAGAAGACAGGCGAGCAGGTGCTGGTCGCGGCCTGTCCTGCATGCTACCTGCGCCTGCGCCACGGGGACCACGAGCTGCGCGAGAACCCACAGAAGCACGGTCGGCAGCAGTACGATCCCGGGTTCGAGATCAGGTACCTGACGGCGATACTCGCGAGCGACGAGATGCTGGAGAAGATCAGGGCGAACATCAGGCGCCCCCTTACCGGGCTCAAGCTCGGCGCCTACTACGGATGTCTTTCACAGCGCCCGCCCAGAATCACAGGCGCGGACAGCCACGAGCAGCCCGCCAATCTGGATCGCCTGATCGAGGCGACGGGCGCGACGCCCGTGAGGTGGTCGCACAAGACCGAGTGCTGCGGCGGCAGCCTGACCGTTGCGCGCGCCGACATCGTACGCGGGCTGATAAAGGAGATCATCACGGCCGCCAGGCGAGGAGGGGCGGAGGCGCTGGTTACCGACTGCGCCATGTGCCAGGCCAATCTGGAATCGCGGCAGGCAGACCTGGCCCGCGCGGAGAAGGATTTCCAGCCGATACCTGTCTACTTCGCAACCGAAGTCCTGGCAGGTGCGATGGCGGAGGAGGGCGACAACCGGTGGGCGCGGGGTCACATGATCGATGCGAGCCTGCTGGGAAACAGGCTGAAGGCGGTACATGAGTAAGAAGCCGGACACCCAACCGAACACGCATCCGGCAGGGCAGCCGAACACGCTGCCAGCCGCGATGCCGGCCGGGCATCCATCCACGGACCGCGGGCCTGTCGGCTCCGTCCTGGTCGTCGGCGGCGGCGTGGCCGGAATGCAGGCGGCGCTCGACCTCGTGAACTCCGGCTACAAGGCCTACCTGGTCGAGAAGGCGCCCGGTATCGGCGGGAAGATGGCGCAACTCGACAAGACCTTCCCCACGAATGACTGCTCGATGTGCATCCTCTCCCCCAAGCTCGTCGAAGTCGGCCGGCACAAGGATGTCGAGCTGATCACCCACGCAGAGGTGACCTCCATCACCGGCGAGGCGGGCGACTTCCGCGCCACCATCCGGCGGCATGCCAGGTACGTCGACGAGAAGAAGTGCACAGGATGCGGGATGTGCGAGGAGTACTGCCCGGTGCAGTACAAGCCCCATTTCCCCGAGATGGACGATAAGGGCAAGGCGCTGCCGATTCTGCCTGAGCGCGATCTGCGCATGATCCCGTTCCATGGGCCTTTGACAGGCCCGGCACCCGGCGCCTGGACTTATACAGTCTCCGGCGAGAAGTGCAGCCGCTGCGGCCTCTGCCACAAGGCCTGCCCGGTCGATGCGGTCACATGGTCCAAGGGCGAACGCGCCGTGATCGACGCTGAGAAGTGCATCGGATGCGGGGCCTGCTTCGCAGCCTGCCCTCCCAGGTTCTCGGCGATCGACCGCGGCGGCATGGCGGAGATCGAGCAGGGTTTCGCAGGCGCCCTCGCCAAGCGCTCCCTCCAGCTCAAGGACGAGTTCGCCGACAAGCCCGGCCACGACTGCATCCGCTGCGGGCTGTGCGTGGCGACATGCCAGGAGCTGATGGGCGCCGATGCGCTCAGGCTGAAGAGCGACGGGATCGAGGCGAACCGCCAGCGCTGCATGGCGTGCGGCTCCTGCGTGTCGATCTGCCCCGTCGGCTTCCTCAAGATGGAGGACGTCACACCCCTCACGCCGCAGGTCATGCCGGATCCATTCGACGAAGGCCTGGGGCGGAAGAAGCCTGTGAAGATCTACTATCCGCAGGCCGTCCCGCGCATCCCGGTGATCGACCCGGAGAGCTGCGTGCACCTGCGCACCGGCAAGTGCGGAGTCTGCTCGCAGATCTGCGGCGTCCACGCCATCGACTACGGCTCCATGCCGCGCGATGAGGAGATTCGTATCGGCGCGGTCGTCCTCGCGCCCGGGGCCAAGGAGTTCGAGGCCGAGTTGCGGGGCGAGTATGGATACGGCCTCTACGACAACGTGATCACCTCGATCCAGTTCGAGCGGATGCTGTCGGCATCAGGTCCGACAATGGGGCACATCTACCGCCCCTCGGATCACGGGGATCCGAAGAGGATCGCATGGATCCAGTGTGTAGGTTCACGCGATCGCACATGCGGGAACGATTACTGCTCGTCGGTCTGTTGCATGTACGCCTCGAAGGAGGCTGTGATCGCGAAGGAGCACGATCCCGACATCGAGGCGACGATCTTCTTCATCGATCTGCGCGCTTTCGGGAAGGGGTTCGACGAGTATGTGACCAGGGCCGAAGAGCAGCACGGGGTCCGCTACGTCCGCTCCATGGTCAGCCGGGTCTTCGAGGACCCGGTGACGCGCGACGTCTCCCTGCGCTACATCGACGAACAGGGTGAGCGCATGGAGGAGCGCTTCGATCTCGTCGTGCTGTCTGTTGGTTTCCGCATCCCGCCGGCTGTGCGCGAACTGTCCGCCCGCTTCGGTTTCGAGGTCGACCGCTATGGATTCGCCACGACCACCACCTTCGAGCCGCTGGAGACCAGCCGCAGGGGCTTCTTCGCGTGCGGCATTCTAAACGGCCCGAAGGACATCCCCGAAACCGTCATGGAAGCCGGTGGAGCCGCGGGCGCTGTGAGCAGGTACCTCGCCCCGGCGCGCGGATCCCTGACCAAGGAGGCGTTCGCGCCGCCCGAGGCCGAGATCCCGGGCGACGCCGGCATCCGCGTGGGCGTCTTCGTCTGCCACTGCGGCCGCAACATCGCCGGAGTTGTCGATGTGCCCTCGGCGACCGGGTACGCGCGGACACTACCCAATGTCGTCTACGCCTCCGACATGCTGTACGCCTGTTCCATGGACGCGCAGGAGGCCCTGGCCAACACCATCAGGCGCGAGAGGCTCAACCGGGTCGTGCTCGCGGCATGCTCCCCCAAGACGCACGAGCCGCTCTTCCAGGAGACGATGGAGGCCACAGGCCTCAACAAGTACCTCTTCGAGTTCGCCAACATCAGGAACCACGTGAGCTGGGTCCACAAGGATGTCCCAAAGCAGGCGACGGAGAAGGCGAAGGACCTCATACGTATGGCGGTCGCCAAGGTGAGCCGCGCCGAACCGCTCGCGGAGGCCAGGCTGGACATCGACCAGAGCGCGCTCGTGATCGGCGCGGGCGTGGCCGGCATGACCGCCGCACGCACGCTCTCAGGCCAAGGGTATCCTGTGCATATTGTGGAGCGCGAACTGGAGCTGGGAGGCCAGGCGGGCAAGCTGCATCGCACGTGGATGGGGGAGGACGTTCAGGCCGCGCTGGCGGAGTTGAAGGCGGCTGTGAAAGCCGACCCTCTCATCACCGTGCACACGGGCGCAGAGCTTGCGGCTGTCGACGGCTTCGTCGGCAACTTCTCCTCCACCCTTAAGAACGGCGGCGGGGAGACGCAGGTCCGCCACGGCGTTGCCGTGATCGCCACAGGCGCTGGCGCCCATGTCCCCGACGAGTACCTGTACGGGAGCAGCCCGGCGGTCCTGACCCACCACGAACTCGACGCGCGCTTCATGCGCAACGACTCCGGCCTGAAGGATGTCGGCTGCGCAGTATTCATCCAGTGCGTGGGCTCGCGCGAACCGCACCGGCCGTACTGCTCCCGAGTCTGTTGTACACACACCCTGGAGTCGGCCCTCACGCTGAAGAGGATCAACCCGACGATGGACATCTACGTCCTCTACCGGGACATCCGCAGCTACGGCCTTCGCGAGACGGTGTACGAACAGGCCAGGAAAGAGGGCGTCAAGTTCATCCGCTTCGATGTCGAGAGCAAGCCGGTCGTGGAGGCCAGGGGGAAAGGGCTCCTGGTCCGCGTGAACGACCCTGCGCTTCGCCAGACCTGGGAGATCCGGGCCGATCTGCTCACCCTGGCCGCGGCGGTCGTTCCCTATGCGGATGAGAAGCTGGCCCGGATGTTCAAGGTGCCGCTGACCGAGCAGGGGTTCTTCCTCGAGGCGCACGTCAAGCTGGGGCCATCGGAGTTTGCCACCGACGGAGTGTTCCTGTGCGGGCTGGCCCACTACCCCAAGAGCATCGACGAGAGCATCATCCAGGCCCGCGCCGCGGCATCTCGCGCGACAACCCTGCTCGCTCGGCGAAGCATCAACATCTCAGGGACGGTCGCCTACGTCGATCCGCGCCACTGTTCAAGCTGCGGCGTGTGTGTCGAGATCTGCCCCTACAGCGCCCCCTTCTTCGTGGAGTCCGGGCCCTGGGCGGGCAAGTCGGAGATCAACCCGATCCTGTGCAAGGGCTGCGGCCTGTGTGTCGCGTCGTGCCGCTCCAACGCGATCTTCGCGCGCGGCTTCTCCGAGGAACAGATCATCGCGCAGATAGAGGAGGCCTTCATCTGATGGAGCCGGAGATGACAGCGCGCAATTCGGCCGCAGTGACGGCGGGTCTGGCGGGCGGTTCGTCGACGACTCCGGCAGCGGATGACTGGGAGCCGAAGATCGTCACCATCCTGTGCAACTGGTGCACCTACGGGGCGGCGGACCTCGCCGGGGTGAACAGGCTTCAGTATCCGACCAACTTCAAGGTGATCCGGGTTCCATGCAGCGGGCGTGTCGGGCCCAAGATGATACTGGCCGCTTTCCGCAGCGGCGCTGACGGGGTGTGGATCTCCGGATGCCATCCCGGAGACTGCCACTACATCTCGGGCAACTTCTACGCCCGCCGCCGCTTCACCATGATGCGCGCGCTGCTGAAGCACATCGGCATCGACGAAGGTCGCCTGCACTTCTCCTGGATCTCGGCTGCAGAGGGGCCCAAGTTCGCCGCAACCGCGCGGGATGTGATCGCCGCGGTCAAGCAGGCCGGCCCTGCAGACCGGCTCATCAAGACAAGGGCGCAGGTGATCTAGTGACGGGGTACACGGAGAAACTACGCACAGTGGCCAGGCGCCTCCTGAGCGAAGGCAAGGTGGACTGCTTCATCGGTTACGCGCAGGGATCAGTACCGATGATCCACCGGCCGGTTGTGATAACCGAGCCCGGGCAGGCCGACTCCCTCGTCTGGGATCCGTGCTGCGGGCTGAACCTCGCGGGCTACATCATCGGCCGCAAGGACCGGATCGGGATCGCGTCCACCGGATGCGTCTCGCGCAACCTCGTGACCCTCATCCAGGAAAACCAGGTGCAGCGCGAGCAGCTTCACATTGTCGGCATCTGCTGCACCGGCATGCTGGACAGGCCCGGGATCATCCGCAGGTTCGAGGGGCGGGAGATCACGGGGATCAGCCACAGCGGCGACAGCTTCTCCGTCGAGTGCGCCGACGGAAGCCGTGAGGAGCTGCCTGTCGCCGGGTTCCTCGCCCGCAACTGCC
This sequence comes from uncultured bacterium, assembly GCA_964636385.1. GTDB lineage: Bacteria > Eisenbacteria > RBG-16-71-46 > CAIMUX01 > CAIMUX01 > CAZWSC01. The sequence goes on from CAZWSC010000046.1 coordinate 30,872, forward strand.
GCATCTGCGCACATCACAACCCAGTGATCCATGACGAGCTGATCGGCGATCCGGTGTCGGATCCCGCGGGCTATGTGACGCCGGAAGAGATCCTGGAGGCGGAGGGCAGAAGCCCGGGCGAGAAGTGGGAGGGGTTTCGGGAGGCATTCTCGGCCTGCATTAGATGCTACGCCTGCCGCAACGCATGCCCGATGTGCTACTGCCCGACATGCTTCGTGGACGAGTCGCGGCCCCAGTGGCTTGGCAAGAGCTCGGACCCAACCGACACGCTGACGTTCCACTTCCTGCGGGCTCTCCACCTTGCCGGGCGCTGCACCGACTGCGGGGCGTGTGAAAGGGCATGCCCCCTGGACATCCCGGTGCGGTACCTGACCAGCCGCCTGAACGCCGAAGCGAGGCAGGTATACGACTACGAGTCGGGGCTTGCGGAGGATCAACGCCCGCTGCTCGACCAGTACCGGCCTGAAGACTGCAATGACTTCTTCAAGTAGAGGCAGCGCAGGAGATGTGCAGGTGGAGATGAAGTACTACACATACGAAGAGTTCGCGAGTGCCGTCCTGGGACTGCGTTCTTCGTACAAGGTGTTTGCCCCGGTGCGCGCAGGCCGGGGGCACGAGTTCAAGGAACTCGCCGAAGATAGCCGCCCGGACTTCTCCTGCCGCAAGACGCGCGTATCCCCGAAGGGCCTCGTCTTCCCGCAGTCGGAGCGGCTGCTTGTGTACACCACCGATGAGAGCGACCCCGGCCATCACATCATGCGTGAGGCGTCGAAGGAGTTCGCGCCGCAGGTGGTCGTGGGGATCCAGCCCTGTGACGCCGCAGCTTTCAGGCTGCTGAATGTGAACTTCGACACCCCCGAGCACAAGGACCCATGGTGGATCCGCCGGTACGCGGCAACGACGCTGGTCGGCATCTGCCGCCCGGAGGCGGATTCGGCCATGTTCTCGACCGAGGCCTGCGCCGGTCCCTGCGACGAGCGGTCGCTTGACGTGTCCCTCTATGACCTGGGGGATGGATTCGTTGCGAAGGCGCTGACGGAGAAGGGGAGGGCCGTCACCGCGGCGATGGGAGGCGCGGAAGCCGGCGCTGAACAGCGCGATGCCGTGGACCGCATGATCGCCGCTGCGCCGGGCACTAAGGCCCCCGCCGACGCGCACGGTGCCCAGGCCCCCGCCGGCAGCCATCCGGAACCGCCACGACTGCCCTCACTGGCAAGCGACCGGCTGAAGTCCTTACCCCTGCTCCCCCTCTTCGAGGCCGACTTCTGGGACGAGGTTGCGGCCGGGTGCCTCAACTGCGGGATCTGCACCTTCCTCTGCCCGACCTGCTGGTGCTTCGACATACAGGACGAGGTTCACAGGCGGCAGGGCGACCGCATACGCAACTGGGACTCCTGCATGTTCCCTCTGTACACCCTTCACGCTTCGGGCCACAATCCCCGGGGGATGAAGACCCAAAGGGTGCGCAACAGGTTCATGCACAAGCTCAAGTACTTTGTCGACAAGTACGGGATCGGGGTGATGTGTGTGGGTTGCGGGCGCTGCGTCGAGGCCTGCCCGGTGAACATCGACATCCGGGAGGTGGCCGTGCGGATGAACAGCTTCGAGGAGATGAGGCCATCATGACCGGCGTTATCAGGAACCGTTCCGAACGGGGATATCCGTCATGACCTCTGGCATCCCAAATCCATATCTCCCCTATCCCGTGCGGATCGACGAGATCATCACCGAGACGGGCGATCACTCCCTGAAGACCTTCAAACTGGTCTTCCTGAACAGGGACGACGAGGAGAGCTTCTCCTTCATGCCCGGCCAGTTCGCGGAGATCTCGGTCGCCGGCAAGGGCGAGATCCCTATCGGCATCGCCTCATCGCCCACCGAGAAAGGATATCTTCTCTTCACGGTCCAGAAGATGGGCGTTGTCACCTCCTGGATGCACAGCATGAAGCCGGGCGACATCCTGGGCGTGCGTGGCCCCCTGGGCAACTTCTACCCATGGGACCTCATGGCCGGGAGGAACGTCGTGATAATCGGAGGCGGGTGCGCCTTCTCCACGCTGCGATCCTCGATCGTATACATGACGAGCGAGGCCAACCGGCCGAAGTACCGCAACGTCACCGCGGTATACGGCGCGCGCTGCCTCAGCCTGCTTCTGTATAACGACCGCCTGGAACAGTGGAAGACCAACGGCAGCGGCATCGAGATGCACATAACCGTGGACGCCATGCAGGAGGACGAGCCCTGGCGGCCGGCATGGGAGTGCCACACCGGGTTCGTTCCGACCGTCGTAAGGCAGAAGATCACAGACCCAACGGACGCCATCGTCATCATCTGCGGCCCGCCTGCCATGCTGAAGTTCACGATGCCGGTCCTGAAGGAGGCGGGCTTCCAGGACGAGCAGATCTACCTCTCACTCGAGAACCGCATGAAGTGCGGAATCGGCATGTGCGGCCGCTGCAATGTCGGGGACAGGCTGGTCTGCAGGGACGGGCCTGTCTTCACGCTTGCGGAACTGGGCCGGTTGCCGAAGGAGACCTGACGTCAACCCGCGTTGTCCGGGAGTCCTCCACTGCGACCCCGGAAACGTGCGTAAAATGCGGTCTGAGCGCCGCCCGGGGCCGCAGCCTTCAGTGCGACCCGACAGACACTTGGAGAGGCTGGCCATGAACGCACGCATTCTCATTCTCCTGCCCGCCCTGATACTCCTCCCCGCCGGCTGCGGGCAGGACGAAACAAAGGAGCCGATCCGGCTGATCCCGATGGAGGACTTCTTCCGCAATCCCGAGTACATTGCCCCTCTGCTCTCCCCCGACGGAACGCTGCTCGCCTTCCTCACACCCTGGAACAACACCCTCAACATCCATGTTCAGGATCTCGAGGGTGGGGAGCCTGCGCGCATCACCGATGCCGAGAGGGACATCCGCTTCTTCACGTGGGGGGGAAACCGGCGGATCGTCTACGTTCAGGACACGATGGGGGACGAGAACTACCGCCTGTATGCGCTGGATCCGGACGGGCGGAACCCTGTTCAACTGACGCCGTTCGAGAACACCAGGGTCCAGGTTATTGACGATCTCCGGATGAGCGACAACGAGGTACTCATCACGATGAACCGGCGTGATCCCAGGGTCTTCGATGCCTTCCGCCTCAACATATGCACGGGCGGGCTCACCATGGAGGCGGAAAATCCCGGGGACATTACCGGGTGGATGACAGATAACGACGGATTCATCAGGCTGGCCACATCGGCGCACGGCACAACCCGGATGCTCATGTACAGGCAGGACCGCGACGCACCCTTCCGGACAGCGGCCTCGGCCAACTACACCGACAGGCTGGTCCCGCTCGCCTTCACGCCGAACAACAGGCATCTCTATGTCTCATCCAACATCGACAGGGACAAGCGCGCCATCTTCAGGTTCGACCCGGATACGGGACGGTCGCCGGACCTGCTCTTCGAGCATCCGGATGTCGATGTCACCGAGATCCTGACCTCGGCCGTGAAGCGCGACATCGTGGGCGTGCTGTATGCCACTGACCGCAGGCGCGTTCACTTCCTGGATCCCGGGATGATGGCCCTGAACGACTCCCTGTGCACACTCCTCCCCGAGTACGACCTCACGTACACCAGCTGGAGCCTGGACGAGATGCGCCTCATCGTACTTGCACAGAACGACCGCCAGAGGGGCAGGTACTTCTTCTATGACCGTCCAGCCGCAGAACTCCGCCCCCTGTTCGACATCTATCCCTGGCTCTCCGAGGATGAGATGGCCCGGATGACGCCGATCCAGTACACGGCACGGGACGGGCTTATGATCAACGGCTATCTCACGCTCCCCCCCGGCGAGCGGCCTGTAAGGCTTCCCGTCGTCGTCCTTCCCCACGGCGGGCCATGGATACGCGACCACTGGGTGATGTACCCCGAGGTGCAGTTCCTGGCCAACCGGGGCTACGCAGTCCTGCAGATGAACTACCGCGGCTCCGGCGGATACGGCCGCAGTTTCCGGCAGGCCGGCCTGCGGCAGTGGGGCGGCGCGATCCAGCAGGACATCGCCGACGGCGTCCAGTGGCTCATCCGGATGGGGATTGCGGACGCGAAGAGGATCGCAATCTACGGATCCTCATTCGGAGGGTACTGCGCGCTCATGAACGCCGCCATCTTCCCGGATCTGTACAGGTGCGCCGCGAGCTATGTCGGCATCACTGATCTGTACAACTGGATTTCCAGCATCCCATCCTACTGGGAGCTTGATCGAAGGATCTTCCACGACGCCATGGGGGATCCCGCGACCGAGAGGGATTTCATAGAGTCAGCCTCTCCGATCCGGCTCGCCGATCGATACAGGGTCCCCCTGTTCGTGGCCCACGGCGCCAACGACCCCAGGATCTCCCGCGAGGGTACGGACAACTTCGTCGCCGCGCTCAGGGAAAGGGGGCTGGAAGTCGAGTACATGCTCCGGGAGGACGAGGGGCATGGGTTCGTCAGGGAGGAAAACCGGTTCGATCTGTACAGGCGCCTGGAGCGTTTCCTGGCCAGGCACATCGGCGGAAGGGCGGAGTAGTCTTGTCCCGGGCCGCCGGCAGGCATTGTGAAAGCGTCAGGCTGTTGAGGAGGGCAGGCCATGGGGAGGATGACCGGACGCATCGGGACCAGGGAGGATCCCCTCCCGGGATTTGCGCCCATCGACCTCGACCACGCTGACTGCGATGGGGACGACCTGGCCTGGCTGGAAGGGTCCTATTCCGCCAGGGGGTACTCGCGGATCGCGGGAGTGGACGAAGCCGGCCTCGGTCCGATGGCAGGGCCTGTCGTGGCTGCCGCCGTCATGCTGCCTCCAGGAACGCGGATCGAAGGGGCGGCCGACTCGAAAACCCTCTCCGGCTCGGCCAGGAAGGAACTCGACAGGGAGATACACAGCCTCGCCATATCGATCGGCATCGGAATTGCGACAGTCGGGGAGATCGACAAGGTCAACATATACAAGGCCGGCCTGCTGGCGATGCGTCGCGCCGTGGAGGATCTGCGTCCTCCGCCTGAGCTTGTGCTGACCGACGCCAGGACCATCCCGGATCTGCCGTGGCCGCAGGCGGCGTACATACGGGGCGACGGCCGCGTGCAGTGCATCGCATGTGCATCGATCGTGGCGAAGGTTCTGAGGGACGGAATGATGGCTGACTACGACCTGCGATACCCCGACTACGGATTCGGGCGGCACAAGGGGTACTGCACTGCGGCGCACCGGAAGGCCCTCAGCCGGCTCGGACCCTCACCCATACACCGGATGAGCTTCCGGCCCGTGGCCGAACAGGCGGCATACCTCAAAGGTCTTGATCCCGGCACGCACACACAAGGTCGAGGAAGAGACGTGCCTGATCCGGATCATCGACCGCAGCTTCATCGGCCATGGGAGCATCCGGGAACCTGAGCCGGGCCTCCTGCGCGAAGAGTCCGCTGCCGTGCTGCTCCGGCCCATCGGCGGCACGCGTCACTCCGTCGGGTCCCATGGCAAACACCGGGACTCCGGCCGGCCCGCAACTAGGCGATCGGCTCTTCAGGAGGAAGCCGTGGACCTCGCCGGCCATGCGATCCAGGGCTTCGCCCACCCACATCAGCATTCCGTCCGTGTGGTCGACGCGGGTCCCGATGGTGCGCATGCGGGGCGAGTCCGGGTCATCCTCCAGCTGCATCGTCTCGCGCGGGACTCCCAGGCCAAGCCCGACCTCGGGACAGACGGGAACCCACTCCACCTCCGGCCCCAGGATCGCGATGGCCGTATCACACCGCCGGGCGTTGCCGTCGTAGCGGACAGGCTCACCCAGCAGGCAGGCGCTGACGACGACCCTTGGTTTTCCTCTGTCGCCCATGGTCGGAGGATGGCATTCTCTGACCCATGGTGTCCATAGACGACAGAGATGCCCCGCAGAGGGAGCCATTCGATCCCGATGCGGCGGCCACGGGGGACGGGATCTACGGCCTGCCCTTCACGCCTGAGGAGTCGGCGGTGATCCTCATCCCAGTCCCATGGGAAGCGACCGTGTCGTATCGCGCGGGGACGGCGGGCGGGCCCGGCGCCATCCTGGAGGCGAGCCGCCAGGTCGACCTGTACGACCGCGAGTTCGGCAGGCCTTATGAAGGCGGGATCGCTATGCTTCCGATCCCCGGCGAAGTCGTGGACTGGAACATCAGGGCCAGGAAGGCGGCGGGACCGGTCATCGAGTACGGCGGGATCGACCCGGCCCGGGAAGACGTCGACTCTGATCTGCGGGCGAACCTTGCCGAGGTGAATCGCATAGGCGAACTGGTGAACTCGTGGGTGTACACCCAGGCCTGGCGGTGGCTCGACCGGGGCAGGCTGGTGGGTGTCGTGGGAGGCGATCACTCCTCCCCCTTCGGCCTGATCCGCGCGCTGGCCGAGCGCAGGCCGGGCCTGGGGATCCTGCATGTCGACGCGCACGCGGACATGCGCAAGGCATACGAGGGGTTCGTGTGGTCGCATGCCTCGATCTTCCGGAATGTACTCGGAAAGATCCCCGGCATCTCACGGGTTGTGCAGGTCGGGATCCGCGACTACTCCGAGGGCGAGCACTCCTCGATCACGTCGCGGGCAGGCGAGGTGCGCGCATTCTTCGATGCGGATCTCCGTGCCAGGATGGCGGAGGGGGAGACCTGGGGCAACATCGTCCGGGAGATCGCCGGCGAGCTTCCCAGGGAGGTGTACATCTCCTTCGACATCGACGGACTGGACCCGTCACTCTGTCCGAACACCGGGACGCCGGTTCCGGGGGGACTCGGCTTCAGCGAGGCCTGCCTCCTTCTGAAGGCCGTTGCCGATTCGGGCCGCACCATCGCCGGGTTTGACCTGTGCGAGGTCGCCCCCGATCCCGAAGGCCGCAGTGAATGGGACGGCAATGTTGGAGCAAGGATCCTGTACAAGATGATCGGCCTCGCCCGGGCGAGTTCCGCCTCCGGGTAGGGCCGGCAAGGCGCCGGGCGGCGCAGAACTGGAGCCCTGCTGTGGTCACCCGATTCGACGAAGAAACGCGCACCGCCATCACCCACCTCCTCCTGCCCGACCTGCGTGCCGCCCTTGAAACCAACCCGGAGTCCGCGGTCGCCCTGTTCGACGAGCTGCACGGCGCGGATGCGGCCGATCTGCTCGCCCGGATGGAGATCGAGGAAGTACACCGGCTGATGATGCACTTCCCGGCCCCGGAAGCCGCGCGGATCCTGGAGTTCGTGGATCCCTCCACGGCAGTCCGCTATCTCGAGGAGACGCCGGGAGAGCGCACCGCGGACATCCTCGAGGAGATGGACCCGGACGAGGCGGCCGACCTGATCTCGCACCTGGAGGAGAAGGAGCAGGCCGAGATCCTCGGGCAGATGGAGCGCGAGGAGCGCGAGGACGCCGAGGAGCTCCTGCGGCACGGGGAGGACACCGCCGGCCGTCTCATGACCCAGCAGTACGTGACCGTGAGGCTGGATGACACGGCGGCAGCGGCACTCGAACAGGCCCGGGTTGCGGCGCGGGAGGAGTGGAGCGTGGGCGCCGTCTTCGTCGTGGACGAAGACGAGGTTCTCAAAGGAAAGCTGACTCTGAGGAGTATCCTTGCCGCCCATCCGGATACTCCGGTTCGCGAGGTCATGGAGGACCTCCCCCCGGCCGTTCATGTCGATGTTGACCAGGAGCAGGCGGCCTCAATCATGAGCAAGTACGACCTGATCACGCTGCCCGTCCTGGATGACCACGACCGCCTGGTCGGCATCGTTACGGTCGACGACGTTGTGGATGTGCTCATCGAGGAGGGGACCGAGGATGTCCAGATGCTCGGCGCCATGGAACCGCTGGAGCATCCATACTTCGAGACGAGCTTCTGGAGCCTTACCCGCAAGCGGGGCCTGTGGCTGAGCCTTCTGTTCCTGGCGCAGACCCTTACCGGAAACATCCTGCATCACAACTCGAAGATCCTGGCTGACTGGATTTGGCTGGCCATCTTCCTGCCGCTGATCATCTCGAGCGGCGGGAACTCCGGATCACAGTCGGCCACCCTGATCACCCGCGCCCTGGCCGTCGGCGAAGTGCACATCCGCGACTTCCTGCGCGTCCTCTACCGCGAGGTGGGAACGGGATTCGCACTGGGCGTGTTCCTTGGTGGTCTCGGCATCATCCGCGCACTGCTTTGGAAGACCGGCATCGATGTGGCGCTGATCGTGATGCTGGCAACTCTGGCGGTTGTAACCATGGGGACTCTGATCGGATCGATGCTGCCGCTGATCTTCAAGAAGATCGGGCTGGATCCCGCGATAACATCCTCGCCGTTCGTCGCGTCACTTGTCGACATCAGCGGGATTACGATCTACCTCCTGATCGCGCGGGCTGTGCTGATGTGATGCCGCCATGTAGAACACCATCAGGGCGAAGAACTTGAAGAACCCGCGCTTCACAGTGAACTCCACAACCGCCGATGGGAAGAGCCCGAGGATGACCAGAAACCCGATGTACAGCGCGGCCATCCACAGCAGGATCACTACAGGTCGAATCGCGCGCGTTACGACGGCACTAACAACAAGCCAGACTGCGAAGATCGGGATGATGTACCCGTAGAAGATGGTGCCGAAGATCAGCTTCTCGTTGATCTCCCTGACGTTGGCCAGGATCTTTGCCGCATCGAACAGTTCGAAGTGCAACTGCTCTCCCACAGAAGGCGCCCCGGGCAGGAAGGTCCTGGTGTAGAGGACATTCCACACGAAGAAGAAGACGAACGACACCAGGAACATCCCGCCCATGCACTTCAGGACCTTCCGCAGCGGAAACGGATCTGTCCGCCTGACTGTCATGTAAAGGCCGGTGAGCGCGATCCCCAGCCCCGCGTGCACTATCGTGTCTATCCTCGTGAAGCACGCAAGCCCCATCAGGAGCGATGCGAGGACAAGGTGCCGCGCCTGTCTGGTCTCCAGGTAGTCATGCAGCAGAAGGACTGCACATCCGAAGAAGACGGCATTGCTGTAGTCGGTCAGCACCGAGGTTGTGTAGAAGTACATCTCCGGGATCATCACAAACAGCACGGTCAGAAACCCCGCGATGACCCCGTGCGTCTCCATCCGCATCCTTGAGTAGACGACCCCCACGAAGGCGAGCGCCATGACAGGAAGCCAGACCTGGCCGAACGGATTTCCCGCGATCCTGTACTGTATCTGCATCAGCATCACGAAAGGGGCGTAAAAAGGCTGGTTGCTGAGATTGCCCTCCAGGTCGTGGAACAGGGATGATGCGATCCTCCCCTCCTGCACCGCATACTTCGCCACGAGGTCGGGGCCCGCGATCGCGTCAAACGCGGAGACGGGGACGTAGCAGGCCAGCCAGGCTGCGGGCGCCATGAGGAAGAGAACTGCTGCCAGGGTTACGACTCCGCACGGCGTCACATCCCTGAACGGGCGGGAGAAGAACTGCCTGCCGGCCCCGATGGTGGCCGTGATGGGATACGTCGCGGCCAGGGCGAGCAGTGCATTGACGCCGTAGACAGAGTATGCGTTCAGCGGAATGCGCACCAGTTCCGCCAGAAACACGCCTGTGCTCGAGACGCCCATCCCGAGAATCATCGAAAGGCCTGCCGTCAGCATCCGCGGGCGGCCCTCAACAGCCCCCGCGCGCAGAAGGCAGCCGAAGCCGATCGTGAACTGAAGCAGCAGCAGGGCGATCGTTCCGGGAAAGGCCATGGCTACTCCGCCGCAAACTCCGCGATGACTTCGCGAAGCTGTTCCGTGGAGAGGATTCGCACGATGCGCATGCTACCGTCGGGCAGGACGCGCAGGGAATGCGTCACGGCAGCCCGGGCGGGATCGCCCGAGGGGAACTCCACGACACCTTCCGCTGCGACGAGCTCATCCGGGGAGGCGACCGCGATCATCCGCGACGGCCTCTGTCCACCTGCGCCGACAGGACTTCCGGCGGCCGCGCCTGCAACACGGCCGCCTGTCGTATCCGCGGAGGGGTCTGCCAGGTAGACGGTTCTGATTGGGCCTGCGAAGTAGTACTGCACGCGGGGAACCCTGGCCCACAGGCCCGCACCCGCCTGGAGAGTGCGCTCCAGGTAATCCGCAGGGGGCGCCAGGAAGACCGCCTCATCCGGAAGGTGCTCGCCCAGCTGCTGCGGGATGTAGTAGTTGTAGGCGTGTCTGTGGAACATCCGCTCGTCGAGCGATAGATTCCTGAGCTGCCCGGGAATGTCGCTGTAGTACCCGAGGATGTTCTCCGTGAACCAGCCCGGCACCCGCGCATCACGCCGGAAGGCGCCGCTGAACCGGGGCGTCAGGATATAGCCTGTGACGAGCACGAGGAGAAGGAGTGCCGACAGCAGGCCCCTGCGGTGGAAGAATCCCCGGGGCGGCGCCTCCCGCTCCCGGTAGCCGGCTGAGGCGGCGTTGTCGATTCCCTCGTCCTTCACTGGTATCCTGTCGTGGCGTCCGGGAGACGGATTGCAGCCGCAGTTCGCGGCGCTCCGCCCCGGCTGATCCATCATCAAGGCGATTGCCTGTGATCCCGACGATCGGCTGGTCCGGGCAATCGGATGTCAGCTTAGCCGAGGTCTGCGGGCAGGCGCCATAGCCTTGGCGTCTCAAGGGCGATGCGGCAGCGCGGACGCAGCCCGGCGGAGGGGCGGCGGTCCATGAGTGCAGGCGACCGCGGAGGGGTTCCTTGAAGCTCAGCATCCTTATCCCGGCCTACAACGAGGAACCGACCCTCGCCGCCATTCTGGACAGGGTCCTGGAAGCCGACCTCGGCGCGGAGAAGGAGGTGATCGTCGTCGACGACGCCTCGACCGACTCCACTCCCGAGATACTGGGCAGATACGCCGGTCGCATCAACGCCGTCAGGCACGAACGAAACCGAGGCAAGGGTGCCGCCATGCGCACAGCTTTGGCCCTTGCCAGCGGTGACTACGTGGTGCCGCAGGATGCTGATCTCGAATACGAACCGGCGGATCTGAAGTCTCTCCTCACAGCCGCGACGGAGCACGGGGTGCGGGTTGTCTACGGCTCGCGGCGGCTTCACAAGGCCAACAGGCGTTACTCGGCCCTGTCGTTCTACATGGGCGGGATACTCGTGACGTGGATCGCCAACATCCTCTATGGCCTCCGCCTGACCGACGAGCCGACCTGCTACAAGCTGGTCGAACGCGGGCTGATCGGCAGGATGGAGCTCGAGTGCGAGCGGTTCGAGTTCTGCGCCGAGGTGACCGCCAAGGCGGCAAGACTGAAGGAGAGGATCATCGAGGTCCCGATCCTCTACCGGCCGCGCCGCCTTGACGAGGGGAAGAAGATCCGCGCCAGGGACGGCTGGGAGAATATCGTGACACTGGTGAAGTACCTGCGCTGGAGCCCTGGTCAGGGCGATTCGTGAATCCTCCACTGCAACGCCGGGCTCCGTGGTGCAGGTTGAGCACACCGGCGACCTGCCGGCATGCAGCGGCGTACCGTCCGCCTCCTCAGTCGCTCTCCTCCAGGATGCGCTCTATCGCATCGGGGCTGATCCCAAGGGCAAGGGCGGCCTTCGTGCAGTCGTCGCAGAAGAAGGCCAGTGTGCGCTCCACGTGTTCGCGCTCCACCTCCCTGAGGGGGCGCAGGTGGAAGCTCCCGGGCCGCCGTCCGCCCGAGAGGAGGATGTCCCGCAGGTACGTCGACAGCGAGTCCACGCCGAGACTGCTGCCTGTGGCGTTGCGGTAGGCATTCGCCATGACATCGTGCAGCTCCTGCAGATTGCCCGGCCACTCGTACCCCTGCAGCAATTCCAGCAGTTCGGGCTCGATGGCCGGAGCCTCGCCTCCGTCGACCTCAGCCTCGCGCCTGAGGAAGAAATCCGCGATCAGCGGCAGATCCCCGATGCGCTCACGCAGGGTAGGCAGTTGGATGGAGTGCACCATAAGGTGGTACAGCAGATCGCGGTCGAAGGAATCCTTGTACGCCTCTCCGCTGAGATCGTGACGGGAGGCGGCGATTATACGCACGTCGATCTGCCCCACCTTTGTCGAGGACTCGCGGTAGAACTCGCCAGACTGAATAACCCGGTTGAGCCGGATCTGCAGTGGGCCCGTCAGGTTTTCGATGTTGTTGATGAAGAGCGTGCCGCCGTCAGCCTGCTCCAGGAAGCCGGCCTGCTCGGCCCGTTCCCCCTTCCAGTCGCGTCCCTGGCCGAACAGCGCCGCGGGCAGCCGCTCTGCATCGTAGGCCGCAGCATCCAGGGCCACGAAGGGACCGTCGCGCCGGCCGCTGACGGCGTGGATGGCGCATGCCAGTGTCTGCTTTCCCGTCCCCCGGTCTCCCAGGATGAGGACGCTCAGATCGCCGGCCGCCACCTTCTCCACCTGATGGAACAGACGGATCATGGCCGGGTCGCGGGTGGGCAGATGTTCGAACACCTCCTGGTGTGTCAGATCCTCCCGCTTCAACTGCGCAGGCATCTGGCTGAGTGTGCTGTGCAGCGTGCGGTGCCGGATCGCCCTGTCCAGGACATCCAGCAGAACCTCGCCGTCTGCGGGCTTCGTCAGATAGTCGAATGCTCCCAGCTTCAGGGCGCGCACGGCCAGGTCCACGTCATTGACGCCCGTCAGGACAATGATGGGCGTCTCCAGCCCGCTCTCGTGGGCCAGTGTGAGCACATCCATACCGCTTACGCTGGGCATGTCCATGTCCAGCAGGATGGCGTCAAAGGTCTCCCGCTTCAGCAACTCCGGGATCTCGCGAGAGTCATTGATGACGGTGGGTTCATACAGCTCGGTCTGCATGAGAAAGACCATAAGGTAGTTGGTGACGGCGGGATCGTCGTCAGCGATCAGCACTTTCCGCATCGTCGCTCCCCGGCATGCCGATGTCATGGCCCTCTGTCGGGCCCTGACTCAGCGGCAGCGTGATTGTGAATGTCGTCCCCTGGCCCGGCTCACTGGTGACGTTGATGCGGCCGCTGTGTTCTTCGATGATGCGGTACACGATGGAGAGACCCAGCCCGGTGCCGCCCTTCGCGCGCTTGGTCGTGAAAAACGGATCATAGATCTGCTTGATGGTCCGTTCATTCATCCCTTTTCCGTCGTCCGCCACGGTGATCACAGCCTCGTCCCCCGCCCGTCGCGTGGCAATGGTAATCGTGCCGCGTCGATCCTCCGGCATGGCCTGGCCCGCGTTGATGACCAGGTTGATGAGCACCTGCTCGATCTTCTGGGCATTCCCCCTGAAGGGCGGCAGATCGCGGTCCAGATCCAGCACGATGTCCGCGTTCTTGTGGATCTGGTTGTGAACGAGGCGCGCGCTCTCGTCGACTATGGTGTTGACGTCCACCTGATCGATCAGCTGCCCGTCGTCCTTCCGGGCGAAACGCTTGAGCGCCTCCACGATCCGCTTGATGCGCTCGGAGCCACTGGCCATGTCATTGATGAGCGTGCCGACGTGACTGCGGAAGAAGTCGTACTTGAGTCGGGCAATCTTCAGGTCGGGGTTCGCGGCCGCATGGGCATCCAGTATCGGCAGGATATCATCCATGGCCTGTTGGAAGATCCTGATGTTGCCGCGGATGAACTGGTTGGGGTTGTTTATCTCGTGACCGATTCCGCTGACAAGTTGCCCGAGGGACGCCAGCTTGTCCGCCTGCTCAAGCTGCTGCTCGTAGCTCTTCTTGTAGGTGATATCCCTGTAGAACTCGATGATGCCGTCGACCTCGTGCTCCTTGTTGAAGATGGGCATGGCGTTGACCTCGTAGTGCTGATCGCCGTGCCGCACCTCCAGGGTGATGGGCGCCTTCTCGCGGATGATGCGCCTGAGGCGGCAGTCCATGCAGGGCGTGTCGCTGTCGAAGAAGGTCCTGTGGCACTTGCTGCCGGTCGGTACGGACCTGCGGTTCGTCATGATGACGTTGCGGCTGCGGTCGATGATCGCCACCCTGTCGGGGATCGTCTCGAAGACGGTCTGCAGGCGAACCTGGCTCTCCTCGAAGCCGCCCTTGAGGTGGTCGAGGTACAGGTTGACCATGGACAGCTTCTCCCGCTCCTCGTCCAGCTGACTGCGCTTGAGGGCGAGGGTCTCCGCCAGTTGCTTGCGGTCAAGGGCAAGGCTCAGCATGCGGGCAATCTCGTCCAGCAACCGCTGCTGGCCGGGCAGCGTGGCAAGGTCGGCATCGTCATACCCAATCACAAGTTCGCCGCGGATCTCGCCGCCGACGACCAGGTCCGCACGGATGGTCTGCGCGCCCGTGGGCCGCCTGCCGTACTCCTCGCCCTGGTAGCTCGCAAAGACCACGGCCTGCTCGGGATACTGCATCCCCTCCCTCATGTGCCGCGGGAAGTCCGTGAAGAACTCGGCGATGGAAGCCGAGACCTCCACCCACTCGGCGACGGCGTAGAGGCACGCCAGCTCCTTTGCCCACTCCGCATCACCGGATTCGCCAAGGCCGGCCAGTGAGGAGAGCTCCGGCGGGCGGTTGCCCCAGAGCATGATGAGCGGCGCAGCCATGTCGCCGGCCAGCGCGATCCTGAGGGGCAGAACGGGCGCGTTTTCGCTGAGTCTCCAGAAAGATGTGCCTTCCGGCTCGCCGGCTGTCAGGCGATCAAGGACCTTCGTCAGGGAGGCGCGAGTCTGCCCGGGGAGGAGCCCGGCGAGATCCGCGCCCGACACGGCGGCCGGGTCCCACCCGCACTGCTCCGCCAGCGCAGCATTCACGTGCAGGATGTGCTGCTCTCTGTCGAGGACGAGCAGGTAGTCGAACGCAGCATCGAAGAGGCGGAGGGCCTGCTCAGCGGTGATGGCTCCCATCGTGTGTCCTCCCCGAAACGCGCGATCACGTGCCGCCTTGCCGGACCGCAGCCCCGGCGCAGAACGACGAAGCCGGTGAGAGACGTCGACCCTACCGCCTGGCGCCCACGCGGAAGTGCTTGATGCCGATCTCGTGCACGTCGCGCTTGTACTGCGCCATGACGCTCAGGGCCGGCGTGCGTGCGCCCGGACGCGCCTGGACATCGGCGAAAACCAGTGTGCCTGTGCCATCCCAGTGGGGGCGATCGCCTTCATGCAGGTAGAAGCCCAGGCGACCCCCCAGCGACTCGCGGGCCGCCATGGCCAGGGCGTTCTCTATCCGGACGAACACGGCCGGTATCTCCAGGTCGAGATGATCGGCCAGGTTTCTAAGAACCTGCCAGGTCTTGATCCCCCCGGCCGGCTGCATCGCCGGCACGAATCGCAGTAAGCGGCCCTCGAAACTGCATCGGGTCCCCTCGCTCTCGAGGCAGGTGCTGCCGGGTATTGCTACAGTAGCGAATCCTGTGGTCTCCGTCTCTGCCCAGTCAATGGCGACGAGGAACTCGACGTCGGCCAGGAGCGCGGCCGTGCGGTCGTAGCCCATGGGATCCTCGCCGATGACCAGGGCCGCCTTGATGGCGCCGGCGCGGAGACGGGCCAGCAACCCGGCCCTGTCGCGCACCCCCGGCAGGCGCCCGGCAGGCGCCCGGCCCGGACCAAAGGCCGGATCGGCGCCCGCAAGCTCCAGGCCTGCGCCGTTGGCGGCGAGAGAGGGCAGGAGCAGGTCGGCAGTCACGCCATGCGCACGGAGCAGCAGCACCAGGTTGGCCAGCACCTGCATGTCGCCCGGGGCCAGATCGCGCGAGCGGTCCGGGCTGTGCACAACCACCACCCGCCGTGCCTCCCGGATCATCCGCACTGCCTCATCGATGCGGCCGGGAGCCACACCGGTGGCGTTCTCCGTCGCCGCCGGGCCGTAATCGTGTTCGTCAGCCAGGAAGAGATCGCCGCCGGGCATCTTCTCGATCACCTGCCGGTCCAGGAATCCGTCGTCGATGAGCCGCTGGATGACCCCGTTCCACATGAGCGCAGCGCGGCCGCGCATCGGATCCAGCGCCAGTGACGCAAGGGGAGCCAGGCCCACCCCGGCGGAACCTGCAAGCACGAGGTTCGCGCCGCGGTCCTTGACCGCATCCACGATCTCCACACTCAGCACCAGGTGCTCGGCCTGGGTGTCGCTGTTGTTGCAGATGACGAGGTCGGCCTCCCGCAGCGCCTCGCGTCCGGCCGTGGAGGCGGTGAAGCCGAAGGACGAATCCAGGGCGCCTGCCTCCACCCCGGTCTCGGCCAGGGCGAGCGAAGCCACGTTGTTCGTGCCGAGCGCCTCGCGTGCGATCCTGCCGGCCAGGTACATCTCCTCGTTGGAGAGCTCCGGGTATACGAAGACCGCCACAGCCTCCGGCCCGTGCTCCCGCACAACCGCTGCCAGACCGCGGGCGGCGGCAGCGTAGGCCTCGCGGAAGCTGACGTCGCGGTAGCGGGCGCCTTCGCGCACGCGCGGGTGGACCAGCCGCTTCTGCCGGATCAGAAGCTCGTTGCCGAAGCGGCCGTAGTGACAGAGGTAGTCGCCCGGCCTGCCGGATGACTCGATCCAGTAGCGGTCCGCCGCGATGCTCCTGACCTCGACCGGGCAGCCCACGGAGCAGAAGCCGCAGTACGTGGAGACGCTCCGGGAGGCCAGCGCGGCGCGGCCCGGGAAGGGGAACCTTGGCAGCAGGGCGCCGGTGGGGCAGGCGTCGATGCAGTTCCCGCAGGCGACACAGGGCGTGTCCGCAAGTGGCTCGCCCAGGGCCGGCCTCATCTCCGTCTTGAAGCCGCGGTTGACAAGGCCGAGCGCACCGAGGGGAAGCACGCGGTCGCACGTGCGGATGCAGCGCGCGCAGAGGACGCACTTGTTCGGATCGTAGGCAACGTAGGGATGGCGGTCGTCGATCCTGTGCTTGCGAACGGCGCCCAAGTAGTGGTTCATGTCTACGCCGTACTCCTCGGCGTAGATACGCAGCCTGCACTCGTCGTAGTCCAGGCAGCCGCATGACAGGCAGCGGGCGCTCTCGTGCACCATGTCCTCGTACTCGTAGCCTGTCGACACCTCGCGGAAGCTCCCCGCCCTGTCCTCCACCGGGATGGACGGCATCGGGTGGCGCGGGCTCTCCTTGACCTCGCCCAACTCGGCCTGCCCGGGCTTGGACCAGAAATCCTTGCGAACGATGAAGGGCTCCGCGGGAATCTCCTCCCCGGATAGATGGGCGTGGATCGCGCGGGCCGCGCGCCTTCCATCGCGTATCGCATCTATGACCACAGTCGGCCCGTCGTCCGCCGCGTCGCCTCCTGCGAAGATGCCGGGCACGCTGGTCGCCATCGTGGAAGTGTCCACCGTGAAGGTCTGCCAGCGGCCCACATCCGGAGCGGGCTTCGCATCGGCAAGGATGTCGGCCAGCAGCGGCTCCTGGCCGATGGCGCTGACGGCCAGGTCGCACGGAAGCTCGAACTCGGAGCCCGGCAGCGGCACAGGGCGGCGGCGGCCGGACGCATCCGGCTCGCCCAGCACCATCCTGACGCACCGCAGGGCCTTGAGCCGGCCCTCCTCGCGCACGACGCCGGCCGGCGCGACCAGCTCCATGATCTCGATCCCCTCCTCGAGGCAGTCGACGATCTCCAGCTCGTCAGCGGGCATCTCCGCCCTGGTGCGCCTGTAAACGATGATGACCTTGTCGGCCCCGAGCCGCCAGGATGTGCGCGCCACATCCATGGCCGTGTTCCCGCCGCCGACCACGACAACGGTGCCGCTGTCGGGCTTCGGGTCCTGGGCCCTGGCGACCAGATAGTCCGCGCCGGTGACGACGCCCTCGGTATCGTGCTCGTGCTCGACTCCCATCGCCTTGCCGCCGAAGGCGCCGGGCGCGAGGAACACTGCGTCGTGCCGCTTCTGCAACTCTGCAAGGGCGATATCGCGGCCCACACGCACCCCGCACTCGATCCGCGCGC
Organism: uncultured bacterium; assembly: GCA_964636385.1. Taxonomy (GTDB): domain Bacteria; phylum Eisenbacteria; class RBG-16-71-46; order CAIMUX01; family CAIMUX01; genus CAZWSC01. The sequence goes on from CAZWSC010000046.1 coordinate 48,693, forward strand.
CTGCGCGGGTGATGTACTCGATCTCGCGGTCCAGGTCGTCCTTGGGAAGACGGTACTCGGGGATGCCGTAGCGCAGCATGCCACCCGGGGCGGGCATCGCCTCGTAAAGCACGGGGTCGTAGCCCAGCATGCCGAGGAACCAGGCGGCAGTGAGGCCGGCCGGGCCGGCGCCCACAATCCCGACGCTTCGGCCGCGGGCGGGCTCGCGGACCGGCATCCCGTCGTAGGCGTCTGGCTGGTCTGTGATGTAGCGCTTGATGAAGTTGATGCCCACAGGCTGATCCACGTCCTCGCGGCGGCAGACGACCTCGCACTTGCGCACGCAGATGCGGCCGCAGACGGCGGGCAGTGGATTGGCCTCGCGCACGAGATCCACAGCCTCGCGGTGCCGCCCCATGGCGGCGAGGGCGATGTAGCCCTGTGCGTCGACACCGGCCGGGCAGCCGAGATTGCAGGGAGACACGCAGTCGGCATAGTGGTTGGAAAGCAGGAGTTCCAGAGCCGTCCTGCGGGAGCGGACCACTCGCTCGTTTCTGGTCATCACCTTCATGCCGGCCGTCACGCGCGTGGCGCAGGCGGGCAGGAGATTCGGGCGGCCCTCCACCTCGACCACGCACAGGAAGCAGGAACCGTAGGGTTTCAGCTCCGGCGAGTGGCAGAGAGTCGGGATCTTGTCCAGGCCGTGTTCCTCGACCACATCGAGTATGGTCTGACCTGATCGCGCCTCGATCGTCTTCCCGTTGATCTCCAGCTTGACAGTATCCATCGGCGTTCCCCGGGTCTGCGGCGCCGCCGGCCGCTCAGCCCTTGTATACTGCGTCGAATGTGCAGGCAGTGATGCACTTCCCGCACTTGACGCACAGCTCATGGTTGATGACGTGGAGTTTCTTCGGCTCGCCCGTGATCGCATCGACAGGGCAGCTCTTTATGCAGAGACCGCAGCCAACGCACTTCTCCGCGTCGATGTTGTAGCTGACAAGCGCGCCGCAGCTCTTCGCAGGGCAGATCTTCGACGAGATGTGCGCCTCGTACTCGTCCAGGTAGTAGCGCAGGGTGGACAACACCGGGTTGGGTGCGGTCTGGCCGAGCCCGCACAGGCTTGCCTCCTTGATCCGCTGGCCCAGGTCCCCGAGCATCTCGACGTCCCCGGCCCGGCCTTCGCCAATGGTGATCCGCTCGAGTGCCTCCAGCATGCGGAGGGTGCCGATCCGGCAGAAGGTGCACTTGCCGCAGGACTCATCCTGGGTGAACTCGAGGAAGAAGCGGGCCATGTCCACCATGCAGGTGGCGTCATCCATCACGACCAGCCCTCCCGAGCCCATGATGGCCCCGGTTGCGGGGATGTGCTCGAAGTCCACAGGGGTATCCCTGAGGGAGGCTGGGATGCAGCCGCCCGACGGGCCTCCCATCTGGACAGCCTTGAACTCGCGGCCGTCCTTTATTCCGCCGCCGATACCGAAGAGGATCTCATCGATGGTCATCCCCATCGGCACCTCGCACAGGCCGCCGCGGACAACCTTGCCTGCGAGGGCGAAGACCTTCGTGCCCGGGCTCTTCTCCGTGCCGTACCTGCGGTATGCCCCGGCGCCGTGGGTGATGATCCAGGGCACGTTGGCGTACGTTTCGACATTGTTGTTGTTGGTGGGCTTCCCCCAGATCCCTGCCTCGGCCGGGAACGGGGGGCGGATGCGCGGCATGCCGCGCTGTCCCTCGATCGATGCGAAAAGGGCCGTCTCCTCGCCGCACACGAATGCGCCGGCGCCCTGCTTGATGATGATGTCGAAGTCGAGGCCGCTCCCCAGTATGTCCCTGCCCAGGTAGCCGTGCTCCCTGGCTGCGGCAATGGCGATCTCGAGGCGCTTGATGGCCAGGGGGTACTCGGCGCGGCAGTATATGTAGCCCTGGCCTGCGCCGATCGCACGCGCGCAGATGATCATCCCCTCCAGGATCGCGTGGGGGTCGCCTTCCAGCACGGAGCGGTCCATGAAGGCGCCGGGGTCGCCCTCGTCGGCGTTGCAGACCACGTACTTGATCCGGGAATCCTGCGCTGCTGCGAAGGACCACTTGAGTCCAGTGGGGAAACCGGCGCCGCCGCGTCCGCGCAGGCCGCTCGCCTTCATCGTCTCGAGGATGCCGGCGGGCTGCATCTCCAGCAGCGCCTTGCGCAGAGCCGAATAGCCGCCAGCCTCGACGTACTCATCCAGCGACTCGGGGTTGATGACGCCGCAGTTGCGCAGCACGATGCGGCTCTGCCCGGCCAGGAAGTCCGCCTCGATCCCCGAGCACTCCCCATCCGTGCCCTCGCGGTAGACGACCCAGTCTTCGAGGATGCTCCCTCCCGCGATGTGCCGCTCGTAGATCTCCTTCGCCCGGCCCGGATCGACGTCACCATAGATGATCCGCCCCCCGTTGTCCCGGATCTCCACCAGCGGTTCCCGCCAGCACATGCCGATGCACCCGGTCAGCGTGAGTTCGGCATCCCCGCGGCCCCCGCCAGCAAGTCGCTCCAGCTCCTCGTATGTCTCGCGCGCGCCTGCGGACATTCCGCAGGTGCTCATGCCGACCAGAATCTTTGCCATGGGACCTCTTCCAGCGTGTGTCTTTCCCGGGCCGTACTGTTCACGAACCTCGAACAGCCCGGGCTAGGCGACCGGCTCGCCGGCCGCCTGCTTGAGGGCTTCGCGTCGGATGCGCCGCAGGATCTTGCGCACCGATGCCGGTGTCAGCTTTCCGTGCGTGTCGCCGTCGATCATCATGGCCGGCGCAAGGGAGCAGCAGCCCAGGCAGGCCACCTTGAACAGCGTGAACACCCCGTCTTCGGTCGTGCCGCCCTCCTCGATGCCCAGTTCGTCTTCGATCGTTCGGAGCAGCATCGGCGCATCGGCCACGTGGCAGGCCGTTCCACAGCAAAGACGGACCACGTGCCTGCCCATGGGCTTCAACCGGAACTGACTGTAGAACGTGATGACGCCGTAGATCGTGGACTCCGGGATCCTGGTGGTCTCGGAGATGTACTTGATCGCCCGGCGCGGAATGTAGCCGAAGTGCTCCTGCGCCGACTGAAGCAGCGGGATCAGCTCGCCGGGCTGCCCGTCGTAGCGCCAGAGATGGTAACTGAAGTCTGCTTCCTGGTGCGCCATGTCTGTCTACCCCCGGAACAGGGTCCCCCGATCCGGCATCGGGAAGGACCCAATGATACATCCAGCAGTGCTGTCGGGTAATTTTGCCCCGGTCAGAAGTCGATCAGCTTGATGATGCTGGCTTCCTTCACGCGCAGGACGCCGTCTATCTGGCCGAGCTTCTCGACGATGCGGGGCGCCTTGCCGAAGGCGCCGCCCTCCGTGACGATACCGATCAGCCGCGAGCCGTCGTCGATGACGTCGCAGAAGATGACCTCGTCCAGAAAGAACAGGGTGGTAAAGACCTGCTGGATGGCCTCCCTGTCGATGTCAACGATGACGTAGCTGCGCGTGCCTGTGAAACGGGGCGGGCCGGCCTGGGCGGCCGCCTTTGCTCCGCGCTTGTAGATCTCGATGAACGAGGCCACATCTGTGTCCAGCCTGGGCCGCTCGACCGGCGAGAGGGAGACGATCTCGATGCCCGCAATCCCCCGGATCCTTGCCAGGAGTGCATCCATGTCGGCCTGGGATCCCGCCTGGACCAACAGGATGATGTCCACGTCCCCGCGCACCGCATCGCAGGAGGCCACCCCGTCCATGAAGTAAAGCTCCCTGTAGATCTCCATGTCACGGCCGGTGTCTGTGATGCGAATGGTCAGATATGTGCTCAAGGACTCGCGGATATCCCCGGCGGTCGAATCAAGAGGGTCGGCATCCGCCGTCGACGGACCTGGCTTCAGCTTCTTCAGGGCAGCCACCAGGTCTGGTATCTCGAAGGGCTTGTCAAGGAAGCCGGTGTTGTACTCGGCGAGGGCCGTCGCCTCGAGCACTTCGTTGCCGAAGCCTGTGATGACAAGCACGGGCAGGTCCGGGAACCCGCTTTTGATCACCTTCAGGATCTTCAGGCCGTCGATGTCGGGCATGAAGATGTCCGTGACGAGGTAGTCATAGCCCTTTCCCGTCTCGCGCGACTTGTTCAGCTCATGCACGGCCGAGATGCCGTCGGGGCATGCCGTGCAGGTGTAACCCTCCTGGGTCAGGCCGACAGTCAGGTTGCGGCGGATTTCGACCTCGTCGTCTATGATCAGTACTCTGGCGCTCACCGGATGCCTCCTATTGGGGTGCTGGAAGACAGCATCTCCCCCGGGGTGAAGAGGCGATGCTACAGGCTGCGGCGCCGGCAGACAACCCCCATACGGCGCATCCAGATGCGCATGCAGGTAACGTCACGACACCAGGCCGGGAGTCGAGACTCAGCGGCGGGAAGGCCGGGTGCCGGGTTGCGGGCGGGCCTGTGAACCCCCTGCCTGTGACCCGCCCGGCTGAGACTCAACTGCATCCGCCTGAGTCGCCTCTTGCAAGCATGACCTCCCATCCGTTACACCTTGCCGGGGTCGACAGCCGTCAGGCAGAGGGGGTTCATGCAGATGCCAAAGCACCTGGTCATCGTCGAGTCGCCCACAAAGGCCCGCACGCTCAAGCGGTTTCTGGGGCCGGAGTACGCCGTGGACTCCAGCGTAGGGCACATCCGGGACCTCCCTGCCAGTGCGGCAGAGATCCCGGCATCCCTCAAGAAGGAGCCCTGGGCGCGGCTGGGCGTCGACGTCGAGCGCGACTTCAAGCCCCTATATGTTGTCCAGAGCGGCAAGAAGAAGAAGATCCAGGAGCTCAAGTCCCTCCTGAAGGGGGTCGAATCGGTCCTCCTCGCGACGGACGAAGACCGCGAGGGCGAGGCGATCAGCTGGCACCTGCTCGAGGTGCTGAACCCCAGGGTGCCCGTGCGCCGCATGGTCTTCCACGAGATCACCCGGACCGCGGTCAGGAAGTCACTGGACGAGACGCGGGAGGTCAACCAGAACCTCGTCAACGCCCAGGAGGCGCGCCGGATCATAGACCGCCTCTACGGATACGAGGTCTCCCCCCTGCTCTGGAGGAAGATCGCGCCGAGGCTGTCGGCCGGGCGCGTGCAGAGCGTCGCCATCCGGATGCTGGTCGAGCGCGAGGAGGAGCGGATGCGCTTCTGCAGCGCGTCCTACTGGGATCTGCTCGCCGATCTCGAAGCTGCCGGCGGCAAGGGCTTCCAGGCCAGGCTGGCGGCGCTTGACGGAAAGCGCATCGCAGGCGGGAAGGACTTCGATCCACAGACCGGCAGGCTTCTCGACGGGCGCAGGGACCAGGCCGTCCTGCTCGAGAAGGAGGAGGCCGAACGCCTCGCAACGGCGCTGATCGGGTCGACATTCCGCGTGCTGTCGGCTGAAGAGAAGCCATACACCCAGGCCCCCCCGCCTCCGTTCACGACCTCCACCCTGCAGCAGGAAGGCGGCAGGAAGCTGCGCTTCGACGCCAAGCGCACGATGCGGGCGGCCCAGAAGCTCTACGAGAGCGGGTACATCTCCTACATGCGTACGGACTCGGTGGCCCTGTCCGACGAGGCGATCTCCGCTGCGCGATCCTCGGTGGAGGAGCTGTACGGGAAGAGCTACCTCCCCGACTCTCCACGCTTCTACAAGGGCAAGGCCAAGAACACGCAGGAGGCACACGAGGCGATCCGGCCCGCGGGGAGCTCCTGGTCGACGCCCGAGCAGTTGCGCGGCGCAGTCGGACCGGACGAGCTGCGGGTCTACGAGCTGATATGGAAGCGTGCGATGGCCTGCCAGATGCAGAATGCCCGGGGCCGCAGGCTGACCGTGAAGATCGGCGCCGATGCCGGCGGGCGCGAGTGCGTCTTCCAGGCGAACGGGACGGCAATCGACTTCCCCGGCTTCCTCCGCGCCTACGTGGAGGGTTCTGACGATCCCGAGGCGGCCCTGGCCGACAGGGAGACGATCCTGCCGGAGATGAAGGGGGGGGACTTCCTGCGCCTTCGCCCGCCCGTGAAGCCGGAAGGGCACGAGACACAGCCTCCCCCGCGCCTGACCGAGGCCTCCCTTGTGAAGATGCTGGAGGAGTCCGGGATCGGCCGGCCCAGTACCTACGCCTCCATCATCGGCACGATCGAGCGGCGGGAGTACACATTCAAGAAGGGCCAGGCCCTGGTGCCGACTTATACGGCCTTCGCGGTTGTCAACCTGATGCGCATCCACTTCGACAGGCTGATCGACTACGAGTTCACGGCCCGCATGGAGGACCGCCTTGACTCCATCGCGCGGGGCGAATCCCAATCCCTGCCTTACCTGAAGGAGTTCTACTTCGGCAACGGAGACCCCGGCCTGCGCCGCTTGCTGGACAGGAACTCGGATGCCATCGACCCGAGGGAGGCCTGTACAATCCCGATCCGCAGGACCGATCCCGACGGGCCGCCCATAGCCGTGCGTGTCGGCAGGTACGGGCCATACCTGCAGCGCAATGACAGCACGGACGTGACCGCCCCGGTTCCGGACGGGACCTGCCCGGACGAGATGACATATGAACTCGCGCTCGAGATGCTGGCAAAGGCGGCGGAGGGGCCGCAGTCACTCGGCGATCATCCCGATACGGGCCAGCCTGTCTACGTGAAGGCCGGCCGCTTCGGCCCCTACGTGCAGCTTGGCGACGCGGAGCCCGGATCCAGGGCCAAACCGAAGATGGTCTCCCTTCTCCCCGGGATGACGCCTGAGACCGTGTCATTGGAGCAGGCTGTACAGCTTCTTACCCTGCCCCGCGTGCTGGGCGCCGACTCAGACGGCAACGAGGTGGTCGCGCACTACGGCAGGTACGGCGCGTACATCAAGCGCGGCAGCGACACGCGCAGCCTCGCGCCGGAAGACCATGTCCTCACGGTAACGCTGGAGCGGGCGCTGGAACTGCTGGCACAGGAGAAGACCGGCCGCGGTTTCCGCAGTGCCGCCGAACCCCTGAAGACCTTCCCGAAGGTCGATGCGTGGGAAGGGAAGGATCTCCGGATCCTGACCGGCCGCTTCGGGCCGTATGTGACCGATGGGGAGATCAACGCATCCCTGCCGCGCGCGATCCAGGATCCCACCACCCTGGGTGAGGACGAGGCCGTGCGCCTGCTCCGCGAGCGCAGGGAGAAGCTTGCCGAGGGCGGAGGGCGAACGGGCAGAAAGGCCGGCCGCACGACAAGCCGGAAGGCTGCCAAGAAGACTGCGAAGAAGACGACGAAGAAGAAGGCCGCCAAGAAGGCGGGGAAGAAGGCTTCGAAGAAGACCGCGAAGGAGGCGCAGGAGGGATCGGAGGGTTAAGGGGGGTCACCGCCATCTTCATCCGTGATCAGCGCCAGGGTCCCCCAGGTGGCCAGGTTCCCTTTCGGGGCACACTCGTGCGCAGATCAGAAACACCAAGTCGGTAGAGGAAGCGCTCCATGCAGTAACTCGTCAGCAGCGTCTGGTAGTCATCGCCCATCTGCCTCGCCCTGTTCAACAGACGCGCGGCGACTGAGGCGGCGAGATTCGGCGTTGTGCTCATGCGATCGCGTCCAGATAGGGCTGCATGACGCGTGACACCCGGCAGATGCGCGCTAATGTCAACGTTTTGCCACAGACCAACCCGCAGGGCGGCCTGTAAGCGGTTGCAGATGAGACGAGGCGCAGCGGCCTTCCGGGGCGTCTGTCAGTGCCGTCTGAAGAGCAACTCATCAAGATAAGCGCTCACACTGTGACATGCATCGCCGTCACATGACGATGGTGGACTACGCTGCCACATCCCCGGGCAGAAGCGCCGAATCCACTCAAACTCGATGTCGCTGATGACCGCGCATCTATCATGAGTCCCCCCGGATCCGCAAAGGATCTCCCCCACCAGGTAGTTTTTCGCCCGTTTGAACACACGGAGGTCAACTGTGAAGCTTTGGACGCCTTCGGCGTACAAGGCGTTCAGAAAGCTCAGCTGAACAACTCCTCTTCCTGTCTTCAGCGGCTGCACACTGTGCATGCGGATCGGTGAGCAATAGGGCACACACCCTTCAGTGCCGTATCCGGGCAGCATTTGCCACGCGTACCAGTCATTCGGGTGGATAATGAACTGTTCCATGTGGTGGTTACCTCCGGACGTCAGCGGCGGGACTGGATGCCGCGAAGAGGCGGCGCATCTTGCCGAGAGCCCGATTTATCTGGACACTCGATTGGCATAGGCTGGAGGGGGTCACAAGGATATTGGAGGCGTCGTGATGGAAGGGAAGGGCAAGAAGGCGGAGCGCGAGCTGCCTGAACGGTGGAGCGCTCAGCAGAAGACGGAAATCGTTCTTCGGCTTCTGCGTGGTGAGGACTTGGGAGAGGTGAGTCGTGAGGTTCAAGTTCTGGGGCATGATATAGAGGAATGGCGCAGCTGGGTCCGGATCTCGCGCTGGCCGACGCTATTCATCGCTGACTCCGCGGTCCTGGTCTCGTAGCACAGCCACGCCCCTCACCGAGCACCGGTAGCGCTGCAGCCGGCTCTGCGGCGTGTCGGGGCGGGTCATCTCCAGCAGGCCGGCCTCCAGCGCCGGCTCGAGGTAGAGCCGCCGGAAGTTCGCCTCTCCCTTCAGTCCCAGGCGCTCCTGAAGCTCCGATCGGGACAGTTCTCCGTCGCACGCCCGGAGGAGCCGCAGGACTTCACCCGTGACTTCACCCGTGACTTCACCCGTGACCCTCGGCGTGGCCAGTTGGGCCCGGCGGATGGCGATCCGGAACCCGTCGCCCACCGAGAACTCCGGCTCCGACAAACCGGCCTCGGTGCCGCGTACAGCCCCGCCACCAGCTCCGACGCGGTGTGGAAGCGTTTCCGGATCAGCCAGGCCTGGGCCCTGGCAACGAGGGCGCGCATCTTCGGATGACGGCCTTCATCGTCGGAGCCCTTGACGTAGATAAACCGGTACTTGCCCTCCGCGCTCGCCAGATCAAACTCGCGCTCGGTCGGCGATATGCCCTGCGCATCCTCGAAGCCGTAGTCGTTCCCGAACAGCCCGACGTACAGGTCGCAGCGCCGCCCGCTCGTCTGCAAACTCCTTCTGCACGCTGCTGATGAAGACGCGAATCGGGTTCATGCTGCGACCGCCTCGCCGGTTACAACCGAAGCGATGCTTATGTCCATCGGCGTGACACCCTTGCGCTGGCCAACGTTAGTCATCGCAGCTCTCCACGATCTCCCAGCGGCCGCCCTTGTCGGGCCTGCCGAGAACGGAAACTCCACCCACAGGTCGCGCACATCGACCTCGACCCGCGACTCCGGCGTTCCAGCCTGACTGCAGCACGCTCTCGTACATCTCCGCCTACGATTGGCTGGTTCACGAGAAGGCGCGAAGACGCGAAACTCCCTGTGCCCCAATCCCTTGTCCGCCTTCAGCCCTTCACGCCTTCACTCTCAGTTCTCCATTCTCCATTCTCAATTCTCAATTCTCCATTCTCCACTCTCCCCGGCATCATCCTGCCGTACGTCTCCGTCAGCTCCCGCAGTCGCTCGGCCACTCCCTCCATCTGGCCCTCCTTCAGCCGCCAAGCCCAGTTGCCGAGAGCGTGTGAAGGGGTGTTCATCCGCGCCTCGGATCCCAGGCCGAGCAGATCCTGCATCGGTGTCACTGCCAGATCAGCCACCGACATCTGCGCAAGGCGGATCAGGTCCCAGTGGATCTGGGACGATCTGCCACCCACGTACCGCGTGAGCTGGGCCAGCTCCTTCGGGGCACCCGGATCCTTCTTCTTCACCCGGCTCTTCAGCGCCCTGTACCACCCGACCGTTGTCTCGTTGTCGTGCGTACCCGTGTACACGACGCTCGAAGACGGGTACAGGTGGGGCAGGTGATCGTTGGTCATGAAGTCCCCACCGAAGGCGAACTGCAGGACCCGCATCCCGGGGAAGCCGAACTGATCTCGCAAGGCGACGACCTCGGGCGTGACCGCGCCCAGATCTTCGGCGATGATCGGCGCGCGCCCGATCTCGGACTCCAGCACCTGGAAGAAATCTGCGCCGGGCCCGTCGACATAGCGGCCGTCGACAGCGGTCTCGCAGGAGGCGGGAATCTCCCAGTACCGCTGGAACCCGATAAAGTGGTCTATGCGCACCGCGTCGAACATCCCCAGCGTCCGGCGGAAGCGGGAGATCCACCAGCCGTATCCCCTCTCGCGCAGCCTGTCCCAGCGATAGAGGGGATGGCCCCAGCGTTGACCTGTCTTGCTGAAGTAATCCGGCGGCACTCCGGCAACCACCGTCTGCAGGCCGGTCTCGTCCAGGAAGAAGAGGTCGCGGTTAGCCCATACATCCACGCTCTCGTGAGCCACAAAGACCGGTATGTCTCCCACCAGCCCGATTCCGCGCACGCGGCACTTGTCCCGCAGCATTGACCACTGCCGCGCGAACTCGTACTGGAGGAACCGTTCGACGTCGATCTCCTCCTTCAGGCGTTTACGCGCGGCCTCCAGCGCTTCGGGCCGGCGGTCCCGCAGGCCTTCGTCCCACCCGGTCCAGGAGACATTTCCGAACTCACGACGCAACGCCAGGAACAGGGCGTAGTCGTCCAGCCACGACTGATGGTCGGAGCAGAAGGCGTGAAAGCGGGCGTGGTCGCTCTCCTCCCTCCGGCGGAGAAACCTGGCCGCTGCCTTGCGCAGCAGGGGCTCCCGCAGGGCTGCGACCTCCTCGAAGCGGACACGGCCGTCGTCGGGCGGCACATTGGTCGTGAGATCATCGCTGTCGAGCAGGCCCTCTTCGTGGAGCACGTCGAGGGAGATCAGCCTGGTGTCGCCCGCGAACGCCGACATCGCCATGTACGGGGAGTTGCCGTACCCGACGGGCCCTACCGGCAGCATCTGCCACCAGCTCTGTCCCGACTCCGCGAGGAAGTCCACGAATCGGTGTGCTGCCGCCCCGAGATCCCCGCATCCATGCGGGCCGGGTAGCGACGTCGGATGAAGGAGGACGCCGCTGCGTCTCTCACCCAGGGCCGGCATCTTCGCTGTGCGCATGGTTCCCTCCTTCACGCACGGGCCGTCCGTGAATCCTCCGCTTCGACACCGGAAGATCACCCGTCTGCTGATCTGTAGGGTGGGACAGTAGCAGATCGGTCAGGAGGTTCAATCAGGAGTAACCCGATCAGGCAGCCTTCGTGGCGCCGCTCTTCAGCCGCCTCAGGATGGCAGTGGACATCTGGGAGAGGGGAACGACCTCGTCCACGGCACCCAGCTCAATCGCCTCCCTGGGCATCCCGAAGACCACGCACGACTTCTCGTCCTGCGCGAGGTTATAGGCACCCTGCTCCCTCATCGACAGCATCCCCTTCGCGCCGTCGGCGCCCATCCCGGTGAGGATCACGCCGATCGCGTTCCTTCCGGCGTTGCGGGCCACGGACTCGAAGAGCACGTCGACGGCCGGCCTCTGGTGGTGAACCATCGGGCCGCTGTGCAGGCGGACGAAGTAGCGGGCGCCGCTCCTCTCAAGGACCATGTGACTGTTCCCCGGGGCGAGCAGGGCCACACCGTTGACGACCTGTTCGCCGTCCCTGGCCTCCCGCACCTCCATCGCGCAGATGCTGTTCAGTCGCTCCGCGAAGGATCTGGTGAAGTACTGCGGCATGTGCTGAACCATGACCGTTCCCGGGCTGGTTACGGGCATTCCGGAGAGCACTACCTCGAGGGCGTTGGTTCCGCCGGTGGAGGCGCCGATCGCGAGAATCCTGTTCGTGGTCTTGAGCTGGAAGTTGGCAGGAGGCGCTGCCTGCGGCTCCTTCCCTGGAGCCCACCGCGGGCCGGTGAGCCGCGCCCTGGAAGCTGCGCGGATGGCCTGCACAACCTGCCGGGAGATCTCGGTCGTGGAGTAGGCCGCCCCGGGCTTGCAGATCACCTCCACCGCGCCGAGTTCGAGCGCCCTGATCGCCGTCTCGCTGTTCTTCTGGGTCAGGGAGCTTACCACAACCACCGGGAGGGGCATGTGCTTCATCAGCTTCGCGAGAAAGGACAACCCGTCCATACGGGGCATTTCGATGTCCAGCGTGATCACGTCAGGCTGCAGGCGCACGATCAGGTCGCGGGCATTGTACGGATCCACCGCCGCGCCCACGACCTCGATGTCCGGGTACTTGTTCAGCTGTTCGGTGAGGACCCGCCTGACAATGGCGGAGTCGTCCACGACCAGGACCTTGATCATGCCCCGCCCTCCTCCAGACAGGCGGGCACATCTCCGGTCGCGAAGAGGTAGACATCGGCGCGCCCGCTCTCGTCGAGACCGACGTGGATGGCGGCGTCCGGATCCCCCTCGCCCTTGATCGAGGCCGGATCGATCCGCTCAGGCGGCCGCAGCGAGAAGACCTCCCTGTTCCCCGCCATCTCCGGGAGCAGATTCCCGCAGATCACGTTGGCCATCTCACCCAGGGCATCCTGCAGAGCCTCCGGGGTGAAGGCCTCCTCCTCTCCCACCATGTTCGAGACGACATACGGCAGTACCCCGCCGGATACCGACAGGATGATCCGTCCGGAGAAACAGCCGGAGAACTCGACCTTCACGGCCGCGTCAACAGGAGCCCGCTTCTGCTCCTCCGTCAGGTCCGGAGACGGCAGCATGAACCCCAGTTGCTCAAAAGTCAGGGCCGTCACTCGATAGAGCTTCGTTTCCTGTGAGTTGCTCATCGCTCACCCCCGTCTTCTCGATAATCGCGTCCCTCAGTGTCTCGGGACTGAATGGCTTGTGCACGAACCCGGCACCCTGGCTCTGCAGCATCTCTATCCGCGTTGCGCTGCTCTCAGTCGATACGACTATCACCGGCATGCCTGTGGTCTCGGGATTCGCCCGGATCTCCTCGACCATCTCCTCGCCCGTCATGACGGGCATGTTGATGTCCACAAGTACAAGGTCGATCCAGTTCTGTCCCAGGCAGTCGAGGCCTTCCCTGCCGTTTCCGGCCTGGAATATCTCCCCGAGCGGGACTCCACAGAGCCCGAGTGTCTTGATGATCATCTGGCGCATGATCGCGCTGTCGTCCACTACGAGAACATTCAGAGCCACTGCCGACCTCCTTGCGGGATCCCGGCTGTCCAGCCCGGACCATTCATGAGACACATGCCACGAACAGCCCTTGTCATAGCTTCTTCGCCGTACCGTTCATCTTGAGTACAACGTTGCCGCTCCCTATCTCCACCAGCAGGGTCCGCGAGGCGGTCCCGCCGATGTCGTAGGACTTGATCAGCACGTTGTTCTTCCAGAAGACCTTGCGCAGCATGACGAAGTTGCGCTTGCCGATCTGGAAGTAATCGTCCTGCTCGTTCGCTTTCGAGGTGGCTCCGCCCGCCACCTTCACCAGGATGCGCGATTTCTCAGCGCCCAGCTTGTAGCACTCCCGGAAGAGACGCGGAACACCGGTGTCGACGAACATGTCCGGGTTCGTCTTCGCCTTCGCCGGATCGATGGAGGAGTCCGGAAGCATTGCGTGCAGCATGCCCCCGACCTGCGCCACGGGATCATACACAACGATCCCCAGGCAGCTCCCCAGAGCATGCGTGATGATCACGTCGCCCTGCCTGGACGACACCTTCATATCCGCTACACCGACTGTATGTATCACGGCATGTGTCCTGTCTTACGGATGTCGACCCTGTCCCGGGGACGGCCGAGCCTCAGACCACCCTACCTGCGGTACACCGCAGGTTGTACATAGGAGAACCCCTCGACTCTTCCCGTGAGGCTTTCCGAATGCCCCACGAACAGGTACCCTCCAGGCACGAGGATGTCGCGGAAGCGCCCGACAAGCCTCTCCTGGGTCTCCTTGTCGAAGTAGATCATCACATTCCGGCAGAAGATGATGTCGAACGGCCCCTTCATGGGCCACCCCTCCATCAGGTTCAGCCGCGCAAAACTGATCATGCTGCGGACCTGGTCGGTCACGCGATACTTCTTCATCCCGCCCTCGGTGTGCGGGGTGAAATGGCGCCTCAGAACGGACTGATCGACGCCCTCGAAGCTCTCCATCTCGTAGACACCGGCCTTCGCGGTCTCCAGCACCCGGCTGGAAATGTCGGTGGCCAGGATCCTGACATCGTTCCTGGAGTTCTCAGCCATGTCCTTCAGCAGGGTGATCGCCATGGTGTACGGCTCCTGCCCGGTGGAGCAGCCGGCGCACCAGAAGCGCAGCCTCTTCTTCCCCCGGAACTCACTCCGCAGGCACTCGCGCAGAAGATCGAAGTGCTGAGCCTCCCGGAAGAAGCTCGTCTTGTTCGTGGTGAGTACATCGACCATCTGGAGCAGCTCGTCCTGCCCGGACGGTCCCTGCACAAGGTCGATGTACTCCTTGAAGCCCCGGAGGCCCAGGTTCTTCACCCGCTTCCAGAGCCGGGCCTTCACCAGGGGCTCCTTTCCCTCCTTCATCTCGATTCCGCAGATGTTATAGAGGAGATCGGTGATCCGGCGGAACTGAGCCGGAGTCAGGGGATCCAGATCCTCGTACGAGGCGCCGGGATCAGAGCCGCCGGACGGCCCTCTCATCGCTGGAGAGGTGCCGCCCGGCGATTCCGTGCGCCATCTGTGCGCTGGCTGTGTCATCGCTGTCGCTTCGTCCTTCCGGTCTGCTACATGCCGGCTGCGCTTTCGCCTGCCATGGCGAACGCTTCGAGATTCTCATCCCCGAGAACGCGGTCGATGTCCAGCAGGAGCTTGACGCGGTCCTCGGACTTCCCTATCCCGAGTATGTAGTCGGTCCGGACGTCGCTCCCGAAGGCGGGAGCGTCCTCGATGGCGTTGCCCGCGATGTCAAGGACCTCGGAGACCTTGTCAACCACGATCCCCGTCTGGATGCTGTTCGCCTGGACAACGATGATGCAGGTCTCGGACGTGCGGTCCGCCCCCGGCATCATGAACTTGGTGCGAAGATCCACGATCGGGATGACCTTGCCCCGAAGGTTGATCACCCCCTGTATGTAGTCCGGAGTCTGCGGGACGGGAGTGATGTCCATCATCCCGATGATCTCCTGGACCGTCAGTATCTCCAGGCCGTACTCCTCGTCGCCGAGGAAGAACGAGAGGAACTTGCCTCCCAGGTCGGACCGGCCGGAGCTCTTCTTGCCGTCGATGCTCATTATCCCTTCCTCCAATGGCGAAACGCCTGATTCCGGGCGGGGGACCGCCGTACGGCAGTCCCCCTGATCACCCGGTCTAGAACGCCCCGAGAGCCTTCCTGTCCTCCTCGTCGTTGAACGGGATGGCCTCTTCGGGCTTCTTCGCCGCCTTCTTCGCTCCGCCGTTCACCACCTTCAGCGCGGGCTGAGCCTTCTCAGGCGCAGCAGCCGGCTTCTGCGGCTGGCTGTACG
>CAZWSC010000047.1:0-102593 GCA_964636385.1 uncultured bacterium
CTCGTCAGGTCCGTTCTCGAATCGACGCTTCACAAGGTTCCGCCACACCATGAACACCGCCAGACGCTCCAAACCCATCTGCCTCCGCTTGCTCGCCGCCGAGGGTGCGTGCTATCTGCCTGAGCCCTGCTCCTGAGACTGCCATCTGGTTGATGGGAATGAGCAGGTGTCTGAGCCTGAGCCAGTATGTGGTTGAGAAGGTTACGGATGAGAAGAACCTCCCGCACTCGAGGCACCGGAACCTCTGGATCTTCTTCCCGTCGGAGGATCGACGGAAGAAGCCAGCCTTCTTGTATGACCAGCCTGGCCTGGGCCTGTGGGCCGGGCATGCCTCGTTCGGGCAGTTTCCGGGGGTGTCGGTCCCGGTTGGTGGTGGTGTCGAGAAGATGTCCATGAACACCAGCACACGCAAGTTCCGGGCCCACTAGAGATGCAGTTTTGGGTCCAGAAGGGTCAGGCCACACACCTGCCGCTCTTGAACACCCGATCAACGTGTGACGGTCCCAAATGGTAGGCCAGAGAGACGTACGAGGGAGCGTCGAGGATCTGAAGATCAGCACGCATGCCGGACGCAATCCTCCCACGATCGGCCGAAAGACCCACAGCGTGAGCAGCATTGACAGTCGCCGCGGAAACAGCCTCCGCAGGGGTCAGGCCGACCTCAAGGCAGGCAATGGAGATCGCCAACGGCATTGACTCGGACATGGAAGAGCCCGGATTGCAGTCGGTTGCAAGCGCAATCGGAACCATCTTCTCAACCATTGCCCGCCCCCGGGCATAGATGTGCTTTCCCAGTGAGTAGGAGGTTATCGGCAGCAGGACCGCTGTGACGCCTGCTTCAGCCATCGCCTCCAGCCCTTCATCCGTCACAACAAGAAGATGATCCGCCGATGTTGCACCAAGCTCGGCGGCCAGGTGAGCGCCGCCGATCGGCTCGAACTCCTCGGCGTGCAGCTTGAGGCCCATGCCGTGGTCCCGAGCCGCAGTCAGAATCCTCCGGGACTGCTCCACCGTGAAGACGCCAGCCTCACAGAAGACGTCGCAGAACCTCGCGTCAGTCTCCTTCGCTGCCCGGGGTATCATCTCGCTGATCACGAGGTCGACATAGGCTCCCCGGTTCTCCCTGAACTCATCCGGAAACTCGTGGGCGCCCATGAAGGTGGGGACCAGATCTACTTCATGCATTCTGTTCAGTCTTTCGGTGAGACGGAGCGCTCGAAGCTCCTGTTCAGTGCTGAGGCCATACCCGGACTTCGCCTCTGCCGTCGTGGTGCCGAACGAGAGCATTCGGTCCAGCCGCCGGGCCGACTCCCGCAGGATCCTCTCGTCCTCCGCCTCGCGGAATGTGCGCACCGTGGACCTGATTCCCCCGCCGGCCGCGGCGATCTCCATGTAGGTCTTCCCCCGGCATCGCATCTCGAACTCGGTCTCCCGCGATCCGGCGAAGAGCAGGTGGGTGTGTGGATCCACGAATCCCGGCAGAACAACGCCCCCCGCCGCATCGTGCGTGCAATCGGCCGGCGCCTCGAAGGCGGACATGATCTCGCTCTCGGGTCCGGCCGCAGCGACTCTATCCCCCTCGATCGCCACCGCAGCCTTCTCCATGATCCCCAGATACGCGAGGTCTTCTCCGCGGCGCGGCACAGGCGGTCCATCCAGGGTGAGAAGCTGTCCGATGTTCCTTATGATCTGATCCGCCCTGCGTTTCATGGCCATTACCTCCCGCGTCCGGTTACGGCACCGGATACCCGGCACTGGTCGAAAGCCGGATCCTACAGCCTCGCGCAGCCCCGGGCGACCGCATATGCACGCGCCGGGCCAGTTCCGATGTACACGCCTCAGGGCTGTTCCGGCACGCCGGCCACACCGCCTTGCGCGGCTCATCCAGGCGGGGTACCCTCCTCGCGGTACTCCGGATGCGCCTCTTCATCCGCTCACGATCTGCGAGCTGACCAGGTCTTTCGGGCGAACCTGAAGGAAGCATGGCCAAGGAAGTCGGTTCGACCAGTCTCGCCCTTACCGGCCGTGAGAAGAGCCGGGTGGCATGGGTGTCTGTCGGGGCGGCCCTTGCGCTCACGCTCTCCAAGCTCCTGGTCGGCCTTCAGACGAACAGCCTGGGTATCCTCTCCGACGCCGCTCACTCGGGGCTCGACATGGCCGGCGCAATACTGACCCTCGTTGCGGTGCGGATCTCCAGCCGCCCGGCCGACAAGTCCCACTCCTACGGGCATGCCAAGGCGGAGAATCTTTCGGCACTCGCGCAAACCGGCCTCCTTCTGGCCACGTCGGTATGGATCCTCGTCGAGGCCGTGAACAGGCTCTTCTTCGCCCGGGCTGAGGTCGATGCGGGTGCCTGGGCCTTCGGTGTGACCATTCTTGCCATCTTCGTCGACTTCTCGAGATCCCGCGCACTCAGGGCGGCCGCACGCCGTTACAGGAGCCCGGCCCTCGAGGCGGACGCCTATCACTTCGCAACCGATCTATGGTCATCTGGCGCAGTGCTCCTGGGTCTCCTGGGTGTGCGCATCGGCGCTCACTTCGGTCTGCCCGGCCTGGCCCGCGCGGATGCCGCGGCCGGTCTGGTCGTGGGCTGCATAGTCCTGTGGATATGCGTCACCCTCGTCCGCCGCAATGTCAACGACCTGATGGACGCCGTCTCCCCGGGGCTGAGGGCAAGCGTCACGGAGGCCGCACATGTCCCGGGTGTCGTGGGAGTGGAAAGGGTACGCGTCCGCATTGCCGGGCCTGCCTCCTTCGCGGATCTGAACCTGAGCGTTGAGAGGGACACCCCGCTGGTTCAGGCGCATGCGATCGCAGCTGACGCAGAAGCGGCCGTACAGGCCGTTCTGCCGAATGCCGACGTCGTTGTGCACGTCAATCCGGTGCCGGGCACGAACGAAAGCCTCCTGACATCCGTCCGAATCCTCGCCGCCCGGCACGATCTGGGAGTGCACGATCTCCACCTGCACGATGATGAGGGAAGGCAGAGCCTGCAGATGCACGTCGAGGTGAGCGAGTCGCTGTCACTCGCAGAGGCCCACTCGAGAGTGACGGTCTTCGAGGCAGCGTTGCATGCGGAGTTCCCGGAGCTCGACTCCGTCGTCACGCATCTCGAGCCTGTGGGTGACGGCTCGGTACGCCAGACGGGTGTGGAAGGCGACACAGAGCAGGTCGCGGCCGCGCTGGAAGAGATATCAGCCGAGATACGGATCGGTTTCCAGCCGCATGAGCTGACCGTCCACAGACGCGGCGGGCGGATCTCGGTCTCATTCCACTGCCGCCTCCACCCGTCGGCAGGGCTGCGGGATGCACATGCGTTCAGCGGAGAGCTGGAGCGAAGATTGCGTCTGCGCCTGCCTCACATCGACCGCGTGACCATACACGCGGAGCCGACGGAGAGCCCTGGGGCAGCGGACCGGGATGCAGGAAGGTATCAGGACTCCTCGTGAGAACCGCCTGCATCGGGATCCTCCCCCTGCAAGCGACCCTCGAGCCACCCGGAGGCTGAGTCCACCAGCTCCCCCCATGACCGCGCAGTCCGGAAGTCCATCCCGATGCTCCTGCGGAACCTGCTCCCGTATGGGCGGGTCAGGATCCGCGGGTCAGCCACCACGAAGATGCCGCGGTCGCTCCGTCGACGGATGAGGCGCCCGAATCCCTGGCGGAAGCGGATCACGGCTTCGGGGAGATGGAAATCGCGGAAGGGATCGCGCCCCTCCTCCGCGGTCCGTTCGGCCCTGGCCTCCACCAGCGGTTCGGTCGGCACAAGGAACGGAAGGCGGGCCATGACCAGGATCTCGAGTTCCTCCCCGGGGAAATCAACCCCCTCCCAGAACGAGGCGGCGCCCAGCAGCACGGCAGGCCCGTCCCCCGAAAAACCGGTGCGCAGCCTGCGGCGTCCTCCGTCCACTCCCTGCGCCAGCAGGCGGATCCCTCGATCCTCCAGCGGGAGTCGGACGATCCCCTCCACCTTCCGCAACGCCTCGTGGGAGGTGAAAAGGACAAGCATCTTCCGCCGCAGCCGGACCGCCATCGCCTCGATACCGGCGGCCAGAGACTCGGCCGCATTCGGGCTCCCCGGATCCGGCATCCCCTCCATGGCCCACGCCTGCACCTGTTCCTCCAGCCGGAACGGCGTGTCGAGCGGCAGCCCCTCGCAGCCGTCCTCGGAAAGACCCAGCGCCCGGGCTGAGTGAGCGAAGCTGCCGTCCACCGCAAGGGTCGCCGAGGTCAGGACCACGGACTGTTTCGGCCTGAAGAGCGCCTCCCTCAGCTGATCGCCGACGTGTACAGGCGCGGCTCTGAGCGTTGTCCCCCCGCCGCCGGCAGGATCGATCCAGTAGATGTACCCCGGGCGGTCAGGATCGATCAGCGCTCCCAGGTTCATGAGCTCCGCGCGCGCCTGGTCCATCTGTCGAGCCCCCTCCAGGAGCGGGCGGAGGTCATCCTCGGACCGACCGCGGCTCAGCGTCCGGATCTGCTCCTGCAGCTCGTCCAGCCTGTCCAGATGCGCTTCGATCCGCGAGCAGAGTGCGAACCCTGAAGCCGGAAAGAGATCCCGGATCTCCGCCCCCGGGCCGTAACGCAAGTGGCCCTTGCCCGGAAATGCCGGGTGCCCGCCCAACTCGGCCCAGAAAGCCCGGCCGGCGAGGATCTGCGAGCCTGTCTCCTCCTCCAGCAGGCGGATGCGCCCCAGCATCTCCGTCTGGTCAACCTTGCCGGGATGTCCCCGCAGCACCCTTCGCAACTGATCTGTGAACCCCGGCTCGCCCCTTCCGCCAAGCCCCTTGATGGCTCCTTCCAGGCTGGTCTCGCTTACCGAGAGACTCAGCGGTTCCACCGCCGCCTTGGGCAGATGATGCGCCTCGTCCAGAATCGCCGCGCTCCATTCCGGCATGCCTGCCGCCTGATGGAAGATGTCGATCAGCAGAAGGGAATGGTTGACCACGATGAGATGCGCGTCCTTCGCGAGCTGACGGGATCTCTTGAAGAAACAGCCGTTCTCGGCCGTGCAGGTCGGCGTGGAGCAGAAGCGTGTCTCGCCAGCGATGCGGGGCAGGAGCGCCCTGACCCGGTTACCCTTTGCTCCCACGGGAACGGGCGCACCGGACAGGTCTCCCGTGTCCGTCGTCCTCACCCAGTACCCGAGGCTGCGCTCCAGGTCCTCTCCCTCCACAGTCCCCTGGATCTCGCCGAGGAGGTAATCCCAGCGGTTCCGGCACAGGTAGTTGGAGCGCCCCTTCAGCACAACCGCGCTGATGCTGCGGTTGATCAGGCGACGAACATTGGGAAGATCCTTGTCCAGTATCTGATCCTGAAGGCTGCGGGTATAGGTGGAGACCACGATCGGCTCGCGCGACTCCATTGCCCACAGGATCCCGGGGACCAGGTATGCAAGCGACTTGCCGACACCGGTCGGCGCCTCGACCAGGAGTCTTCCGTCGTGGCAGAGGGTGCGACTCACGGCAAGAGCCATCGCGCTCTGCTGGGGCCGCAGTTCATGGCTGGGGGCCAGCACCCGGGAGAGCGGGCCGTCCGGCGCAAACACCCTTTCAGTACCACTGGCGACCCTGCTGATCTCTTCCGGCTTCACTCTGCTCCTTTCGACAGCCCGGCATCCCGTCGCACCAACCCGTTACCGGGCCACGGGACGTTATCACCGCACCTGCCTCCGTTCAACAGCCGAGCCTCGACGCAGCGCGCTTCCCTTCCGCGTTCCAGGAAAGTACTCTCTCCCGGAGTCACAACAGAGAAGGAGGCAGCATGCGTCTGGGATTGCTCGGTGCGGGGATGCAGGGTGTGGCCTGCGTGTACGACTGGCTCAGGCAGGACGGGGTGGAGGAAATCCGGGTCCTGGACTCCGATGAGACGAAGCTTGCGACGCTGCAGATGCGCTTCGAAGACCGGCGGATCAGAGTCGAGCCGCTCGATGTCTCACGCCAGGAGCATCTGCCTCGCGCGATCCACGGGCTGGATGCGGTCGCCAGCATGGTCCCGTACTACCTGAATGTCGCCGTCACGAAGGCGGCGATCGAGGCGAGAGTCCCGATGGTGGACCTGGGCGGAAACGTCGACGTGGTCCAGCAGCAGCGGGCCCTCGACCCCGAGGCCCGGCGCGCGGGGATCACGATCCTGCCCGACCAGGGGCTGGCCCCGGGCCTCGCCGGAATCCTCGGCGTGTACGGCATGCGAGGGATGGACTCCGTGGAAGAAGTCCGCCTTCGCGTCGGCGGCCTGCCACAGCAACCGGAGGGTCCCCTGGGATATGCACTCAGCTTCTCGATCCACGGCCTTCTGAACGAGTACTCAGGCGAAGCTGTCGGGCTTGAAGACGGCCGCATCTCCAGGCAGCCGGCATTGGGCGGCGTGGAGAAGATCAGCTTCCCGCCGCCCCTGGGAGACTGCGAGGCTGCGTACACCTCGGGCGGAACCTCGACGCTCCCCTGGACCCTCGAGGGGCGCGTGCGCGATCTGGACTACAAGACGATCAGGTACCCTGGTCACTGGGAGCACCTCGGCTTCCTGAAGGAGATCGGGATGCTGGACACGCAGGCTGTGCGTGTCGGCAGGCTGCAGGTTTCCCCCCGGGAGATGCTGGCCACCCTGCTCGAGCCGTTGTTGGAGATCCCCGGCATGCGCGACCTGGTGGTGCTGCGCGTGAGCGTCCGGGGATCACGGGGCGGAGAGCAGGTCAGGAGACAGTACGACATGCTCGACTTCCACGATGAGGAGAGCGGCCTCTCAGCGATGACGCGGTGCACATCCTTCCCCGCATCCGAATCGGCGCTTCTGCTGGCAAGGGGAGCCCTGAGGGAATCAGGCGTTCTGGCCGCAGAGGAAGCCCTGCCAATGGACGCATACGTGGAGGCTCTCCGCAGGCGCGGGCTCAGGATCGAAGAAAGCTAGCCCGGACCGATCATGAACCCGCTGCTGCGACGCCGGAAAGGCGCAGGAACGGCCCCGCTGCGCGGAACGGCCTACCGCCCCCGTCCTCGATGCTGCAGTATCTGCAGATACCTTCCGAGACGCTCGACCCTCACGCGGTCGCGGCGGCGGACGTAGATCAGGTGCATCACACGCAGGGCACGCAGGGCAAGCTCCCTGCGTCCCAACTCCCGGATGTAATCATCCCGGGGGTGATACTCCCGCAGGTAGGAATCCATCACCTCTTCCCTGGTGAGGATCCTCCCGGCACGGCAGGTGTCGAGGAAGATCTCCTCGCTACCCTCCCTGTAGAGAAGCAGGACGGTCCCCGGGAGCCCGGCTGCGACGATCGGGAGGCGGAGACGACGCGCGACAAGGATCAGGACTGCTGCCAGGAGGACCGACACGCCCCTCCTCGACTCGAGCACGTGATTCATGCATGCGTGCTCGGGCTTCGCATCGGAGAGTCCCACAACGCGGAAACCGGCCCTCTGGTGGAAAACCTCGTCCAGGCCCATCACGATGTCCAGGGCATCTCCCCTCGAAGCCAGCACCTCGCGCATCTGCCGGGCGAGAAGATCCAGCGGGCGGGAGATCGACTCCCTGGATAGATCCGGATCCTCCACTCTGGCCAGGGCGTGAAAGGCCGACTCCAGGTCGAATGTGCGGATATCCCCCGATGTCAGAAGGCTGAGTTCCCGCTCGACCTGCTCGGTAAGGAGCAATGACAGCGAGTGGCGTGCCCGGGCGCGCAGCTTGGGATCCCCTGCCTCGCTTGCGCGACGAAGCTCGGGCAGGGCGTCATCACCCAGCTCGACAAGGTGCTTCCATACCAGTTCCGCTATCCGCGGGTCATCGTCGGCGAGCAACGACACCAGCGCCTGTATCTTCATGGACTCCGTCAATTCGCGTCTCCGATCCGATTGCTGAACAGCCGGCCCCGACCCGATCCCCCCGCGCAGGCCCCGGGTTCGCGGGTCGGCGGATCAGACGGGCCTGCATGACGGGACGGCAACAGAGCGAGGCTATCAGAGCGGCAGCAAGGGTCACAACGGAAAAGCCCGGGGCATCAACCCCGGGCTTCCAACCCGTTACTGCTCCGTCTGATCCAGGTCAGGGCCTTTCGCGGAAGCGGATGTAGTCGGGAATCGGCTGCCAGGCCACCCTCAGCGCGAGGGAACGCTCTCCCGCAGCCCCGGACATGGTCTCGACCTCTATCTTGGCATAGTGGTACTCGCCTTCAGCCGATACGGGAATACGCACGGCCACCACCCTGCCCACAACTTCCGCCTGCGTGTCACCGAGAACAACGTGGTCAGCCCAGTTCTCATCAGGCGTGGTCCCTTCATCGAAGGAGTCCAGAAGCATCAGCCCGGAAACCCGGTCGGACCAGTCGTGGGTGCTGGCGACGAGGTGCGGACTCTTCAGCGCAAGAGGAAAGCCAGGATCATCGTTGGGATCTGTGGTTCCGAGGTAGACATCAATGGAGTCCTTGTTGGCGATCCTCATGCTAAAAGCCTCGCCGTCGGAGCATCGAAGCCCGCTGGGCTGACCGGTGGCGGCGAATTCGTGCAGGGCATCGACGAAAAACTCGGGACGCGGCGCCGTGTGTATCTCATTGGAGGGCTCACTGAGTCGTCCATCGTCAAGCGCAGCCCTGACGGCGTAGTAGTAGCGGGTCCCCTCCTCCACTCCGTCGTCCTCGTAGTACGTCAACGCGGTCGGTGTGCGGTTCAGTCTGTACTCCGCAAGTTCGGCAGGCGTGGCGCCCACCATGCTCGAAGTGTGTCTGTAAACTGCATACCCGTTGAAATCGGACCGCGAGGCGTCGTCGGACGAGTCCCAGGATAGCACCACCTCACCTTCGAAGTTGATGAAAGTGAGATTGTGCGGCGGGTCCAGCTCTTCCGGGGGAACTGCCACCTTGTCGTCGTCATCGCTGCAGCCGGCGGCGACGGCCAGCAGAAGAACCACCATGATGGGCGTGACGGCCCGCAGACTCTTCATAGATCGCATGTCATGCCTCCTTGCTATCATCCCGCCATGCGTTCCCGACCGGCCCCGACGACCGGCCACCCGACGCACAGGCAGAACAGACCTGGTATCCTCCGGTTTCCCTGCGACAGGTATGCATTGTCGCGCGGCGCGGCTGTGGGATCAAGGGGATGCCCTGACGCCATAGCCGCCGGGCGGCCTCTCGGCCCACTTCCGGGCGCTTGGGACAGGATTCTGCCCGGACAGGGACGAGCCGACCGGGACCGGCTGGCGCGTTGACACTACGCCATGGGCTGCCTACAGTTAGTCTCCTGTAGCACGTTGCTTCCGGCGTAGCGTGTCCCCATCGGCAAGAGGGAGACGATGTTCAAGATAGGCAACCTGGAGTTCGACCGTCCTCTCATCCTGGCACCCATGGAGGACTACACCGACCGCCCCTTCCGCCGCCTCTGCAGGCGCCACGGCGCCGACATCGTCTACACGGAGTTCATAAGCGCCGAGGGCCTGATACGAGAGGCCCGCAAGACAGTTGAGAAGATGCAGATCGCACCCGAAGACCACCCGGTGGCCATCCAGATCTACGGAAACTCGGAGTCATCGCTCGTCGAAGCCGCCGGCATTGCCGCAACGATGCAGCCGGATTACATCGACCTCAACTTCGGATGCCCGTCCAGGAAGGTGGCGGTCAAGAAGAGCGGGATCGGCGCAGGCGCCGGGCTCCTCAGGGACCCGGATCTCCTTGTCCGGCTGACCCGGGCAGTCGTGCGGGCCGTTCCGCTTCCCGTCACCGTAAAGACCCGCCTGGGCTGGGACAACGACTCGATCATCATCGAGGACCTCGGACGGCGACTCGAGGACACCGGAGTTGCGGCCATCGCTCTTCACGCCCGCACTCGCAATCAGGGTTACCGCGGGCAGGCCGACTGGTCCTGGATCGCACGGCTCAAGAGAAAGGTCGGCGTACCGGTCATAGGCAACGGCGACATCCGCGAACCGGCGGACGGGGTCCGCATGTTCGACGAGACAGGTTGCGACGCGATCATGATCGGGAGAGCGTCGATCGGGAATCCGTGGATCTTCAGAAGGATCCGCTCGGTCCTGGAAACCGGCGTCGATCCCGGTCCTGCACCAATGGACAGGCGCATCGAGACATTCCTTGGACTTCTGGAGGAGTCGGTAGCCATGAAGGGCGAGCCGAAGGGTGTCTTCGAGATGCGAAAGCATGTAGGCGGATACCTTCGCGAGATGCACTGCGTCGGTCTTCTTCGCGCCAAGCTGATGCAGGAGAGCACCAGGCAGGGTGTGCACGACCGCATCGGTGAGTATCTCCGCTTCCTGCAGGGAGGCCGCCCTGTCTGGGGCTGCGAAGTCGATCCGGAGGAGGAGACACTCCGAAGGGTGCGCCCGTGGGCGCTGGAGACATGATGAGATCGGGAAGACCGAAAGGCGGCCCAGGTTCGGGCGGCAACGGCATGACCCGGCGCGCTTCGGTGCAGGGCCGTGGGGCCCCTCCCCACGATCTCGTCGCCGCGGCGCGTGCGGCATGCCGGACGGCGCAGCCACGGTGCGACGGCGCGCCCCCCCGTGCAGCCGCCATCTCAGCCTCTTCCGGCGTCGTCTACACGGGCAGCGACACCGACTCGCCCGTCGGCGACGGGTCGGTCGTGCCTGCCGAGCAGATCGCCCTCTACAAGGCGGTGATGGCCGGCGAACGTTCTCTTCTCTGCCTGATCCTCTGTGCAGGCATGAGGGGCACTGCAGACGGCGGTCCGCCGGACGGCGCGACACTGCAGATCCTGCACGAGTTCGCTCCCCGCATGCGGGTCCACTGGGGATCCGCCGGCCGCTTCGGCGGAGGAGCAGAGGTCCGCGATCTCCTCCCTGGCGCCTTCACCGGTGATGACCTGGACAGGGCAGTCAGGACGAAGGGAAGGGACAGGGCGTGACGGCCATCGGCACAGGCGGCATCATCGCCATCGGATCGGACCACGGCGGGTTCATCCACAAGGCGCGCCTCCTGGCCGCCCTGCGTGAGGAACGCATACGGGTCCTGGACTGCGGATGCCACTCACCCGATCCGGTGGACTATCCTGACGTCGCCATGGAGGTTGCCCGCGCCGTAAAGGAGAGGCGGGCCTGCGCGGGGGTCATGATCGACGGCGCCGGGGTGGGATCCGCCATGGTGCTGAACCGCATCCCCGGCATCCGCGCCGCCCTCTGCCACAACACCTTCACCGCTGCCAACAGCAGGGCGCACAACGACGCCAACGTGCTGGTTCTGGGCGCCGCAGTTGTGCATCCGGGAGAGGCCATCCGACTCCTCAGGCTATGGCTTCGAGCCCCGTACGAGGGCGGAAGGCACGAGAGGCGGGTCGGCGCAATCCGGCGACTGGACGCGGAGAGGGAGGCTGAACCGGGCGGATGCTCCGGGTGAAGCCCCGGGAAGAGACCTGATGAAGACAGCGGGGGAAAGATGACCGGATCCGGACCTGACTGGGATGCCTGGGTCGCACGCGTGACCCGGGAGGTGATGCGGCGACTGGAGGAGGAAGCTGCGCCTCGAGACGGCCGGACAGACCTGCTTCCCCCGGGACAGGCCCGGGAGGATCGATGCTCCTCTGACCGGACCGGCACCGATGCCGTCGATGGACGAGTCGCAATCGGAGACAGACCAGGCGGTCAGGCCAGTGAACCCGCCCGGGGACTCCGACATGACGCGGCGCTGGCCGCCCTGATCGACCACACCCTTCTCAGGCCGGATGCAACTGAGGCGCAGATCAGGGCTCTCTGCGAAGAAGCCCTGCTCTACCACTTCGCTGCAGTGTGTATTCAGCCGATGTGGGTGACTCTCGCGGCGCGTCTCCTCGAGGGAAGCCCCGTCAAGGTCTGCACGGTTGTCGGCTTTCCCCTTGGAGCAACCGAACCGGGCGTGAAGGCTCACGAGACCATGGTGGCTGTCGCCCAGGGCGCCCGGGAGATAGACATGGTCCTGCCTGTGGGCGCCATGAAGGCCGGGCGGGCCGATGTGGTCCGCCGGCACGTGGTTGCCGTGCTCGAGGCCTGCAGGCCCGGCATCGTGACCAAGGTAATCCTGGAGACAGCCCTCCTCGACGATGAGGAGAAGCGCGCAGCCTGCAGGATCTGCAGGGAGGAAGGGGCCTCCTTTGTCAAGACCTCAACGGGGTTCGGTCCGGCAGGCGCGACCGTGGAGGATGTACGCCTGATGCGGGCAGAGGTAGGCCCGACTGTGGGTGTCAAGGCTGCCGGAGGAATCCGGGACCGCCACACTGCGCTCGCGATGATCGAGGCGGGAGCGAACAGGATCGGCGCCAGCGCATCGGTCAGAATCGTCACGGAGCAGGATGATACAGGGCGGACGCCGTGATTACGGTGCCCCCGGATACCCGACGAAGCGAGTTCACGTACTTGTGCGTTGACCCTGCCACAGGCCGCTGCTAGCGTACCTGCCGGTCACGGGCACGACAGGGATTCAGCCGCGAGGGCCAAGGGCCACGATGGCCTGCAGATCGGCTTTCGCACATCTTGCCTGCTCGTCCCTGCCAGTCCATCCTTGCCTGCGGTGCGCCTGATCGGTAGAGGCCTGCAGCCCTCCGGGCCCGGGAGCACCCCCAGGTTACAAGCCGCCAACAGGGAGTGGAATCGGGAGCCATGAAGCCATACTTGATCCACCATCCAGCCCGTGTCTGTCATCGCGATACTGACCCGAGCCCGGTGCCGTTGTGTGTTCCGCTTCGGCTTCTCCGGGGAAGCCGGCCGAAGCGAACCCCGCCGCACCTTGCAGTCCTCTCGCTGATTGTCGCGTGCCTGCTGTGTAACGCAGGTGCGGCCGTTGCCGAGCACGGCAGGATATCAGGTCGCATCTTCGACGACGCCACGGGCCAGCCGCTCGAATCGGCCAACGTCGTGCTGATTAACACGATCTACGGCACCCACAGCCGCGAGGACGGCGTCTTCACGATCCCGGAGGTTCCCCCCGGCGAGTACACGATACAGGCATCCTACATGGGGTATCAGGTAATGCGCCGTGAGGTGACGGTGGAGGCCTGGCGCACCGTTGAGGAGGAGTTCCGCCTGGTTCCGACCGTGGCCCGCCAGGAGAGGGAGGTCGTGGTCACCGCCGAGCGTCCCCTCGTCGATGTCCGGGCTGCATCGACCACGCGCTCTTACACGGATGAGGAGCTGAAGGCGCTGACACTCGACCCTACCCTCGACAGCGTGGTGGAACAGCAGCCGGGAGTGGTGAGGGACAACGACAGGATCCACATTCGCGGAGGACGCAGTGAAGAGACGCTCGTCATCGTTGACGGCGTGGAGATGCGCGACCTGCTCACAGGCGACTCCCAGGGTAGCAACGTCAGCGCCCGGTCCGTGGCCGAGGTGAACATCATCACCGGCGGATTCGACGCCAAGTACGGCCAGGCCCTCTCCGGCGTCGTGGAAGCCCGGATCAAGGAGGGAGGCCAGCGCTACAAGGGGCATCTCGGGTACACAACCGACAGACTGACCGACGACCGGGATCTTGACCTATGGAGCATTGAGCTGGAAGGCCCCCTCCCCCTTCTCGGAGCCGCTCTTCGGCCTCTCGGCGACATCACACAGACCAGGCCGACCTTCTACCTGAACATCGGAGTAGATCTCGAGAACGGCTACCTCCCGTCAGTCGGCCACATGCCGGGGAGATACCTGAACTCCAGCTACAGCGAGCCGGTTTTCGGGCGCACGCGGCGATACGGCAGAGCCTTCTACCCCCGCTCGCGGAACGACTGGCGTGTGCTGTTCAAGAGTGCATGGAAGGCCTCCGCAGCGCACAAGTTCACCCTGTCGATGACGAAGAACCTGTCGTTCGACCACGGGTTCTCGGATTCGGACATCTCGGAGATCGACCGCAGCGGCATGAACTACGACTGGCGCTACGGCAGCCTGACACCGGACGGACAGGTTGACTATGACAACCTCGGGTTCGACCGCTTCTACACCGTCACACGGGACCAGAACTCCTTCTCCCTTGCCTGGAACCACACGGTCCGGCCCGACATGGTCCACAATCTCACCACGACACGGTTCTTCTCATCCAGGCATCAGGATGTGGACGGGAAGTACTGGTACGAGTACGACATTATCGATGACGATCCGATCTACGGTCAGGACGATCCATACTTCGAGAACTGGGGCGATGCCAACCGGTACCAGAACCGCTTCATCGAAACCTGGCGCCTCGAGTCCGAGTGGGTGCACAAGAGGGGGCGCCACGACATCCGCTGGGGCGGACACGCCCAGTACGAGACTGTGCAATACCTCCGCCTGAATGCCGCAACGGTCTCCGATGTCCGTCCGCTGGGGACCGAGTTCGACCGGTTCCGCGTCTACCCGAACACGGGTGCGATTTATGTCCAGGATCGGGTGGAGTATGAGGGGCTGATCGTCAGCGGAGGGCTGCGGTACGATTACTGGTTCCCCGGCAGGCATGTAGAACGTCTGTTCGAGGAGGACAGACACATCATAGTCAACGACGAGACACGGGCGGAGTGGAGAAGGGACACGTACGAGGTGTTCGGGCGGCGATTCAAGGGTCACATCTCACCCCGGCTTCAGGTCTCCCATCCAATAACAGACAGGGATCATCTCTTCTTCAACTACGGCCACTTCACACAGAGGCCGCCGTACTTCTACGTGTATGCTAAGAACTCCTCGCAATCCTCGGAGGAGTTCCCCAGCATCGGCAACCCGAACCTGAATCCCGAGGTCTCCGTCCAGTACGAGCTCGGGGCAGGCCACCAGTTCCGCAGCGACATGGCGGCCAAGGTTTCGCTCTTCAACAAGGACATCTACGACTACCCCACCGGTGTGACAGTGGAGCTCCAGGACCGTGTCACCACGCGCAGCAACTACTATCTCTACCTGAACCGCGACTACGCCCGTTCACGGGGCTTCGAGCTGGAGCTCCGCAAGCGCGGTACGGGCCGTTCCTCCTGGGCGGCTGCCTACTCCTACTCGGTCGTGAAGGGGAAGAGCTCTGATCCGAACAAGCTGTCCGCAGTGAGAGCCACCGGAGGGGACGCGCGTGAAACCGAACTGGATGAGGAGTTCATGTGGTGGAATCGGCCCCACAAGTTCTCCGCGTGGTTCAACTACCATGTTCGGAGCGGTGACAGGACTGCGCGTCTTGCGGGAATTCCGATACCGCAGGACTCGCAGATCAACCTCTACTACCTGATCCGCTCCGGCAGGACTTACACGCCCCTGGACGAGTTCGGCTCCCCCACCGGCCCCAACTACTCGAAGAACGGCCCGGTGGATCAGACCTTCAACTGCACCATCCGGAAGGGATTCCGCATGGGCGGACACAGGTTCGAGCTCACCGTCCAGGGCTGGAATCTCTTCGACCATCGCACGCCCCTCAGGGTCGATCCGACGACCGGAAGGCGTCACCGGATCGGAGAGGGTCAGCTGGAGAACCCGATATCCGAGGGCCAGCTCGCCTACTGGATCAACAGGTACGCGGACCCGTCCCTCCGGGCGGCTCCCCGGCACGTTCGCCTTGGACTGGGGGTGGATTTCTGATGAACACGCTCATCCGATACCTGGCCCGTATTGCAGCCGCTGCAGCGGCTGCCGGCATCCTTGCGACCCTGCTTGCTGTGCCCGCGTCTCCACAGACGGATCTCGGCGGCCAGCGCGTGGCCACGTCGAGCGGCACATTCCTGAAGATCGGGCTCGATGCGCGGGGCGCAGCCCTTGCCGGCTGCTACAACGCCCTGGTTGAGGGACCGATCGCGACGTTCTACAATCCGGCCGGTCTTCTGCTGGGCCAGCAGGGCCATGGTCTCCATGCCGGGCTCGTTCAATGGCCTGCCGACATCCAGATCAGTTCCATCAGCTATGCCCATCCACTGCCCCGTATCGGCGGCATGATTGCCCTCGGATTCGCGTACCTTGGCATCGAGATGGACGAGACCACCGAATTCTACCCGCAGGGCACGGGACGCACGGCCGGCTACTCAGACCTGCTTGCGACCCTGAGCGTGGCACGGGCCTTCACCGACAGGCTCAACATCGGTGTGACCCTGAAGTATCTGCGCGAGGACATGGCATCAAACATCGGCGGACCCCTTGTACACGGATACCTTGTCGACGCCGGGACCATCTACTTTGTCGGCTACCGGAACAGCCGCCTTGCCGTAACGCTGGTCAACTTCGGCCCGGACCTGCATCCGGGCGGCAGCTTCCAGAGCCGTGTCAGGGACACCGGCGTGGATTACTCATCCTTCTCGCCGCCCACACAGTTTCAGCTCGCATTCGCCCTGGATCCATGGGATGCGGGTCCGCACCGCCTCACAAGCACGCTCCAGGTGCTCCACCAGGCAGACAACGCCGAGACCGTCCGCGCCGGGCTCGAGTACTGGTACGACAGGACCTACGCCCTGCGGTCGGGATACGACTTCGCCGCCGATGAGATGCGCTTGTCCGCGGGTCTCGGGGTGCGGCTGATGTTCGGAGAGCGGCGGGGCACCTTTGACTATGCCTTCACCGAGGGCGGCCATCTCGAGGCCGTTCACCGGTGGAGTCTCGGCATCTCCTTCTGAGCGGAGGAAGAATCGTGCGTCTTGATAATCGGCTGACAGCTGCAGCGAATGTCCGACGGGGTCTCACCGCGACCATCGCGTTCATGATCGCTCTCGTGGCCGCATGTGGACAGCAGTTCTCACTGCCCCCGGAACCCGATCCGGAGCCCATCCCTGACGCGGGACGGTACTCCTACGACCGGACCTGGTCTCTGCCCGCGCCGCGTGACCTTCACATATGGGGCGGATACATCTACGTCATCACGGCCAATACCGGTCCGGATTCAGCCGACGTCAAGGGGCGTCTGGAGATCTTTCTGGCCTCACGGCCCGACCCCGTCGTTCCACCCTCGGACCGGCTGCGTCCGTTCACCGGGCTCATCGATCCCGTCCATGTGACGGTGGCTCACCGGGAGTCAATCTACGTCTTCGTTGCAGACCGGGGAGACATGAAGGTCAAGCGCTTCAACTACACTGGCGGCTCGCCCGGCTTCTCGTTCACGGATCCTGCATGGCGCGAGTTCTCCGGTCTTGCAGCCGATGACGATCTGAATGTCTACGTCGGCGACGCAGTGCGGGACACGATTGCGCAGTATGACGATCGTGGCCGTTTCGCCCGGCTCATCTCCTCCTGGGGCGCTGGAAGCGGCTTCGTAATGCGTCCCCACGGCATGGAATGGAACGGCAGGGAGCTGATCGTCAGCGATACGGAACAGGACCGTGTTGTTCTCCTGCGGACTGATGCGACGGAAACCTCCAGCGGGAATCCGATCGGAGTGGGAGCCGGCCCGTTCAGGCCGATCGGTCCCTACGACGTCGCATCGGAGCGCACCAGCCCGTATCTGTATGTAACCGACACCGGGAACGGCAGGATCCTGAAGTTCTCCCGGGATGGTGCCTTCATCGATTCGGTCTACAGCGCCAGGAACTCCGATCCGCGCCTCGGCCCGCCAATCCTCGGTGAAGCGCATGTAACCGCCCGCGGCCGCACCGTCTTCGTGTCGGACCCGGCAAACAACCGCCTCGTCGCCTTCCAACTGGCCGATTCTCTTCAGACTGGAGGCAAGTGATGCTGCGCACGCCAAAGCCGCCGTTCCGGCAGATTCTCCTCGCGGCCGCGACACTGACTCTACCCGCGGTGGCGCTCCTGCAGGCCGCCGCGCCCGTCCCGGCCGGTGCCTCGGGCCCTGACCATCCCCGCTTTGCGGCATCCCTTTCCATGCAGGAGACACAGGCATCGTCCTTCTACATCACGCGCGAGATCTCGGCCAACAACAACGCCGGGCTCACGGTCTTCAACAACGGATTCCTCGGCACAAATTTCAACACCCGCGACCCATCCTTCGAGTTTCCCCTCGGATCACACATTGATCACCTTGTGCGCGGAGGGATCTGGATCGGGGCACTGACGATTGAGGGCGACACGCTTGTCTCAACCAGTGTTCTTGACGGGTACATCGGGGACGTGAACATCACCAGCGAGTTCCTTCCGCTGCCAGACACCGGAATCGAAAGCCGGTCCATTCTCACAGAGAGCAGATACTACCATCCGGACGCCAGGAGCCAGCTGGACCTCCGCTGTTCCTTTGCCGATACATCGCAGACCCTCATCAACCCGCAGAGCCAGGATCCGCATACGCCTCTCAACATCCAGGTGGACCTGGAAACTCTCTCCTTCGATTTCCGTCCCTACGATGACTTCATCATTCTGAACTACAGCATTATCAACCTGTCCGAGACAGATCCCCTGGAGTATGTCCATCTAGGCCTGTACGCGGAGCTTGCCTCCGGCTACAAGGACCCGCAGCGGCCGGACTGGGCGAGGGGGTGGTTCAGAAAGAAGCTGATCTCCTACGTCGACTCCCTGAGGCTCGTCACGGAACGCCACTTCACGCTCGGAGACGGCCTTGCAACCAGCTGGGCCGGAATGCAGCTTCTCGGAACGCAGCCGGCGCCTGTCGACAGCATGCAGGTCTCCTTCAACTGGTGGAACTGGGATCCCTCCGCGACATGGACGGATGCAGGTCGATACCGCCTCCTGTCCAACGGCCAGATCGACAATACCACCGGGATCATCCCCGGCATCGACGACCCTGTGAAGCTCCTCTCCATCGGACCATTCACGGAGCTTCTGCCGGGAGACACGATACGGGTCTCCTTTGCCTTCGTGGGCGGGGAAGATGCATGGGAGCAGACCGGCCGTACCGCCGAACAGGACCTCCTCTACAATGCAGGATGGGCCCGGAATGCATACGACCTGGACTTCCGCCTGCCCTCGCCCCCGCCGTCTCCCTCCCCACTCGAGGTCATACCCGGGTACAACCACGTCACGCTGCGCTGGACAGGGGAACTGCCGGAGAGGTTCATAGATCCCAGGGACCGGGTGCTTGACTTCGAAGGGTACCACGTCTACGTGTCGGAAGACCGCGTCGAGAGTGCGTTCCGCCGCATACTCGAGCGGGATCTGTCGAACGGCATCGGCTACGACACCGGGCTCGATGATATCCGCGCCGGCATCCTTGCACCGGCGGAGACCGTGCTGGTCCAGGGTCCGGACAGCCTGGAAACCCACATTCTCCCCGAAATCTGGCAGTACGAGTACACCATCAGGGGCCTCCGCGACGGCTTCAAGTACTGGGTCTCCGTCACGGCCTTCGACCAGGGAACGGAAAGTATCGGATCCCTCGAGAGCGGAATCTCGCAGAACCGTACACTCACCGTTCCTGGAGGGCCGGCCTCGGTGGACGGCAGTCCGCAGGTTACCGTGTTTCCCAATCCATATCATGGTGATGCGGCCTGGGACGGCAACCTGCGCAGAGACCGCTACCTCTGGTTCACCAACCTGCCGGCTCGATGCGTAATCAGGATCTACACTCTCGCCGGCGACCTGGTGGATACCATCGAGTTCGACCAGGTCATGTATCAGCCGACCGACATCCGTGGCATATATGATCCCACGAATCCCCGCGATCCTGATCGCGACCTGCCCACCCTCTCGGGAGGCATGGCGGCATGGGATCTGATAACGAAGGAAGACCAGGGTATCGCAAGCGGGTTGTACATCTACTCCGTTGATGACAGGGATACCGGCCAGAGGCAGCTCGGCAGGTTCCTTGTCATCAAGTAGAGTCTCCACCAGGAGGAGTCGTCATGATTGAGAGCAGGGAACCCGCCCGAATCGTCTCGGGAGTTATACACGGCGGAACCGCCATTCGTCACTGTACAGGCCTGTTGCTTCACCTGGCGGCGGCCGCTCCTCTTGCAGCGCTTGTTGCCTCCCTTGCCGGAGTGTGGGGATGCGAGAAGACCGCGGGACCGCTTCCCGATAACATTCCCCCCGTCACATACCTGTCGGTGCAGGGACCCGATCTGGACACGCTCGGCTACAGACAGATCCTTCACTGGTGGGGCACTGATGTGGACGGCGAAGTGGTCGGATACATCATTCACTGGGACGGCGACTGGGAGCCCGGGCCCCGCACTGAGCCCTGTCCTCCCGGGCTGCCGTGCCCTGACGCCTCCTGGGCATTCACAACCGCCACATCCGACACCTTCGTCATACCGATTGCGGGCGAGCTTGCCGAGTGGACCTTTTCGGTCAGGGCGGTCGACGACAGGGGCGCAACAGATCCCGACGGACGTTCCCAGGTGTTCCCCCTGCATAACGGGATTCCGTCGCTTCGCTGGAGTCCTTCTCTTCCGCTGCTGCAGACCAGTCTTCCCGCCGTCTCCTTTGCCTGGAACCCACGGGATCCGGACGGCGTCGAGACCATTGCGGAGTACCGCTACTGGCTTGACGGAATGGATTCCACCCTGGCATTTACCACCCATGACACGCTGATCGCGTTGCGACAGGAGGATTTCGCGGGCCGGTACGGCAGGCGCATGATCAAGGTGCAGGCGATCGACGAGGCGCGGGCCCTGAGCAATGTGATCAGCCATGAGTGGGATGTTGTCGAGCCCCGGTGGAGGTTCATGCTCATCGACAACATTGGCAGCAGTGTTCCGGGCCACGGCTCCGATGGAGCCTTCTACAGCTCCATGATGGACTCGCTCTCGGGCGGAAGCGTGTTCGTCTATGACTTCGAGGCCCGCGGCGGATTCCGGACTCCGCAGGTGGTTGAACCGCTTTTCTCGCTCTTCGAGGGGGTTGCCTGGTACTCCGGCATAGAAAACGCGGCCAATGATCGATTCTGCGTCGAGCAGCTAAGGACTGCCGAGTCCGGCATACGGGAGTATCTTGACTCGGGCGGCCGCTTCCTGCTGATATCGCGCACCGCCATTGGTGACAATGAGATGGGAAGCAACAGGGGGCTGTCCCTGGACTTCGCACGCGATTACCTGGGCGTTGAAGAGTTCTACAACATCATGGGGGATACTGATCTCGACCTCCTCCCGCTCGCAACCGTGCATCTGGGATCCGGGCTCGACTCCCTGCGAACTACCTTCGCTTCCGTTGGCGCAGATTACATGATACCTGCCGATGACATTGAGCCCCTGGCGTGGGTCTCCCCCGGGTTCCTCGATCCGGATGGAAACCGCGGTGTGACGCCGGATCAGTCCGGGAACCCGGCATACCTGGGGCTGTTGAGCAGGCGGCACGGACGGTGCGCTGTCTTCACCTTCCTTCTGAGCCGTACAATGCCGGTTCCCGACCGGAACCGCGCAGTCGCTGCGATCTTCCGGAGGGTTCTGGACAGCGACGAATGAGCCCGGGCCGCCCAGTGGGGGGGATCCCGTCCGTTACCAAAGCAACAGTTCCGTGGCACACCTGCTGCTTCCTTGACTTGCAACCCTCTATGGTGTAAGCTATTGCACGGTATGTCGGATGGCATGCCGGATGGAATCGTACCCACCCGAGGAGGCTGAATCGCAATGAAGGCAAGAGTATGGATCATCTCCCTCATGGCTCTGGCTGTGTCATGGGTCCCCACGGCTCAGGCTGGCCTGGAATGCACCATCTTTGACATCCAGTCCGGCGCCATTCCCGAGGACACCGTCGTCCAGGTAAGGAATGTGGTTGTTACCGGAGTGGGTTTCTTCGGCTTCTATGTCCAGGAACTGGAAGAACACGACGTGTACGGGCAGATGTACAGCGGCATCTGGGTCTACACGAACCAGGATCACACCTGCCACAAGGGGGACCTGGTCGATATCTATGGACTGTACAAGGAGTACTACGGGTTTTCGGAGATCGACCTCAACGATCCGAACTACTACTACGAGACGGTCGGAACTGCCGGCATCCCCGACCCGGTCGACGTTCTGATCACCGAGATCGCCACGCAGGCGTCACCCCTTGCGGAGGCATATGAGGGAGTACTGGTCCGCATTGACAGGGATGCCCAGACCCTCTATGCGCGGGCCGCGAATCAGTTCAACGAGTGGTATGTCTCGACCTCCCCCATCATCGGCCAGGGGGATTCGATGATGGTCGCCCACGAAAATGCCAAGCCCGGTTTCGACTTCGAGTACGACACTCCCGCCCCGGGATCCGAATTGACCTTTGTCCAGGGTCCTCTGAAGTATAGCTACAACAACTTCAAGATCGTGCCAAGGGATTGCCCCACGGACCTGGGCGCCCCCTGCCCTCCAAATGTCAGAGGGGCCTACGCCACGGGCGAGTCATCGATCAACGTGCAGTTCGGGGTCGACATGGACCCTGTGAGTACCGGCGATCCCGGCAACTACTTCCTGGCATCAGGCTACGCTGTGCTGGATGCCAGTCTCGACCCCGGCAATCCCAAGGTCGTCAACCTTACCACCGAACCGATGCCCCAGGGCGAACCTGAGCAGATCTACGTCCACAGCGTTGAGTCATTCGACAACATCCCGATGGCAGGATACCAGACCTTCGACTTCCGCTCAGGTATCACACAGATCTACCAGATCCAGCACGTCGATGACCCCGCCGTGAACGATGCGTCACCACTCCGCGATGAGATCGTTACGATCCAGGGTCGTGTCACTGCCATCACAGGCAACTACTACTGGCTGCAGGACGGTGACGGAGGCCCTTGGCGCGGTCTCTATTCGCGGGTTGCGAAGAGCGGCGATCTGCGGATCGGTGACGAAATCCAGGTCTCGGGAAGAATCAGCGAGTACTACGGCGCCACCCAGCTCACCTTCCGGGGTGGAGTGAACAACTTCCGCAACTTCGGCCCGGCGGCTGACCCTGTCGTTGTGAACATGGTTACGGCGGACCAGATTCCGTTCCGTGGCCCGGACAGGACTGCCGAGCCATACGAGCACGTCCTGGTGAAGTTGGAGAGCGCGGAGATGGACTCCCTGGACGGGCTCCCCGGCCCCTACTACCACGAGTGGCTGCTTTTCCAGCCCGCCGCGGTGGACACTGCGATGTGCGACCTCATCGAGCTGAGCCCCATCTTCGGCCAGCCGGTCTCCTATGACCCGTGCATCGGAAACATCATCGACATCACCGGGATTCTCAATTACACCTACGGCAAGTACAAGGTAAGCCCGAGAACGGGCCGGGGTGGTGACATCATCGAGATCTACGCGGCCCCCGGGTGCGGGACGGCCGGGATCGGCGGGCACAACCCGCTCTTCCCGCTTGCACTCGATCAGAACCGGCCGAACCCCTTCACTCCCGGCACAACGATCGCGTTCCGCCTGCCGAGGGCCGGAGATATCACCCTTGAGGTGCTTGACGTTGGAGGCCGCAGGGTACGCACCCTGGCATCCGGCGTTCTGGGCGAAGGCGAGCACACCTGTGTCTGGGATGGAACGGATCAGTCGGGCCGTCGGGTGGCGGCGGGCACGTACTTCTACCGTCTCCGCAGAGACGGAGAGGAACTGAGCCGCAAGATGGTGCTGGTGCAGTAGGCCGGCTGATCGTTGTCGCCGGGCAGACAACGCACCGATATTGCGATGCCGGCCGGGTCCGCGAAGATCCGGCCGGCCGATCATGCATCATCGTAGGCTCCACGGCGCCGCTGCACCCTGCGGACAGCGGACTTCACCGCTCGATTCGTATCCCCCTTCTGCGCTTGCCGCTGCGGTTCAGCTGGAAAAGCTGCCGCCTCCGTCGGCTCTTCACGTACTGGCGGTTCCGCTCGGTAGCCATGTAGAGCAGCACTGCGATGGACACGGCCGCCAGGCCGATGAAGAGGAGAACCATCCTGAAGGTAAGCATCGCCGGGCTCCCTGGAGCGCAGTATTGGCGCGCATCTCCCGTATCGTTGTAATGGATCCGCGGATAATGCGGGCTGGATCAGCTCATCTGGCCGTCATCTGATCCACACTCTACCGTGAACGACTGCGACTTCCAAGGGGCAGGTCGTACCCTGCCATCGGTCGGAATCGCACCCTCGACTACCGGAGGTTGCATCTGCCCACCGTCGCACCTGACTCTCTGGTGCAGACAGCGTGCCCGGGGGATTCCGGGAAGCAAGCGGCGCGGGCCGAAGTCGACGAAACCGGATCCACGTATCCTCGAACAGGAGCGCGAAAACAGGCGCCTGAAGAACCAGCTCCTGCGGGCACAGACGATGATTGGTGTCCTAGATCAAGTCTCCCCGCTCCTGGGGATCCCCCTGAAGCGCCCGCCCCGCGACGGGAGCGACTGATGAAGGGGTCGAGCGAAGCGTCTCCGGAACCCGGAGTGGCCGTGGCCTGCCGGGCCCTGAAAAGTCCCCGGGCCAGCTTCCATAGGCATGGGTGGCCGCTGGAGAGATCACCACGGCCTTCACGGAAGAAGCCTCCGCGGGCCTGAAGCGAAGACGAACAGCGCATCGTTCTCGACCTTCTTCACTCGGAACGCTTCGTTGACCGCGCTCCCCAGGAGATCTACGCCACGTTGCCCGAAGACGGAATCTACCACTGCTCGGTGAGGACCATGTATCGGATCCTGGAAGCAGCCGGGGAGGCGCGGGAGCGGAGAGATCAACTCCGCCACCCCGGCTACTCCAAGCCGGAACTGCTGGCCACCGGTCCGAACCAGGTCTGGTCGTGGGACATCTCCAAGCTGCGTGGGCCGGCCAGGTTGATCTACTGCTACCTCACTGTCCGGAGTTTCCTGAGTAGTTCGATTCGCCGCGGCATGCCCGCGGGTTCACGGCCGAGTCCTTCCCGTGGTACAACCACGAGCATCATCACGCCGGACTCGGCTACCTCAAGCCCGCGGTCGTGCACCACGGGCGAACCGAAGAAGTCCTGGCTGTCCGCAGGGCTGCCCGGGCCGGATCGGGGCTACCGATCCCGGTCGGTGAAGTCGATGACCCGAAACGCCTCTGCCCTGCGGCGGCGGCGCCTGCGCTCGAGGGGGCCGGTCCGGGCTCCCGGGATCCCGTAGAGCATTATGAAGATCCAGCCGAAGAGCAGGCCACCGAGGTGTGCAAAGTGGGCAATGCCCGTGGGAACACCGGAAAACGAGGCAAAGAGGTCCAGCAGGCCCAGAAGAATGACGAAGTACTTCGCCGGAATCGGAATCAGGAAGTAGAGGAAGATTCTGCGATTCGGAAACGACATCCCGTATGCGAGCAGTATGCCGAAGATGGCCCCCGAGGCGCCGACAGTCGGAACGGTGGATGGAGCGCCCCCCCATAACGGGGAGTTCACCAGCAGCGTGGTAATCCCCGCACCAATCCCGCTGAAGAAGTAGAAGCGGACGAAACGGGCCGTGCCCATCAGGTATTCGATCTCGGATCCGAACATCCACAGGATGAACATGTTGATTGCAAGATGCCAGAGACCGCCGTGGAGAAACATGTACGTGACGAGCTGCCAGACTGCTCCATTCCATGCCAGGTCGGGGGATAGCCCGAGCCATCTGTTCATGGCCCCCATCACTATCGGCACACTGCCGGTCTCCACCACAACCCTCAGGCGGTCGTTCAGAAGCCACTGCAGCAGGAACATGATAACGTTCCAGGCAAGCAGCATGCGCACTGCACCCGACAGGCTCCCGCCGCTCAGAAAGGAACGTCCGTAGGATTGTCTGGGATCCTCGTACATCAGCGAATCGCCTCCTCCCGGCCGTGACCGAGCGCTTCCCCTGCACAGGTCTCGCCCATGTGGCAGTTTCCCTTGAAGATCGCGCCATCTTCTATGCGAAAGCACTGCGTGAAGACGTCTCCCTCCAACCTCGACCCCGGAAGGAGGCTGAGAGTCTCACGGGCCACCACATTTCCTCTGATGACTCCAGCAACCTCAATGTTGGCTGCCTGCACGTCAGCCTCGACTACCGCCTCGGCACCGATCAGGAGATTTCCCTCCACCAGAATGCTTCCCTTCACCTGGCCGTCAATGGCGACTCTGCCCCTGGCTTCGAAGCGGCCCTCCAGCTCAGTCCCCGCGCTTATCACACTATCGGCCGCACTACCCCGAATCTCCTGTTGTTGCCTCCTGCCGAACAAAGGTCCTCCTTGAGTTCCCGGGGACCGGGATCTTCCCCAGTTCTCTGCCATTGGGAGTCTTCCGGCCTTCTCACGAGCGCACCGGATTGCCTCTCCCTGCTGACTTCCATGTGCCTTCACACCACGTACTGCCCTGCACCCGCCATCATAGCGACCTCATCCCCGATATGCCAGAGAGGCCGTGGTGAAGAGAAGTCGATCCAGCCCCGCCTCACCCGACGCGCAGCACGACCAGGGTCAGGTCATCACCCAGAACGGCAGAGCCGGAATGCATGCGTACCAGATCCGCGATTGCCCTGCAGATTTCGGCGGCCGACCTGGCCCTGCTCTCCCACACAGCGGCAGCCAGCCGTTCCTGCCCGAACTCGACACCCGATGATGAGATTGCCTCGGTGACACCATCCGTGTAGAAGACCAGCACGTCGCCGGAAGCCAGGGAGACAGTCGCCTCCGGATACGACGAGTCGCGAAAAGGCCCGAGGATCACTCCCCCCTCCTCAAGGAACCTGGGCCTGGTGTCATCGCCGATAAGAAGCGGCGGGTTGTGACCTGCGTTGCTGTATGTGAACAGTCTTCGTTTCAGATCGAGAACACCGTACACCGCGGTTGCAAAGGTCTCCGGACGGGTCGACTCCCAGAGCAGGTAGTTCACCTTCGACAGTATCTCGGAGATAGCATACCGATTTCGGATCTCGGCCCGGAGGGAGGCGCGGACCGTGGCCATGATAAGGGCCGCAGGAATCCCCTTTCCGCTGACGTCTCCGATGGCAAGCCCCATGTGCCCGTCGGTGATGCGGATGAAGTCGTAGAAGTCCCCGCTCACCAGCCGCGACGGCAGGTTCAAACCAGCCAGGTCGTATCCGGGGAGCCCCGGCTCATCCTCCGGGAGAAACAGCCGCTGGATCTCGGCGGCAATGTGGAGGTCATCCTCCATCCGGTGTTTCTCCGTCAGCTCCTTGTAGAACTGAGCACGCTGGATCGATACGCCCGCCTGGTTCGCAAAGGACTGGAGTATTCGCAGGTCGGACGACCGGTAGGCATCCGACACATCGGACTCGAGGTTGATGACGCCGATCACCCGCCCCTCGTTTACCACAGGCACGACGATCTCCGAACGGGTGGCATCCCGAACATCCAGATACCTGTGGTCGCTCTTCACATCCGGGATGACCAGCGGAACCCCCGCGTTCGCAACCCAGCCCACGGCGCCCTGTCCAAGCTTGAGCCGGACCAGCTCCACCAGGCCGGGTTCGTAGCCGCGATATGCGAACCACTCGAGATCCTGCGAGTCCTGGTGCAGGAGATGGATCGCACCGGCCTGGTATGGAATCACCAGGGCAAGCTGATCCAGGAAGGTGTCAAGGATCTCCGTCAGCTCCAGCCTTTCGTTGAGGAGGAGGCTGATGCGATACAGCGCCTCGTTCTCGGCCTTCTCACGCTGGAGGCGCCTGACGACCAGGGCATTGTCCAGGGCAACCGCCATCTGATCCGCAAGGGCTTCGCAGAGGGCTGCATCCCCGGGGGTGAACCCGTCCGCATCCCTGCTGTTGTGGAGTTCGCAGACTCCCATGATCGTGTTGCCCCTGAAGATCGGGAAGCCCAGCAGGGTGCGCGTGTGGAATCCGATCTCGCGGTCAATCCGGTGCCTGTACCGGGGGTCGGAATCGACGTCGTTGGATATGGTCGTTTCCCGATGGTGGCTGATCCAGCCGGCCAGCCCCTCCCCGCTCTCCAGCGCCAGCAGCCGGGGATCCGGAACGAGGCGATTGTACGCGAGATGAAACTCAAGGCGGGTGCGATCCTCGTTCCAGAGGAGCAGGGAACAGGCCTCTGCGCCGACCGCCTCCAGCGTCAACTCGCGGACCTCCTCAAGGAGCCCGGCGAGATCCGCAGCCTGGTTCAGTCGCCTGGAAGCCTCGAAGAGGAAGCGCAGGTCGCTGCCGCCGTCCCTCGGCCTCATCCGGGAGGCTCCATCCACGTCGGCGTTGGCAGGGCAGGGGCTGCCCATCGCAGGCGGCCTGCGAAGAGGGTGGCAGCGACTTCGGCGGCATCCAGGAGCTGCGGGTTGCCGGCCTCCAACGCTGCTTCCGGCCTGTCCAGCCCCGGGATCCGCAGCAGGACCAGGTCTGCTGCGGCGCCCGCCTGGAGCCTTCCGTGACTGAAGGGGTTGGGAACCGCGAAGGCTCCGTGCTCCGTGTAGCGGCGCACGGCCTCGACGAGACTCAGGCGTTCACCAGCCCACGGGTGCCCCAAAGCGCCGGCAAGACCTGTCAGCGGGTTCATCGGCATACAGTCGGAACCGAAATGCATCGGGGCGGAGACGGCCGCAGACCTGTAAGGATTCAGGCGAAGAGCGCGCGTACTGCCGAGAACCGACTCGTACAGACCTCCAGGACCCTGCCAGCGCGCGGTGAAGTTGGGCTGCATCGAGAAGAGAAGGCCGGCCCGTGAAGCCCGCTCAATAAGCCTGTCGTCCAGCGACTCCGCGTGCTCCAAACGCGGGCCGGGTGGTGCCGGCGGATAGCCTGCTTCGGCTGACCTTTCGGCGGCCGAGACCGCCTGGTCGATCGCGCGGTCACCTATCGCATGAATGGCAAGAGGGAGCCCGGCCTCGGAAGCCCTGCGGAAGATCTCGAGCAGATCCCGGTCCTCCCGGAGGAGAAGGCCCCTTTCATCACCGCCGAGGTATGGTTCGCGCATGGCCGCGCTGCGTCCGCCGAAGGATCCGTCGAGGAAGAGCTTGATCCCGCCCACGCGCAGGCAATCGCTGCCCGTCCCGGCCGTCACACCCGCCTCAGCCACCGAATCCAGCAGATCCACGCCGTGGTAGTAGTGAATCCGAAGCCCCAGCTCACCTGCCATATCAGCCGCGGCGAAGGCCCTGAAGGGAAGAGCATCCCCCGTGTGGCCCATGTCGTGCGCTGCAGTGATGCCGCGCGTCCAGGCCTTGTCCCGCGCCATCCGGACCGCATCCCGCACCTGTGCGGGAGACGCCGGAAGGAGCCTGGCCATCGCCAGGGGAAGCGACTCGAGCGCCAGGCCGGTCTCGACATCGAGGTCCGGCCAGTCAGCGCCCACGAGGGCCAGGGCTGCTGAGTTCAGAACCGCTACGTGGCCGCAGACCCTCCGCATCACCACCGGCCTGGATGGCGCGATGCGGTCCAGCCCGGCACGATCCGGAAGCGCCGGACAAGACCACTCCGACTGGTCCCATCCGTGCCCCACAACCGGCTCATCACCAGGGTGGGACCCAAGCCAGGCCGAGAGGATCTCCAGTGCCTGACTGGCAGAGCGGGCCGCGGAGAGATCAGGATGCAGCCCCGCCAACCCGACCCCCATAAGGTGGGTGTGGCCGTCGACGAAGCCGGGAAGGATCCACGTATCACGGGGCAGGGTCCAGACAGGCACATCCCCCGGGACCGCGTCCGAGAGATGCTGTGATCCGTGGCGGCCCCGGGCAGGCGACCCCGGTTCCGGGGCGCCGGAGTCCACGCGCACGACCGAGTGGATTCGGTCTCCGTGCACGGTGATGCGCGCGGGCCCGGGATTCGGCCTGCGTGTAAGAGCGTTCCCCTCCAGAGCCCAGATGGATTCGATCATGACCGTTTTCCGGACGGAGAT
This sequence comes from uncultured bacterium, assembly GCA_964636385.1. Classification (GTDB taxonomy): domain Bacteria; phylum Eisenbacteria; class RBG-16-71-46; order CAIMUX01; family CAIMUX01; genus CAZWSC01. The sequence goes on from CAZWSC010000047.1 coordinate 29,501, forward strand.
GGGAGAGGGTCCGGGCTAATCGAGCCAGTAGAGAAGACGCCCGCAGTTTTCGCAGATCCTGACGCTCTCCGGATCAGTGCGCAGCGACACCGCCGAGGTCGGCAGTGCCATGTAGCAGCCGAGGCAGGTCCGGTCCTCGACCGGAACTATCGCGTGAGCGAAACGGCGTGCTGTTCGTTCATACAGCCTGAGATCCCTCGGGTTGATCTTCTCAGCCAGCTTGCTGCGCGCCATCTTCAGCTTCTCCAGGTTCTGAAGCTTGGCGCCCAGTGCCTCCTCGGTAACCATGAACTCGGGATCCTGTGCCTCCCTTATCATGATGTCCAGATCCTGCAGCCTGAAGAGAGCGTCCAGCTTGTCCCTCAGCGCTTCATTCACCGGCGGCCTCCCGCAGGACTGTCCTCAGTTCCTCGAACTCGATGACCTTTGCGATCCTGTCCCTGACCTTCTTCTCCTGTACCAGCCCCGCGATCTTCCCGAGCAGCGGCAGGTAGTCATTCCGCTCGTCCTGCGGCGGCGCGACTATGAGGAAGAATATCTTCACCGGCTTCCCGTCAATGCTGTCGAAATCAACGCCGGTCCTGGAGCGGGCGAAGAGCACCTTGAGCCCGACGACGGCCAGGCTTCGGCCGTGCGGGATTGCCACGCCCTTGCCGATGCCGGTGGAACCGAGCTGCTCCCTCTGCTCCAGCATCTCGAGAAGAAGCTTCGGGTCCCGCACCCCGCTTCCTGCTGAGACGATATTGACGAGTTCCCGGAGCGCTTCCTCTTTCGTTGTGGCCTTCAGATCTGTGTGGAAGAGCTTCGGATCGAAGTAGTCGAGTATCTCGATCTTGCGCATAGGTCCTTCTGTATCGTGGTCTGATCGGCAAGCGTCCGGTAGGACAATACGGCATGCAGACGCAATCGGCAATCCGGAAAAAGATGCCGGCGATGGGTATCCGGCCAGGGATCACGCGAAACGTCAGTCCTCTTGCTGTCTGCCGCGGGAGGCGACTTCCCGCAGCTCATCGGGATGGAAACTCGCCAGGCCACGCGAATCGGCCCAACCGCGCATCCTGGCACCGAGGAGGACCTCGGTGAAGCCTTCCTGCCGCCTGCCAAGGCGGACCTGGGTGCCGGCACCGAGGGTGAACTCAAGAGTGGCCCTCGGATCGGGATTGCTGCGCACATCGAGTTCACCGGCCACAACCACTGCATCAGGCGCGCCTGTCATCTGCAACACCTTCATCCCCGTCCACAGGAGGGCCGCGAACAGCATCACGACCAGCATGGTCCCCAACGCGCGGGCCGCTGCGCCGCTCAGCGCGGCGGAACCACCCGGACCCGCGAAGGCGATCCGCACGGCTGCGTACAGCAGGGCAAACCACCACAGTGCTGCCGCGATGCGAACCGCCTGGCCCATGCTGCCGCGATCCTGGAGATGCACCAGCGTCCCCAGGAATCGGCTGCCTCCCCTCTCCGGGCTGTCTCCAACCGTCTCTTCACGTACGAGTTCAAGATTCGTGCGCAGATCAGGGTCTGAAGGATCCAGGCGGCGCCCCCGCTCGAAGAAGAAGACGGCCCAGCCGGGCTCTCCGGCCCGGTAATGAGCATTCCCGAGGTTGAGCATGAGATCGGGAGAATCGTATCCGCCGGCCAGGATCCTCCTGTACTCCCGCACCGCGTCCTGGTAGTCGCCACGGCCGTACGCTTCGTTCCCGCGTTCGAAAGCCCTGTCCGCCTCCTCCGACGACAGCAGCACGGGAAGACCGGCACCCGGCAGTCCCTCCGGCGCAGAGGCATTGGACGCACCCGGCAATCCTGCCATGAGCACAAGCACCCCGACCGCGGCCGCGCGCCTGCCACGGCCCGGGCGGCGGCGCTTCGGAGGAGCCAGCGCGCCGGCGATCTTCAGGGCCAGTTCGCATAGTTCGCGCAGATCCTCCTCCGTGCGCATCTGCGGGGCGAAGCGCGCGAAGTCACATCTGTCCAGGAGTTCCCGCGCCATCCCGGCGGATTCGTCAGAGGCTCCATCAGCCTGCAGAAGACACAGCAGGTCCTCGCGCGAGCGTCCCCTTACCGGAAACTGGCACCTGTCCGTGAAGAACCGCTCAAGGCTCCTGTCAAGCCGATCATACCGCGACTGGAGGTCAGAGCCCGAATCGCCCATCAGACCTGCAATCTCGGTACGAAGGCGACCCGCAGCCCCGCGGCTCAAAACATCTCCCCAGTTGGCATCCATGCGCCGCCGTCGCGCACGCCATGCCATCGCTGCACCCAGCAGCAGCAGGGGCAGCACCTGGAGGGCCCAGAAGTCCCGCTGCGTCCAGATCTGCTCCTCACCAACCCTGCGCAGCCGGGTCGCAGGCCTGATGGTTCTGAGATCCCTCCCCCGCAGCGCTACGCCCGTACCGGTGGTTCCTCCCTCCACCGTGCGCCCAGGCTCAACCGTCAGCGAAAGGGGCTGCGTTTCCGCGCGGCGGTATGCCCTGGCGTTCGGGTCGAAGTAGGAGAAACCGATCGAAGGAATCGTGCGAGGTCCTGTGCTTTCCGGAACGAGGATAACGCTTATGGTCTTCGTCCCCCCCAGGGTGTCGCCCTCTCTCGAGGCGGAGATCTCCGACCCCGATGCGTAGATCCTGATGCCGGGAATGTCCGGTATGACCGGATCGCCGACGGTCGCGGTGTTCCCCGTCCCCTGCACCGCCAGGGTCAGTGTCAGAGGTTCGTTCTGGCCGGCGATGCTGCGTTCCAGTTCCCCGCGGATACCGAAGCTGCCCACACCGCCCGTGAAGTCCTCCGGCTGCGGCTGCGGCAGCGGATCGACGCGAATGGTGAGAGGTTTCGTGGACAGCCGTACCCGTCTGTCCGCAAAGACGCCACCGAAGAAGTCGAAAGGGTCGCGCCTGCTGCGTCTGCTGCGGTCGCGAACCCTGCAGTCGAGGTGTCCCGGCCCTATCGTCAGTGTGCCGGACTGCGTCGGGAAGAGGGCGTACGCGATCTCCGTCACCTGGTAGGTACGGCCGTTCACGATCTCGTTGCGCGAGCGCTGAGGGGACAGGTCTTCGCGCCAGAACCCCTCCATGGAGGGTGGTGAGTACTGGGGAGATTCCAGCAGCGGCACACCCGGAAGCTGGTAGAAGCGAAACAGAAGCGTCACCTGCTGGCCAACGTAGACTCGATCCCGGTCCACGACCGCCCGGACAAAGAGCTCGCCCCCCTCTGTTGCGTCTCCATCACCTGCCGGGCCGGCCTCGCCCCGGGCAGGACCGGGCGCAGGAGTTGACGGCGGACCTGCTGTGACCTCCAGCTTCACTGGATCGCCACGGTGGAGCTTGCCACGGTCCTTCAGCTCTACAGGTCCGATCGTGTATGTGCCGGGGCGGACCCCCCTGATGGAGAACTGGTATGTGATCGACCTGGTCACACGGGCGTTGACGATCGAGACGCTGGTGGACTGCCCGGCCGAGCGTATGTCCAGGCCATCGACTTCGGGCACCCACGGGCCCTCATCCACCCCCGCGGTTCCCTCCACGGTTATGCGGAGGAGGGCGGCCTGCCCCTGCTGCACAACCGGCCTGTCCAGCTCCGTACGAACCCTGATCTCCGCCGTCGCCGGTCCGGACGCCAGGGTGATGGTGGCGGCCAGGACGGCCAATCTGAGCAGATGACAACGAATCTGCATCCTACGCGCTCCCCCGCTGTCCGCAGCGCCTTCCACGCCAGCCCGAAGACGGGGTGTCATCACCAGTCCATCTCGACATCCAGGCTCCTCGTCCTGGAGCGCATCCGCTCAGCCTGCAGCAGCAGCTCCTGTTGTGAAAGCCCTTCGAGTATCTGGCGGGCCTGCTCGGGGGTTATCGTCGACTCGGGGAGTTCGGGAGCGGAGGACAACTCCTCCTCCTGCCGCCGGGAGTCCTGTTCATCCTCCCCTTCCTGTCCTGAATCCTGATCCTCTGCAGTGTCCCCGTCCTGCTCTTCATCCTGGTCATCCCCCCGGGGATCCTGCGCACTGTCCGGATGATCCTCCTCCCCCTCGCCGCCATCCTGCCCATCCTGGTCCTGCTGCTGCTGATCGCCGTCATCACGCCCCTCATCATCTTCGCGATCCTTCTGGTCATCGCACCCCGATCCATCCGGACTGGGCTGGGGGGATTTGCTGGAGTCCGGAGGAGGCGCATGCAACAGCATCCGGACCAGTTCCAGGTTGTGCTTTGCGTCCCGATCCGCCGAAGCCAGCCTGAGGGCGGACTCGTACGCCTCGAGTGCACCCTCCAGGTCTCCGGCCCGCGCCCGTGTATTGCCCAGGTTGTAGAAAGCGGATGCTGCCAGCTTCGGATCATCTGCGAACAGTGCCTGCATGAGAGACTCCTCGGCCGGCTTCAGCTCTCCAGTCCTGTGCAGGGCCGTCCCCAGGTTGTAGCTCCCCCGCGGATCATCCGGCCGTTCCCGGGAGTATCGCTCGTACTCATCGCGGGCCTCGTCGAACCGCCCTGCCTCGAATGCCTCCCGCCCCGGATCCGACGCCCGGGCAATCGACGCACACGGCCACGACGCCGGAAGCAGCGGGACAGCAGCTGTCAGGGCGAGAGCCTGCAGCAACGAAGCCAGCAGGATGAGCAACCCCCTGGCGGCCATTGCCCGGGAGGCGGACCGCCGCCGCGCGACACCCGCCCTGCCCCGGCGCGGGCGACGGCGCTCTCCAAGCAGCGCGTCCAGGATCAGCAGGAAGAGCGCCGCTGCAGCGAAGTACCCGAAGCGATCCTCGTGCCGGATGCTCAGCGCGCCCTTCAGCTCCTTTCCTTCCATGCCCGAGATCTCCGCGTAAAGCTGATCCAGCGCCAGGCCGCCTGCGCTGCCGTCGAGATACCGCCCCCCCGTCTCGGCGGTGATGCGCCGGAGAGACGCATCGTCGAGGCGCGTCAGCACCACCTCGCCCCGGGAGTCGCGCCTGTAGTCGATGATCGCCCCGTCGGCGCCGCGCGCCGGGATCGGCTCGCCCTTTGCGGATCCGATACCCACGGCGAAGATCCTCACCCCCTGATCCCTGGCCTCCCGGGCAGCCTGCATCAGGTTCCCTTCGTGATCCTCTCCGTCGGTGATCAGAACCAGCGCCTTGTGCTTCTTCTCGCCGGGATCGAACGCCCTTGTCGCAGTCCGGATCGCCTCCGCGATGGCGGTGCCGGGTACCGCCATCAGGTCCGGCTCCATGAACCGCAGGAACATCCTGGCCGCGGCATAGTCGAGGGTGAGCGGGCACTGAACGAACGCCTCCCCCGAAAAGGCGACAAGCCCGATGCGATCGCCCCGCATCCTGTCGATCAGCGAGTGCACCGCCTGCCGCGCCCTGATCAGCCTGTTGGGGGCAAGATCCTCGGCCAGCATGCTCTCCGACAGGTCGAGCGCCACTATGACATCCACCCCGGTGCGTGTCACTGCCAGGGTCCTGCTGCCGAACTGGGGCCGGGCGGCCATCAGCGCGAGGGAGGCTACGGCGGTGACTGTCAGCAGCCCCTTCCAGAGCCGCCGGGTGCCGTTCGTGTCCGGCACAAGCCGGCCCCAGAGCCCGGTCCCGCACCAGCGGGCAAGATCGCGCCTGCGCTTCGAGTGCGCGGCAGCCAGGAGAAGGCCCAGCAGGGGAACCAGGGCCAGCAGCCACAACCACTGGGGCTCACCGAAGCGCATGCGGTCCTCCCGGCCTCACGGCAGCCTCCTCAGCAGGGTTGCGCCCAGGATCATCTCCAGCAGAAGCAGTGCAAGCACAGGGATCGCAAGGCGTGAACCGAACTCGGAGTAGTTCACCCACTCCCTCACCTCCGCCTCCACCTTCTCCATCCGGTCGATCTCACGGAAGACGTCATCCAGGGCCCGCGCATCGACCGCCCTGAAGTACCTGCCTCCCGTGATCTCCGCCATCCTTGTCAGGCTCTCCCCGTCGACATCAGCCGGCAGGCTCACGTACCTGCGGCCGAACACGGGGTCATCCACCGGGAAGGGCGCCTCTTCCAGCGCCCCTATCCCCACGGTGTGTACGCGAACATCCAGAGAGCGGGCCAGTTCGGCGGCGGTAATCGGGTCGACGGCTCCGGCGTTGTTCACCCCGTCTGTAAGGAGGATCAGGACGCGGCTTCCGCCAGGAACGTCCTTCAGCCGGTTGACGCCGTTGGCGACAGCCATGCCGATCGCCGTTCCGTCCGGGATCTCACCAAAGTCGACCTCCTCGAGCAGCCTCAGCAGCACCTCGTAGTCAGTTGTCAGAGGGCAGTGCGTATAGCTGTTGCCGGCGAAGACAACCAGGCCGATCCGATCGCTCACACGCCCCCTGATGAACTGCGCCGCGAGATTCTTCGCGACGTGAAGACGATTCTCCGGCTTGAAGTCTTCGGCGCGCATACTGCCCGATACATCCAGGGCCAGCACGATGTCCACACCTTCGCTTCGAACCTCGATCTCGGTCTCTCCGAACCGGGGCCGGGCAAGCGCAACCAGGAGCAGTGTCAGGGAGAGGACCCTCAACCAGGGCAGGACCCAGCGCCACCTGCCGCGGCTGCCCGTGGCCCCACCGAGCAGGTCAAGGCTCGAGTACCTTGCAGCCGGAACGAGGGCCCGGCGCCTCCTCCACTGGTAGAGCACCAGCAGGAGAGGGATCGGCAACAGGAGCAGCAGCCAGGGCTGGGCGAAGCTCATTCCTCCTCCCTTCCTGCAGCCGATGAAGACGGCGGGGGCGTTGTCCCGCACACCCACTCCGCCGCCCGCTCACCATAGTCACGGGCCTCGTCCAGCAGCCGGTCGAGCTTCGCGAACTTGACCAGGTCCCCCTCAGCCAGCCACTCATCGAGATCACGCAGCCTGTCACTGCTCAGCGACTCGATCCGCCGGGCCCGGCTCATAAGCTCGGTGCGCGTCTCCTCCACTGCGGGGATCATGAAACGCCCCTCCATGTAGGCGCGCAGCAGAAGCGAGATCTCGCCGTAGAACTCCTTGATGCGGCCCGCCTCCGGAAGCCGCTTCGACTGGAGCGCCCTGTACCCGCGTTCGAAGGCGATCTCGGGAGGGAGCGGTGGATCGGGCGGCCGCAGGATCTGCGGGATGGATCTCCGGCTCAGCCTCGATACCAGGCGCAGAAGCAGCCAGAGCAGCAGCGCAGCTCCTGCAGCGATCAGCACCCAGAGCCACCAGGTCGGCCTGGCCAGCGGTACGACTCCCCGGAGGTCGCGCAGATCCTGAAGCCCCGCCCCCTCCTCCAGCAGGGAACCGACCGCCAGATCCACAGGGCTCGACCATGCGACAGCAGTGTCCCCGTCATCGCTCACCCACAGCAGGGGCAGGGCGGGTAGTGTCAGGCCGCCCGTCCTGAACGCAGTCACCCGGTCCCGGCGCTCCAGCTGAACAAGGCCCCCGCGCCCCCTCTGTCTGACCGCACCGGTCTCCAGCACGGCCAGAGGGCCGAGGCTGTCCGCAGACTCAGGCAGGATCAGCCGGGCTCCCTCGGGCCCGGAGGCGCTTATCTCGAGGTCGATCGGATCGCCCACGAGGACCGAGTCACGGGAGAGGCTGACACGGAACGACAGCTCCCGGCTTGGCGCCCATTGAGCCGCCGCCGGCGCAGCGCAGATGGCCCACAGGACCGGGAGGAGCCGGAGCGCATGACGGACCCCGGGCCGCGCGAAAACGGGCCGGGGATACGGCCGCGGTTCCATGCCGGCGGCTGTGACTGCGGCCGGCCCGTTCATCGCCCCTGCGCCCTTCGCCTGGCTCTTCCGCGGAAGTAGCGGTAGACGGGCTCCAGGTAGTCACCATCCATGGGCAGGAAGATCGGCTGGATCCCGAGAGCCCGGAACCTCCCCGCCAGGGTCTCCTCGCCCACAAGCTCGTCCCTGGAGCGGCGGAGTGCGGCACGTACCGCCGGGCTGCTCGTGTCGACCAGCATCCGCTTCCCCGTCTCGAGATCCTCCAGCTCGATCAGGCCGACTGCGGGAAGGGCCCGCCCGGACGGCCTGCGATCCTGGAGGATCGGCTCGTATCCGTCAATCTTCTCCGGCGCCGGATCGGGCAGCTCGGCAGGATCGACGAACACGAGGGGCACGACCTCGTGTCTTCGCGACACCACCGACAGCGGGCGAAGGTAGCCGTGATCCAGGAAGTCCGACAGGATGAAGACGATGCTCCGTCGCTTCAGCACGCGGCCGATCTGCCTTATCGCGCCTGCAAGGTCGGTTCCGCGCCCCTCCTCACCACCCGACAGCACGTCGCGCACAACACGCAGGGCGTGGCTTCGGCCCTTCCGGGGCGGAATCCACTTCTCCCTTCCCGATGCGAAGAGGAGACAGCCCACCTTGTCCTGGTTGGATACGGCCGAGAATGCGAGGACGGCGGTCAGCTCGGCGGCCATCTCAGCACGCGTGCGGGATCCCGATCCGAACTTCATCGACCCCGACTGGTCGACCAGGAAGACGACCGTCAGCTCCCTCTCCTCCTGGTAGACCTTCACGAAAGGCTGCCGCAGACGGGCGCTGACATTGCGGTCGATGAGCCGCACGTCATCGCCGGGCACATACTCGCGGACCTCCGCGAACTCGATCCCCTGCCCCTTGAATGTCGAGTGGTACTCCCCGCTGAATAGATCACGCACAAGGCGCAGGCTTCGGATCTCTATCCTGCGCACACCGCGCAACAGGCGCAGGGCTTCGTCCTCGTCAGCCTCCGCCTGTCTGCGATCGCGCTCCTCGAGCCATGAGCGCGTGCGCCTGCCTGTCTTCCAGGGGAACTCCACGGACGGCACCATCCCGCTACGGCACGGCCACGTGCTCGAGTATCTCGCGGGCGAGATCCTCGGACGTGACCTCCTTGGCCTCGGCTTCATACGTGGGCAGGATCCTGTGCCGGAAGACATCCATGGCAAGCGCCTTCACATCCTCCGGGGTCACGTATCCCCTGCCCTGGAGGAATGCGTGCGCCTTCGCCCCCGTGATCAGGAAGAGCCCCGCCCTTGGTGAGGCGCCGAATGCGATCATCTCCGACAGCTTCAGGCCGTAGTCGGCCGGCCTGCGCGTGGCGGAGACAAGGTCGAGGACATAGCCGCGGATCTTGTCATCCACGTAGATCATCCGCACGGCATCCCGGGCCTGTCCGATCCGTTCGGGCCCGGCCACCCTGCGCACCTCCGGAACCGGGGCCCCGGTCATCCGCTCGAGGATCACGGCTTCCTCGTCCCTGCTGGGATAGTCGACCTTGACCTTCAGCATGAAGCGGTCGACCTGCGCCTCGGGCAGGGGGTAGGTCCCCTCCTGTTCGATCGGGTTCTGTGTTGCCAGGACCAGGAACGGCCTGGGGAGCGGGAAGGTCGATGACCCGATTGTGACCTGTCGCTCCTGCATCGCCTCCAGCAGGGCGCTCTGGACCTTGGCGGGCGCGCGGTTGATCTCGTCTGCCAGGACGAGGCCCGCGAATATCGGCCCCTTGCGCGTGTCGAAGTCGCCGGTCTTCGGGTTGTAGACCAGGGTTCCCGTGAGGTCAGCCGGGAGCAGGTCCGGCGTGAACTGGATCCTCGCGAAGGGGAGATCCAGGGCCTCTCCCAGTGTCTTGACCGCTAGTGTCTTCGCCAGCCCGGGAACCCCCTCGAGAAGCAGGTGGCCATCCGAGAGGAGCCCGACAAGCAGACGCGTCGTCAGGTTCTTCTGCCCCACGATAATCTTGCCGACCTCGCTCAGAACGTCCTGGGCGAAGCCGGCCTCCTTCTCGATCACTGCCTGTATCTGCCTGATGTCAGGATGCACGCGCCTCCTCCTCCCGTCTGTAGCACGCCCTCCCGGCGCCGTTCCCGGGTTGCAACGGCAAAGACGGCCAGGCCGTCCGGCCGTCGGTTCTCCTTGGATTTGCAGGGTGATCGGCCCAACGCTGGATCCGGGCCAGTGGTGCATACTCATCAACCCCCGGCGAAGTTCCCGCACGGAGCAGGTCCTGCCGGACCGCGCCGGCAGGAGAGCGGGTCGCCGCGATCATCCCGGAGGCCAGCCCATCGCCCTTCCCCCCAGCAGGTGCCAGTGGATGTGGAAGACGACCTGCCCCGCAGCCTCCCTGCAGTTGACGATCGTCCGGTACCCCTCTTCCGCCACACCCAGCCCGGCTGCGATCTTCGGAATCCTGGCCCATATCCTCCCGATGAGGGGAGCGTCATCGGCGTCGAGATCATCCAGTGTGGCTATGTGCTTCCTGGGGATGATCAGCACGTGAACCGGGGCCTGCGGATTCAGATCGTGAAACGCCACCAGATCCTCATCCTGTGACACGATCTGCGCGGGTATCTCCCCCGACGCGATCCTGCAGAAGATGCATTCCGACATGGTCCATACCTCCGTGTGTCAGTGCCCGGGCCGCAGGCCTTCACCAGACCCGCCGCCATCAGGCCATCCCACCCACTCGATCCCATCCCTGTCGCGGAAACGCCCGGCCATCACCTCCATCGCGTCGCGGTTGTTGTCCACGAGGATGAACCGCCTTCCAAGGCGCAGACACGCCTCTCCGGTGGTGCCGCTCCCTGCGAAGAAGTCGAGCACAAGGCCGCCCGGAGGAGATGACACAGCCACTATCCGCTCCAGGATTCCCAGCGGCTTCTGTGCCGGATAGCCGGTGCGCTCCGTGCTGTTCGTGGGCACGATCGTGTGCCACCAGGTGTCGGTCGGAGTCTTGCCCCTCGCAGCCTTCGCGGGCCCTACCAGTCCGGGCGCCATGTAGGGGATCCTGCCCGTGGCCTCGATGTCGAACCATGCCTGCCGGGGATCCTTGACGTACACCAGGATGTTGTCATGCTTCGCAGGCCATCTCCTACTGGATCTTCCGCCGTAGTCGTAAGCCCAGATGATCTCGTTGAGGAACCTGTCGCGGCCGAAGAGCGCATCGGCAAGAACCCTGCAGTAGTGCGCCTCGCGGTAGTCGAGGTGTATGTAGAACGATCCCGTCGGAGCCAGTACCCGCCAGGCTTCCTCCAGGCGCGGCTCCAGAAAGGCGAGATAGTCGCCGTACAGGTCGGCAAAGGAGCGCGTGCCCAGGGCGATGCTGCGGTACCGCTCTCCCTGGAAACCGACACGGGGGCCGTCGGGATCGCGGATTGTGCGAAGGCCTGTGTGTCTTCTCTCCCTGCCGGTGTTAAAGGGCGGATCGATGTAGATCAGGTCCACAGATTCCGCAGGGATCCTGCCCAGGGCATCCAGGTTGTCGCCGAAGTGGATCCTGTGCACCGGAGGGCACCCCTCTCCCCGGACGATCAGCCGCCCTTCCTGCCGGATGACTTCGCCGCCGCATCGATCCCGGCCAGCAGCCTGGGCATGGCCATCTGCAGTAGCTCCTCGAGTTCGTGGCAGGTTCTGGAGTAGAAGGATCTGTCCCCGCCATACGGATCCTCAACCCCGCCGGCATCGCCACCCTCCGGGTCCGCGTACGTAGTGATCACGTGCGCCGCGCCGTCGGCTTCAGGCACCTCCGTCAGAACCTCCTCGAGATGGGACGGCTCCATGGTCAGTATCAGGTCGGACTCGCGGATCATGTTGCCGTCGAGCTGCGAGGCCTTGTGGCCGCTGATGTCCACGCCGCGCTCCCGGGCTGCCCGCACGGCATTGGCGGAAGCGGGATCTCCAGCGGCGCCCCACGTTCCGGCCGATCGAACCTCCACCCTGTCTCCAAGGCCCTGGCGCTTGATCAGCCGCCGGAGGATTCCCTCCGCCATGGCGCTCCTGCACACATTGCCTGTGCATACGATAAGGATCCGATACACAACTCCTCCATGGATTGGCGGTGATCTGTGCAGACTATTCAGCTGTTGCGGGCCTCGTCAAGAGCCTGAGGCTGATCCGGCCGGGATTTCGCCGGAGAAGGCCGACACCACCGGTGAGTCCGCGTCACCCAGGACACTGCGGGGCTGCGGATGGCCGTCCTCGCCCGGATTACGCCGCGGAGCATCGCCGGTCAATCCGCATCGTTCCTGATCCACTCCAGGTGCATGATGCTGTCCCGGTTGAGCAGATGCGAGCCCGGCATCGTCTCGCCGGTCGCCCTATAGTTGCGGTCCTGAAACGCCCCGGCCAGGCCGGCAACCCAGATCGCCGTGACAAGCGCGAGAACTGCGGCAGGCGGCCCCGCGCTCCGCGGACCAAAGAGAGCCGGGGTCTTCCTCCACGAGGCGGGCAGGAAGGCGCCCGTCTTCTGCGCCGCCCACGCAAGCGCCGCACCCTGGATCCCGTGGATCCAGGGAAGCAGGAGAGCCCCCTGGCGCACGTAGCCGAAGAATGCCACCGTCGTACCGAGAATCAGAAGTCCGGGCAGCGCGGCCTGGATCAGGAAGATGCGCCCCCGAAGGCCGGAGCGGCCCAGGATCAGCCAGATCCCCGACAGCAGAAGGACCAGGTGCACTGGTACTGCCCACGCGGAATCGGGCGAGAAGATGTCGACGGGGTATCTTGTCCCGCGCAGACCTCCAGGGAGGTTCCATTCACTCCACCCGAGCCGGAGGAAACGCGCCATTAGCGCCAGCTTGCGGCCGGCGAGCGACAGGAATGCCCCAGGCTCACGCAGGATGAACTCCAGACCCCGCGAGTATCCGTTCAGAAAGAGATCCCGGTGCCCTGGATCACGCAGATCCAGAACAGGCGTCGTGAGCCCGCTCGTGAGGGCATTGCGTGTGAAGTAGCCCGGCGCGCCGGGATGGTTCGCCAGCCCGAAGTTGAGTGGTCCGTACGCCGTCGTGACGACGAAGACCGGAAGCGGCCTGACATCCCGCGGGGTCGACTCGTTGATCTCGCGGATCGTGACCGCATTCCGAATCGTCCATGGCAGCAGAACCAGTGCCATGACGCATGCGGATGCAGCCCAGAACGACGCAGCGACCGGCCCGGCTGCGGGGCCCCCTCGTCCGGCCGGGCGATCACGCCGGAAACGCGCGCGGCGGCCGTGTCTCAGAGACAGCACCAGACCCCAACCCAGCAGGAGAACCGCCACACCGATCCCCTCGGCGCGTGTCAGTGAGGCAGCGCCCAGGGACAGGCCGAATGCGCCGGCCCGGATCCAGGCTGCAGGCCCCTGGCGGGAGTCCTGTGACTGCGGCCAGGCCAGGCCCGTGAACAGCAGCATCGATGCGAGGAGGAGTGTGAGGTATACACCCTCGCTAACCGCGGCGATCGAGAAGACCTGAAGCCCGAAGGAGTAGACACAGAGGAGCGCGCCTGCGAGCGCCGCAGGTTCACCCACAGTGCGCCGGAGAAGCACCCAGAGCAGAGGAATCTGCAGGGAGGTCAGCGCCGCCAGCACAAGGCGCACGGCGATGTGCGGCCCCGGCGCTCCCAGCAGACCGTGCAGGAAGGCCAGCAGATGCGGAAATAGCGGCGGGTGGAAGGGAATCCCGCCGTCATAGACCTGGCCCGCCAGAATCGCCAGAGAGTGGCGGAAGAAGGTCTCGGTATCCCCCTCGTAGAAGATCGTGAACGGCCAGGAGCGGTCCCTGTTCCCCAGGAGGAGAAAAGCGCGGTGTGAGAACGCCAGGAACCAGAGCCCTGCTGCGATCAGGAAGGAGCGGGAGGCCGTGCGTGGCGCCCGCTCCTTCACGCTTCCTCCGGCTCCTCCGGATCAGGACACTCGCCATGCACGCCTTCAGGGAGGGCGGCACCCAACCTCAGCAGGCGCGGCTGCGGGCCTGTCAGGTCGAGCAGGGTGGACGGAAGCCCTTCATGCTCTCCGATGTCGGCGTAGAGATCCACCTGCGGCCCGAAGATCCTGAAGGCACCCTCCGCGGTCACAGCATGCGGCTCCCCGACAAGATTGGCGCTGGTGGATACCAGCGGGACCCCCAGGTTCGACACAAGGTCCTGCAGGAACAGGCTCCGCGGCCAGCGAAATGCGACAGTGCCCTCCGGCCCGGCGCAGAACTCGGGCACGCGATCCCTGCGGCCGCGCAGAACCGCCGTGATCGGCCCGGGCCACTGCTCCTCGAGGATGCGCATGCCGGCCTGCGTCGGCGGCTCGGCATACTCGAAAGCCATGTCGCGTCCGGAGACCAGCGCCACGAAGAGCGACAGCCGTCCGGGCCCTTTCATGACCTGGATTCTCTCCCTGGCCTTGTCGCTGTCCCAGCGGCAGGACAGGCCGTAGATTGTGTCGGCGGGAAGCAGCGCGATCCCCCCCCTGCGCAGAACCGGAAGTATGCGGGCCTGTGCAGCATCCGGGTCAGCCAGTACATCGACCCGGCGGGCATCGAAATCGTCGTTCTGCGGCTTGCTCATACTGGCCTCCTCATCCTGTTCCGGACTCGTCCAGTTATGAAGGTCCGGGGCATTCTCCGTGCTATTGCGAATGCGGCTGCCGGCTCGTACGCTCTCCCTGTCCAGCCCAGGCCTTCAGCAGGAGAGGATCCCATGAGCAGGCACAATGACTCCAGCAGGAACGCCCCGGATCAGGAAGGTAGTTCGGCAAAGCCGGACAACGCCCAGGCTCAACCCTGTGACAGGGAGGATCCGGAGGGAAGCTGCCTGTCAGGCAAGCGCATACTCCCCAGGCCGATCCAAGGCGGCATGGCCGTATCCGACCTGATCCGCGAGACCTTCCTGGCCTACAATGGCGCCCGGTTGCGGGAGGCCTGCCGTCTCCTCGCGGAGAAGATGATGTGCGGGGATGTCACGGTCGGGCTCGCGGTCTCGGGAGCGCTTACACCTGCGGGGCTAGGGCTCTCCGCCCTCTCCCCGCTTCTGCGCAACGGCTACGTGGACTGGGTTGTCAGCACCGGCGCGAATCTCTACCACGACACCCACTTCGGCCTGGACCTGGCGATGCACCAGGGATCCCCGCACATGGACGACCGCGAGCTGCGGTCGCGGGGCGTGGTCAGGATCTACGACATCCTGTTCGACTACGAAGTCCTCCTCTCGACAGACGCATTCTACCGGGAGCTGATCACCACCCCGCCGTTTCAGAAGATTCTCTCCACGGCGGAGTTTCACTTCCTGGTCGGCAGGTACCTTCGGGAACGCGAGAAGGCCCTCGGAGTCGAGACACCGTCGTTCCTCTCCACCGCGTGGGAGTGCGGAGTGCCTGTCTACACATCCTCCCCCGGGGATTCCTCGATCGGCATGAACGTGGCGGCATCTGCCCTGACCGGCAACCGCCTGATCCTGGACCCGAACCAGGATGTGAACGAGACGGCGGCGCTGGTCCTCGATGCGAAGCGCAGGGGCAAGAGCGCAGTCTGGATCCTGGGAGGGGGATCTCCCAAGAACTTCGTCCTGCAGACAGAGCCGCAGATCCAGGAGGTTCTGGGGATCGAGGAGGACGGTCACGATTACTTCCTGCAGATCACAGACGCGCGCCCCGACACGGGCGGCCTGTCGGGCGCAACACCCTCCGAGGCCGTTTCGTGGGGCAAGGTCGATCCTGAGATGCTCCCCCACGCCGTTGTTGCGTACGTCGACTCCACCATCGCGCTCCCACTGCTCACGGCGTATCTCATGGAGAACGCCTCTCCACGCCCCCTGAAGCGCCTGTACGACCGCCGCAGCGAAATGCTCGAGGATCTGACCACCGACTACCTCAAGGCCGAGATGGAGAGACGCCAGAATGTGATCCAGCAGAGGATGCAGATGACGCAATCGCAGTTCGAAACCCTGATCCACGATGCACAGGCCCAGATCGAGGAGCGCATGCGCCAGAAGCAAAGCCAGTTCGAGGAACGGATCAGGGAGGTGCACAGCCAGGTCTCGAGCGAGGCCACCCGGCTGCAGCAGCAGCTGCAGGAGACGATCCACCGTCTGTTCCCGATTTCCCGGCCCCAGAAACCCTCTGACGAAGCCGACGAGACCGGCCGGGAGTGAGCCGCGGCGGCGAGTTCCTGGAGATCTGGTCGCATGCGCGGTCGGCAGACGCTTCTTCCACCCGCCCGTTCCCGCGCTTGCCCGAAACGCACGGCTGACGCACAATCTGTCCTCAACCCGGACTGTTCACCAGACTGGAGGACCAGCATGCAGGTTCAGGGGAAGAGCATCGATTTCGACCAGGACGGCTTCATGAGGGATCCGCAGTTGTGGGACGACGATGTCGCCTCCGCAATAGCGGCTGATGAGGGGATCGAAGGGATGTCCGACACCCACTGGGCTGTCGTCCGGTTCATCCGCGACTACTGGCTGGAGCACGACATCGCCCCCCCGGTCCGGATGCTCTGCCAGGAAAACGGCGTCAGCGTGCGCGAGATATACAAGCTCTTCGCCTCCGGTCCGGCGAGGGGCGCCTGTCGCATCGCCGGGCTGCCGAAGCCAGACGGCTGCGTGTAGAACTTGTGTGACAACCCCGCCGTGAGAGCACCACTCTGATGCAGGGAGGCCCGATGATCGAGACCCTCCGGTTCGCGGCCGGCGCCGCGGCCTTGTGGGCGGTAGTGGCAATGTCGATCCAGGCCGCCCCTGCCGTACGGAACCGCCCCAGGGACTACAGCGTCGGAAGCGGCAGCCCATGGCGCGGGGTCGCCTGGTCCTTCACAGGCGCCATGCTCCCCTGGCGCAAGGAGACGGTGAGCCTGAACTGGGGAGAGTTTCTCACCGGTATCCTGCTCCACGTCGGTGTCGCCTGGGCCCTGATCGGGATGCTGACACTTGTCGCCGCGCCTGGCGCAGGGCACGCCCTTATCCGGCCCGGGGCGATCGTGTTCGTCCTGTCATTCGTGTCCGCGCTGGTTCTCCTGATCAGGAGGATCCGCTCCCCCCTGCTGCGCAGCATCAGCACTCCCGACGATTACGCGGCGACAGTGCTGACGGCGCTGTTCCTACTTCCGGCGGCGTTGAGTGCGTGGAAGCAGGAAGCCGCCGCGTGGTTCCTCGCTGCGGGGCTGCTGCTACTGCTGTACATGCCGCTGGGGAAGCTCAGGCACGCGGTCTTCTTCTTCCTTTCCAGGGGCAACTACGGACTCAGGCTTGGGCACCGCGGTGTATATCCGCCGCCCTCCCGTATGCGGGAGGCATCGCCCGGAGAGATCTGATGGAATCAGCCGATCACCCCATCCATCCCGCAACACCCATGCAGGAAGGATCGCAGGACATGAAGCAGGACTCAGGCGACCGCGAAGCCGTGCGCAGGGCGATGGAGGCGTTGAGGCGATCAGCGCGCGGACCTGCCGCCTTCCACTGCAACGCCTGCGTGCGATGCGGGCTGTGCGGAGAGGTCTGCCACATATACCAGGCGGAGCCCGAGCCGGCCAACCTTCCCGGAGCGAAGGCCGCCGCGGTTGTCAGCCACTACCGCCGCCATCACACCTTCCTCGGGCGGGTCGCGCCGGCGCTGGTCGGGGCGAAGGATCTGACGCCCGATGCCCTTCGCGATCTGGCCGACACAGTCTACGGCCGCTGCACCGCCTGCGGGAGGTGCGGGCTTCACTGCTCCATCGGCCTTGACGTGGCCGCAGTGATCAGAACAGGCAGGAACATGCTGGCCTCTGCCGGGATGGTCCCCGAAGGGCTGCAGCGCACCGTGGAAAACCAGCTGACGACCGGAAATCAGATGGCAATCACTCCTAAGGAGCTGCTATCCACCACCCAGTGGCTCGCGGGCGATCTTCGCATGGAGATGCAGGACGATTCAGTCGAGATCCCGATCGACGCCCCGGGGAAGCGTGTTCTCTACCTGATCAACCCGCGCGAGGTGAAATTCTTCCCCCTCAGCCTCATGGCGGCGGCGGGAGTCTTCCACGCCGCCGGTGAGAGCTGGACCCTGTCGAGCCGCTACTACGATGTGACCAACTACGGCTTCTACTCCGGCGACGACGCAGCCGCGGGCGAGCTGACCCGTCGCGTGATCGACACGGTCCGTGAACTCGGGGTCGAAGAGATCATCCTTTCCGAGTGCGGCCACGGGTTCCGTTCCTTCCGCTGGGAGGGGCCGAACTGGATGGAGGCGGCCTATCCCGTTCCGGTGCGCAGCATCCTCCTCCTCCTTGAGGAGTTCATTGATTCCGGCAGGATCAGGCTCGATCCATCGAAGAACACCGACAGGGTCACCCTGCACGACCCGTGCAACCTGGTGCGCTGGGGAGGTGTGAGCGAGCCCCAGCGGCGCATCCTGCGGCAGGCAGTCTCCGACTTCGTGGAGATGACCCCGAACCGCAGGGACAACTACTGCTGCGGAGGAGGAGGCGGCATGCTCTCCATGAGCGAGTATGGTGGGCGCCGAATCGCATCCGGGAGTCGCAAGGCCGACCAGATCCGGGCGACCGGCGCACGCATCGTCGCGGCGCCCTGCCACAACTGCGCCGACCAGCTGATCGAGATCTCCAGGAAGTACAACCTCGGTGCGGAGATCATGGCGGTCGTTGAACTGGTCTACGCTGCGCTCCGGCGCTGAGCCTGCCGTATCCGGCTCTTCCGCGCAGGGAAGGAGACAGCATGGTGTTCCGCTTCTGGCGACGCTTGAAGATCGCCCCGGGGATTACGGTCAACCTCAGCAAGACCGGCGGCTCGCTGTCATTCGGGCCGCGGGGCGCAAAGGTGACCGTCGGGCCGCGCGGCACACGCGCCACGGCCGGTCTGCCCGGGACCGGTCTCTTCTACACGCACGCGATGCCGCGGAGGAGCGGGAAGCGATCTGGATCATCCCGGAGCGGGAGCCCTGAACCGGCCGGCAGGACGGCAGCCCGTGCGCCCGGCCACGGGGCGACAGGGGGTCCGCCGCCCACCCCACGCGTGCTGGACCGGCTGGATCTCGGTTTCTTCGCCAGGCTCACAACACCTGCCGATGAGAGGTCCTTCGTGGACGGCTGCCGGGAACTCACCCTCGGCAACCAGGACACGGCGCTTTCACACTTCGCTTCCGCGTCGCACCTGGCCGACGGGGCCTACATGGCCGGTTTCCTTGCCCTTCAGATGCAGAGCTTCCCCGAGGCTGCGCGTCACCTGGAGACGGCAGCCGGCCGCAGCGCAGAACTCGGCCGCTACCTTGGGAAGTACGGGATCACGGCGACCATGGACCTGCCGATCACAGCAACCGTCACAGCCCATGTCGGCCCTGATCTGCGCGGCGTGCTGCTGGGACTGGTCGAGGTCTACCAGGAACAGGAGTGCTGGGACGACGCGATCGCCTGCCTGCAGCGGTTGCGCAGGCTGGAACCCGATGACGTTGCGGTGAAGCTCTCCCTCGCGGAAGTGCTCCTCGATGCGCATCCTGATGACCGCGACTCCCTCTCCAGGATAGTCAGGCTCGCAGCGGGTGTGGAGAACGACTCTGCGCTGCACACCGAGTTCATCTACTTCAAGGCCAGGGCCCTCAGAGGCCTCGGCCTGCATGAGGCCGCCCGGGATACGCTGACTGCGGTTCTGCGGCGCCGCAGAGGGAGGCCTGCCGAACTGCTCCATGCGATCCGCTATGAACGCGCGCTGGTGTACGGAGAGCTGGGCTCGACCCGCCGGGAGCGCAGCGACCTGGAGAAGCTGTACGC
The DNA here is from genome assembly GCA_964636385.1 of uncultured bacterium. GTDB lineage: Bacteria > Eisenbacteria > RBG-16-71-46 > CAIMUX01 > CAIMUX01 > CAZWSC01. The sequence continues at coordinate 48,936 of CAZWSC010000047.1, forward strand.
TGAGGCGCCCGCTTTCGAGGACGTGGCGGAGAGGCTCGGGCTGTGATCCGGATGCGGCCGATCACACGCTGCAGCGGTCCCTCGCCAGCTCCCCGACCGCCCTTACGGCGATCTCCACGTGTTCCCTGGTCGTGTAAGGGCCCACGGACATCCTCACAGTCCCCCTCGGTGTCGTGCCCATGTGCTCGTGGATGAGCGGCGCGCAGTGGAGGCCGGTGCGGGTCTGGACTCCGTAGTCCACGTCCAGAATCGTCCCGATGTCCGACGGATCGTAGTTGTCGACGGTGAATGACAGGGTCGGCACCCGGCGCTCAAGGTTCCGGGTACCGTGCAGACGGACCCCCGGTATCTCCGACAGGCCTATCTGGAGGATTCCGAGAAGCTCCATCTCGTGCCGGTGGATCGCGGCGATCCCCCGCTCGAGCACCCAGTCGAGACCGGCGCTGAGGCCGGCAATACCGGCGAGGTTCTGCGTCCCTGCCTCGAGGCGGTACGGGAACTCCGTCAGGTGAAGCGGCTCGGCGCTGCGCACCCCGGTACCGCCGTAGACCGTGCCCCGGATGTCGGCGTCATCCGCAACACAGACCCCGCCTGTCCCCGTCGGCGCCATGAGGCTCTTGTGCCCGGTGAAGGCCAGGTAGGAGATGTTGCACTCCGCCATGTCGATCGGCAGCACACCCGCGGTCTGGGCCGTGTCCACCGCCAGCGGGACATCCTCCTCCCTGCAGACGACCCCTATCGCCCGCAGATCCTGGACACCCCCCGTGACATTGGAGGCGTGGTTGACGATCACGAGCTTCGTGTTCCTCCGTATCGCCCTGCGGATCTCCCCGGGATCGACGTACCCTTCGGGATCAGGGACCACGTAGGTCGCCTCGGCGCCCTCCTTCACCCTGTGGTTGACCGGGCGGATCACGGAGTTGTGCTCGGTCATGGTCGTGACGATGTGATCCCCGGGCCCGGTTGTGCCGTGGATGATCAGGTTGAGAGCCATCGTGGCGTTCAGGGAGAAGACCAGGCGGTTCGGATCCTTCGTCTCCCCGATCGCCGTGAGGCTCGGGTTGAAGAAGGCTGACAGCTTGCGGCGGGTGCCGTGGATCATCTCCTCGGCCTGCAGGGCCAGGTCGCATCCGGTGCGGCCCGGATTGACCCCGCAGCTGCTGTAGAAGCTGCAGACCGTGTCGTGCACGATCTGCGGCTTCGGAAAGCTCGTTGCCGCGTTGTCGAGGTAGATGATCCTGTCCATGCTGTCTCCCCGTCCGGTTGGCGCGTCGACATGATCGGCCGTGCAGTCCACGGTCCCGTTCGCTCACAGGTCCTGAAAGCCCGGCGAGTATAACACCTCGCGGGCCCCGGATGCGAGCCTCTCCTGTCCCTCAGGCCGGATCTACTCCCGGATCACCGACCCTGCGCCGTGGTTGTAGAAGTCGCAGGGCGCGTCTGCCTCGTCTGCACACTCAGTCGGGGGAGACGATCCCCAGGTGTTGTGCCTCGCATATATGTCGCTTCCGGATCCATTGTAGAGGCCGATCGCGTTCCCCTGGATGATGTTGTTCCCCTGGCTGCCGGCAGCTCCCCCGCCGAGGTCGGTGTTGACCTCGCCGGGCAGTATCATGATCCCCCGGGAGTTGTTCCTGATGGTGCACGACTCCACCAGGTTGGCTCCGGGGCCTTCGATGCGGATCCCCTCGTCCCAGCCCCGGATTATCGTGTTGCGCAGCGTGGTCCGCGACTCACCGACAAGCCGGAGCCCCCAGCCTTCGCCAGGATTGCGCGTGTTGACGATCTCGCAATCCTCTATCAGGGCTTCCACATTCGGGTTCATGACCCTGATCGGGGAACCCGTGAATGGATCATTGACGAGGATGTTCCTTACCGTGGCGTCGCCCTGAACCACGATGGCGTACTGCTTGTCGCTGTCCTCGCCGGTGTTGCGGATCGTGAAGTTTTCAATCACCGCCCAGGAGTCCATCCAGAAGATCGGGCGGGATCGATGTTCCTCGGAAGGATCTGCGTCCAGGATGCATGCGTCGCGGTCAGCCCCCCGCAGGGTGGTGCTTCTGCCGAGGTTGTTCCCGCTCTGCTCCCCAAGGGCCAGGTCGTACACACCCGGCGCCACGAGGATCGTGTCGCCCCCCAGGTGGCCGACCTGGCTCAGTGCGAAGCTGATCGTCCGGTAGGGAGAGTTCAGCCGCCCGCGTCCAGGCTCATCCTCACCGGTCCCGGCATTCACATACCTGATCGTGTTCAGAATCGTCACATTCCCGTAGGCATCGTAGCCGGGAGCACCGGTCCAGACCGCCGTGATCTGAACGGCAAGCCCGATTGGCACCTCGGACGGAGCTGTGTAGAACGCCGGGTTTCCCTGGGTGATCGTCCCCAGGTCCTCATTGCCGCCAGGCGCGTCATCGACATACCACTCGAACTCCCCCGCATCCTCCCGGGCATTCCCCTTCGGGGGCCGCGCATCCTCCAGGACTGCCAGGATCTCCAGCGTCTCCTCCACCTGGATCCTGGTCCGCTGCATCTGGAGTGCCACCTGCGGAACCAGGACAACCACCGAGGCCGATCCCTCGATCGACTCGTTCTCCTCCCAGACAGCCCGGATCGTCACCTCCTGCCCGGGCGGCGGGGTCAGGGGCGCCGTGTACACAGCCGGATTGGTCTGCGTGATCGTCCCCAGCTCTTCACTGCCTTCGAGTTCGTCATTCACATACCAGCGGCAGACAGGCGGATCCTGGCTCTTGGCGGGAAAGACGAGACTCGCCTCGATGCTGGTCTCCTGGCCGATCCAGAGCGACTCGTGCCCGACAGACAGCTCAAGCCCTGTTGGCGCCGGCGACAGAGGATCCTTCTTGTCATTCTTGTCGGAACTGCAGGAAAGGGCCGACACCACAAGCACCGATACGGCAAGTGCACAGATACGGAACCGCAAGCTGGACATACTCACCTCCCTGGTTGAGTCTCCGCCGTCTCCGACCATCCATGGCGCCGGAAATCATGCGGCAAAGGTGTTCGTGAGGCAATTGCGAACTTCTTCGAAACCCTGCCGGTCCGACTCCCGTAAGGGCGCCTCGTCAGCAGGAGGCACAATCATGAAAAGATGGATAGCTGTCGCAACCGTCCTTGTCGTATCGGCCGTCTGCCTGTTCGCCGTCCGACAGGGCCAGACCCGCGCAGAACAGGCCCCCCGCTCCGTGAAGGTCGCAATCGGAAGCATTGCCCAGGAGGCCCTGGCCATCGGCAATGTTGTCCCGGAGCAGGAAATCTCCGTCAAGAGCAAGGTCCCCGGGATTGTCTCCAGGGTGCACGTCGAGGTGGGTGACATGGTCCGGGCAGGCGATCCGCTGATCGACATCCGGCCCGATCCCACACCGCTCGAGCGCGCCGAGGCCGAGCGCAATCACCAGCTCGCCCGCGTCATTGAGGACGGCGCCAGGCGGGAGCTGGAGAGGACAACACAGCTTGCCTCACGCGGACTCCTCCCGGAGAGAGAGCTTGACGGTGCGGTCCAGGCCTACGAAACCGCAAGGCTCAGGGCCAAGATCTCGGGGGAAAGGCTGCAACTGCTGAAGGAGGGGCGTGTCACCCTCGAGGGCGCGGAGGTCGGGAACCTGATCGGGGCGCCTGCAGCCGGCACCGTCCTGAACATCGATGCCAGCCAGGGGGATCCGGTTGTTCCGCTCACCTCGTACCAGGCAGGCACGGTTCTACTGACCATGGCCGACATGGAAAAGCTGGTCTTCCGCGGGACCGTTGACGAGGTCGATGTCGGGAAGCTGGCGGAAGGACAGGTGGTCAGGTTCACAGTCGGCGCCCTTCCGGATGAGGATGTGCGCGGGGTTCTCCACCGCATCTCCCCCAAGGCGCGAAGGCAGGAGTCGACGACCCTCTTCGACGTGGAGGCTGAGATCACGCACGCGGGCGGGCAGATGCTTCGCGCCGGGTACTCCGCAACGGCCAGGATCGCGATCACCGAAGCAAACGACGTCCTCGTGATCCCCGAACGGCTCGTCCGCTTCGTGGACGGCGAGGCCTTCGTGCGGATTCCCGGCCCTGACGGAAAGCCTGTCGAGCAACAGATCGTGACCGGCCTCAGTGACGGGCTCTCGGTCGAGGTGAAGGAAGGGCTTTCGGAGGGGGACGAGGTTCTCGAACCGGATCCGAGCCCGCTCCACAAGAGGTAGTCGCACGGGCTCCGGGCCTGTACCACTTCCATCCACAGCGAGGCGGAAATGCAGATCAGGATCATCCTCTCCCAGTTCTTCAGGGATCTGAAGGCCCAGAAGCTCAGGACCGGGCTGACCCTGTTCGGCCTCGGCTGGGGAACCTTCTGCGTCGTGATCCTGCTAAGCTTCGGGGAAGGGATCCACATCAGGCAGAGACAGGACACCGCCTCGACCGGCGATCGCAACATCCTGGTCTGGGGATCCCGCACCTCCCTCCCGTACGAGGGGATACCGCAGGGCCGGGCGATCCGCCTGCAGGGGACCGACGCAGATGCGATCCTCACAGGCGTGTCGGGCGTGACCGAGTCGGTCGCGGAGTACCAGGGATATGCCCCCATGCGCGGTCCGGGAGGGGAGAGCGCCACGAGCATAAGCGGCGTCACCCCCGGATACGGCCCGATCCGCAAGGTGGAGCCTGAACCGGGCGGGCGTTTCCTGAACGACACAGACCAGCGCGAACGCCGCCGCGTCGCCTTCCTGGGATCACAGGTCCGCGAGGACCTCTTCGGCGACCTTCCCGCAATCGGAGGCACGATCGAGATCCGCGGGATCCCCTTCCTGGTTGTGGGGACCATGGCCAGGAAGCGCCAGAACTCCAACTACAGCGGGCCGGACGACAGGAAGGTCTTCATCCCTTCATCCGTCGCAACCGCCTCTCTCGGCATTCAACGACCGAACAACCTGGTCGTCGAAGTGGCCGAGGGTGTCGACGGAAAGCAGGCAGTCGGGGAGATCCGCGGGGTGCTGGCACGGCGGCACCGGTTCGATCCCTCCGACGATGCGGCACTGACCATCTGGGATATGGGTGAGACCATTGCCATGTTCGACAAGGTGTTCACCGGGTTCCGGGCCTTCCTCATGATGGTCGGGGTCTTCACACTGGCGGTTGCCGGAATCGGCGTCGCCAACATCATGAGCATGGTGATCGAGGACCGGACCTCCCAGATCGGCATCTCCATGGCGCTCGGTGCGCGACGGGGATGGGTGCTGACACAGGTTCTCCTCGAGACCCTCCTCGTGACCCTGATAGGCGGCGGACTGGGCGCCGTCCTGTCCGCTGCGGTCATAGCCGCAGCCTCCATGCTGCCGATCGAGCAGATCGGAACTCCCGTACTCTCCATGCAGACCACCCTGCTGACAGCCGGCGTGCTGGGCATCATAGGGATCATCGCCGGGATGGGCCCCGCAAGGCGCGCCGCGCACATGCGGCCTGCCGAAGCGTTGAGGAGCTGAGCCATGAGTGGATGGAAACAGGGTCTCTCGCTCACGTGGCGTTCACTGGGGCGGAGGAAGTCCCGCCCCACGTCGATCCTGCTGGCGGTCGCATGGGGAACCCTGTCGATGGTGTTCCTCCTGGCCTTCGCCGAGGGGATGAAGCGCCAGATGACACTCGGGCAGGACGGGCTGTCATCAGGGGCGGTCATCCTCTGGCCCGGATCGACTACAAAGGCCTGGGAAGGGATGAGGGCCGGCCGCGCCATCCGGCTAGAGGCTGCCGATGTCGATCTCCTCAGGCTGAAGGTGCCCGAGCTGGAGCATGTCGCCGGCGAGAGGCAATCCTGGGCGGTGGATCTGCGGGCCGGGGACAGGTCGGCATCGGCCCGTGTCACGGGTGTTCCGCCGTGCTTCGAGGTGATCCGGGCTCACCATCCACAGCCCGGAGGCAGATTTCTCAACGACAAAGACGAGGAACAGAGACGCCGCTCGATCTTCCTGGGCCACGAGCTGAAGGAGGAGCTGTTCGGCGCGGAGGAGGCTGTGGGCAGGACGGTCCTTGTGCGGGGAGTGCCGTTCACAGTCGTCGGGATTCTGGTGGAGAAGATCCAGATGGGGATGTACAGCGGACCCGACTCACAGAAGGCAAGCATTCCCCTGTCCACATTCGAGGCCCTGTTCGGGCCGGGCCGGTACAACACTCTCCTCTACACTGTGAAACCTCCCCACAGCACAGCCGGGCTCGAGACCAGGGTGCGCGAAGTCCTTGCCGGCCGCCAGCACTTCGACCCTGCAGACAAGTCGGCCCTGCACTTCTGGGACACGGCCGCGCACCGCGAGACCTTCAACAAGGTCACGGGCGGCATGCAGCTGTTCATGGGGATTACCGGGGCGATGACGTTGCTGGTGGCAGGTGTGGGCCTTGCAAACATGCTTTTCGTCTCGGTCCGGCGCCGGACCCGCGAGATCGGCCTTCAGATGGCGATAGGGGCGAGGAAGTCGGCCGTCATGTCCCAGATCCTCGGTGAATCCCTGCTCATGGCGGGGATCGGAGGCTACCTCGGTATCGGGGCCGCGTGGATTCTCATAGAAGCCTTCCTGCAGATCCCGGTTCAGAGCCAGGTCTTCGAGTTCATCGGTAAGCCCGTTCTGTCCCTCCCGCTCGGGGTGCTGACTGTCCTGGTCCTCGTCGGGATAGCCTGCCTGGCGGGCCTCTTCCCGGCGCGCAGGGCGGCGGGCATGAACCCTGTGGAGGCATTGCGTCATGAGTAGTCAGCCACACCCCGTTGTGATGATGTCGGGCATCAGCAAGGTCTACAGGAGCGGCCCCGTCGAGGTGGAGGCGGTGCGGAGCCTGGACTTCAGCGTCTCCGAGGGCGAGATGGCCGCGATCATCGGCCCTTCGGGTTCGGGCAAGTCAACGCTGATGAACCTGATCGGCTGCCTCGACCTTCCGACCTCCGGCACCTACGAGTTCGACGGCAGCGACATTGCGGGGCTTTCCCATGAACGCCTCGCCGACCTGCGCAACCGCTCAATCGGCTTCGTCTTCCAGTCATTCCACCTCCTCCCCCACGCGACGGCCCGGGAGAACGTGGAGATGCCGCTGCTCTTCGCAGGAGTGCCCGCGGCCAGGCGTACGGAACGGGCCATGAAGATGCTGGAACGCGTCGGTCTGGCCGGCCGCGCAGGCCACCTACCGAACCAGCTGTCGGGGGGAGAGATGCAGCGCGTGGCGGTCGCCCGCGCCCTCGCGAACAACCCTCGTGTGATACTCGCAGACGAGCCGACGGGGAATCTCGACAGCAGGACCGGAAGGGGGATACTGGAACTCTTCACGACACTGTGGCAGTCCGGAACGACGATCATCCTGATCACCCACGACCTGGGTCTCGCCAGGATCTGCCCCCGCGTCGTCAAGATGGAAGACGGACGCATCGTGCACGACGGAAGTGAGCTTCCGGCTGAGGAGGTCTCGTCCCTCGCCTGACAGGGAAGGGATCATGACCGCGGGATCCTGCCGGTACATGGCCGCGCTGCCATCCGCAGACGGCCGCACCGCCACACGCGATCAGCAGTGACTACCCGCACATCTCCAGCGCTCTCTCCGCCAGCTTCTCCCCCGCAGCACGGCATTCAGCGAGGCATTCCTCCGTCGGCCTGAACTGCGACCGCAGGGGATCCGACATCATCTCCCAGCCGATCCCCTTCATCAGGTCGTGAAGCTCCGTGGCGCCCCCCTTCCCCCACCCGTAGGAGCCGAAGGCGAGCGCAGTCTTCCTCTTCGACGACAACCCCTTCAGATAAGTGAGCGCGGCTCCCGCCATCGGCATTATCGTCTGGTTGAGCGTTGACGATCCGAAGGCGACGCAGGCCGCGTCAAATGACTCGGTCGCGATTTCCGTAAGGTCCGACGAACGGATCGAGATCAGCTTCACATCAACACCGTCCCTGTTCGCGCCTTCCAGGATCGTGCGCGCCATCATCTCGGTCGAACCCCACATCGAATCGTAGATGACCAGGACTTTCGGAATCGGCCTGTCGCTGGACCACTCCCTGTAGGCGGAGAGGATCGTATCCAGGTGTTTGCGCCATACAACGCCATGCGAGGGAGCGATCATCCTGATATCCAGGCCCTTCAGGCTGTCCATGGCGCGGACCACCTGCGGGCCATAGGGGGAGACGATGTTGGCGTAGTACCGCTTCGCCTCGCGCATCAGGTTGGGCAGGCCGTTCTCGTCGTCGAACAGCTTCGGGAAGGCGTAGTGCTCCCCGAAGGCATCCATCGAGAAGAGGAGCCCTTCCTCCCTGACGTAGGTGGCCATCGACTCCGGCCAGTGCACCATCGGGGTGTCGGCGAAGGTCAGGCTACGTCTGCCCAGTGGGACTGTCTCCCCGGAAGCGACCACCCGGATCCTTGACTGGTCGATCTCGTAGTGCTTCCCGAGCGCAGCCCTGCACTTCGCATTGCACAGGAGCACGGCGTTCCTGCAGGCGGCCAGGGCGGCCGTGATCGACCCGGAGTGGTCCGGCTCCGCGTGATTGCTCACGATGAAGTCGACCGAATCGAGAGGCGCAAGCCCGGCGACCGACTTAAGGAAGGCGGACGCATACTGGGCCTTGACCGTGTCGATGACGGCAGTCCTCTCATCGCGGACAAGGTAGGAGTTGTAGGTCGCCCCCTGGGCTGTCGTGTAGCTGTGAAAGTCGCGAACGGTCCAGTCGATGTAGCCGACCCAGTCTATATCGGGACACAGGGTCCTGTTCATGATTGCCGCCTCTCAGGGGTTGTTTGGGCTGAGCTGTTCCCCGGTGGCGGAGGACCGCGCAATCGCACGGGCCTCCGCCCGGGATGCTACCAGTTCTCCGCGAGAAGCTCGAAGTGCGCCTGGGGATGCGCACAGGCCGGGCAGCTTTCCGGCGCAGTCGTCCCGCTGTGGATGTACCCGCAGTTCTGGCACTTCCAGACGACTTCACTGTCCTTCCTGAAGACCGTCCCCTTCTCCACGTTTGCGAGGAGATCCAGATAGCGCTTCTCGTGCTGCTTCTCGGCGACCGAAACGGCGTCGAAGAGCTGCCCTATTGCCGGGAAGCCCTCTTCGCGGGCGGTGGCGGCAAATGCCGGGTAGAGCGTTGACCACTCCTCGTTCTCCCCGCACGCGGCGGCCTTCAGGTTCTCCGCGGTCGTCCCGATCACCCCCGCAGGGAAGGTCGCCGTGATCTCCACGTCGCCGCCCTTCAGAAACTTGAAGAAACGCTTGGCGTGCTCGCGCTCCTGGTTGGCGGTCTCCTCGAAGATGTTCGATATCTGGACGTACCCTTCCTTCCTCGCCTGGCTGGAGAAGTAGGTGTACCGATTCCGGGCCTGTGACTCACCGGCAAATGCCTTCAGCAGATTCTGTTCGGTCTTCGTTCCCTTCAGTTCAGCCATCTTTCCCTCTTCCTCTGTTGGGTTGTCTGTTCAGTCTTCCCCGGTGCGGGCAGGTCCTTGCGGACGGAACCCCCATGGCGGGCTTTCCGGATCAGCCTTCTGTGCTCCAGGGCCCGTGGATGTTGCAGAACTCGCGTGCCGCGAGTTTACCGCCCGAGACCCCCGGGAAGAACGCCTCCGGAGGATCGCCGGGCGACAGGTAGCTACGGTGCTCCCTGCCGTCGGCTACCAGCTCGATCCACTGGATGTAGTGCTTGTCGATCATCGGATGCGGGGTCGAGCCGACAACAACGCGGACACCGCCCTCCTTCGTCTCGATGACGGGCACGTGCTTCTCGGTGGAGGAGTCGGCAGTGCTGACCTTCATGAGCTTCATCGGCTCACCGCAGCAGATCAGATCCCCTCCTCCCGCAACGAGCACCTCGACGATGTTGCCGCAGATGTCGCACTTGTAGATCTGTTTAGTCTCGATTGGCATGTTTCATCTCCTCCCTTGCTGTGAACTCCTTCAGTGGAGTTACGATCAGGCCCGGACCGTTCAGGACACAATTGGCTGGCGAAGCAGAGGCTCCATGAACAGTCCGGTCCGGCCCTATCCCTTCGCGGGGGGTGTGAAGACGCGCGTTCCCATCTCCTTGTCGAGCGCATACAGCATCCCGCCCTGGGCGATGTTCAGCTTGTCGATGACGTCGCGAGCGGAAGCCTCCTCTTCGACCTGCTCCGTGACGAACCACTGCAGAAACGCATTGGTCGCATGGTCCCTGGACTTGATGGCAAGGTCCACCAGGTCGTTGATGCGGCCTGTGATGTACTGCTCGTGCTTCAGCGCGTCCGCGAAAGCGTCGGCCGGAGTCTTCCACTCCGAGGGCGGTTTCTCCATGGCACCGGGCTCCACCTTGCCGCCACGCTCCAGGATGTAGTCGTAGAACATCATCGCGTGCGTGTTCTCCTCCTGGGCCTGAATGCGCAGCCAGTTCGAAAAACCGTTCAGCCCCCTGGATGCGAGATCCGACGCCATGGCGAGATATAGGTATGCCGAGTACATCTCGGCCGTGAACTGCTCGTTCAGAGCCTTCATCATCTGGTCCATATCCTTTTCCTCCTCGGAGAATCCTCCCCCGGCTTCAGGCGGACACCTGTCACCGGGGGGACTTCAATCCCTGTCGAACCGGGAAGGATAACGCCAGCCTTGGCCGCGTATCAAGGGAGAGCTGACGGCGAGCTCAAGGCTCCTGACCGGACCAACTCCTGGTGAAAGTGCAGGCTGGGCAGGCGGAACTCTGACTCCTGTGAGTTGCTACTGCGACAGGCTTTCGGCAAGGCCGGTCGGACCGGATCATCCATGATCCGGGCTGCCGGCGGCTGAGAGGATCAGCATCGACCGGGCAATCCCGTTGCGGGTCCACTCTGCGAAACTGCCGACGTAGTTGCGGTCATCGTGGAAGCCTGAATGAACAAGGGCCATTGCCACGAATGATGACAGCTTCCCGAGGCTCGATGATGACCGGGAAGGAGTCGGCCTGCGGGCCGGTTCGCACGGCATGTGTAAAACAGCCAGTTGCCGCCAGGGCCAGTATGAGTGCGATGGCGGACGGATGGTTGAGTCTCTCCACTGTGCTGACTCCTCTCCGCGATATCATCTCTGGAAGGCTGCGGGGCGGAAAGGGGAGCATGTTTCCTGACCTGCCGCTGCGCTGGGAGAACAGGGCAGCCACTCAGCAGGCGCACCTGGCCCGTGAGAGGATCACCACCCTTCGGCCATCCGCGTAGATCAGCCGCAGGCCCATCCGGCAGGCGATCCAGGCGAATGTCTCCATCGTATAGAACGCCACGTGCGTCGGGTCCGATGTGTAATGCCATTGCGCCGGGGTGGAACCGGGTGGTCGGAACTCGGTCATAACGCCCAGGACTCCGCCCGGGCGCAGCAGGGCAACCAGGCGCGCGATCTCAGCCCCGGGTTCGTGGAAGTGCTCGAAGACCTCTGCGCATGCCGCGAAGTCATATGGCGGGGCGGGATCACGGGGATCGAAGACAGGATCGTATCCGTCGCAGATGAAACCGCGCTCCCGGAGCATGCCTGCGAGCACCCCGCCCGGCCCGCTCCCGTAGTCGATGCCGCGGCTGCCTGGATCCAGGAGCCTGCACAAAGGGTCGGCGAGTTGCCCGAGGAAACGCACGTAGCCCTCGTCGCCGGGATCGTTGCGATGCAGTCGATACCGTGCAGCCTCTGCATCCGGGGCGATGTGAAAGCGCGGGGGCACGTGAATGAGCGAGCAGACAGGGCAGGAACGGAACTCCCTGCCGTCCCGGCGCCCCGGCACCATCCGCGTGGATGAGTGCCCGCAAAGGGGGCATGGATCATGCGTGCTCAGACAGCGCCCCTTCAGCCGGTTCCTCCCTCCCTGATCAGATCCTGGCGCCCTCCGCCATCTCCTTCTTCAGCTCGTCCAGCTTCGCGGCTGTGCCGGGATCGGAGAGAGCCACGATCTGCGCCGCCAGTACAGCGGCATTCCGCGCCCCGTGCTTGTCCGAGGACAGGCAGCCGACGGGAACCCCGGCGGGCATCATCACGATCGAGAGGAGGGCATCCATACCGCCCATGACCCCTCCGGAGAGGGGAACCCCCAGCACCGGCAGCGTCGTGTGCGAAGCGACGACTCCGGGGAGATGCGCGGCCAGGCCGGCCAGCGCGATCATGACCTTGAGCCCCCTGCCGCGCGCCTCCCGCGCGTACGCCGCCGTGGCATCCGGCATCCGGTGCGCGGAGAGAACCTGGCTTTCGTACGGGACCCCGAGCTTCTCCAGGATCCTCTCCGTTTCCTGTACAACCGGCAGATCCGACTTGCTGCCGCATATGATCCCCACCAGTGGCTTCGCCTGACTGCTCATGTCATGCCCTCCATCCTATGTCCCTGCGTAGCGTCTTGCCTTCGAACTCCACCCTGTCACACGCCTCGTAGGCCGCGCTCAGCGCGCCCCTGAGTGTGTCTCCAACACCCGTCACGCCCAGCACGCGCCCGCCGCTTGTGAGCAGGCGATCCCCCTCGCGCTTCGTCCCGGCGTGGAAGACCAGGGCGCCCGGAACAGCCTCCGCCTCCTCCAGTCCCCGTATCTCCTTCCCGGTCTCGTATGCGCCCGGGTAACCGGCCGAGGCCAGCACCACGACCGCAGAAGAGGCAGAGGACCTGCCGCCCGACTCACCTGCCGGCGCGGCAGCCGGGGCAGAGGCCGAATCCACCGCCGCAGGCAGGGCAGCAAGCCTCGGAAGCGCACCCTTTCCGCCGGCCACCGCCGTGACGGCCTCCAGGAGTCCGCCGCCCGGCAGGCCCGCGGCCACGAGCGGGAGGACTGCCTGCGTCTCGGGGTCGCCGAAGCGACAGTTGAACTCGAGCACCTGGGGTGAGCCGTCAACCATGATGATCCCGGCGTACAGCAAACCCTCGAAAGGTGTGCCCCCGGAAGCCATCGCACGCAGCACTGGTGCGATGATCGTCCGCTCGATCTCCGACACCAGCCTGGGGGTGCCTCGCGAGTATGGGGCATAGGCACCCATGCCGCCTGTGTTCGGGCCTGTGTCACCTTCGCCGATCCGCTTGTGATCCTGCGACAGTGGAAGGAGCGTGTACTCCTCGCCCCGGGCGATGGCGAAACAGGAGACCTCCTCGCCTGAGGCGAACTCCTCGATCAGAACCGTCTCGCCCGCCGCTCCGAACTCCCGCGCCTCCATGAGCGTCCGGATCCCGGCCTCGGATTCACCCGGATCGTTGACGATGAGCACGCCCTTTCCCGCAGCCAGCCCGTCTGCCTTGAGGACCTTGGGAAATGCCCCGGTCACAGCCTTCCGCAGGGCAGTTGCGGGATCGGTGCAGGCATCGAACCCGGGGGTCGGGATGCCGTGGTCGCGCAGCAGTGTCTTGGCGAAGAGCTTGCTCCCCTCCAGGCGGGCCGCGGAAGCCGTGGGCCCGAAGACCGGCAGGCCGTCAGCCCGGAACCGGTCGACGATCCCTGCCACGAGCGGCGCCTCGGGACCCACGACCGTGAGGTCCGCCTTCACCTCCCGGGCCGCTGCCGCAAGCGCATCGAGGTCGGCCAGGTTGCCCGGAAGATTCCGGCCTGTCGCCCCGGTGCCGCCGTTGCCGGGCAGGAAAAAGAGCTCCACCGAAGGGTTGTCCCGCCGGAGTGCCCAGCCGAGTGCGTGTTCCCTCCCACCCGAACCCAGAATCAGAACCCTCATCCAGTCTCCTTTCGGATGCCCGATCGTCTGATGCGATCCCGGCCCGGTCCGCCCGGGAAACCGTGACGAGTGCAGCAGGGTCTCCGTGAACAGTCAGGGTCAGTGAGGGCAGATCCTAACCCGTCGCGTGCCGGGAGGAAACTGCATAACGGTCGGGGGTCATGAGGGGGGCGAGGAGGCATTTTCCGGCCTCCCCGCGGACTCGGCGCTGGCCCGAAGCCGGATCCATCCCTGAACCTGCAGTCTGGTTCAGGCGCCAATCCTGCGAGCCATCGAGTGGAATCTCTTCTCCCTGAGATGCTGCTCGCGGGCAATGCTCTGCTTCCCCGAGAGAATTGCGTTGGTGTGAACCCATGCGGCAACGTAGATGAAGGTGGGGATGAGCCTGGCGAAGTCGGACTCCGCCCTCCAGGCAATCGCAAGTGCAACACCCATGGCGATCATGAAAAGCCAGCCGGTTCCCCGGTGCCCCAGGTCGTCGTAGTTCATCTTCATCAGCCAGCCGAAGATGACGATTCCGATGGCCGCGCGAATGTTCAGCTTCCGGCGGCTGATGCCGACCTCCCAGTTGACGTGATCCTCGATCTCCTTCGATTCGCGCGCCGATCCGCCTGTGTACCTGCCGTTATGTGACACTGTACTGTCTCCTCTCCGTAACCCTGCCATAGCTCCCGTTTGCACGATCCCAGGTGTCGTCCTTTATACAGGCGCATCAGTTATCGGTCGGACGAGCCTGCCGGATTACCTGAATCTCGCTCAACCCGCCCCCGGAAGAAGCCCCGCAGATCTGCTGTGGCCCGGGCGCTTCACCGATAATGTCAGGAGGTATGGACAGTTCCACGAACAAGAGGCTAATAGCCCTCGCGGAGAAAGGTCCGACGGAGAGATTCCGCACAGCTCTTGCCGCTCTTCCCCGTCCACCTGACAGCCGTCTCCTGTTCGCCGCCCTGCGTACTGCGCTCGTCTGGAATCAGCCGGAGAAGGTGCAGCTGCTTCTGGATGCCGGCGCCGATCCCCTGATGACAAATGGGGAAGGGGATCAGGTGCTGATGCATGCTGCAATCAGCGGCAGTGGCAGCCTCGTGGCATGGATGCTCTCGCTGGGTTGCGATGTGAACAGTCAGAGTGTCCACAACCGGACCGCCCTCCACGCCGCGGCTGATGCCGGGAACATCGAAGGGGTTCGCGTCCTGCTCGATGCAGGCGCTGATCCGGACTCCCGTGATGCCCGGAACGTTTCCCCGCTGATGGCGGCGCTTGCGGCCGGACGAGAGGAGTGCGCGCTGGAACTGATCCATCGGGGAGCCGACGTACGCTCATCCCAGCCACCGCAACGCGAGACGCCCCTGATGGCAGCTGCCGGGAGCGGGGCGGCAGAGGCGGTGCGACTACTCCTGGAGATGGGCGCTGATCCGGACAGCCGGGACTTCCAGGGATGCACCGCCCTGATGTACGCAGCCCGTTCGGGCACCGCTGAGGCGGTACGGCTCCTTCTGGAGGCTGGAGCTGATCGGGATGCCTTGGACGACGTGGGGATGAGCGCGCTTCTTTGGGTGTCCTCCCTCCGTCCGGAGATCTCCGCCCTTCTCGATCACAGGGCCGGTCTCTCTCCGGATGCTGCGCGTGAAGTCCTGCTGAAGGCGTCCCTCGAGGGGAACATCCCCATGATGCGCTCCCTTCTCGATCAGGGGGTCGAGATCCAGCCGTCAAGGGAAGGCGGCGAGTCAGCCCTTGCACAGGCGGTGTTCAGCCCATCCCTTGATGCCCTCGCCCTCCTCCTCGATCACCCGGGGTGCATGATCGACTACCGGCATGGAAACATGCTGCAAACACCGCTGATCGTCGCGGCCCGCACAGGCGAGGCCTGCAAGGTACGCATGCTTTGCGAGCGCGGGGCCGACCTCACCATTACTGACGCCGGGGGCGGGAGCGCAGTGAATCACGCCGCCATCCGGGCCGACGTGGAGATCCTTGCCCTGCTTCGGCAATGCGGTGCGGCGGTAGACCATCGCGATACGATGGGCCGCACGCCCCTTCACAACGCCATCCACGCCACGAGTTCGAGTGCGCCCGTCAAGTCCCGGAGGGAAACGGTGCGGTGGCTCCTCCAGGCCGGACTGGATCCGGACACTGCGGACAACGCCGGGATGACCCCCCTGATGTATGCCGCTGAGGAGGCGTCTGCCGACACAGTCTCGTTGTTGCTGGCTGCCGGTGCGCGCACCGATACCAGGGATGACCAGGGGCGTTCCGCGCTCATGCATGCCCTCTGGCACGGAACCGACTACGGCCTGAACGAACGGTACGTACGCCCCCGGACCGAGAATGAGGACCCGGCCGTGCCGGTCATCCGGCTGCTTCTCGGGGCCGGAGTCGATCCTGAAGGCGGGGAGGCCCTGGCCTGTGCGCGTCACTGGCGGTGGTCCGGGACTGTCGGGCTCCTCAGGGCTGCAGCCAGGCGACCGGGGTCGCCGCGGTCTGAGTCCGGGCGGCGCACGAAAGAGAATGCATGATGGGGACCTTCACGGAGTACTACCTTGATGGTCTTCTCCTGGGTATGGCAGTGACCACTGGTCTCGGGCTGGTGTTTCTCTTCCTCTGCCTCAAGGGAGGGAAGCGGAAGACCGGCGGAACCGACTCCAGCCCGAAGCGATCCGGATCTGCCCCTGTGCCCTCCCCACCGCCCACGATACGCAGGACTGCCATGGAAGTGCTTATCTACTGCCTTCTCGCCGGTCTGGTCTTCCTGGTTCTGTGGCTGTGGATCACCCCGACACTGCCATTCGACGGAACAGTCGTCAGGAAGGAGACTCGGACGAGTCATCGAACCTACACCATAACAACCTATTACATCTCAGTCGTTGGAGACTCATGGAGTCCGCAGAACCGCCACACGGTGGACAGAAGCACATACGACGCCGTCAGGACGGGCGACAGGATCCGGCACACCACTCAGTCCCCCTGCTATACCATCAACGGAGTCACCCACAGGGCGGCGGAGCCGGCCGGCAACATTGCGTTCTGGGGCGGCTCACTGCTGGTGATCCTGCTCGCACTGATCACGGGAACGATTGTCTGCCACCTGCGGAGGAGAATCCGCGGATCCGGGTACGAAGGAGTTCGAACTCCTTATCCTGATTGCCGCATCATCGGGAGATGGAACCCGGTTGGCAGAACCAGTGACGGCGGGATCAGAAAACGCTTGGGGTCGGCGCCGGCTTCGGGCACCATGGGACACCGTGATGAAGACTCTGATTGTTGAAGACGACCGCGCCAGCCAGTTTCTGATGCGAAGGATCCTCGAGCCGTACGGCCCGGTGCATCTGGCCGAGGACGGCAGACAGGCCATCGAAGCCGTGCGTGTCGCCCTGAAGACCGGTCAGCCGTTCGACCTCATCTGTCTGGACATCATGATGCCGAAGATGGACGGCCACGCTGCGCTGACCGGGATCCGCACGGCGGAAGAGGCGATGGGGACAGCCCGTGGCGATGGGGTGAAGGTGATCATGACGACCGCCCTGTCCGATGCGGAAAACGTCATCAGGGCGGGACGGCAGCAGTGTTCCTCCTATCTCGTCAAGCCCGTCAGCAGGGAGAGACTCATCCAGGAGTTGCGCAAGCTGGGGCTGATCCAGCCGGACGCCCAGCGGGACAAGGCCGGGGAAACAGGCGGCTAGCCTGCCACATCCGCCGGCAGGAACCTCTCCGCCCGCGGAAGCCATCCCCATGACTCCCCCACGCCGGACCGCAGCCAGGCCCGCGCGTCGCCTTCGGACATGACCGGATGCATACCCAGCGCCCGCACTACCACAGGGTCGAGCGACGACCATAGCGCCGTTTCGCTGCACTCCACCACCTTGCGGAGTGCCACCAGTGTCTGCAGGTGGAGGGCGGCGACCGGGTTCCCTGCAAGCCCCTCCAGCGGACGGAAGGATTCACCCTGTGCAACGTACCGCTCCAGCGTCGCGGATCCCATGCCCCCTGCGCACCCCGCAACCAGGAGGATGCGCGCCCGTCGCGACACGAAGCGGGCTGCGTGTTGCAGCGACTTGTGCGCCTGCAGGAAGGTGCGGTCCCTCGGGCTTCCGCCCGCGTCGACCAGCAGGCGCCACGGTCTTTTGGTGGGGTTCAGACGGTGCGATGATTCGTGCGCCTCGACAGCCTCATCCAGCGCGGCCGGATACGCCCCCTGCACAACCCGCACGGGGAAACGGCACGGCGAGGCGGGATCCGGATCTTCCGGAGGAGAGTCTACAGCCGTCAGAACCCAGTCGGGAGGTTCGAGCGCCGCAGCGTTCTCGAGATCCTCGTGAACCGGGTTCCCGTGCAGGCTCCCCGGCGCACAGGCGGGATTCCACTCGATCCCGTCCATCCCGGGCGCATCAGGGCGCTCCAGGCGCGAAGCCGAAATCCTGAGGGCACGTCTGTGGTTCATCGCCACCCCATCCGGTGTGGCAAGCCCGGGGAAGACCAGCTTTCGCCCGCCTCCGAATCCAGCGAAGTAGTGGTAGGAGATCTCCCCCAGCAGAACCCTCCAGTCCGCCCTGAGATAGGCAGGATGGAGACGTACGGGAGTTCCCGCATCCGTAGCCCCGACTCCTTCGTGCGAGCGGTACCGGTCATCCCCGTTCTGCACGACTGTCCATGCGTCAAGGTCCCGCCCGGGATCCTCCGACCAGGGAAGAAGGTGCTTCAGGAGGTCCTCACGGCCGGCCACGGTGTGCAGTCCGGTCGCAACGAGAAGGGTCTTGTGCACACCTTCGAAGCCCTTCAACGCTGCAAGAAGCCCGGGCAGGAGATGCCGCCAGGCGCCCACCCTGGTCACATCCGGAACCACGAGGGCCATGCGGTTGCACGCGGGGGGGACAGCGCCTGCAGCCGTCTCGCTCCAGCCGGGCGGGTCGATCCGCGGCGGCCCGGGCGGAAACTGTGTTCCGATCGCCTCCCAGACTCTCTCGGCGAGAGCCCACGCAGGAGGGGCCACAACAGGAGGTGAGCCTGCAATGCGCATCGCATCGATGCGGAGGGCCCGCCTGTCATGGAGGATCAGGATGGACATCACGACCCCACAAATGAATGCAATCGCCGCCGGGGCATGCGGGAACCCGGGCTACCCGCGCCCGAACCGCTGCAGGAACCTCGCCATGATCTTCTTGCGCCCCACCTGCTCGAATACCACGGACAGCTTGAGGCTTGAGCCTTCGCCTTCCTGCGACTCCACCCGTCCGACCCCGAATATCCGGTGCGCTACCATCTCCCCCGCACGGGGCGCATTCGCAGCCGTGGCAGCGCAGACGCGACCGGCATCCCCCCCCCGTGCGCCGGCCGCAGGATTATCGCCAGCACCGGTCGCGGACTCATCGCCTTCGCTGGTGTCCGGTGCGTCATCAACCTCATCGAAGTCATCCGCATCCGCGGCGCCCCACGGCCGCCGCCCGGCCGCAGGCCGCCGGGCCTGGCCCGCGGCAGGAATCAGCATCCCGCCCGGGATCTCGTCCAGGAAGCGCGACAGACCGAACCCGCCGCCCCTGTAGGCCCGCCGGCGGTCGAAGGCCGCGCTGAGGGTCAGGGTCTGCTGTGCCCTGGTTACGGCGACGTAGAAGAGCCGGCGCTCCTCCTCCAGTTCGGCATGGTCATCGAATGACGATGCGTGGGGGAACAGGCCCTCCTCCAGGCCGGCTATGAAGACGTGCGGGAACTCGAGCCCCTTGGCGTTGTGCACGGTCATCATGACAACGCGCTCCTCCTCCAGACTTGCGTTGTCCAGCTCGGTGTAGAGGGCGACCTGATCGAGATAGGCCTGAACCGTGGGATCCGAGGCCTGGTTGCGGAACCTCAGGGCCCCGGCAATCAGCTCGTGAACGTTGGCCTGCCTGTCCTCCCAGTCGCTGTCAGCCTCCTTCAGCCAGTCCATGTAGCCGGTCTCTTCAACCGCGATCTGAAGCAGCGCATCCGGCCCGTCCGCAATCTGCTCCCGAAGCTGCCCTATCAGCGAGGCGAACTCCTTCAGCCTCTTCGCGGCCTTCCCGCGTACACGACCCTCCGCGGCCGCCGATGCGCACGCCTGCACCGCATCTCCGCCGTGCGCGGAGGCGAGCTGAACGATCCGTTCCACACTCACCTGCCCGATACCGCGGCGCGGCGCCGACAGCGCGCGCGCAAGGCTCGGCAGATCCCGCGGGTTCATCGCCAGCCGCAGGTATGCGATCAGATCCTTGACCTCACGGCGCTGATAGAAGGCGATCCCGCCAAGAACCACGTACGGCAGCCCGAACGTGAGGCAAGCCTCCTCGATCGGGCGTGACTGCGCGTGCACGCGGTACAGGATGGCCGTCTCGCCGGGGCGGAACCTGCCATCCTTCCTCCCCTGCATGATCGCCGAGACCAGCCGCCCCGCCTCCTCATCCTCGTCGGGGGCGATGATCAGGACTGGCCGGTCACCGGACGGGTTCTCCGTCCAGAGCGACTTTTCGTGGCGGCCCTCGTTGTTCCTGATCACTGCATTCGCCAGCTCCAGAATCTGCCCGCTCGAGCGGTAGTTCTGCGTCATCTTCAGGACTGTCGCGTCGGGAAAGTGCTTCTCGAACTCCAGTATGTTTGTGATGTCCGCACCCCGCCATCCGTAGATCGACTGGTCGTCATCGCCGACAACCATGACGTTCCCGTGCACGCCTGCGAGCCGGCGCACCAGGCGGAACTGGATAGGGTTGGTGTCCTGGTACTCGTCCACCAGTATGTGCCGGAACTTCTGCGCATACGTGTCGCCGAGATCTTCGTGCGACTCGAGCAGCCTCACCGCAAGAAGCAGGAGGTCATCGAAGTCCGCACCTCCCTGGGCCCGCAGGGCCTCCTGATACGCGCGGTAGAGGGCGGCGACCTTCGCGCTCCGGGGATGCGGCCACTCCGCCTCCATCTGCTCGGGCTCCCACATGCGGTTCTTCGCGAACGAGATCAGGGAGGCCAGTTCGCGCAGCCGCGGCAGCTCCGGGTCCTGTCCCCCCTGCTCCTTCAGAAGGCGGCGAAGAAGCGATGCCTGGTCGTCGGTATCGAACACGGTGATCCCGTCCCGAAAGCCCAGCCGGTCTCCGTGACGCCTCAGAAGCCGCAGACAGATCGAGTGGAAGGTGCCGATCCAGAGGCCGGCGGCATCGAAGCCGAGCATCGACTCCACGCGCGAACGCATCTCGCCGGCAGCCTTGTTGGTGAATGTGACCGCCAGGATGCGTTCCGGCGGGATCGAGCGGTCGAGGATCAGGTGCACTATGCGCCGCGTCAGCACCCGCGTCTTTCCGCTGCCGGCGCCCGCAAGGACAAGCAGGGCCCCGTCGCCGTGAAGAACCGCCTCACGCTGTACAGGGTTGAGATCGCCGGGCATGGTCCCGGCGCCGGAGTTCTGTGATCCGTTCATCTGCCGTCAATACTCGATCCTGAGCCTGAGGTCGAGGGAATAGGTATCCTGCGGCAAGCGGTCCTCCATCTCGCGTCGGTCCATCGCTGCGTTCAGGAAGAGCCGGTTGCTGAGCCTGTAGTTCAGCGACACCTCGCGCCATGGATCCGAAGTCAGCTCCTGCGAGTAGTTCAGGCTCCACTGGGGCTGCACGATCGGGCGGACGTTGATGCGCACGGGCTCTGCGGCGCTCAGCCCGCCCGTGATCTGCACCCGGGACACCCACGGGAGCTGCTGAATGAGCTGGCGTTCCACCTGGCTCATCAGCTCGGCCTCCAGGTACTGGCGCGTGGGATCGCCGGCCGTGAACCGCCCGAACTCGGGACTGCCCAGCTGGCCGACGCTGAGAAGCTCGATCAACTGCTCCTGCGAGTAGTCCGGCCGGTTCGGGCTCGACAGCGCCACTTCCAGCTGTTCGGGCGTGCCTGTCACATCCACCCTGATGTGAACCGGCCCTTCGTCCTCCGGGCCGGGGATCTGCGTCATCCCCTGTATATCAAGTACCGGAACAGGACCGACCCCTGTGTCCTCGAACTCCACGCGACCCTCAGTGAGGCGGAAGGAGCGGTTGAAGATGCGGTACTGCCCATCCAGCACCTGGATCGATCCGCCAAGGTTCACGTGCGGCCAGCGGAAGCTGACCAGGAGTTCGGCCTCCCCCAGGTCGACCGTGGCCGTCGGCATGTGGACGCGGATGTTGCCCGGGGCCGACACCTCCAGGTCCACCAGCCAAGGTGTGTATGGAGGAGGTCCCGCAGGCGCCTGCTGCGCGAGGTCCATTGTAACGAGCCCGTCCCTCACCCTGACCCTTCCGCTCACGGTGGGACGCAGCGAATCTCCCTCCATGACGGGCTGCGCCAGAAAGTCACCGTCCAGGGTGAAGCGGTAGTTCCCAGTCTCGAAGACCGGGGCTTCCCGCACTGTGGCGCTGAGACCGAAGTGATCCTCGTCGAGGTAGATTCCGTGCACCTCCAGGCGGCCGGTCTCGTTGAGCCTGCCCCTGGCGTTCACGATCTCGATGCCGCCGGGACCAAGCACGAGATCGGCGTTGAGCCGTGAGACCCTGTCCTCGCGGCCGGGAACCCGGAATGCCCCTTCGCGTATCTGCAGTCCGCCTGTCGCGTAAAGATTCGGCGGCACGCCCTGAAGACGCACATCCCCCGACAGGCGCCCCTGGGGATCCTGGATCAGGCTTGTTATCAGCGACGCGAGAGACATGTCGACATCCGGGAGTTCGGTGCGAAGGTCCACCGAGTCGGGCAGGAGCCTCACTTCATCCGGATCCAGCACAAGGCTGATGGGCACAGATCCCCACGTGCGGGATCTCTGGCTGCCTGTGTGCCAGTCGATGTCGTGCACACGCAGAAGCGAGTCTGCGTACGAGAGATGCATCTTCACGGAGTCCCCCCACGCCTGGTGGATCCGGATCCCCTCCCCTTTCGCGCGAAAGTTCAGTTCGGGCGCGTTCCCGCGTCCGGAAATCCCGGCTGACACAGACAGGCGGCCCGCGATTCCGGATGGCCGCCGTTCCGCCTCGCGTATCGCAGAGGGCCGCTCCACGCGTATCACGTTCATCATCGGATCCAGCGGTTCTGCGAAACCTGCGCCCGGACCCCTCTGGGTGCGCGGGGCGAGGACGGGCGTCAGAACAGGCGCCAGGGGGACCCGGCCCACCTCCACGCTGCCCCCAATGGAAGAGTGCATCAGCAGATCCCTTGGAGAGTCGGAGATGGCTTCAAGCGCCTCGCTCCATGGGAGGTCGGGAGTTATGAAGAGCGAGTCGACGCGCACACTGACCGGCGCACCCACAGGCTGGGGCCCGATCCGCTCCAGACCGGGGAGCAGGCCGAAAAAGCCCCGTCCGGTGGCGCGAAGCGAGTCCATGCGTACACCGACACCCTCGCCCGCACTTGCGGAGAAGTCGATCGACTCCCATATCCAGTCCATCGTCTCCGCTCCGCTGATCCTTGCACTCAGGGACAGCCGCGGCGATCCAAGGGTTCCCGACCCCTCCGCCGCGAAGCTTCCGAATCCCGAGAAGCCGGTGCGGTCCAGATCGAGGTAATCTGCAGCTCTTCCGAAATCGAGATCCTCACCGGCGAGCCGGAAGGCGAACGGTTCGGTCCCCGGACTGCCGGGTCGCGGCCTGAGATAGCCGGATCCCTCCAGGGATCCGACTTCCGACGTCGCGCGCAGCGTATCCACCCGGACTTCGCTGCTGCCGAACACAAGCCCGGGTTGGACCGCGAGGTCCCAACCCGGGGCGGACCCTGGTTCCACGCGCAGGCTGTCGAAGATCACTATTCCCGGGTCTGAAGGGTGGACCCTCGCCCGCAGTCCGACTGCAGTCGTATCCCGCAGTGCCAGAATGACGGTGCGGATGGTGTCATCCATCTGGATGTGCCCCCGGAGTGAATCGATCGCCACTCCACCGGCAATGAAGCCACTGCCCCTCAGATTCGCCTGGAGACTCAGAGGATCCAAGGTGCCCCGGATCTGGTCCAGCCTGAGGGTATCGAGGATCACCCCCTCAACCATCGCATCTCCGAATCCAAGGTCGGCTTCCAGGAATATCGCCCCTTCTCCGCCTCCTCGAAGGTCGAACGGACCGTGCACCCGTCCGCTCGCCTCTATTCCGGCCCATGGAGCGAGGAGTTCCTCCAGCCGGCCGCCCCGGAGTTCGCCGACTGCCGCGATCACCCCGGTTTCGCGATCAAGCAGAAACCTTGCTGCGAGAATGGAGAGTGCGCTGTCCGGAGGCTGCAGGATCGCTGCCCGCACCTCCGCAGGATCGAGCGAGATCCTCGCCAGCAGTGGGGTGACATGGCCGTCGGCCAGCCTCCCGCCGTCAAGGCGGATTTCGGCATCGACCCGGGCATAGGAATCCAGCGGTTCCGCCCTTGCCGTAACGCGGCCTGTCAGCCGGGATGCGGGAAGGCCCTCCGCAGCAAGGGAAACCGGGTATCGCGAGAGGTCCAGCCCGGCAAAGCGGAACCGGGTCCAGGCCCGCCCCGGGGCCCAGGTTGCTTCTCCACTTGCGTGCAGCCCTCCATATCTGACTCGAAGCGAACCCAGGTGAACGGTATCCGGCTGCGCCATAAGACCGGCAACCAGCGTGTCCAGGGGGACCCCGAACAGCCGCCCGTGCAGGTCCAGGTCCGCCCACAGTGCCCGAATGCCTGCTTCATTGCCGGCAGCATCAATCGCGACGTGTCCGGCCAGGGAGTCTGTCTCCTGCAGGGGCAGATCCAGCATGCGAAGCGGGTAGATCTGCTGAGGAAGGATCCGGTCCATCCTCAGAAGCAATCGGGCTGTCGACCCGGTCTCGCCGTACACTCCCTCCCGGACCCAGCTCCCCTTGAGATCTCCCTCCAGACCGGTCCCGGAAATCCTCAACGAATCCAGGTGGAGTGACTGGACAAGCCGTCCACGAACCCTTCCATCACTCAGAAACAGCTTCAAGGAGTCCGGACAATCCATTACAAACAAATGAACAAGCCTTCCGGACACACGGCCTTCCTGGTGCTCAAGGTCGGCGAGCTCGAGTTCGCCCTCGTACACGGCCTGCCCACCCCGGCGGACCGCGATCCCCTCAGCCTGCAGGCTGGGACACTGGATAGATGGAAGCAGGAGTTGCATGGCAAACTCTCGCTCCCTCTTCGGTGATGCAGGCACCAAGAGGGGATCCGGCACCCTGTCCAGGTCCAGATCCAGACCGGAGAGGTGCAGGCGCGATACGTGGATCCTGCGCCCGAGGAGATCAGCCGGGTGCCACGCGACATCCAGGTCGGCGAGAGTGGCCCATGAAGACCACTCACCCCCATCCCCCGGACCGCGTGTCTCGATCCGTACTCCACGGACACGCAGCCCATACGGATCGAAGCGTTCGACCGTGTCGATGCGCAGGCGCTGCTCCCCGTCCAGCACGGATAGAGCGCCACTTCGGTCCAGGACCCAGTGCCGTACGGCTGAGACCCGCAGGAGCAGAAAGGGCGAAGCTGCCAGCAGGATCACCAGCAGGATGAGGGAGACCGGCGTCCCCCAGGCCCATCGAACCCACGTGCGCATCAGAATGCCTGCCCGAGGGCGACATGCAGGGTTCCGGAACTCTCGCCCGGAACCCGACCACTGCCCACCTTGAAGCCGTAGTCGAATCGGAACGGACCTACCGGCGTCTTCATTCGTACGCCCAGACCGACTCCATGGGCCACGTTCAACGGGTTGTAGGTGCGTGTGGTCAGTCCGTCGGGGAAACGCCTCAGCTTGATCTCGGAAACGTCACTCCAGACATTCCCCGAGTCCAGGAAGACCCCGCCCTGCAGAAGCCAGAACATGGGGAAGCGGATTTCGATACTGACCAGGAACATAACAAGTCCCCCTACAGGTGCATCGTCCGGGTCCAACCGCCCCACCCTGCTTTCAGAGTAACCACGCACCGTGTTCCCGCCGCCGATCCTGTACCTCTCCTCCCACGGTATCCTGGACAGGCTGAGAGTATCGCTGTGCTCCGCGACCGCGGGCCCTCTGCCGACGGGCATGACCCGCCCGGCCTTCACCCGGGCGGCAAAAGTCCATCCCGGTTCCGGGCTCAGGTAGCCCTGCCAGGCGCCGGTGACGCGGGCGAACTCGTTCGTTCCGCCCAGAAGTCCGCCTGCATACTCTGTCGTGATGCGCAACACCCGTCCCTGGGCGGGGTCGAAGACGTTGTCCCGACGGTCCTGGACCATGTCGGCCGTAACGAACCGTGTCGTGTACTCAGGCAGCACCCCCCGTTCGGTGGTGTAGATATGCTTGCTCTGGAAGCTCAGATCCAGCTTGGTCCTGCGGCTCAGGTCCCGACGCAGCGCTGTCGTGTATCCAAGGGTACGCTGGTGGAAGTTCTCCTCCTGCAGCCATCGGATGTAGGGAGAGAGCAGGCCGCGGGTGCGTGTGCCGAAGACCCACGGCTCCATGTAGTCGACCTGGACCAGCCCCTCGCGGAACTTGAAACCTCCGCCGCGGAATTCGGGCGCAAGGGAGTAGTACACATTACCAGCAAGGGCCAGTCTTCGCCCTGCCCCGCCAAGGTTGCGAAGCCCCCACTCGCTGCTGAAGCGCATCCGATCCGCCGAGGTGTAACCGGCGCCTGCCCCGTACCAGGCCGGCTTTCGTTCCTCCACACGAACAGTCAGGTCGGCCACTCCGGACTCCCTGTCCGGGATGTCGGGCAGGATGCGGGATCTCCGAAAGACGCCCGTGCCGAGAAGCCGCTCCTGGCTGTCGAGTATGCGCCGGCTGGTCATCAGGTCCCCGGTACCCAGGGTGAGTTCGCGGCGAACAGTTCGTTCCCGGGACCTGGTCAGACCTTCGACGTGAATCTCCCCCACGTAGACCGGAGGGCCGGGGTCAACGTGCAGCAGAACCGTGGCGCTGTCGGCCGCATACCGGATCTCGAGGTCGGTTGTGGCCATCGTGTGCCCCATCCGGGCGCAGAAGTCCTCCAGGCGGTCACGCTCCGCCCTGATTCCGGACCATGAGAGAGGCTCGCCCGCCTTGAGCTTCGTTCCGGCTTCGAAAAGCTGTTCCCACTCCGGGCTGAGCCCGATGGTGCGCCTCCCGCGGTAGTGGATCCTCGGACCTTCATCGACGCGGATCAGCACCTCACTTACCGCATCCTCCTCTTCGTTGAACCTGACCACCGCTTCCCTGATGCGGGCGAATGGGAACCCCTCTTCAGCGTAGCGCGCCACTATCGCATGCAGGTCGGAGGCCAGAAAGTCCGAACCCATGTACCTCGGCCGCGAGAACGGACGCCACCAGGCCGGTTGGCGCAGGCGCATTGCAGAGCGGAGTTGCCTGTCGCCGAGATGCCGGTTCCCCTCGAAACGGATCGAGTGAAGCCGCGGGGCATCGCCGACCTGCGCCCGGGCGGGCACTGCGTCCAGGGCGACGGCAATCAGCACGCAGATGAGGATCACCGGCCTCATGCGATTCACTCCAGGCATTCCAGAACCGCTTGTGCATGGTCGCGGGCCCACCGATCAGCATCGAGGACCGAATCGAGATCCACCAGCGGTTCGTTCCGTCTCGCGTCCAGAACCCTCTCGAGGCAATCGGCTATCCGGGGGAAGCGAATCCGCCCACTCAGGAATGCATCAACGGCCACTTCGTCCGCGGCATTCAGAACCGCCGGAGCCGTGCCTCCCTCCTTCAGGGCGCGCTGGGCCAGCGCAAGACATGGATAGAGGTCCGGGTTCACCGCCTCGAACTGAAGGCTGCCCAGAGCGGTCAGATCGCACTGACCTAGGCCGATGTCCCATCTCTCCGGATACGACAGCGCATACAGAATCGGCCCGCGCATGTCCGGCGACGCCAGCTGAGCCGTGGTTGAACCGTCCTTCCACTGTACGAGCCCATGAACGATCGACTGGGGATGAATCCAGACCCCTATGCGGTCCGGATCGAGGCCGAAGAGCCAGCGCGCCTCCATCACCTCGAAACCCTTGTTCAGCAGGGTTGCCGAATCGATCGTGATGCGCGGCCCCATTGACCATGTCGGATGATTGAGCGCCTGTTCGGGTGTGACGCTCTCGAGGTCGGAAGGATTGCGGCCGCGGAACGGTCCTCCCGACGCCGTGAGAATGACCTGTCCGATCTCTTCGACAGCGTGACCGTCAAGGCACTGGAAGAGCGCGCTGTGTTCGCTGTCCACGGGAAGCAGGGATCCGTTTCCGGAGTGCAGTTCCCTGGTGATCACCTCTCCTGCTATGACGAGGGATTCCTTGTTCGCCAGAGCAAGCCGCTTCCCCGCGCCAAGCGCGGCGCTGGAGGGACGAAGACCCGCCGCCCCGACGATCCCGTTCAGGATCGTGTCGGCCTCGGAGAGAGCGGCGAGCCTTTCCGCCGCGTCGGGGCCTGCCCAGACTTCGCCGTCCCATCGGCCCCGCAACCGCCCCGCAAGGAGATCCGCCGATTCATCGCAGGCAAGCGCCGCTATCTTCGGCCGATGCAGGAGCACCAGCTCCGCCAGGCCTTCATGGTCTGCCCGGCCCGAGAGGCCGATGACTTCCAGGCGCCCGTCCGATCGGCCGACCACGTCCAGGGCAGAGCGTCCGATCGATCCGGTTGCACCGAGGATACAGATCCTGCGCGGCCGGATCCCCTGGTTCTGCATATCCTCACTCATATCCGGCAATCTATCCGATCCGGCCGATCTGCGCACCTGGTCACGCGCACTTCCGGCATCGCTGTGGAGGATTCATGAGTGGTCCGGTCTAGCTGATCCAGAATCGAAGGGAGTGATAGATGACGGGCGCCGCGGGAAGGATGCTGTCCAGACGGTCCAGCACTCCCCCGTGGCCCGGAATGAAGCTGCCGGAATCCTTGACCCCGGCGGCGCGCTTGAAGCGCGATTCCACAAGATCCCCGGCCTGAGCCGCTATTCCGGCCAGGGCTCCAGTGACAGCCCCCTGGCCCGGACCGAGGGCAAGTCCGATCAGCTGCGGCAGGAGCGCACCTGCCACGATTGCAGCCATCAGCCCGCCTGCCGCCCCCTCCCAGGTCTTGGCAGGGCTCACCGAAGGCCACATGCGGCGATTTCCAAGGAGCGACCCGATGGTGTAAGCGCCTGTGTCAACAGCCCAGATGACAGCGAGCGCGTACAGCACTCTCCGCCCTCCCTCGTCACAGGGCGCCGCGCCCGGCCAGGGGCCGGCAGAGAGCAGGGCAATGAAGCCCAGCATCAGGCCAATGTATGCCCCGCCCAGCAGGTGCGACAACAAGGCCTTCGGGCCACCTGAGGGCCGGACCGGCCGCCAGGGATGAATCAGCCAGGCCACGGACAGGGCAATCAGCATCGCGGTCAGAGGGGCGCGTGCCGGCCCGAGAGCGCCGGACATGGACAGCGCCACAAACCCGGCAGCCGCCGCGGGGAGCACGATCGGGGACACTCGCCAGCCCAGCCCCCTGAAGATCCGCCCGGCTTCGACTCCCCCTGCGACGGCGGCAAGAAGAGCCAGGCAGGCTACAGGCCAGGGCCCGCCGAACCAGACCAGTCCGACAACGAGAGGGAGGAGAATGGCGGCGGAGAGGACCCTTTGCCTCAGGGCGGAGGCCATCGCGGCCGCTCAGTCCACGCGGCCGAAGCGCCGGTCCCGCCTGCGGTAAGCAGCAAGCGCCTGGTGCAGGTCCGCCGTCCGGAAATCCGGCCACAGGGTATCGGTCACGTAGATCTCCGCATAGGCAAGCTGCCACAGCAGAAAGTTCGACAACCGCATCTCTCCGCTTGTCCGAATCAGCAGGTCAGGATTCGGAATCCCCGAGGTGTAGAGATGGCGGTCTATGACCGACTCGTCAATCTCCCCTTCCTTGAGCTCACCGGCACGGATCGCCGCGGAAATGCGCCGGAAACAGTCGACCAGCTCGGTGCGGGACCCGTACGACAGGGCAAGTATCAGGTTGAGGCCGGTGTTACCGCTGAGCAGGTCGGTGGTTATCCGGAGTTCGTCCTGAACCTCACGCGGAAGATCTGCCGTGCGGCCGATGACGCCGAAACGGATGTTGTTCTCAAGCAGGGACTGCCGCTCGTCCAGCAGGACCTGCCGGAGGAAGGCCATCAGGGCCTTTATCTCCGCCCTGGGCCTGTTCCAGTTCTCGGAGGAAAACGTGTAAAGGGTGAGGTACTCGATCCCGAGACGTGCACACTCCTCCACGGTCTCGCGCACCGGCTTGCGCCCGGCCTTGTGCCCCGCGACGCGTGGGAGGCCCCTGCTGCGGGCCCAGCGCCCGTTGCCGTCCATGATTATGGCCACGTGCCTGGGAAGCCCGGAGCGATCCGTCCCGATCTCCCCTGCTGCGGCGGTCTCGGACTCGGCGGTGCGTGTCATGTCAGACCTCGAGGATCTCCTTTTCCTTCCTGGCCAGGATCTCTTCAACGGCTGCAATGTGTCTGTCGGTGAGTTTCTGAACTTCTCCCTGCAGGCGGTGCGACTCGTCCTCCGAGATCGCCTTGTCCTTCTCCAGCTTCTTGAACTCCTCGTTGCCCTCGCGGCGGATATTGCGGATACCGACCTTGATCTCCTCACCCGTCTTCTTTATCCGCTTGACCAGATCCCTGCGTCGGTCCTCGGTGAGGGCCGGAATCTGAACACGGATCAACTCGCCGTCCTCGGCGGGATTCAGTCCGAGATCGGCCTTCTGAATCGCCTTGACGATGGGACCTACGGTGCCCTTGTCCCACGGCTGTATAACCAGGAGCCTGGGCTGGGGGGCGGTGATCGAGGCGACCTGGCTCAGTGGAAGGGTCGAGCCGTATGCCTCCACCCTGACAGGTTCCAGAAGCGCGGGAACAGCCTTCCCCGTGCGTATTGCCATCAGCTCGGCCTTGAGAGCTTCAATGCTCTTCTGCATCCTTTCATCCGTCTTCTTGACGACTTCATCGCTCATCAGAAACTCTCCTCCACCAGTGTGCCGACAGCCTCTCCCCCGACGGCCCGGACCAGATTCCCGGGCGTACAGATATTGAACACCGTGATGGGAAGGCGGTGTTCCCTGGCCAGCGTGACCGCGGTCAGATCCATGACACGAAGCCTCTGGTCCAGAACCTGCCTGTACGTGAGCCGCTCGAACCTGGACGCCCCGGGATCCAGCGCCGGATCGGCCGAGTAGACCCCGTCCACCTTGGTACCCTTGTACAGCATCGAGCACCCTGTCTCGAGCGCGCGCAGCACGGCTGCTGTGTCGGTGCTGAAGTATGGATTGCCGGTTCCCCCGGCCATGATGACAACGCGCCCCTCTTCGAGGTGTCTGACCGCAGAGCGCTGCGTGTAGGGCTCGGCAGCCTGCTCCATTCTCAGGGCGGAGAGAACCCGGGCGGGGACTCCGTCCCTTTCCAGGGAGTCCTGCACGGCCAGCGCGTTGATCACGGTCGCGAGCATCCCGATCGTATCGGCGCCCACCCGATCCATGCCGGAGCGGCTGAGGGCCTCGCCGCGGATGAAGTTGCCTCCGCCAATCACCATGGCAATCCCGACCCCGAGCCCGGAGACCTCGCGGAGCTGCGAAGCAATCGAAGCCAGCACGCCCGGGTCCAGGCCATGCCTGGCCTCGCCGCCCAGAATCTCCCCGCTCAGCTTAATCAACACCCTCCGGCAGCCGGAGGGACCCGCGGGACTGTCCGACTCGCCGCGGGTCATCCCCTACTGGTCCAGGCCGATCTGAAACCGGACGAAGCGGTTGATCCGCGTATTCTCGCCCAGCTTGGCGATCAGTTCGGTGAGCAGCATCTGGATCGTCCTGTCAGGATCCTTCACGAACGGCTGCTCGAGAAGGACAAACTCGGCGAACCACTTGTTCATGCGCCCTTCGACGATCTTGGGCCAGACCGCTTCCGGCTTGCCGGATGCCTTTGCCTGCTCCGTGTAGATAGCCCGTTCGCTCTCGAGGAGTTTCGGATCCACATCGTCGCGGGAAACGGAGACAGGTGCAGCCGCGGCTATGTGCAGGGCCACATCGTGCACGAAGTTCTTGAAGTCGTCGGTGCGGGCCACGAAGTCGGTTTCGCAGTTCACCTCGAGGAGCACCCCCACGCGGCCGCCCGGGTGAATGTAGGCCTCGACAAGACCCTGGCCTGTGGATCGGCCGATCTTCTTCTCAGCCGCGGCTTCGCCGCTCTTGCGGAGTTGCTCTACAGCCTTCTCGAGATCGCCACCAGTCTCCTCAAGCGCCTTCTTGCAGGTCATCATGCCGGCGCCTGTTTTCTCGCGCAGTTCCCTCACCTTTTCGGCCGATACTGACATTCTTGCTCTCCTTGAGTTGCTGTGTCCCCGACCCGGGGACTGAGTTGATCGCCCGGACCAGCCCGGACTAGGCGCCGGGGGACGGCGCCGGAAGTTCCTCTGACTCGGCCGACCCTTCGGCCTCGCCCCCGCGTGAGGGCC
Organism: uncultured bacterium; assembly: GCA_964636385.1. Taxonomy (GTDB): domain Bacteria; phylum Eisenbacteria; class RBG-16-71-46; order CAIMUX01; family CAIMUX01; genus CAZWSC01. The sequence continues at coordinate 80,908 of CAZWSC010000047.1, forward strand.
GGTCACTGGCGCGCGCCTCCTGGGCAGTATCGGCCACGAACCTGGCGAAGAGACGTATGCTGCGGATCGCGTCGTCATTGCCGGGGATCGCGAGTGTCACATCCCCCGGATCGCAGTTCGTGTCGACCACGCCGAGGACAGGAATGCCTAGTCGCTTGGCTTCGGCAACCGCGATCTGCTCCTTCTTTGTGTCGACGACGAACATCAGCCCGGGGAGACGGTTCATCTCCTTTATGCCGCTGAAGATCTTCTCGAGCTGCAGACGCTTCTTCTCGAGGCGGATGACCTCCTTCTTGGAAAGCTTCTCGAAGGTGCCGTCATCCCGCATCCGCTCAAGGGAACGCAGGTAGCGGATGCTCATCTTGATCGTCTGGAAGTTGGTCAGCATCCCTCCGAGCCAGCGCTCGGTCACGAAGTAGTTGCCGCAGCGGCGGGCCTCTTCGGCCATGACGCTCTGGGCCTGCTTCTTGGTGCCGACAAAGAGAATGCCGTCGCCGGCTTTCGCGATCTGGGATACCATCTGGCGGGCCCTGTCCACAGCCTCCATCGTCTTCTGAAGATCGATGATGTGGATCTTGTTCCGCTCCATGAAGATGTACGGCTTCATCTTGGGGTTCCAGCGACGGGTCTGGTGCCCGAAGTGTACGCCCGCCTCGAGAAGCTCGCGCATTGTGACGGTTGCCATGATGGCGACCTCGCTTTCTGTGAGCAGTTTGTGCCTCGGTCCCCCGGCCCCCCAATGGGAGAACCGCTCTGGGGAACGTGTGTATTTCGCCGGTCTGATGGACCGCGCTGGCCTGCAGCGCAGTCCCGCGCCGGCCATCCGGAGATGGCAGCGACTAACGCTTCGAGAACTGGAAGCGCTTGCGGGCTCCCGGCTGCCCGTACTTCTTTCTTTCCTTCATCCGCGGATCGCGTGTCAGAAGCCCGTCCTTGTCCAGCGCGGGCTTCAGACCGGGATCGTATTCCTTGAGCGCGCGGGAGATCCCGAGGCTGATGGCCCCGGCCTGGCCGGATGTGCCACCGCCGTCCACCAGGCAGAACATGTCGAACTTCGCGGCCGTCTCAGTGACCATGAAGGGACGGTTGGCCTGCAGGACCAGGATCTCGCGGGGGAAATGGACTTCCAGATCCCTGCCGTTCACGATCCGCTTGCCGGTGCCCGGAACGATGCGCACACGCGCGACAGATGACTTGCGGCGTCCGGTTCCCAGGTACACCGTCTTCTGTGCCATATTCGTCAATCCTCCGATTCAGGAACTACTTTGCCTGCGGAAAACTCTTTCCCTGTCCGCCCAGGGTGTAAGGAATCGGTTCCTGCGCGTCGTGTGGATGCGCGGGACCTCGGTAGACCTTCAGCTTGCGCACCATCTGGCGGCCCAGGGGGCCCTTGGGAAGCATCCCCCATACCGCATCGCGCACAACTTCCTCCGGTTCCTTCGTCAGGCGGTTGGCCAGACGCTCGAACCTGGTGCCGCCGGGATACCCGGTGTGGCGGAAGTAGGTCTTCTGTTCAATCTTGCGCCCGGTCAGCGCTACGTCGCCGGCGTTGATGACGACAACGTGGTCTCCAGTGTCCAGGTAGGGCACATAGAGAGGATTCCACTTGCCGCGAAGCAGGCACGCGATCTCACTGGCCATGCGGCCGAGGATCTGCCCCTTCGCGTCCACCAGGAACCACCGGCGTTCAACATCCTTCGCCTTGGTGGCATAGGTACCCATCCGTCGACTCCTCCTCAAAACCTGTCTTTCGCACAAAGTAGTGAATCTATTCCGGCTGAACGGAGATGTCAAGCGTCTACTCGCCGCCCCTGCACGGAACTCCGGGCGGCACGGGGTGCCGTGACCGATCAGGGCCGGAACGGCGGGTGCTCCACCTCCCGCTCGGTGACCCACCCGGATACCAGCGCCGCAGGGGTCACGTCGAATGCCGGGTTCCAGGCCCGCGCGCCCGCGGGAGCCGCAGGCCTCCCTGCGCACAAGAGGACCTCCTCCTCCGCCCGCAACTCGATCGGTATCCGCAACCCGTCCTCAAGTGACAGGTCGAACGAAGACCGGGGCGCAACGACGTAGAAAGGCACGCCGAACTCCCTTGCCGCCAGGGCGAGGGTGAAGGTGCCCAGTTTGTTCGCCGTATCCCCGTTTGCGGCAACGCGATCCGCTCCCACGAGGACTGCGTCGATACTCTGCGTTCTGAAGAGCCAGGCAGCCGCCCCGTCTGCCTGGATGGCGTAAGGTATCCCGGCCCTCTGCAGCTCCCACGCTGTGAGGCGAGATCCCTGCAGGAGAGGCCTCGTCTCGTCCACGTGGACGAAGACCCCCCTTCCGCGCCGCGCGGCTTCCAGGACAACGCCAAGGGCTGTCCCCCCTCCCGCCGTGGCCAGCCCGCCTGTGTTGCAATGCGTCACCACGCGCGCCGGATCCGGAAGCAGCTTCATACCGTGTTCGCCCATCGCAGCCGAGAGGTGGAGGTCCTCCTCCAGGATCCTCTCCCCCTCAGCCAGCAGAGCCTGCACAAGCTCCTCCGGCGAGCCTCCATCCCCTGCCCGCCGGCGAACCGCCTCCACCGCCAGATTGCAGGCCCAGGAAAGGTTCACTGCCGTCGGCCTTGCAGAGCTCAACCGGGCTGCGGCTGCTTCGAGATCCTCCAGGAAGGCGCCGGCGTCACACCTTCGGAAACCCCGGGATGCGGCCGCCAGACCCAGTGCCCCGGCGATCCCGATGGCCGGAGCTCCACGCACGGCAAGACGTCCTATGGCATCGGCCACCTCATCCAGCGTCTCCAGCTCCAGGTATACCTCACGGTCCGGAAGGAGGGTCTGATCCAGTATCCGAACCCTCCCGTTCCTCCAGCGGACAGTCTCCAGGATCGTCCTCCCGGCGGTCACGATCCGGCCTCCAGCTCCAGGCAGATCCGGCGCAGGGCTGCGAGTGGAAGGCCCATCACGTTGAAGAAATCCCCCTCGATCCTCGGGACGAATATCCCGCCCCATCCCTGAATTCCGTAGGCACCGGCCTTGTCCATGGGCTCGAGGGTGTCCAGGTAGACCTCCATCTCCTCGCGGCCAAGCCGGTCGAAGAAGACCCTGGAGGCTTCCGACGTGATCGCCCTGCGTCCGTCGGCTGTCCGGATGAGGGCCAGGCCGCTCCAGACGAGGTGCCACCGCCCTCCGATGGTCTCGAGCAGACGCACCGCATGATCCCGATCCTCCGGCTGTTCGAGAACCTCACCTTCAACCTCGACCACGGTGTCCGCCCCGAGGCACGCATAGGCGCCCATCCGGCCGGCCTGCGACAGTGCGGCCTCCGCCTTCTGTCCGGCCAGCCGGATCACGTAATCCTGCGGGCTCTCCCCGGTGGTCCGATTCCCCTCCGGAACGGATGTGGGAAGGACCAGTATCGGGACCTTCAGGCGGTCCAGAAGTTCCCGCCGTCTCGGGGACCGCGAAGCCAGGGCAAGGGGCCCCCGCCGCAGGCCGAGAAGGCGCAGCCCCGGCCCGAGAGCGTCAGGGTGCAGGCCGGGCGCCGGATTCAACTGACTCACTCGCACCCCTTCCGGCTTCTCTGCCCGGAGTCGATCAGCAACGTGACCGGTCCATCGTTCACCAGCTCCACCTCCATCCTGGCCTGGAACACCCCTGTCTCGACCTTCACGCCCATGGTGGCGGCCTCGGCAACGAACTTCTCGTAGAGGCGGTTGGCCACCCCGGGCTCCGCTGCCGCCACAAAGGACGGCCGGCGGCCCTTCGCGCAGTCTCCCATAAGCGTGAACTGCGACACCACGAGCATCCCTCCCCCGACCTCCTCCAGGCCCAGGTTCATCTTCCCGTCCGGATCGTTGAACACCCGCAGGGCAGCGCACTTCCTCGCAAGCCAGACGGCGTCCCCTTCGGTGTCCCCCTGCCGCACGCCCAGAAGTATCAGGAAGCCGCGCCGGATGCTGCCCGTCACCTCTCCCGATACCCGCACCTCGGCCCGGGAGACCCTCTGTACTACAGCCAGCATCTGCCCGACTGCTCCTTTCCCGCAGGTCCTGTGTGGGGTTAACGCTAAGGCATCACCAGGTTCAGGCCACCGTAGACCGAAAACGCCCTGGGTGTGTAGCTGTCCTCGGCCTTCTCGAACCGGCTCTCGGCGAAGGCGGATACCGGAAGTATGGGGAGCTTGAAGGATGCCCCGACGAGCCCGTGCCATGAGAAGGCGCTCCTGTCCTCCCCGCTTCTGCCGACGAAGTCCCGGATCTCTTCGGTGACCTCATCCACCAGTGGCTTGATGCTGGTTTCGGCGAACCGCCCCCCCAGGCCCGCGCCGGCGTATACCCCGAACGGTCCGGCGATGACAGGGAGCAGCCTCAGCCGCACCGATGCGAACAGGGACAGATCGCTCCACTCCGCCTTTCCGTCGAAGAGCTCACCCGCTTCCCCCACATCCTCGAACCTGATCGTCTCGCTGCGGCTTTCGCCCGCAACACACAGCGTCACGCGAGGAAGGATCGGGATTACAGCCTGAAGCCCAAGGAGCGCAACCCCGCCGACATCCCCCGATCCCCTGAAGATGCCCCCCTTCATGTCGCTGTAGCCTGCTCGAAAACCGACCTCGGTTCCTGCCTGTGCTCCCCCTGCCACGACAGCCGTGAGAAGCGCCAGGGCGGCAATTCGTCTCATGATCCCTCCGTCCCCTCCTGGGGTGTTACATCCTTGCGCTCCACTCTTCGGGTGCCCCTGACGGTCATGATGGCCTGCCTGACCTTCTCCAGGTGCGAGAGATTGCGCACTTCGACGAGGAGTTCCGCCACTGCTCCCCCCCCGTCCACAGAGTCCATGTTGATGTGCCGGATATCAGTCCCTGTTCTGTTGATGGCCGAGGCCAGGTCGGCGAGCATACCCGGCCTGTCGTCCACATGTATCCCTAGATGGGCAAGGAACAGCTGCTCCCTTTCCACATCCCAGGTCAGATCGACCCTTCTCTCCTTCTCGACCCGGTCGTCGAAGGTGTTCGGGCAGTCCTGCCGATGAACCGAAACCCCGCGCCCGCGTGTGATGATGCCGGTGATCGGATCCCCCGGAACGGGCCTGCAGCACTGCGCCATGCTGACCATCAGTGACGATATGCCCTGTATCCTCACACCCCCGGATGCCCGGCGGGAGCGATCCGCGAACCCCTCCGGCTCCCTCTGGGGCGTTGGAGGCGCCGCAAGTTCCGGATAGATGCGTGTGACGACGTTGTCCGCGGAAAGGTGCCCCTCGCCCAGCTTGGCGAAGAGCAACGGCACGTCCGCCAGGCCGAAGGATTGTGCGACATCCAGGAGTTCGTCCTCCGGCGGGATCTTACGGCGACGCTTCCTGAGCAGGCGGGCCAGGATCTCCCGGCCCAGTGTGATCGACTCCGCCAGCCTCTGCTGCTTGAGCCAGTACCGGACCTTCGCGCGGGCCCTGCTGGTCCGTACAACCTTCAGCCAGTCTTCGCTGGGAGTGGCGGAGGCGCTGGTCAGGATCTCCACCATGTCCCCGCTCTTCAGCTCGTATCTCAGGGAGACCAGGCGCCCGTTGACCCTCGCCCCCACGCAATGGTTCCCCACGTCCGAGTGAACGGCGTATGCGAAGTCGATCGGTGTGGCGCCCAGCGGCAGCTGCTTCAACTCCCCGCGCGGTGTGAATGCGAAGACCTCGTCGTGATACAGCGAGATCTTCAGAAGGGCCATGAACTCCTTCGGATCGTCGGCATCCTCCTGCCACTCGGTTGTTCCGCGCACCACGAGGTCGCCGAGGTGACGCTCAAGCACGGGATCGAGCCTGCCCCCCTCCTTGTATTTGTAGTGAGCGGCAATGCCGTACTCCGCCACCGCGTGCATCTGCCTGGTCCGGATCTGAATCTCCACCGGACGGCTGTCGGGGCCTATCACGGTGGTGTGTATCGACTGATACAGGTTGCTCTTCGGCGCGGCTATGTAGTCCCTGAAGCGGTGCTGCAGGTGATAGTACATGTCGTGTACAACACCCATCACGAGATAGCAGTCATTGCGTCTCTCGGTCAGTACCCGCAATCCCAGCAGGTCATAGATCTCGTGGAAACGCCCTCCGGTGCTCTGCATCTTGTTCCAGATCGACAGAAACGACTTGGGCCGCCCGATCACCTCAGCCCTGATCGAATCCGCCTTCAGCCGCTGCATGAGGGGGGCGCGCACCTGCTCGATGATCCCCTCCCTCTCCTCGCGCTGGATTGCCACGAGCTCCTTGACCCTGCCGTAGTTCTCAGGTTCGAGATACTTGAAACTGAGGTCCTCCAGCTCCCACTTCATCTGCGCCATGCCGAGCCGGTGCGCGAGAGGGGCGTAGATCTCCCGTGTAACGGTCGCTATCGAGCGCCGCCTGTGCTCCTCCCTGATGCCGTCCAGGGAACGCATGTTGTGCAGGCGGTCGGCCAGCTTGATCAGGATAACGCGGATGTCCTTCGCCATGGAGAGGAGCATCTTCCGGAAGTTCTCCGACTGCTCCGCCTCCGGGCTCCCGAAAGGCAGCCCGCCTATCTTGGTCACACCGTCGACCAGGCTCACAACCTCCTCGCCGAAATCGGACACGAGCTGCTTCCGCGAGATGGAGAGGTTGTCCTCGAGCACATCGTGCAGAAGGGCCGCCTGCAGAATGATCGGATCCGCGCCCCGGTGGAGCATGTCCAGCAGGATGATCGCGACCTGGAGCGGATGGACCACGTAGGGCTCTCCCGAGTCGCGGTACTGCATCGCGTGGGCTGACTTGGCGAAGGCAAGCGCCTTGCTGATCTTCGGGGCGTGTGGTCCCAGCCCGCGGCGGTCCAGTTGCTCGAACAGCAGCCGCTCGATCTGCTCAACCTCTTGAATGGTGTTCGCCAAGTCCGATCTCCCTCAGCTTGAGCTGGAGGCGGTCCCCGCCCCGATGGCGGTTCACTGTTGGATGGTAGACCATCTCCACCTCGGCCCCCCCATACAGTTCGGCAGCTTTGCCGGCCATACCGAATCCGATGCAGTCAATACCGCCAGCCCCCCGGCCGATCCTGACACGCAGGTGCCTTCCGTGCTGTACCCGGAACTCCGCGCAGCGGCCCCGGCCGACGAAGAGAGGCTCCGGATTCCCCCTGCCGAACGGGGCGAGCCTCCCGAGCCATCTGGCCAGTGGCAGCCCGCATGAGGACGGATCCAGGACCCCGTCGACTTCGATAACGTCCGCAGCTGCCGGGCGTGGAAGACTGCCGGAATGCCGCAGCAGGCACGACCTCAGCTGGGCGTAGCTTTCGGGAGGCAGGGACAGCCCCACGGCCTGGGGGTGCCCGCCATAAGCACTCAGGATGTCGCCCGCGTGCCCTATCCATTCAAGGAGGTCGATCCCAGGAGGAGTCCGGGCCGATCCGCGCGCCACCCTTCCCCGAAGGGATATCAGGAGCGCCGGCCTGCCGAAGCGCTCGGCGAGGCGCGATGCCGCAATCCCGAGAACGCCCGGATGCCAGTCGGCGGAGGCACAAATGATGGGGTCTTCACCGCCGGAGGGTTCCGGGGTGATTTGACCCAGGGCCCCGGCAAGAACCCGCTCGTGCAGGGCCCTGCGCAACCTGTTGTCCTCTTCGACAGCTTCGGCAATGCATCGGGCCTCGGATGGATCCTCAGCCATCAGAAGATCCAGTGTCCTCGCAGGCTCGCCCAGCCTGCCTGAAGCATTGAGCCGGGGAGCCAGGTGATACGCCAGGTTGGAGGTGTCGAGATTCTCAGGGGTCAGCCCGGCCCTCTCGAGTAGTGCCAGAATACCGGGCCGGGGATTCTCCCTGAGCACCCGGAGCCCGGCCAGGACGAACAGCCTGTTCTCGCCCACGAGAGGAGCCGTGTCGGCCACAGCTCCGAGAGCCACCAGGTCCATGTGGCTCTCCAGGAAGAGGGCGTCTCCAGCCATCCCCGCATGGTCAACCAGGGCCTGCAGGGCCTTGAACGCGACCCCCACTGCAGGCAGATCGGGAAAGGGATAGCGGCTGTCAGGCCTCTTCGGGTTGACCACGGCGAATGCCTGCGGAAGCACCGGCCCGGGCGTATGGTGGTCGATGACGATCACGTCCAGGCCAAGCCCGGCCGCCTTCCGGATCGCCTGGTGGTCCGATGTGCCGCAGTCACTGGCGATCAGAAGGGAGGCACCCCGCTCCCGAGCAGTCTCGACAGCACGGAGCGACAGGCCGTATCCGTCCTTCATGCGGTTCGGGAGGCCCGTGATCACGCGCCCGTTCAGGCGGCGCAGCACCCTCGTCCACAACGCAACGGCCGTAAGACCGTCCACGTCGTAGTCACCGTATGTGAGGATCATCTCGCCCGTGTCGATTGCACGGCGAATGCGCGATACCGCTGCATCCATGTCCGGCAGGGTGAAGGGGTCCTCCAAGTCCTCAAGGCCTGGATTGAGGAACTTCTCGGCATCGCGGCGGGTACGAACCCCCCTGTTCCAAAGGACGGCAACGGCAGGCCGCGGGATCCCCGGCTCTGCAAACAGGTCCGGGCATTCAGCGGAATCGGGCTCTGGCCTCAGTATCCAGCGCTTTGGCGAAACCTCTTCCATGGCAATCTGTCCGGCGGTGAAGGGATCGGCGCCCGCGCCGGCCCGGACCGGCCCTGACTGGCACCGGCTAGTACTTCTTCCTGATCTTTGCCTTCCCGCGGAGCGATTCGACAAGCGCCTCGACCTCTTCCTGCGTCTTCTGGGCAAGCAGACCGTCCACGAGGCGGGATTCGATCTCCTCAAATGGAACCAGACCCGACTCCTGTTTCTCCAGGATCTCTATGAGGTGGTACCCGAAGCGGGTACGCACCGGATCCGACAGGACGCCCGGCTGAAGGGCGAATGCCACGGAGTCGAAGGGGGGCACCATCTGCCCGGGGCGGAAGAATCCGAGGTCTCCTCCCCGTTCGCCTGATCCGGGATCGTCCGATTCCGCCCGTGCCACGTCTGCGAAGTCCTCTCCTTCCAGGATTCGCACGGCAATGGCCTCGATTCTCCCACGGGCACTCTCCTCTGTGGCTCCATCGGCCTCACTGGGAACCCCTATCAGTATGTGCCGCCCGTGCACCTGCTCCGGTCGCGTGAAGTTCTCGGGATACTCATCGTAGAAGCTCCTCGCTTCCTCCAACGAGACGGAGAGCCCGCTCCTGATTCTCTCCTCGATGAAGCTTCGGACTGCCATGTCCATGCGGTATCCGTCCGCAAGGGAGCTCTCGGTCAGCCCGATCTGGTTGAGGGCCGCCTCAAATGCCTCCGGGGAGTCGAACATCGCGCGCTCGCGGTCAACGAAATCCTGAACCTCCTCATCCAGGGGACCGAGCCCTGCACGCCGGGCCTCCCCGTAAAGAAGCCTCTGCCCGACCAGCTCACTGATCGCCTGCCTCTGCAGAAGGCCCTCGGGCTGTGTCGGATCCGCGTGAAACACGCGGCCCGAGCGATACGCCTGGACCACTCGGTTGACCTCGCCAAGGGTGATCTGGTCCCCGTTGACCTCGACGACAGCCATGTCCGGCGCCCCGATGATCGGGCTATCGTCGACATCGACATCCTCCTCGCCGGAATCCGAACAGCCCGCGATCCCCAGCACCAGGATCAGACCGGCAACACCCATCAATCTCCAGATCCCGCGTATCATGAACGCCGCCTCCTCTCCTGAAGCATCTCTCCGGCAGTGCCTCCTGCGAGTGGAATCCCGCAGCAGTGTGCTACGATAAGCTCCCAGTATATGAACCGGGGCCATTCCCCCCCAAGGAGTAAATGGGAGAAGAGGAAGGGATGGGCAGAAGAAAGCGAGTTGCGCCGGACGCGGTGGAGATACGTGTGGATGCACTGGCCCTTGGCGGTGAAGGGATCGCCAGGCAGTCCGGCAAGGCGTGTTTCGTACGCGGAGTATTCCCCGGAGAGACCGCCATCGCAGTCCCGACCTCCCGGCGGAAGAGCTTCGATCGTCTGCGCCTGCGTGAGATCGTCGAGCCTTCCATGGACAGGCTCCCGCCGCTCTGTCCGCATTCGGGAGTCTGCGGAGGGTGCGTCTTCCAGCAGCTCCGCTATTGCGCTCAGCTGGAAGCGAAGGCGTCCCAGGTCAGGGAGGTTCTCCGGCGTCTCGGGCGGATCGAAGCAGATGAACCGGACCCACCCTTCGCTGCCCCCGTGCGGATCGGCTACCGGAACAAGATGGAGTTCACCTTCGCTCACAGGGCCTGGGATCCCGCAGGCCCCCCTCTGAACCCGGGGCCGAATCCCGCGCTTGGCCTGCACGTGCCCGGGAGGTTCGACGCCGTGTTCGACCTGCGCAGGTGCGTGCTGCCTCATCCGGAAGCCATACGCGTGCTCGAGGCCGTGCGTGCCTTTGCGCGCGAACACGCGCTTGCCGCGTGGGACGGCCGCACAGACGAGGGAATTCTCCGCCATCTTGTGATCCGGCATGGGCTGAACACCGGTGAGATGCTGGCGGGGCTTGTGGTTCGCCACAAAGACCGGATCCCGCAGGAGCTCGGGCCCGCCATTGCCGCTGTCGCGCCATCACTGGTCGGCATCCGTCTGCTGCACAATCCGGGGCGTGCAACTGTCGCGCAGGGTGAGGTGATCCCCTTCTGGGGACGGCCGGTCATCCGCGAGCGGCTCCTGGATCTCACGTTCGAGCTGAGGGTCGAGTCATTCTTCCAGACCAGCACCCCCGGGGCGGAAGTGCTCCTGGCCGCCCTGAGGGCGGCAGCCGGCGGCGTGCCGGGGCGGCGACTGCTGGATCTCTACTGCGGAGTGGGAACCCTGGGACTGGCGCTAGCGGGATCCTTCGAGGAGGTCCTTGGCGTGGAGCAGGTCCCGGGTGCGGTCGAGGATGCGCGCCGGAATGCCGGGCTCAACGGCATCGGGAACGCCGCTTTCCTGCAGGCATCCGTTGAGGACTGGATCAGGGACTCGGGGATCGAACCGGGCAGGTACGACACCGTACTGGTTGATCCGCCGCGCGCGGGCCTTCATCCGAGGGCCCTGGAAGGGATCCTGCATCTCCTGCCGGAGTCGGTCCTGTACGTGTCGTGCAATCCGGCGACACTGGCCCGCGATGCAGCGCGGCTGCGTGACAACGGCTATCAACCCCGCAGCCTGCGGATCCTCGACCTCTTCCCGCAGACTGCACACGTGGAGTGCATCCTTCATCTGCAGCGGGGATGACCCGCAGCAATGCACGCGCGGGCATGTGAGGGGAGGACGCAGCCGCCGGCACCGTTGGCCCACAGGCCTGATGCGGCCGCGCGGCGCCCACGGGCTTCATCGATCCCCATCCCGCTCCCCTGCGTTCTTCAGATCCTGCAGAATCTCCGACGCCTCCCAGAGGGCCAGTGAATCTGTTCCGGCCACGAGATACCGTCCCAGGACACCCTCGGCCTCCTGTCGTCGGTCGGCGGTGAGGAGGAGCATGGCCAGGTCGAAGTAGGTGGGCTCGTATGCCGGCCGCATGCGAAGGACTTCCTCGAAGTGCTGAACAGCGCCGTCCACATCCCCTATCCGCTGGAGAAGCAGAGCCAGGTTGTAGTGGGCCTCGGGATGAGTCGGATCCATTACGATCGCCTGCCCGTACGCGTCAAGCGCCTGTTCGAAGCGCCTCAGGCGGTGATTCAGGTAGCCGGTCTGGAAGAAGTCCTCTCCGGTCGCCTGGTCGGAGACCCTCACGGGTCCGAGGAGATGGAGGGCCTGGTCGAAGCGCCTTAGAGTCTTCCAGTGCATGGCGTGCTCTCTGAGCAGGCCAATACGGTAATCCCCCATCTCGACAGCCCGGGAAGCAGTCATGACTTCGCTGACAGCCTGGAGATCGTGGCTGGAGGGCTCGGATCGGGCATCATCCTCCCCCGACCCGGCCCGGAAGGCGGCAAGGCTGAGTATCAGAACAAACAGGAGAGCTTGACGGGCGATATCCGGTTGCATCAGCGGCTGATCCTAACTGCCTGCCGGCACGCTGGCAATCGGGCTTTGGTCCCTGATGAAGGAAGCATCCGTTCACGGCACGTTGACATCACGGGCTTCCTCTGCCCAGAATCACCGGCATGCCGTGTCCGGGTGCGGGACACAGCGGGTATCCCGGCCGCGTGACGCGCGAGCCCTGCCCAATGAGGAACTGACTGGATGCCACATGTTGAAGTCCTTGGCGGAGCCTCCGTGCGGGAGATTCACGAACGGTTCAGCCCGCGCGACGCCCGTGACGGCGGGGCCATTCTGAAGGCCACAGGCATGTACCTCTCCCATGACCACCAGACGGCCCTTGTGGACTGCCTGGTGGTCGAGGGGTATCTGCGTCAACGCTTCTTCGTTCTCATATCCTCAAGGGACGGTGGTGCGATGGTGCGCCCCCTGGAGCTGGCATCTCCGGAGAAGACGAACGGGGTCAAACGGTGTGTGATCTGGGTGTCCCAGTGGCTCAGGCAGAACCGGCCCGGCTCGTCGGTCGGAACCACCAATCTCGCAGGCATTCTGGAGCCTCCGGTGGCATAGCCCGTTTCGGAGGCAGGGGCGCCCCGGAGTTGCTTCCGGGGTCTGATGGTACTGCCCCTCCTGACGGGATGCGGCAGCCACACCGCCTCGTCGGCCACCTTGACACCACCTGACGATGTCCACTATAATTGGAAGGTCTGTAACGGATTGGGACCAGACCCGGCCCCGCAACATGACCAGATGACGCCTCGGCTGCGGCCGAAGGAGGAGCAAATGCCCATACGCACACTGACTTGTCTTCTTGCAGCCGGCCTGCTCCTGGCGGCCGGTGCGGCAACAGCCGCTTCCACCTTTGACATCACATGCCCACAACCAAGATACACCTCAGTACCTATGGGGGAGTTCACGGTCTTCCCGGCCCCGATCCAGGCGAGCTCGCCGCAGGGGACTGATGTAGAAGTGATCTTCCAGCCCCACGTCCCGGACGGCTGGGTCGCGCAGTGGTGCCACGCCTCTTCGGGCATGTGCTATTTTGGCGACGAGGTGATCACCATCCCCGGTGGTGTACAGGATGCTATAGAGCTGGAGTTCATCCCCGACTGGGCCGAGCCGGGCGTGGGATACATAACCGTCATCGTGCGCTCCGTGGATGACCAGTTCGAGTTCTCCCGCTGCACCGTTACCTGCTTCAGCGGCCTTCCCGTTCCCCCGACGCCGCAGTTTTCCTATGACTGCTCCGAGAACACCCTTTTCCTGGACGAACCCGAGTTCTTCGTGGAGTTCCCGACCATCGTGACCAACTCGAGCGATCAGCCCGAACTCCTCATAGTGCACATCGAACCGGAGGTCCCCGAAGGATGGTTCGTGCAGTTCTGCCAGGTCTCGACCGGTGTCTGCTACCCGGAGGATACGGTCATCGAGATTGCAGCCAACTCCAGCGACATCATCCAGGTTGAGTTCCTGAATCTGGATGACAGCTATGGATATGGCTATGCCGATTTCACCTATCTGGCCTGGTCCAACCCCAGCTACGGCAGGACCTGCCGATACCAGCTGTTCGTGGGCGACTACTCCGCAGACACACCAGAACCTGCACCTCTGCGGCTTGCGGCCAGGGTCGAGCCGAACCCCTTCCACGATTCCGCGGTCCTCCGGCTCGCATCGGGCAGCGCAATGCCCACCAGGCTGGAGATCTTCGGAGCGGACGGACGCCTTGTCCGCACCTTCGGGGAGCTGAAGGCCGTCGATGCCGGAGTCACCTGGGATGGCCGGGGCGACAATGGCCGGCCGGTGCCGTCGGGGGTCTACTACTATCGCTTCCAGGGCACCGATGCCGGAGCGAGCGGGGTGATGGTGAGGACCAGGTAACGCCCACAGCCTGTTCCGGCTTCAATACCCGGGCTTCCCGCCTGAACGGGAGTCCTGCCCGCGACACTCAGGACGGACGGGCGGCCCGTGCGGGGCCGCCCGTCTTCCAACATGCCGGAACGCCCAACCATCGCCGAGGCGGCGTTGGCATCGCAGGACCGGCCGGCAACCCTCAGCTTCGCCGCTACTCTGTCTTGCCCTTGCCCCCTGTCAGCGCCTTCAGCAGTTCGATCGGGATCGGGAAGATCGTCGTGGAGTTGTTCTCCTGCGCGATCTCGACCAGTGTCTGCAGGTAACGCAGCTGGATGGCGACCGGATGCTCTTCGATGATCTCGGCGGCGTCCGAGAGCCGGCGCGAAGCCTGGAACTCCCCGTCCGCGGCGATCACCTTCGCCCTCCGCTCACGCTCCGCCTCCGCCTGGCGGGCCATCGCCCGGCGCATCTCCTCCGGCAGGCCGACATCCTTGACCTCAACAGCAATGACCTTGATCCCCCAGGGATCGGTCTGGCGGTCGATGATGGTCTGGAGCTTCTGGTTGATCTGCTCTCTCTCGGACAGCAGCGTGTCAAGCTCGACTTCGCCGAGTATGGAGCGCAGCGTGGTCTGTGAAAGCTGCGACGTCGCGAAGAGGTAGTCCTCCACCTCGATCGTCGCCTTCCCCGGATCGATCACCCTGAAGCGAATCACCGCGTTGACCTTCACGGTGACGTTGTCCTTGGTGATCACATCCTGGGGGGGGACATCCATGACCAGGGTCCGCAGGCTGACCTTCACCATCTTGTCGATCATCGGGATGAGCAGGATCAGTCCCGGCCCCTTTATCCCGACCATCCGGCCGAGGCGGAAGACCACGCCGCGCTCATACTCCCTGAGAATCCTGACGGCGCTCGCGAGCAGCAGAAACAGTATGAAGACAATTACCGGAATACCTATCATGACGTTACCTCCCTGGGTTGGTTTCCTGCCCGGACTCGGCCGGCTCCACCTCGATCCTCAGTCCATCGACTCTCGTAACCCTGACCATCTTCCCTGCGGGAATCGGCCCTGCCGCGCGGGCGTTCCAGTACTCTCCGTGCACCAGGACCTGTCCCTCCGGATCCAGGTCGGTGGCGGCCTTTCCGATCTCCCCCCGCATGCCGTCCGCCCCGCTCCATCGGGGGCGGCGCTGGGCGCGAAGAGCCATGTAGACGGCGAAGATGAAGAACGCGGCAAAGGTGGCGACGGCCGGTATCAGCACCGACAGCGATACGCGGGCGGCCGAGCCGCGCTCGAACAGAAGGAGCGACCCGAGTATCAAGCTCACAATCCCTCCGATCGAAAGAAGGCCGTAGCTGGTCACCTGGAACTCCAGGGCGAACATGACCACAGCGAGTATTATGAGCAACACCCCCGCGACTGTGACAGGCAGGCTCTGGAAGGCGAAGAAGGCAAGTATGAGCGAGATCGCCCCCACAACTCCCGGAAGTATCGTGCCCGGGTTGTACAGCTCCAGCCCGATGCCGAGGATCCCGGCCAGGAAGAGGAGATACGCGATGCTGGGGTTGGTGATCAGGGCAAGCATCCTCTCCCGCCAGCTCATCGTCAGCAGCCGCACCTCGGCGCCGGCGGTGCGAAGTACTGCCGTGCCGGTCGCGAGCGACACCTCTCGTCCGTCCACGAGCTCGAGCAGCTCCTCCAGAGTTGACGCAATCAGGTCGACCACGGTATCACGGACCGCCTCCTCGGCGGAGAGGGAGACGGCCTCACGAACCGCCCGCTCGGCCCAGGCCGCATTGCGTCCGTGACGGCTGGCCAGGGAGCGCGCATAGGCGGAGGCATCATGGGTCGCCTTGGCAGTCATCGCCCCGGAAGGTTCGGTGGTATCCGCCGGCGCGGCCCCTGTTCCGATCGGAACCGGAGTTGCCGCACCGATGCTGGTACCTGGCGCCATGGCGGCAACCGGGGCAGCCAGCGTCACGAAGAGACCCGCGGAGGCCGCGCGCGCTCCCGGCGGCGCGACATAGACGATGACCGGCACATCGGCCCCGAGGATCGCCTTGACCATCTCACGCATCGATGTATCCAGGCCGCCCGGCGTGTCCAGCACTATGACCGCGGCCATTGCGCCGTCCTCTTCCGAGGCCAGTATGCTCTTGCCGACAAACCTGGCCGTCACCGGGCCAATCGCATCCGCGAGTACGACCTTATAGACAAATCCCGGATCTCCGCCCGTACCGGACCCGGCAGTCTCATCCTCCCTCGGCGCTGTGACCCCGGGATCGTGTACGGCAGAGATGAGCAGCAGGACGAGACCTGCTGCTGCCAGCAGCGCCGGCGGAAGGACCCGCCCCGACACCGGGCGTCGTGGTGTGCGGTACCGCTTCAACATGGCCTCCTTTCGAACGGGCTTTCGGCTGGTATCACCTGTTGTCCGAAGCATCTGCCTGCAGGTCACCGCCACAGGCTGCAATCTTACGCCCGCCATGGGATCGTCTCAAGACAGGGAAGCAACGATATTCGGGCCTGTGTTACATTCAGGGCATCACGCATGCCGGGCGTCAAGGTCGGCAATCGGCAGCAGGGATCAACCCACATCCAAACGTATGGAGTCGGAGTATCGATGTCCATCTCCAGCAGACCTGGCGACAGGGCGCAGAAGGGGTGGAGCCGCGGCCGGTCCGGAAGCCTGGTCAGAACCGCAGGATTCCGCTGTGGGCGGTTCCCGGGAGGCGGCTCAAACCGGAGGCGGTTCACCGCGGTTGCTGGCTTTGCCGCAATAATCTGGCACACACCTGCACTGGCGTTTGCGCCTGATCCCCTCGACAGCCCTGGATCCGGCACCATCAACCCGGCCGGGACACCGCTGCTGATGGGGAACGGCGGCGGCAATCTCTTTCATCAGGTTCCCGGCTGGGCTGCAATCCACCTCACTTCCGGGGATCTCTCCTCCGTCCCGGTCTCCGCATGGGACGGGACCGGCCACTGGTCGACTGCCCTGTCTGCGGCCCGGATCGCCCGCGACCTCGAAGACCTGCCGCGCATCGGGTCACTGGAGACAGGGCCGCTGGAGGTTGTCCGGGTCTCCCCCACACCGCGGATAACCTACATCCATCTGCAGCAGGTCCTGGAAGGAAGGCCGATTCTCGGGTCTCACCTTGTTCTGCAGATTGACGCTGCCGGCAGGCCTGTACTTCTGCGCGGATCGGCGATGCCCGGGGCCGGGTCGATGATGGCGGAACGCAGCCCACCTCTCCCGCCCCGAATTCTGCGAGAGGCGTCCCTTGTCGGGCTTGGGCTTTCCGAGGGCGACGTGGAGTGGGAGGAGGACTCCGCCGCCTGGATCGCCTGGAACGGAGCGGGAGGAGCCATCGGTCTGAGACCTGTGCTGCGGGTTCGATTCCGTACCGGGAATCCTCCCGGATGGTGGGATGCCGCAGTCGATGAACACACAGGCGAGCTTCTGCTTCGGGAGAATCGCCTGTGCCGGAGCCACCAGATCGGTGGAAGAGCGTACGGTCTCATTGAACCTGCCACGGTGGGGGACGAGATGGAGCGCCTGCCCTTCAGCGGCATGACCGTCATCGCCCACCCCCCGGCATTCGAGCAGTCGGTCTTCACCGACACCCTTGGCGGCTTCTCCCTGGATCTGCCCCATGAAGGAGAGTACCGCCTGACAATGGTCATGCAGGGGCCGTTCGCACGGATCCAGGATGGAGGCCGCGCACTATGGACCCCGACAGACACGCTGAGGGCGTCAGCCCCCGGCACGGTCGAGTTCCTGTGGGATGAATCCAACTCGCATCCGTCCCACCGGAACGCCTTTCACCACGTGAACAGGGCGCACTCGTTCATCCGGGCCATTGATCCCGGTGAGGCGCTCGCCCCCCTGGACGATCCCATGACAGTCCGGGTAGAGGATCAATCCGGGTACTGCAACGCCTACTGGAACGGCAGGCGGCTCAACTTCTACGCGGCCGGGGCGGGCTGCGTGTCGTCCGCAAGAATCGCCGATGTCGTGTACCACGAGTACGGCCACGCCGTCACGCAGTACTGCTATGCCCCATTCTCCACGCCGCACGACATGAATGAGGCATTCAGCGACTACTTCGCAGCCACCATGACCGATCAGCCGTACATAGGTGTCGGCTTCTTCGGACCGGGCACCCACATTCGCGAAGTCGAGACGGTCCGGGTATGGCCGGACGATCGGAGCCCCAGCCCTCACCAGCAGGGCCTTATCCTGGCCGGGGCGCTGTGGAACCTGCGGAAGGAGCTGGGTCCCGCCAGGACCGACTCCCTCTTCCACTTCGCCCGGTACGGCGCCGCGCAGTCATTCGATGATTACATGCTGGACCTGCTTGTGTGGGATGACGACGACGGGAACCTTGAGAACGGCACACCGCACATCGCCCGGATTACCGGCGCCTTCAAGGCTCACGGTATAGGGGACTACAGCGTGCGCATTGAACACGAGCCTCTTCCCGACGTCGAGATGCCTGGTTCCGTCGTGGAGGCCGGGGCGTGGATCAGGTCGCTCTTCCCCCCCGCACCCGACTCGGTGTCGGTGTTCTACTCCACGGGAGAAGGCTATCAGCGCCTGGCAGCAACCGCGATCTCCGGGACCCGCGAGTACCGCGTGCTGATCCCCACGGGCTCCGGGGAGGATGATGACACCGTCCGGACGATCTCATACTTCTGGGCTGCGGCGGACACGGCGGGGAACCGCGCAGTACATCCCCCGTTGGCACCGGACTCGGTCTTCAGGTTCATCGTGGGTCCGGACCTTGTGCCCCCACTCATCGAGCATGCGCAGGAAACATCGGTCACCTCCGACAGGGTGCGCCTTCCGCTCCGGGCCCGTGTGACGGACAACTCCGGGAACATTGGGCGGGTGGCGGCTTTCCTGCGCCCGGAGTCCGGGGGCGGTGGCGTCGAACACGTTCTTGAGCCCGGACCTGCGGATGGGGTGTACCGGGGAGAGGTCGAACTGCCGGAGCTCGTGCCGGGATCCGACCTGCTCTACCATCTGGTGGCCGAAGACCGCGCCATCACACCGAATCAGGCCAGGTCGCCGGAGTACCCTCTGGAGCATCGCGTGCTCGTACACGGAGGGACTACTTTCACACTGGAGACGGATCCTGGTCCCCTGGTTCCGACCGGCGACTGGTCCTGGGGATCCCCGGCTCAGCCGCTCGAAGCCTGGAGCGGGGAACGCGTGTGGGCCACGAACCTGGAAGGAACCTACTCCGCCAACACCTCATCCTCACTCCTCTGGGGCCCCGTCGACCTGTCCGGATTCGAGCGGGCCCGGCTGGAGGTCAGGCACCTCCACAGATTCGAGGCAGGCTATGACGGCGGACGGGTCGAGCACTCCCACAGTCCGGCAGGCCCGTGGTTTCCCCTGGAGCCGGAGGAATCGTATCCATTCGACGGACTGAGGTTGTTCCATGGCCCTGCATTCAGCGGCTATTCGAACGGCTGGAGGATCAGCCGCTTCCCCCTGGACGGCTTTCTCCGCGACTCCCAGCTCTTCATCAGGTTCCGCGCGGAGAGCGACGAGTACCTGGAGGACCTTGGATGGTATCTCGACGACGTCGCCCTGGTGAAAGCCCAGGCTCTCTCACTCCCCAGAGACCTGCGCATCCTTGAGTGCGGCCCGAACTGCCTTAAGCTGGAATGGCTGGCCCCCGCCAACGTGGACACACTCTCTGACCGATTCTTCGGATACAACATCTACAGGAGCGAAGCCGGGGGGGAGTTCGGGACGGATCCAATCCACCCCTACCCCCTTCGCTCTCTCCACTACAGGGACAGAGGCGTGATGACTGATGTGGCGTACCGCTACCGTCTCACCGCCATCTATGACGAGGGGGAGAGCCGGGCCAGGGAGGCCTCCGGAGTCCCATACGCGCCGGCGCTGGTCGTCGACACTGACGAGGTGCGCTACCGTCTCCATGGAGTGAGCGAAAGCGACACAACCCTGATGATCATGAACGCAACGGGGGGCACACTCATGTTCAATGCCTATCTCGGCGGACCTGCCTCCTCCCTGGACGATCTTCGCGTGGAGTGGGATCAATCGCGTGCTGCCGGAGATCCCTACGAGCTCCTGATGGAGGATGCGCCGGACACCTCGCGCATGGTCGACCTTGCTTCCATCGAGGCCCGCAACCGTGATGATGCGGAGCTTGGGCGGCTGCTGGAACTCCGCATCAGAATGCACCGCCCGTGGTCTGACCCGCTGCGGACCTGGGGCGCACTCATCTGGGTAGACACAGACAGGAATCTTGTGACGGGAAGAGCCGACTACAATCTGGGTGCCGATTACCTGGTAGCACTGGGGAAGCTTGCCGGAGAAGCAGGTCACGACGGCCCCGCCGTGCTTCTCGACCCGGCCCTGCGGCCGCAGGTCGGGCTCATGGGAGTTGACTTTCGCTCGCGGTCGGACAGCCTGATCGTGCCGATCCCGTGGAGCCTGCTTGGGAACCCAGATGATGTGCGGATCCTGGTGACCCTGGGGACCTCCCTCACACGGCAGCCATTCGACCGTCTGCCGAAACTGCCCGATCTTCGCTGGCTGGATCGTCTGCCACGTCATGGCCGGGCCATCCCGGGAAGCCCGCAACCGTTTTCCCTGAAGTTCAACGCCGACTCAGTCGGTGTGGGGCAGTTCGAGGCCATGCTCATTCTCGCATCGAACGACGTCAACGAACCGGTCCGGGAGATCCCCGTTCATCTGGCCGTGAGCGGCCTGCTCCCACGCGAAGTGGAGGATCTTCGGTTCGAGCCCGGGCCCGAGGGGATGCACATCTCCTTCTCCCTGCCTGACGAACCAGCCGCCCTTGGCGTGGGAGTGGAGCGCGCGGAAGCCGGACAGCTTGTCTGGCGACGGATCCCGCCGGAGCCCCTGCTTCCGGACTCCGCCGGTGTCTTCCATCTTCTGGACACTTCGGTGGAAAGCTCGGTCGAGTATCTGTACCGCTTCAGGACACTCTTCGATGGGGATCGTCTGGTGGTGTACGGACCGCATTCAGCGCTGTACGATCACCGGCCATCCGCATTGCGCCTTCGTTCGTACGGGCCGAATCCATCCAGAGACTACGTCTCCTTCCGACTGGATCTTCCTGTCCCAAAGGATGTGCGGGTTGAGATATTCGATGCGTCCGGACGGCGAGTCCGCGATGATCTCGGCGGAAGCTTCCACACGGGCGTCCGCGAGATCCTATGGGACGGAACCGTCACCCGTGGTCGAA
Organism: uncultured bacterium; assembly: GCA_964636385.1. Classification (GTDB taxonomy): domain Bacteria; phylum Eisenbacteria; class RBG-16-71-46; order CAIMUX01; family CAIMUX01; genus CAZWSC01. The sequence continues at coordinate 101,943 of CAZWSC010000047.1, forward strand.
GGGCCCCATCCGGGATCTACTGGGTCAGGATCACGGTCGGTTCATGGACGAAGACGACCCGGATCGTACTGGTCCGGTAAGCCTGACAGCCAGGTCCTTCACCACGCGGACGCACAGACTACAGGAATGGAGGAGAGTGATGACTCGCAGAATACGACAAGTGCCGGCTACCGCTGCTATGACGTTCCTGCTCTTGACGGCCGCGGCCCTCGCACCTACCGCTGTCTGGTCGCAGCAAGAGGCCCCCGAGGGGGAGATCGTGCGGCTTATCAGCGTGGGGAGTGTTCTCACGGCAGACGGCACGATCTGGGCATATCGTCCTGACAAGGAACGCTGGATGACCATCGACGAGTCATTCCGGGACGAGGGCAGACGGACCAGCATCCTCCCGCTGCCGGTCAGCCCGGATGAGATCAGCGAGATGATTACCTTTGGCTTCATACTGACGGACGAAGGTGTCTGCTGGCTGTACGACATCGAGAAGAACCGCTGGATCCGCCTTCCGGATCCTGGCACACGCTGATCGAGAGGACGGTCTCCCCGGGGGCCTCGCTTCTGGACCCAGAACTGCATCTGTGGCCTGGGGAAGCTTCCACCGCGGGGGGCCTGAGCGGCATCCGAACCCCGCACTTCTCCCGTCCGGAACATGCC